>MAAI01000063.1:0-61957 GCA_002163115.1 Methylophaga sp. 41_12_T18 | reverse complement strand
TACTGTCTTTTTTATCGTGAGTAATAAAGCCAGCTTGCTCAGCAATACGACGTACCTCAGGTTTAGGTAGTTCTCCTAGTGGGAATAACGTTCGGGAGAGTTGGGCTTGGCCTAGGGTATATAAAAAGTAACTTTGATCTTTATTGTGATCTAAGCCTTTTAATAAGTGAAACGTTCCATCACGTTGTTCAACACGAGCATAATGGCCAGTGGCGATCATATAGCCACCAAGCTGCATAGCATGGTCTAAAAATGCCTTAAACTTGATTTCACGATTACATAAAATATCAGGATTGGGCGTACGACCTGCACGATATTCATCTAAGAAGTGCTTAAAGACAAAGTCCCAATATTCCATAGCAAAGTTGGCTTCATGGAAAGGAACGCCAACTTTATCTGCAACTGAGTTAGCATCTTTGCGATCTTCTTCGATAGTACATTCACTTTCTTCAGCAAAGTCTACCCAGTTTTTCATGAATAAACCTTCAACATCGTAACCTTGTTGATCTAACAATAAGGCTGCAACTGATGAATCTACACCGCCGGATAAACCGACTACGACTTTGTTTTGTTCTGACATAATTTAATTGTGTAATAAAGTAAGTGGGTAACGATGACCAGCTAAATAATCATTTAAGCAATCTAGTATTAATGGACTGCGACAATCATTTTGTCTGGCACTAATTTGTTCATGTGATAACCATATCGTTTGATGAATATCATCGTCTAATGGTTGGTTGTTATTATGTTCGATAAGCTTACCGGTAAAGCAATAGCGCATGTAAGTTTCGTTATTGGGGGCTATCCAACGATAAATTCCCGTTAACGCTGTAGGCTGAAACTGCCATGCTGTTTCTTCTTGAGTTTCACGAATTACCGCTTCGATCAGGCTTTCGTCGGATTCGAGGTGACCGGCGGGCTGGTTTATCTTCATTATGCCGTCGATGACTTCTTCGACCATCAGAAACTGTTGATCTTGTTCGATTATTGCGGCGACGGTTGTTCGTGGAGTCCAAATCATCGGCAGATTTTATCATGTCGGGCACAATGACTTCTTGTGATTGTCCAGATTCTAAGTTATCTATCGTCCAATCACCGATGGCATAACGGATAAGGCGCAAAGTTGGATGACCGATGGCTGCGGTCATCCGCCGAACTTGGCGATTTTTACCTTCGGATATCTTGAGTTCTAGCCATTGGGTTGGAATGGCTTTTCGTTCTCGTACTGGCGGTGTTCTCGGCCAAATCACAGGCGACTCTATTAATGTTGCTTTGGCCGGACGTGTCATTCCATCTTTTAATTGCACGCCTTGCCGCAACTTAGACAAGGCTTCAGCACTAGGGATATTTTCAACTTGCACCCAATAAGTTTTTTCCAATTTATATTTTGGATCACTAATTTGATGTTGGAGCTGACCTGAGTCGGTTAATAAAACTAAACCTTCACTATCTCGATCTAGACGTCCAGCAGGATAGACTTGGCTGGTTTTTATATAGTCTTTAAGTGTTTTTCGGCCAGATTGATCAGTGAACTGGGTGAGAACATCAAAAGGTTTATTAAATAGAATCAGTTTTGCCATGTTTGATTTAGCTGCGGGCTGAGGTTGGTGGTAGAATAGGCGAAATTTTGTTGTTAAAATCCGGTTAATGGTTCTAACAGACGAATAGTGTAGCGGATTTTTGTTAGCAGTAATGATGTTATCGCCTAACTGGGTGGAAGTGACTAGCTAGGCTGTTTACGAGCATCACTGTTGTTAGTACTCAATCATAATTGTGATTGAGTTTAAATAGAAGATTTTGAAACTTTGGAGTTGTAGCGATTATGTTGCAACGATATATATTGTTAAGTACAGGTAAGGAAAAAAAATGAAAATTGTAGAAAACTCAGTAGCACTCATTGATTACACATTGACTGATAATGAAGGCACAGTGATTGATTCATCAGAAGGTGCTGGTCCTCTTGCTTATTTACATGGCGCGGGTAACATCATTGAAGGTCTTGAAGAAGCATTATTAGGTAAAGAAGCTGGCGCAGAAGTTAAAGCTAGCATCGAACCTGCAAAAGGTTACGGCGAGCGTAATGACGACATGCAGCAAGAAGTACCGAAAGAATTATTTGGTGGTGTTGAAAATATTGAAGTTGGTATGCAATTTCAATCTGAAACAGATCAAGGTCCAGTAATGGTTACAGTTGTAGCGATGAACGACGAAATGGTTACTGTTGACGGTAACCACCCATTGGCGGGTGTTCACTTAAACTTTGACGTAACTATTCGTGAAGTTCGCGAAGCTACTGCTGAAGAATTAGAACATGGTCACGTTCACGGTGACGGCGGTCACCAGCACTAAAATCAGTTAGATCGTCACCTATTTTTATGGGTAACGAATAACACTTTGAGACGGGCTATAAGCCCGTCTTTTTGTTTTCATTTTCCGAAGTTATATAATGTTAGATCAGAAAGAACTTAATCATCAGTTTGCTATCAATAACCAACTTTGCTTCACGCAAAGTAAAGGAGAGCAGATCATGATCGATATCGAGAATAAATATGCGACCGCAAAAGTGTCGTTATCAGGTGGCCAAGTACTTTCATATCTACCAAAGGGACAACAGCATGATGTCCTGTTTTTGAGTGATAAAGCGGTATTTACCGTGGGTAAATCGATTCGCGGTGGCGTGCCAATATGCTGGCCGTGGTTCGGCGATGATACTTCGGGTTATGGGCTGCCAGCTCATGGCTTTGCACGGGTATTAGATTGGACTGTTTTAGCGACATCAGATAACGATGATGGCAGCACATCATTACAACTTGGCTTGATGAGTACAGACGAAACTCTTGCTATTTGGCCCAATCATTTTGAACTGATCTTAGATATTACCATTGGTAAACAATTAATCTTGGCCCTGACAACCGTCAATACCGGTAAAAAAGCGCTGGCTATTACTCAAGCGATGCATACTTATTTTAATGTTGCGGATATTAGCCAAGTAGTTGTGCAAGGTATGGACAAGGTGAGTTACCTGGATAAGTTAGATGGTTATAAGCTGAAAACACAGTCGGATAAGATCATCATTGATAGAGAAGTGGATCGTGTTTATCAACAAGTGCCAGATACAACGACCATTGTCGATAAGTCTTTAAACCGAACGATTAAGGTGAAATCAGAATCGAGTAATTCGACGGTTATTTGGAATCCTTGGCAAGAAACAGGTGCCGCTTTTGCTGATTTAAATGAAGATAGCTACCAACACTTTGTCTGCATTGAAAATGCCAATGTTTTTGATGACAGCGTCAGTATTATTCCGGGCGCATCACATACCTTAACGGCAATCATTGAAGTTGAGAATCACTAATGGCTAGAGCAGCAGCACGTCACATCTTGGTGAAAACAAAAGAAGAAGCGGAGCAGATCAAGCAGCTATTAGCTAATGGTGGTGATTTTACTAAACTAGCTAAAAAACACTCGATTTGCAGCACTGCCAAACGCGGTGGCGATCTAGGTGAGTTTGGTCCAGGTAAGATGGTTAAAGCTGTTGATAATGTGGTGTTTAAAAAGCCAGTGTTAAAAGTGCATGGTCCGGTTAAAACCAAGTTTGGTTATCACTTAATAGAAACGATTTATCGAAATTAAGGCGGCAGGTTGTTTACCTGTTTTGGTTTAGCAGAATTAACGTTTGTTTTAAATTTTTCTGCCAGCCCATGTTAATATTCGTAGCGATATGTTTATTCTAAAATTAGGGAAGATTGGCTTTTATGAGTTTGAATAAAATTGCATTAGCGGTATCAATAATTTGTATTATTTTAGGGACAACAGTTTCTATTCTTGGTATATGGGGATATATAGGTGATACTGGATTAGTATGGCGCTCGTTATCGACACTTGGAGTCGTACTCTTAGGTGTTATTCTAGTTGTTGCAATAAATAATATGACGAACTCTACGAAAAATAACTAACACCATTGCTTGCGAAACTTATCATATTGATTACTGAGCTAAGTTTGCTGAGCTAATGCAGAATATAGAACTCAATGAGTTAATCTGGCAGGTAGTTGCTGCTATTCCATATGGTCGAGTGCTTAGTTATGGCCAAGTGGCCAAGTCATGTGGGCATCCCAATCATGCCCGTTATGTTGGCACAACCTTAAAGAACCTACCAAAAAATACTACTTTACCTTGGTATCGAGTTGTTAATGCCAAGGGTGAAATTTCGTTTCCAGTGGCCAGCGAAGCCTACCATCGCCAATTATCTCTGCTAGAGAAAGAGGGAATTATATTTAAAAATGGTAAGTTGTCTTTCACCAACTATGGTGTGAATTACTAGTTTCAAGAGTGAATTGAGCGTTGGTCGCAACGCGTGTAGTTGCTGCCTGACTATTTTTGCCACTGGTTGCGTAAATCTTGTCGGTTTATTTTCAACCACTGAATAGCAATGATAGGGATGGCAGAAATAATTTTTCCATCTAATAGTAATTGATACACATCATCAAATTTCATCGTCTGAACTGAGATATCTTCATCTTCATGTTCGAGGCCATGAAGACCTCCGACATGTGTGGTATCGACTTTGCCACAATATAAGCTCAATAATTCAGATGTACCGCCTGGTGAGGTGAAAAAGTCATTAATCTTAATTAATTGTTGGATTTCGCAGCCTGCTTCTTCGACAGATTCTCTATAGGCAACGCCTTCAGCTGTTTCGCCAGGTTCAATGGCACCGGCGACTATTTCTAATAGCCATGCTTGCTCAGGCTTAGGCATTTGCAAGGCACCAATACGGAATTGTTCAATAATGACCACTTCATCACGGTCTGGATCGTAGAGTAAGACGGCAACACAGTTGCCACGATGAAATAACTCGCGAGTGATGGTATTGCTCCAGCCACCTTTATAGAGGGTATGTTTAACGGTAAATTTCTTTAAGCTAAAAAAACCGTTATAGGCTGTTTCTTCGTTGAGTAATTCGAATTTTTTTGTCATATCAATGTGCAAACTGTTTGAAGTTATCTGTTTTTGTAGAGAGTGGCATAAACGCATCCGTCGTCGTTATGCCATCAAGTTTACGAAGTAGGGCGGTAAATACGCTGCCGCCTTTTTCGGTATGTTCCAACTTAACGGGCAGGTAGTTTAATGCAGGTGCACACCACAGTGTGGTTTGTCGTTTATTGTTGTTCGAGCGATAGCGAATGAGCTTAACCGTATTAATCTTACCTAGTGGAGTCTTAATAACTTCCTCAGTGATAATCCGGATATCATAGGTTTTAAGTTTGCCACCATCGGCAATGCGGTAGTTAAACTGTTGCTTATTGGTTTTGAGATCAGACATTAAAGCAATTTGATAAACCAGCTTATCTAAGGTGCCATGTTCGAGTTTGAGTTGCCATGGTTGCTTTCCATCATCAATATGAAGACGGTCTGCTTGCCAATCAAAGTTAAGCGCCATGAACTTATCTTTTTTACCACCAGTACGCTCAAAGCTATAAAATTGAGGTTGTACTTGGTTATCAATTGACTGCCAAATGCTGGTTTCTTCGACAACATCAGGTTTGAAAAATGCAAACACGCCTTTAGCTTTAGTTATCGAGGTAAATTGGCGATTACCATCACTGTGCGTTACAAGGCTACGTTTAAGCTCACCGGCTTGTATGTTATTCAGTTTGACTAAGTAATTAGCTGAAAAATCAGGAATTTCTTGCGCTGATAACCAAAGAGGCATCAACAACAAGAAATAACTGATTAATGTTTTCATTACTGGCTGTCTACTCTGTAGTAGAGGTCAGTTTTTTAATGGCATCAGGGTAGAGCTTATGTTCTTGCTCTAAAACCCTAGCGGATAAAGAAGCGACATCATCATTTGCTAGTACAGGTACACGTGCCTGCAATATCACTGGGCCATCATCCAATTCAGCGGTAACAAAGTGCACACTAGCACCATGTTCTTTCTCACCAGCATCAATTGCACGTTGATGCGTATCTAAACCTTTAAATTTAGGTAGTAGAGATGGGTGGATATTGATTAAGCGACCTGCGAAGTGTTCAACAAAGTCAGCCGTTAAGATTCGCATGAATCCAGCTAAAACCAATAAGTCAGGCTGATAACTATCAATCTCTTTGGCTAAGGCCTGATCAAATGATTCGCGAGAATCAAATTCTTTATGATCAATGATTAAGTTGGTAATACCTTGTTGCTCAGCAAACTCAATACCAGCAGCATCAGGTCGGTTACTGATAATTGCTGTGATGTTGGCATCGATTTGTCCATTGTTAACAGCGTTAACAATGGACATCATGTTACTACCGCGTCCTGAAATCAGGATAACGATATTTTTTTTATCGATACTCATTAGCCACGGATAACCACATCAGGTGTTGCTTGATCAGAGCTTTCGATTTGCCCGATTTGGTATGCGCTTTCACCCAGGTCAGCAAGTAATGCTAATGTTTGTTCTGCATCTTGCTCAGCAACACAAATAACCATGCCGATACCGTTATTAAAAGTACGGTACATTTCTTCGTCGATTACATTACCTTGCTCTTGTAACCAGTCAAAGATGGCTGGTCGTTGCCAGCTAGTTGGATCAACAACAGCTGTGACATTGTCAGGCAATACACGTGGAATGTTTTCTAATAAACCACCACCAGTGATATGTGATAAGGCATGAATATTAATCTTTTCATGTAGTTGAAGTAATGACTTGACGTAGATTCTTGTTGGGGCCATTAGGTGCTCACCTAGTGTGCTGCCAGCAAACGGTGTATCAAGCTTATCTTCGCTACGTTCTAAAATCTTACGAATTAATGAGTAGCCATTTGAGTGTGGACCTGAAGAAGCAAGGCCAATTAACACGTCACCAGCTTGTACTTGACTACCATCAATTGTGTTTTCTTTTTCAACGACACCGACACAAAAGCCAGCTAAATCATAATCGCCGTCTTCATACATGCTTGGCATTTCAGCAGTTTCACCGCCAACTAAAGCTGCACCGGCTTGGATACACCCTTCAGCAATACCTGAAACAACAGATTCGGCAACATCAATGTCTAATTTACTCGTTGCGTAGTAATCTAAGAAAAATAAAGGTTCAGCGCCAAGTACAATGATGTCATTGACACACATTGCTACTAAATCAATACCGATAGTATTGTGAATTCCAGATTCAATGGCTAAACGTAATTTGGTACCGACACCATCGGTGCCTGAAACTAATACGGGTTGTTTGTAGCGATCTACTGGTAGTTCGAACATGCTGCCGAAACCACCTAGTCCAGCCATAACACCTGGACGGCGTGTTTTTTTGGCTAGCGGCTTAATGCGATCTACTAAGGCATTACCTGCCTCGATATCAACACCGGCATCGCGGTAACTTAATGAAGATGTGGTAGAAGAGTCCACGCTGTTTGTCATCGTAAATTCCTGAAAAAAAAAGGCTGTAACACAGTCAAAAACAGCGTGTTAGAATACCACAATGCATAGATTATTTATTGTTCTTATTTCCTTATTAGCAACCAACAGCTTTGCCGCTGAGGTTGCTAATTTGTATCAGTCACCTATTCCTGTAGCTTCACAGAGTGAGCAGGAAAGGAAACAACTTGCGCCGCAAGCATTGCGGCAAGTTATTCTCAAGGTAGTTGGCGACCGTTCTGCACTCGATTTAACGGATTTGAATCCGCTTATTGGTAGAGCTGAATCGTTAGTGCAACAGTTTCAATATGAACGCATTAATGATATTAATGCTGACTTAACTCAACCCGATCGTTTAGCGTTGTTACTGACTTTTAATAAGTCTAGTTTAAACCAATCGTTAACTAATTTGGGCTTGCCTATTTGGAGTAAAACCCGACCTGAAGTTTTAGTATGGCTAGCAGTAGATGATGGGCAATCACGAACATTAATTGGCTCTGAAAGTAGTGACCATAATATTGCCCGTTTATTAGTCCAATCGGCGGATGCGCGTGGTTTGCCTATTTTGCTACCGGTGATGGATTTGCAAGATCAGGCACAAGTGAAGTTTGCTGATGTGTGGGGAGATTTTTCACATAGCATCGAATCTGCTTCACAGCGTTACGCACCAGCGGTGACACTGATAGCGAGAGTGTCGTTAAAAAATGCAGCTACTAGTCAAGTTCATTGGCATGCCATCATTAACGGTCAATCAGAAAACTGGCAATCACGTGGTGATTTGGCTACGGCATTAAATGCAGGTATTGAAGAATTAACTGATCGTTTAGCACGTCGTTTCACTCAAGTGGTAAGTAGTCATCAGTTTGAACAACAACTATCACTGCATATAGATAATGTACGTAGTTATGCTGATTACTCGCGTTTGATGTCGTACTTGTCGAAACTACAATATGTCACTGATGTACAAGTCGCCATGCTCGCTACCGAACAAGTGGCGCTGACTTTATCATTCAAAGGTGATGTCAACGTATTAAATAGAACCTTAGCTATCGGTCGAGTGTTAGCTGCAGATAATGGTTACGGTACTGCTAACGAAATGAGTTACCGGTTATTGCCTTGACCCGAAAGGATATTCCAAACCTTATATCTATCATACGAATTGCACTGATATTTCCTATCATATGGGCAATTGTAGAAGGACGGTTTGCACTGGCATTAGTGATATTTGCTATTGCTGGCATCTCTGATGCTTTAGACGGATTTTTGGCTAAACAGTATCATTGGCAGTCGCGGTTGGGAACGATATTAGATCCTATCGCTGATAAATTATTATTGGTGGCTAGTTTTGCAACATTGGCATGGTTAAACCTACTGCCGATGTGGTTGTTTTTACTGGTGATGACACGTGACTTAATGATAGTCATCGGTGGCATGGCTTATCACTATATCGTTGGTAAGTTTGAGTTACTGCCGCTGTGGAGCAGTAAAATAAATACAGCACTTCAGATTGTATTAGTATTATTGGTTATCTTGCAGCAGATATGGTCACAATTTGATCCGCTGGTTGTTTTAGGCGGTTGGCTAGTCGTTGCGAGTGTTATTTATAGTGGCAGTGAATACATATTGGTATGGGGACTACGTGCATGGCAGCAGATGAAAAAGTAGCAATGAGTGACATCACTAAATTATTGATCCTAGTCAGCGGTATTTTTGTTGGCTGGCTGTTTTATCAACTGACGCCAGTATTGATGCCTTTCTTTATTTCAGCATTATTAGCGTATTTAGCTGATCCGCTGGTAGATAAGCTAGAAAGTTGGAAGTTATCGCGAACTGTTTCAGTGTCTATTGTCTTTTCTGTATTGCTCATTGTCGGCTTGTTATTACTACTGGTATTAATACCGATGTTAAGTTCGCAAGTGGTCTCATTATTTAAACGTTTGCCTGATTACATCACCTTCATACATGATGCGTTACAACCATGGCTTAGCTCAATTGGCTTGCCAACAGATTTATTAGACTTAGATACTATCAAACAAGCGTTAACAAGTTATTGGTCAGAAGTTGGTCAAGTCGCCGGCGGTATCTTTAGTTATATGACACGATCAGGCGCTATCGTATTGCAATGGGTTGCTAACCTAGTATTAGTGCCGGTGGTGACCTTCTATTTATTACGTGATTGGGATATCTTGGTGGCTCGGTTTAGGGAGTTATTACCACGACGATATTCCGCGCAATTTGTCACCCTGTCGTTAGAGTGTGATGAAATGTTAGCAGCCTTTATTCGCGGCCAATTGATGGTGATGATGGCATTAGCATCGATCTATACAGTGGGTTTGATGATGATTGGTTTAGAGTTAGCTTTATTAGTAGGCGTTATCGCAGGAGTGCTAAGCTTTGTACCGTATTTAGGCTTGATAGTGGGTATTGGCTTAGCGGGTGTCGCCGCCTTTTTGCAATTCCACGAATGGATGCCGGTACTACTTGTAGCGTTGGTATTTGGTGCAGCACAAGCCATTGAAGGCACGGTATTAACACCGCGATTTGTTGGTGAACGTATCGGTCTTCATCCGGTTGCTGTAATCTTTGCTGTTTTAGCCGGTGGCCAACTATTTGGTTTTACCGGTGTATTATTGGCGCTACCAGTGGCTGCTGTGATTATGGTTTTACTTCGTCATGCCCACCAACGCTATCTTGATAGCCATTTATATTCTTAGGTTTTAGTTTCAATGTCTGCACCTGCTACGCAACTTACTTTGCGTTTAACTCTCCAGGAAATTTATCGTCTGGATAATTTTTATTTCAGTCAAACTGAGATCAAACTTGCGCTTACCGAGTTTTCTGACAATGGTAGCGTGGAATTTATCTACCTATGGGGTGAGGAAGGGATTGGTAAGTCACATCTGTTAATCGCCTGTGCTGAACGCGTCCAGCGTGCCGGTCATAATGTGCTTTATTTGTCATTAACAGAGCTACTCAATACGGCTGAACCTGACATTTTGCAATCGATTGATAATATTGACCTGCTTTGCTTGGATGATATGGATGTTATCGTTGGCAATCTAAATTGGGAAGAAGCCTTATTTCACTGTTTTAATAGGCTCAAACTAGCCGGCGGTCAATTGTTACTCGGTGCCCATACTAATCCTGCCAACCTCAACTTTACCTTACCTGATTTACGGTCACGTTTATCAACGGCCTTAATTTATCAATTGCCGCCTATGTCAGACCAAGACAAACAACAGGCGTTGATTGTTCAGGCACAGTCACGTGGGTTAATTTTGTCCGCAGATGTGGCGCAATACCTATTACGTCATCATGGTAGAGAAATGGTGGATTTGATGGCCGTATTGAAAAAATTAGACAGTGCATCATTAGCAGAGAAACGACGGTTAACCATACCTTTTGTGAGTCAAGTATTAGCTAATGGCTAAAGCTGAACTTCACGCTATTTTGCCTAATTTGGCGAATATAGTGCAACAGAAAATGAATCATTCTCTGTTGCCGGATACCCTGCAAAAAATTATCACTAAAGCCCATTTTCAGTCTGATGAAACGGGCTTGCAGCGCAAGTTAGTTAATCACTTTACTGAGCAAGTAATAACAAGTTCAGATTTGCCTCTAGCTAAGCTACGTGAAGACCAAGGCCAGGTGTTATGTGCTGATCCTTGTTATTTACATGCTGATCGTGATCGCTTAATTCTATTTAGTGATGATTTAGATATTAGCAATGAAGAAGCGGTGCAATTGATTGCTGCCATTCAACCACTACTTGATGAGTTTGGCGCTAAGCTACAACGTGATCAACAGCAGCAATGGTTTATCAGTTTAGAGAAAATGCCTGAACTTAACTTTTCTGCTTTAGCTGATGTGTCTGGAAATTCAGTGCATGGCTTTCTACCCACCGGTGATGAACAACAACGATTGAACTGGTTGCGATTGTGGAATGAAATCCAAATGTTGTTGTTTGATTTACCGTTAAATATTGAACGAGAACAACAAGGCAAAGCACCAATTAATAGCTTATGGTTTTGGGGACAAGGCGATCTGGAATTAAATAGCGCTGCTTGGCAGTGTGTCTATGGCGACGATGTATTACTTAACCAGTTAGCGCAACACAGTCATATTAGAAACAAACCGCTCTCTGACATTAATAATGCTCTATTAACAGGGCGGATTTTATACGTGAATGACGCCATCGATTTAGAAGGTGATTGGTCACAGCAACTGCAACAATTAGAACAACAATTATCGGCGTGGTGGCAGTTAATTAAGTGGGGCAAGATCACGTCGTTGACGATAGATATTCCACACTTTGGCCGTTACCGTATGCTCCCATTAGATTGCTGGAAATTTTGGTAAATTAACGATGAAAATAATCCAACGTGATAGTACTGGCTGGCAGCAACTACCATCATCATGGCCTGACTGTTTACGAAAAGTATTGGCTGCACGCGGTATTCAATCTGAAAGCGATATAAGTTATCCCTTGGCGGAACTACCCAAGCCTGACTTGCTATTGGATATGGATAAAGCAGTTGTGTTATTGCACCAAGCTTTACAACATAACTGGCGTATTATGATTGTGGCTGACTTTGATACCGATGGTGCGACCAGTTGCGCAGTGGCGATTCGAGGTTTGACGGCGATGGGTGTTAAGCAGATTGACTACATCGTGCCCAATCGTTTTGTTCATGGCTATGGTTTAACTCCTGAATTACTGGCAGATATACCTAAAGACAATCAACCTGACTTATTGATCACTGTTGATAATGGCATCGCAAGTATTGCTGGCGTAGAAGAGGCCAATAACCGCGGCATTAAAGTATTGGTGACCGATCATCATTTACCGGGCGAAAGCTTACCTGCTGCCGAAGCCATCATTAACCCAAATCAACATGACGATCAGTTCCCGAGTAAAAATATGGCTGGAGTTGGCGTGTGCTTTTACCTATTGCTTGGTTTACGTCAATACCTAAGACAACAAAGCTGGTTTCAACAACAGCAAATAACTGAACCTAAATTAACCGACTTACTCGATTTAGTTGCCTTAGGCACCGTGGCTGACGTTGTGCCCTTAGATCGTTTGAATCGAACCTTGGTTAACCTTGGCTTAACTAGGATGCGTAAGAACCTTGCTTGTGAAGGTATTAAAGCCTTATTACAAGTGGCAGGTAAACAGGCTGCTAAATTAGCGACCAGTGATCTAGGTTTTGCTGTAGCACCACGGTTAAATGCCGCAGGCCGGATGGAAGATATGGGCTTGGGTATTAATAGCTTGTTAACAGATGATGCCATGGAAGCATTAACTGCAGCCCAAACACTCGATCAAATTAACCTTGACCGACGTAGTGTAGAAAAAGACATGCAAGATCAAGCCTTGAAAATGCTAGAAAAGATGTCATTTGATGACGCTCAGCCACCGTTGGCATATTGCTTGTTTGATCCCTACTGGCATCAAGGTGTGGTGGGCTTATTGGCTTCTCGCATTAAAGAGCGTCAACATCGGCCGGTGATTGCTTTTGCACCGGGTGATAATGGTGAAGTCAAAGGTTCTGCACGGTCAATACCGGGCATCCATATTCGTGATGTTTTAGCTCATGTTGCTGCACAGAAACCACAGTTATTATCCAAGTTTGGTGGCCATGCGATGGCAGCAGGCCTAAGTATCAAACAAGATGATTTAGCCGAGTTTGAACAATGCTTTTTACAAGTTTTGCAGGATACGGTTGAAGCTGAAGTATTGCAACAAACTGTTAGCTCAGATGGTGAAATGGATTTTGATGATATATCTATTCACTTAGCAGAACTGTTACCAACAGCTGCACCTTGGGGGCAAGGCTTTCCTGAACCACATTTTCATAATAAATTTGTGGTTGAAAACATTCGAACCGTCGGTCAAGAGGGCGATCACCTTCGCTTAACCTTAGGTCTAAATAACAATAAAAACATCACAGCGATGGCATTTCGCCAACAACAACCTGATTGGTTAGTGAGTGGTGGTGAAGCGATTGTTCATTATCGTTTGGATGTTAATGAGTTTCGTAATCAACGTTCCGTGCAAATGTTGGTGGCGAATTTGTTGCCAGTGAAGGATTAAATGAGTTGAGTGTAGTCGACAATGTATCACTGCCAATTTAGCATCGCTTAAAATTAACTATACGTAATAGAAGTCAATAGTGATGATTACGGTATGCGTTTCATTTTCTGGAATACCGTAGATTCCCAAGGTCTAAAGGCGAGTAATAAACCTACACCTTGTCTAGAACTAATCGGCAACTTGGAATCGTCATTTTGCATATCTGAGAACTCGTTAATTAAGATATCAAGTTTCTTGTTAAAGATATCAATAGATTTGTTAGATAAACTAGCAGAAAGGTAAACACGTTGTTCTCCAGTTCCAATAAACTTTGCGTGTAAAAATTCAGTTTGAATGTCTTGTTCAAAAAATGATTCTATAGGGCCACCTGATAACCATTGAAAGTCTTGTGCCACCATTCTTCTGATCTTGTTATTAGGTAATAATTGAATGATGCCTAAGCGATCAAGCTTAATTAAATAACGAATGCACTCACTTTCAGAGATATCATAATGAGTGATGATCTCTTCAAATGTCCATCTGTTCTGTACAGATAGAGCAACAATAAGAAATTTGATATCGGATACAAGTTCCTGTTCTTGTGCTGAGGATAAATGAGTAATTTTTTCTTGCTCATCATCAAACACGCGTAATAGATCTACAAAATCTATCTCAATCATTTCACAAATAGTATTTAGACGGTCCAGGCTAAAGCTACTTTGTGAAAACATTCGCTTGATACTCGTTTCACTTAACTCAAGCTGTTTAGCAATATCAGAATAAGTGACATCTCGAGCACGAAGCATTTTTTTTAATGATTTTATTAAGTTTTTTGTTTGTGACATTAGCGCTTTTCATATTTAGATGAATGAATAGAATGTAGTTCTTACACGTAAAAGTATCATATAGTGATACTTAGTGGGCTGTATTTTTATACTTTATAATAAATGGTTTCGTTAGGTGCTTCTTTTTTGTAGATTTGTAAACACCCAACCGGGTAAATCAAAATAAAGGGACAGATGATGAAGTCAAATATTATTAAACTAGTGATTGTGGCTCCAATGTTATTTGGATCAATCAATGTTATGGCTGCTGGTTCTTCACAGCACTTATCTAAGGCATCTGCACATTCAGCACAAGCCATAGCTCAAACATCGGTTGCTGGTGTGAAAATTGTATCGGGTGTAGTTGCTGTGCCATTAATGATAGTTGGGGGAATTGGCAATGCAAGTGGTCAAGCCGGTGAAGCGTTATGGAATGAAGCAACAACACCGATCGGTGAGCCGTTGGCTATTACTGATGAAATTCTGACAACAAGAGCCTCACCTGAACAAGCCATGAAGTCTGAAGGGGAGTAGTCATGCAAGAACGCATCTATATTGTGATAATTACTCTGCTGCTAACTAGCCCTGTTTGGGCGGGTAGTCAGCAGGCAGGGGAAGCCCAGTTTACTCTTGAAAATATAGCGACACTGACAAAAAAAGTTGAAACAACGATGGCAGAAAAAGGTGCTCGTGTTTTTATTATTGGCAGAAATGGCCGGCCAGTGGATGAACTACCAACAGGTGTTAAATATACCCATGTAGCATTTGGGGTGTATTCAAAAATTCAAACAGTTGATGGTCGAATAATTCCTGGTTATGCTTTCTATAATTTATATCAAGAGGAAAAAAACGGCGCGAAAAGTAAGTTGGTTACCGATTATGCAGTCGATTTCTTGACTGGTATTTATGAATCTAGAGTCGGGATTATTATACCCACGCCAGCATTACAGATGCGGTTATTAAACTTGGTTGGTACAGCTGAATACGAGTCGTTGCATAACCCTGACTATTCCGTTATGTCCAACCCTTATAATGCTAAATATCAAAACTGTACGGAGTATGTTTTAGATGTAGTGAATGCAGCCATTTATAAAACAGTAGATAGACAAGAATTAAAACTGTCAGCACAAGATTATTTTAAAGCACATGATATCCATGTTTCGCCATTCACAACATTATTGGGTTCAATGTTTGTTGCAGGTGTACAAAAAGACGATCATGTAGGACAAATAAAAACAGCTACTTACACAACCATTGCTAACTACCTTGTCAGTTTTAACTTGGTTCAAGAAGTCATTGAGCTGAAGTTGTGAGCCTTAGCGGTGATTACAAGTTAATAGCAAGACAGTGTTAATTTACTGTCTTGCTATATCAGGTCGCTAGCTGATTAATTGATATTTAGCGGTTAAAGATTGGTAAATATGGTCAGCAGTATTAGTTACGCTGTCATTGATGTCGGCTAGAATTTGAAATAACACTTCGTTATCTTCTAGGCCGTCCCAAATTTTAATGTAACTACCGTCTTTGTAACCATTGTGTTGTCTGAAACGGTTCAAGGTGTTTTTGCCAAGGTATTGCAGATATAAGTCATCGACGCTCAGTTCTGCTACTGACAACATATTGTAAAAAACGTGGGTATTAAATTGCTGTTTGCTAGCAAGTTCACCTACAAAACTATCAATTAACGCTCTTAGATCATCACTTTCATTTTCTGGTGCTGGAGCGATTAATAAGTCTGCAATGTCATCTAAGGAGTCTGATTGTTGTAGATAGTGGCTGAGCATGAAGTGCCAGATATCAACCAGTTCTAATTGCACTTGTGCCATGTCAGGTGTTTGTTTCTTCCACCATTTAAAACCAAAGTGCTCGAGCATTTCGATGCTTTCTACCATCGCGGCACGATACCAAGGGTAACCTTGTTGCTTCCAATCCTCTGTTACAACACGGTTGACCTCGTCTTGCAGGATGAGCATTTCTTTGATTTGAGCTTTCATTTATTTGAACCTAAATTAGCGTAGTTTAAAGTAGCCACACCATAGTCAAAAATAGAGGGTTAGGCAATAGAATAATTGATAATTTAAGCTGTTTAAAGTTAACTTAACTTCTTGTCATTAATTAGGATAATTATTATAAAAATAATAATTATCTAATGATTAAAGTTTGTGACAAAACTAGCCGATAGCCTAATTTCAATATAAACATCGAAAGTACAGGGAGTAGGTAGATGGAATTTATATTAGTTAGCGTGTTATTAGTTATTATCGCCATTGTTGTGCTGGTGAGGGCTAAACTCAATTCACAACAAGATGAGGTGAGTTATTTTCCCTATTTAAAAAATGCCAGTTTGTTAACGGCCGCAGAGCTGTCTTTTTATCATGTATTAAAAATAGCGGTGGCAGAGCAGTATGAGATCAATGTCAAAGTACGTGTTGCTGATCTTATTTCGGTTAAAAAGGGACTCGATAAGTGGTTGTGGCAAACAGCTTTTAATAAAATTAAAGCCAAACACGTTGATTTTGTCTTGGTGAAAAAAGATACCTTTGAAATTATATGTGCTATCGAGTTGGATGACCGTTCACATGAGAAAATTCAACGTCAGCGTCGTGATCAGTTTTTAGATGGTTCATTTCGTGCTGTTGGCGTGCCTCTATTGCGGTTTGCTGCCAAACAGGCGTACCAATCTACTGACATAGCCAATAAATTACGCGAATTGGTTATCGATACTTCTTCTCTTGCCACCACAGGCTCTGCAGAATCAATAGTAACGCCACAGAGTAATAAAGCCGATATAAACCCCAAGCTATGCCCTAAGTGTGGCGGAAACTTAGTTCAGCGTGAGTCAAAGCGGGGTAAAAATAAAGGTGATACATTTTTTGGGTGTATGAATTTTCCGCAGTGTCGGTTTATGGAAATTCCACGTTATAGGGTTTAACAGTACCGTTGTTTATTTAAAGGCGTCATTATTTAAGTCCGTAATTTAATATTTACCTTGTAAGTGTAAATGATAATCATTATTATTTGGTTATTAGTGAAATGGTTTTAACCAAATGGAGTAGAAATAATGATTAAACATAAGCAGGCCTTAGCAGTTATGTTATTGTTGAGCAGTGCACTGGTAAGTGCTGAAGAACATACTGTTAATCTCGTTACGTCAGGTAGTGACGGACAGTTAATGGTGATGGAACCTGGTTACCTAAATATCGCAGTGGGTGATACGGTTAATTTTATTCCTGCTGATGCAACTCATAATGCTCAGTCAGTATCTGTTCCTGATGGTGCTGAGGAGTTTTTAACACCTATGGGCAAAGATGCCAAAGTGACCTTCAGTGAGCAAGGTGTATACATCTATAAATGTGTTCCTCATTTAGCGATGGGAATGATCGGTGTTATCCAAGTGGGTAATGCAGTGAATATTGATGGTGCAAAAAAATCAGCGAAGAAATTAAAACGTAATATTGCGATGAACAAAGATCGTCTTCCGGCGTATATGAAGCAAGTTAACTAGACTCTCTCACTAGTTAATTGTCGATGGACATCTGTATGACCTGCCAAGGATGGCATTTTTAGTATTCATAATTTAGCGGATTTTACCTATATAAAAATAATTGAAAACTGACTATATTGAGATCTGTTATCAATTTCGTTTAATTAATAGGATTAACCGTGTCATTTATCGTTTCTCACGACTTTATTAAGGCCACTCAACATTCAGAGTTAAAAGCGTATCGACAAAAGGTCGAGCGTGAAGAAGAGGCGAATAAAAATTATGTCACTTCTACTGAAATGGAAATTGAATCTCGTCAATTGTCCTTAGCAGCGTTGCAAGACATGGCTACTGTCGCAGCAACGATAGAAGATGAGAAGGCGGTACGTGCCATAGAATCTATATTACTGGCACGTGATGGCCAGTTTGATACCGTTATTCCCAACTTCAATGCATTTTCGTCGATGCTTGAGTCTTACCTGAAAGATAAACTCATTGATGGCTGGGTTTATTTAAAAAAATCCGATGGTAAACTTTATCCTGCATTGGTTACTGATTTTAGTTTTAAAAAAGCAACGCAACATTCAGCAGAGTCACTGTTGTTACATGTTTGTCACTTATCTCCTAGTTTGAGCAAGGGCTATTATGGCTTTGAACATGAGTACATTCCTTTTTATCCTGGTGACGTTAATCAGAAACGAGTTTTTGATGCTTTAGAGCTAAAAGGTGTATTCAAAGAAACCGTTGAACTTAAGCAGCAGTATCAACAAAGTTTTGATCGTTATTGCCGTGTTATTAAAGAGCAATTTTCAGAACAGTTTATTGCCCAAGGCCGTGTTTATACCAGTAAAGATCATCATGTTGGTGATGGCACAGTCATTGACAGTAAAGTTGTTCATGACATGGTAGATAAAGAGGTTAAAACCTACCCTCAATTACGAGAGTCTTGTTTAGTTGATGGCCATGATAAGTTACTGGCTATGCCTGAATGGTCACTGCTTCGGGTCTTTAATTTAGCCACTCATGATTTTGTTTGGTTAAATGCCGATTATTTATCACCGTATCAATATGATAAATCTCTTAAAGATAAACTGATTTTGCCTCAGTCACATCGTGATTTACTTGATGTATTAACGACAAATGTTGATGTATTTAGTGGCGATATTATTGAGGGAAAAACGGCTGGTAATGTGATCTTGTGTAAGGGGATTCCGGGGGTTGGTAAAACATTAACAGCCGAAATTTATTCTGAAATTATTGAGCGTCCTTTATACCTACTGCATTCTGGATCTTTAGGCACTAATGCTAAAGACATTGAGCAAAACCTAAAAGTGGTGTTTTCTCGTAGTGAGCGTTGGAATTGTGTGTTGTTATTAGATGAAGCAGATGTCTTCATCGTTAAAAGAAATGACAATATCGAACAAAATGCCATTGTGGCTGAGTTTTTAAGAACGATGGAGTATTTCAATGGCTTGCTGTTTATGACAACAAACCGGCCCAATGATATTGATGAGGCCATTATTTCTCGTTGTGCAGCGATAATTAATTATGAAGCACCTACACTTGAAAATGCACCAAAAATTTGGCAAGTACTGGCTAAGCAGTACAACTATACTTTGCCTGAATCCTTATTAACTCAGCTATTAGATACCTTTAAAGACATTACACCGCGTGATATTAAAATGCTACTCAGGTTAGCACTGCGTGTTGCCAGTAATTCTAAAGTAGAACCGGATATTGAAGTGTTTCGACAGTGCGCCATGTTTAGAGCAATTAATATATCAGTGAGCAATGACGACTAAGATAGTGTCACTATAAAAAAGCCAAGCAGAACTGAGAGTAAGTTCTACTTGGCTTAGTGTTTATTTCTTTAATGTTGCAGATGCTACATTGGGGAAATCGATTCGATCATTTTGTGTCGCAAGTTCGACACATTCACCTGTCAATATCTGTGAACTCATCCCAACAAAGGTATGGTGGATAATGTAACCATCACGGCAATACTGAGTAGTATTTACATGATTTTTTAACCGCTGCTCTAATTGCTCTCTAACTTGCTGTTCATCAATATCATGACCTCCTTGAGAACCTTGTCTAGTCGGCATATTACCGCCATTAGCACCGCCAGGAGGGGGGCCTCCACGATCCCCCGAGGGTGGAGTTCCACGATTTCCTGCTGGTGGACCACCATTACCATTAGGCCTTTGTTGATAGCCACTGCTCAGGTGTAAGTTAAATATCTTTTCATCGTTGTTTGAAATCTCAGTTGTAAATACTTCTTTTTGCTGTGCCGGTTTACGTTTAGGCTGAGCATCATTATGACTGCAAGCTGATAGTGCGATAACGACAGGTAATAACTTAGTTAACACGCTCATATTTAGTGTTTGTCATGCTTTTTTGATTTACAGTTCTTAGGTTTTGATAATAACTGTTCACGTTGCGGTGCAGTTAAAATTTGGTAAATGTCAGCATGCATAGCTGCATCAAACAGGAATTGATCTTTTACTTGTTGTGAGATCAGTTCTGCTTGTTGGTTAATGGTTTGTTGGTAGTTGGTAGCACTAGGATCTAGAGTTAAATAATACTCTAATGTTGGCTTCTTTTTATGCTCAGGTTTTTGTTGCTGTTTTAATTTATCTAATGAGGCTTGTTGCGCTTCAGTCAATTCAAGATGACGTTCTATCATTTTAAAAATGGGCTGATTTTTACCATGCTTAGATGAATGAGATTTATCGTGTTTTGATGAATGTTCTGAACGAGGTTGTTCATTATGATCATGGGCAAAAATAGCGTAACTCGAACCAAGTAGTGTGGCAGCTGCAATAATAATTGAGGTTGTCTTCTTCATAACTTTTCCTTTGGTTATTTACGATTAAGTTCGATGCTAGTATGCCTTTAGTGATTGATAATTGGAGTAAAGCACAGTGTAAAGATGGGTAAAGGTAAGCAGGGTTACTCGTGCGAATTGTTTTGCTAAGTCTATATTTCAGGTTTAAAATTAGGTTAACGTTCTCCATAATTGATGTAGTTGATTTGCCTTATTTTCTATAAGGAGAAAATAATGAGACACAACACATTTATCCTCAAAATATTCCTACTGTTATTACTTTTTGTTAGTGTCAGTGTTGAAGGTGACGATCACGATAAAAAACAGATTGTTTTAGCCACTTCTGAGCGTGAACCCTATATAGGTAGACTGCTTGAGGAACAAGGCTATGTTCATGAATTAGTGACTCTTGCATTTGAAAGGGTAGGCTATGAGCTCACTATAAAGTACTACCCGGTTAACCGGGCAAAACGTTTATCGGAAACAGGATTTGTTTCGGGCTTACTGCCTACTAATTATGATGTGTCCTTGTTAGGAGACTTTATCTTTTCATCTCCATTTCCTGGCGATAATGTTGGCTTATTAAAAAAGAAAGAGTTGCCAGTTAAGTTTGGCAGCGATCCCAGAATAGACATTAAACGATCGCTACAGGATTTACGTTATTACTCGTTTGGTCTAGTACGAGGAACTGAAGTGGAATCATTGTTTTCTTCAGTACCTGAAAATAAGAAATTTTATATCAAGGATGATATTCAAAATTTAGATATTTTAGCGGCCGGCCGTATTGATTTTGCTGTTATTGATAAATATACGGCTGCGGATCTAATGGTGGGTTATCGGCCACATCTTATCGGCCAATTAGATTTTATGCGGCCGCCATTGATTAGCCGTCCTTTTCATATCGCGTTCTCTAAACATTTTGATAATTACCAGCAATTGGCGAGTGACTTTAACCGTGGTTTAGAGTTAGTAAAAAAAGACGGCCAGTTAGCAGAGTTACTGTCTAAACACGGCCTGACTGAAAACAAAGACAGCTCAAGTGATAAAACGACCTTAACCATAGCCACTGTTAATAATCGGGATATGGTCGTCATGCAGGAGCTATCAGAACAATATGAGGCCTTACATCCTGATATTGATTTAGAGTGGCGAATATTAGATGAAACTGTATTACGACGACGTTTATTAAGCGATTTGGCGATTGATGATGGCCGATTTGATGTGATGACCATTGGTGGTTTTGAAGCACCTATTTGGGCTGAACATGGTTGGTTATCACCGTTATCCAACTTGAGTGATGAGTATGATCTTAATGATATGTTAACGACAGTTAAAGGTATGTTGTCGTATCAAGATCAAGTTTATGCTTTACCTTTTTATGCTGAAAGTTCGATGACCTTTTATCGTACCGATGTATTTGAACAAGCCGGACTGACCATGCCAAAACAGCCTAGTTTTGAGGATATTAAACGTCTAGCCGCTAAGGTTCATGAGCCAGAACACGATTTCTATGGTTTGTGTTTACGAGGTAATACCGGTTGGGGTGCCAATATGGCTATCGTGAATACGATGGTTAATGCCTATGGTGGTCGATGGTTTGATAATGATTGGCAGCCGTTATTAGATAGTCCTGAATGGCACCAAGCTGTAGAAATGTATATAGACCTGGTTAGAAATTATGGCCCGCCTAATGTAAGTGGTAATGGTTTCAATCAAAATTTAGAACTATTCTCCAATGGTCAATGTGCAATGTGGATAGATGCCACAGTGGCAGCCGGTTTGTTATTCAATCCGCAGAAGTCAAAAGTACATCAACATGTAGGATTTACCTCAGCTCCAATAGCGGTGACAGATAAAGGTAGTCACTGGTTATGGGTATGGTCGTTAGCTATTCCTGAGTCTTCAAAACATAAAAAAGAGGCGCTGGCTTTTATAGAGTGGGCAACATCAAAGAATTATATTGAAAAAGTAGCTCAGCAAGAAGGCTGGCAAGCTGTGCCGCCAGGCACTAGAAAATCAACCTACGCTAATAAGTCTTATCAGGCAGCAGCACCATTTGCTGACTTTGTATTGAATGCCATTCAAACAGCCGATCCGGTTGATTCAACACGTGAGCCAAAACCTTATTTAGGTATACAAGCTGTCAGTATTCCTGAATATCCAGCATTAGGTAATCAGGTTAGTCAGCAGATTGTCAATGTGATTGAAGGCAAAACCACGATTGATGCCGCGTTAAGACAATCTCAAAAGTTGGTTAAAAAGCAGATGCAACGGTCAGGATATTATCAACAAAAATAATTAGGCTTTTAGGGTGAAGTTTTCACCTGATGAAAAGCTAATTAGTTCAAAATATCCAGCTTATAGATAGATAAATTAATTAATGCTGAAATAAAGATTGCTGATTGCACAGAAGCTTAGCAAACTACTAGCTTAATTTTAGAGATAGGCAGTCATGAATCCGAATCACGTCGTTGCGTTTAGCGCCAAGCCATATGATGAAGCGTATCTAGTACAGGCTTCGACGGATGATGTTAATTTTCGTTGCTATGATCTAAACTTAAATTCAACTACTGCAACGATGGCAAACGGTGCGCAAATAGTCAGTGCATTTGTAAATGATGATTTAAATACAGATACATTAGAAGTGTTGGCAGCAGGTGGTACTGAGTTAATTGCACTACGCTGTGCAGGTTATAACCAAGTTGATCTAGCCGTTGCTAAACAGTTAGGCATTAGTGTGGTCAATGTACCTGCTTATTCACCTTATGCGGTAGCTGAACATACTGTCGCGCTGATGTTGGCATTAAGCCGAAAACTACCTCGCTCTTATAATCGAGTAAGAGATGGCAATTTTTCACTGGATGGGCTGTTGGGTTTTGACTTTCATGGCAAAAAAGTTGGCATTATCGGTGGTGGTAAAATTGGTCGCTTAGTAGGGGAGCGGATGTCAGCTTTTGGCTGTGAAGTAATCATTCATGAGCCGATCAATCCACAACCCTGTATCGACCAAGGCTTCGAAGTGGTTGCATTAGATCAACTACTGATGGAGTCAGACATTATTTCCCTGCATTGCCCTCTGACTGAAGATACTCGCTATATTATCGATACTGGTGCTATTTTAAAGATGAAGCAAGGTGTGATGCTGATTAATACCAGCCGAGGCGGATTAGTTGATACCGCCGCTGTATTGTCAGCATTAAAAAAACATAAAGTGGCTTACTTGGGCATGGATGTATATGAGCAAGAAGGTAGCTTGTTTTTTGATGACCATTCATCAGAAATAATTCAAGATGATGTATTTCAACGCTTGATAACCTTACCCAATGTATTAATCACTGGTCACCAAGCCTATTTTACTAAAGAAGCTTTGCGTCATATTTCAGAAACAACAGTGGCCAATATTGTAGCTTTTGTAACGCAGCAGCCGTTAATTAACGAAGTAAAAGTTAGGCTGTAAATTTGGTTAACAAGGTATTTCAACGCATCGAGAATTCGATGCCAGACTTTAATGCTCGTCCTCAGCAAGTTGAGATGAGCCAGTTTATTGCTGACTGTATGAAACGGCCGGCACAACAACGTATGGCCGTGGTAGAAGCACCAACGGGTGTGGGTAAGACCTTAGCCTATTTAGCGGGGGCAATTACCGCTGCCTTGGCGAATAAAAAGATGTTGGTGATTAGTACTGCGACAGTCAACCTCCAGCAGCAGTTAATGCAAAAAGATCTCCCCTTATTTGCTCAGAGTTTAGAAGAACCTTTAAAGTTTGTTCAGGCGAAAGGTCGTCGTCGTTATCTTTGTCCTAGTAAGCTAGTGTCATTTGTTGAAACTGAACAGCAGCAAGAGCTGGGCTTTGATGTGGATAGCAAGTTTGCCCATGCTCAGCAACGTCAACAAGCAGCAAAAATATTACAGCAGTGGGATACGCAAGCCTGGGATGGTGATCGTGACAGTCGTAAAGAGACGATTGTGCCTGAGATTTGGCATCAGATATCAACAGATTCAGAGGGGTGCGCAGGTAAAAGTTGTTCTAAATTCATGCGTTGCCCGTATTATATGGTGAAGCGTGAAATGGCGACAGCTAATGTTGTGGTGGCTAATCATGACTTAGTATTGAGTGATGCGGATTTAGGCGGTGGCTTGGTTTTACCTAATCCAGAAGAGGTTTTATTTGTCTTTGATGAAGCCCACAATTTGCCACAAAAAGCATTGGATCATGCTGCGAAAGCATTAAACTTTGTCCAAATTTATCAAACGGCCGAGATTGCTGATTCGGTTCTGAAGAAAATCCCCAAATTGTTGGCTCATCGCCAACATGATTTTGGTTATATGTTGATGGAGTTACGGCGTGATCTACCTGCGGTGGTCAGTATCTTGCAACAAATAGAAACATTATTACAAAGTGATCAATTAGTTAAAGATGTTATCAATGGCAAGGTCAGTGAACCACGTATCTTTTGGCAAAGTGAACTGGTGCAGGCATTATTAGTGCCATGTCATAGTTTATATCAACGCGCTAATGTGATTTATAAACACTATGCGGTGTTTGCCAAATGGATTAAAGATGCGGTTGAAAATCAACAGATGGCTAATAAAGTAGCCGAAGTGCTGTTGCCACAAGTCGGTACTGTGCAAAATATCTTTGGTTATGTAATTGATTTTATGGGCCTGTTTTTAGATGAAGATAAACCTGACCGGCCGCCAAATGTACGATGGTTATCATATGAAACCTTTGCGAAACAAGCGACATTAGTGATTAATGCCGGACCTATGACGGCAGCCTATTTTTTAGAAAAAAGTTTGTGGAACCGTGCTTATGGCGTGGTGATGACATCGGCAACTCTGCGCGGCATGGGCTTGTTTCAACGATTTAGGATGGATTCAGGACTCTATCGTTTTAATGAAAGCCATTTCTTAGCGGTCAAGTCACCATTTGATTATGCCAATCAAGCCAGTTTGTTTTTGCCCGCGATGAAGGCATTGCCCAATGATAACTTTGCTCTATGGCAACAAGAGGTGGCCCAGCAACTTATCAGTGTGATCGATAAAGAAGAAGCGACCTTAGTATTATTCACCTCAAAACAGGTGATGGATACGGTTTATCAAAGTTTGCCTAGCCAACTTACCAAGCTAGTTTTATTGCAAGGCGATAAGTTATCGCCTAAAAATATGATTATTGAACATAGCCAACGAATAGCAGCAGGTAAGGGCAGTATTATATTTGGTATGGATAGATTTGCTGAAGGCGTCGATTTACCCGGTAATTTGTGTAGCCATGTGGTGATTACCAAACTACCTTTTCCAGTATTTACTCGACCTATTGAGCAAGCTAAACAAGAATGGATTTTACGATCAGGTGGTCAACCATTTGTAGCATTATCGTTGCCAGCAGTAAGTATTAGATTAATTCAAGCTTGTGGCCGTTTATTACGTAAAGAAACGGATTCGGGGCGAATCACCATTCTGGACCGACGCTTGTTAACCAAGGCATATGGTAAGCAGCTTTTGCAGCACTTACCGAATTACCGTGTTATTTCTTAGTCATAAAAAAAGCCTTATCAACACTGATAAGGCTTTTTTGTAGAAATCGTATCTAAACGATGTTCTATATCTGCTTATTCACTACGGCTAGTAACTTCTAATAAGTGATAACCAAATTGTGTTTTAACTGGACCTTGTACAGTATTAACAGGTGCAGAGAAAACAACTTCATCAAATTCTGGCACCATCATACCTGGGCTAAATTCACCTAAGTCGCCGCCTTGGCCACCTGATGGGCAAGAAGAGTTTTGTTTGGCTACATCACCAAAATCAGCACCTTCTTCGATTTCTTTTTTTAATTCTAGACAGATTTCTTCACTGTCTACCAAAATGTGACGAGCAGTCGCTTTTGCCATGATAATTTCCTAAGCTAAATATCGAAAAATTCGAGGCAACATTATAGCAAGATGAATTGAAATGAGCTTTATTAAATATTACGTCGCTGGGTAACTGTTAAGTGATTATATCTAAGGTATGATCAGCAAAGATAATGCGATCGCCAGCGACAATTTTTTTGCGCTTCTGCAATTCGATTGCATCATTTACAGTAACTTGACCATCGGCTATAAATATTTTTGCTTCAGCGCCACTTGAGGCTAAGCCTTCAAACTTTAAGATTTTATATAGTTCGGTAGGCGATTTTTCTAGTTTCACAATAGTGATATTTTGAGTCATGATTATTGTCTTAGGATTACAGTTAAGAGTGATAGTGTACTGCTTATTGGTTAAGGGCTTTTATATCGTTTTGCAAATGACATTGATATAAAGCCACTGTTTTTTGTTAAAAATACAGTGATAAACAGTCGCTAAGTTATTATTGGCGAAGAAGATACCGGTTTAACTCACTGGTTAAAAGAGTGAGTAATAAATAAGATAAATTTATGGGGTTTAAGGATAAAAAGTAATGGCAGCAGACAAGAATAAGCGTTTAGATGACATTGTGGCGCAAGCCAAAAAGTATCAAGCTGATCGCGAGCAAGGCTATCGTGAACGTGCACTTAAATTGTATCCGTGGATCTGTGGACGTTGTTCACGTGAATTTACCAGGATAAACCTACGCGAATTGACGGTACATCATCGGGACCATGACCATGACAATAATCCTAATGATGGTAGTAATTGGGAGCTACTTTGTTTGTATTGTCATGACAATGAGCACTCAAGATATATTGACCAAATTCGCTATGGTACGACTAACTCAGCAACAACAGTAAATGATGCGACTCATAATCCTTTTGCGGTGTTGGGTGATCTATTAAACAAAGATTGAGAAGGTGAAGCGATTTAAAATTTATTAAATGTGTGAGCTTGTTCATTAACCTTATTGATTTAACTCATTATAATGGCGGCCATATTTAAATTAGGAACCTTAGAGGGTAAGGTAATGAAGCGATTAGTTAATAGTATTCAATATTTGGTTGTATTAGTGATTATTTATCCGGTCTATTATGTTTGGCAGACTGATAAAGTGAATAATTTTTGTGAACAGCTTGAGTCAGGCATGTCTAAACAGCAAATGATTCAACTGGGCCATCGCGAAAGTGTATCGATGAATGGACCAAAAGATTTGAGTTTAGAGGGTGGCAAGTGGACTGCTTTAGTGAGTCCAGGGCGGTTTATAACTGCGGATGTGTGTGTAATTAAGGGAACAGGCAGTAAAGTGGCTACAGCCAGGTTAGAACAATAATTAAGACACCTTGATGACTTCAAGGTGTCTTAATATCGTAATTTGTTAACCAGCTACGTAGTTAATCAGTACACCAGCTGCAACTGCTGAACCAATAACACCGGCTACGTTTGGTCCCATGGCATGCATTAATAAGAAGTTATGTGGATCAGACTCTAAGCCAAGCTTGTTTGATACACGTGAAGCCATAGGCACAGCAGATACACCAGCAGAACCAATAAGTGGATTGAGTTGAGTCTTACTCATTTTATTCATGAGTTTGGCCATGATGACACCTGAAGCGGTACCAATACTGAACGCAACCATTCCTAAGATTAAAATACCTAAGGTAGTTAAGTCTAAGAATTCCTCAGCCCGAAGTTTAGAACCTACAGACAAACCTAAGAAAATCGTCACCGTATTAATCAAAGAGTTTTGCGTGGTATTACTTAAACGATCAACTACAGCACATTCTTTCATTAAGTTACCGAAACAGAACATACCAAGTAATGGAGCAGCATCGGGTAGTAAGAAGGCAACTAAGAGCAATAATACTAATGGGAAGACAATTTTTTCACGATGTGAAACGTGACGTTGTTGGACCATTTTTATTTTTCGTTCAGACTCGGTAGTTAGAGCACGCATAATAGGCGGTTGGATAAGTGGTACCAAAGCCATATATGAATACGAAGCAACCGCAATTGCACCCAATAAATCTGGAGCTAATTTACTGGCGACATAAATGGAGGTAGGCCCATCTGCACCACCAATAATACCGATGGCAGCAGCATCAGCTAAGCTGAAGTCAAAAATTCCGAAGGTTGATAGGAGTACCGCACCTAATAATGTGGCAAAGATCCCAAATTGTGCCGCAGCCCCTAAGAATAACGTTCTCGGGTTAGAAAGTAGGGGGCCAAAATCAGTCATGGCGCCGACACCCATGAAGATAATGAGCGGAAATGCACCACTTTCGATACCAACGGTATAGAAGAGATATAAAATCCCACCTGGTTCAGCTAATCCTGCACCAGGAATATTGGCTAATACAGCACCGAAACCAATTGGAACCAGTAATAGCGGTTCAAAGTTCTTTTTAATAGCCAAATAAAGCAATAACATGCCGATGGCAATCATGAAGGCTTGGCCGGGTGCAATTTGGTAAATACCCGTGTTGTGCCATAAATTTAATAATTGTTCCATATTGTTACCCTATGCGATTGAGACGAGCTGGTCGCCAACTTTTACATCATCGCCGGGGTTAACCGAAATGGATGCGACTACACCAGATTTAGAAGCGACGATTTGAGTTTCCATTTTCATGGCTTCTAAAATGACTAATACTTCACCTTCATCGACTTGTTGGCCAAGGGTGACTTCAACTTTCCAGATATT
Organism: Methylophaga sp. 41_12_T18; assembly: GCA_002163115.1. Lineage (GTDB taxonomy): Bacteria > Pseudomonadota > Gammaproteobacteria > Nitrosococcales > Methylophagaceae > 41-12-T18. The sequence goes on along the minus strand of MAAI01000063.1, from coordinate 32,749 downwards.
ACCTGCTAAAGGTGCTGTGATAGCTTCACCTTCTGTGACAGGTGCTGCTGCTTGCGGTGCTGCTGTTGGCGTAATATTGCCAATGTCACCACCTTCATTTACTTGAACAACATAACTCTGGCCATTTACTGCAATGGTATACACTTCTTCATCACTGTTTTGACGTTGTGTAGCTGCTTGTGCAGCTTCAAGTGTCGGCACTGGTTCAAATGCATCTGGGTTATTACGGTTAGCTAAGAACTTGAGGCCTACTTGAGGAAACAGGGCATAGGTTAATACATCATCAATCTCACGTTCACCTTGCTCCAACTCAATGCCATCTTGACTTGATAGTTGTTGCAGTTCAGCTGTTAATTTATCCATTTCAGATTCAATTAAATCAGCAGGGCGACACGTAATGACTTCAGCACCAGCTAATACTTGTTTCTGTAAATCAGAGTTAAATGGTGCGGGTGCAGCACCATATTCGCCTTTTAATACACCAGCCGTTTCTGCAGTGATAGATTTATAACGTTCACCAGTTAAAACATTGAGCACTGCTTGAGTACCAACAATTTGCGAGGTTGGTGTGACTAGAGGAATAAAACCTAAATCTTCGCGAACACGAGGAATTTCAGCTAACACTTCATCAATACGGTCTTCAGCACCTTGGTCTCGTAACTGACTTTCCATATTGGTTAACATGCCGCCAGGCACTTGTGCTACCAAAATACGAGAATCAACACCTTTTAATGCGCCTTCCCAAGGTGCATATTTCTTTCTTACTTCACGGAAGTAAGCAGAGATTTCTTCTAATAACTCAATATTTAAACCGGTATCACGATCTGTACCTTCAAAGATTGAAACTACAGATTCTGTTGCAGAATGACCATAGGTCATCGACATTGATGAGATAGAGCTATCAACATTATCAATACCAGCTTCTACAGCTTTCATGATAGTTGCTGTGGATAGGCCTGTCGTAGCATGAGAATGTATTTGTATTGGTATATCGATAGCTTGCTTAAGATTACTCACAAGTTCGTAAGCGGTATAAGGCTTAAGCAAACCAGCCATATCTTTAATACATAGTGAATGTGCACCCATGTCTTCGATTTGTTTGGCTAGATCTACCCACATAGTTAAGTTATGTACTGGGCTTACTGTGTAGGAGATAGTACCTTGGGCATGACGATCGTTTTCTTGAACTGCTTTAAGAGCCACTTCTAAGTTACGAGTGTCATTCATCGCATCAAATACGCGGAAAACATCAACACCATTGACTGCGGCACGTTCAACAAATTTTTTGACTACATCATCTGCATAATGACGATAGCCGAGTAAGTTTTGACCCCGCAATAACATTTGTTGTGGAGTATTTGGCATTGCTGCTTTTAATGTGCGAATACGATGCCATGGGTCTTCACCCAAGTAACGAATGCAAGAGTCAAAAGTTGCACCACCCCAAGTTTCAACAGACCAATAACCTACTTGATCCAGCTTTTCAGCAATGGGCAACATATCGTCAAGACGTAGTCGTGTTGCAAATAAAGATTGATGAGCGTCACGTAGAACTACGTCAGTGATGCCTAGCGCTTTTTTAGCTTCGGTCATATTAATGGCCTTAAAAGATGTTAACTATATTGAACTAAAGTTTATTTTTTATTGCGTGAGCGGTACTTATGTACTGCTGCTGATAAAATCGTGATTAACGAGCTATCATCGCTATGAGTTTGGCTTTTATTGCCATGTTTAGGTGAGCTGATAACAGCAGTAGGGGCTGGGATACCATCTTCAGGTAACAGACCCACATTTTTTTCATACTTAGTGATTATCCATGACATCAATGACGTAGCAATAACTAACAACGTCAAAAAGACGAAGACAAAGCTTACGCCAAAAATCATGAGGGTAACCCCCTCGTTTAACAAGCTAGATGATTCCATCTACCAGATCCTCGAACAAACTAAAGTTATCAAATCAATAACTTAAAATAAAATGACCGCCTATTATATCATCGCTGACAGATTTGGCATGTTTTCCTTTGCTTATAGCTGCCAATATAAGGGCATAATGAGTTACTTTTGATTGCTATTAATTTAGGAACAGCATGACACCAGATGTATCAGATTTATGGTTTTTACCTCTTGGAGGGACCGGTGAAATAGGTATGAACCTGAATCTATATGGTCATAATGGCCGTTGGCTGATGGTTGATTGTGGGGTGACCTTTGAACAAAACACCGATGTTGATGGTGATGAGTTAGTGTCTGGACGAGCACATGTTCAAATGGCAGATCCACAATTTATAGCCGATCGAAAACAACAATTAGATGGCTTAGTGATTACTCATGCTCATGAAGATCATGTCGGAGCCGTTCCTTATTTGTGGTCGAAATTTAAATGTCCAATCTACACCACCGCCTTTACTGCTGAAATCTTACGCCGAAAGTTAGTGGAAGCAAACCTGGTAGATAAAGTTCAAGTTACAATCATTGATGTACAGGATGTGATAGATATTGGTGTGTTCCAAGTTAAATGGGTGGCACTTACACATTCGATACCAGAACCCTATGGTTTATTGATTTCTACCCCAGCAGGCAATGTTTTTCATACGGCTGATTGGAAATTGGATGCAAATCCCGTCATTGGAACAGGTTATATTCAGAGTGAATATCAAGCACTGGCTTCAGAGAATATTGCTGCTATGGTCTGTGATTCGACCAATGCAAATGTTGAAGGTTGGTCTGGTAGTGAAGCAAGTTTATATGCCGGTTTAAAACAGCATGTTGAAAATGCAAAGGGAAGGGTGGTTATAACCTGTTTCGGCAGCAATATCGCTCGTCTCACTACCATTGCTAAAATTGCCCAACAAACGCAGCGACATATGGGGTTATTAGGCCGCTCTTTAATTAATAATATGTCTGCTGCCCGTAGTGTGGGCATATGGACTGGTGTCGAAACCATAGTCGATTCAACTCATTTAGGCTATCTCCCACCTCATACTGTGTTATTGGTGGCCACAGGAAGTCAGGGTGAACCAAGAACTGCACTTAATAGATTAAGTATGAATAGTTTCCGAGATATGCAGTTAGAAGCTGGCGATACCGTTATTTTCAGTTCAAAAATGATTCCTGGTAACGAGCTTGCTGTTGAGGCATTAATTGAGCGTTTAAAAGCGATGAAAGTTGACGTTATTACCGCCGATCAAAGTCGCTTACCTATCCATGTTTCTGGCCATCCAGCTCAACAAGAGCTTAAAGCGATGTATAGTTGGGTCAAACCTGCTTGTGCCATTCCTGTACATGGTGAAGTTCAGCATCTGTCTGCCAATGCAAGCGTTGCGCGAAGCGCGGGGGTAACCGAACAGTTATTGGGAAAGAATGGGGATTTATTTTATATTTCGCCAGTAAGAGGTATACGCCGTAATGCTGTAAAAACAGGCCGTTTAGGGCTAAAAGGAACACGTTTAGTTAAATTGTAGTTTAATTGAAAAAGCCGGTGAATAATATGGCTTAAATATCTGTGTTACGCTCAAACTATGGATAGTGAATCACGTCAATATATTCGACACCCAATAGCCATTCCTCTACATGTTTCATCTAATAAGGTGCAGGCCTACCAACAAAATCAGGTGAAAGACCTCAGTCATGGCGGCTTGTGTTTTGCTTGTGAACATCATCATGCTGCCGGTGAAACAGTTAAGATTACTATCTCGGTTTGTCATCCAGAATTTCATGCAGAAGGAATTGTGCGTTGGTGTAAAAATATTGAGGATAACTATTTAATTGGCATCGTATTTCTAGAGAAAGATGTACTGTTTGCTATGCGAATGGTTGAGCAGGTTTGCTATATTGAAGATTATCGTCAACAACAGTCTGTGTTAACAGGTGTTGAGATGAGCTCCGAAAAGGCTGCGCTGGAATGGCTCCCAAAGTATGCGAGTCAATTTCCTAAGTTATAATTAGGCTCTAGCTTGAAATGACGGCTTGCGCCTATCGTGTGCTGTACGACGATCAATAGGACTACCATTTTTATTCTGCCCACGTCTTCTAGCGTGCTGTTTTCTTCGTTCACGTTCATTATTTTCATGCTTAGGGGCATCGGTAATCGCATGCGACGCTGTCACCTGACTGGGGCTATTCACTGTTATCACAGTATTGGTGTAGATCCTTGGTAATTCAATCATAGTCTTCCACTTTTCTATTGCATGAAAGCGGTATCGGACTGTTTTTAAATAACTTTAATCAACAAAAATTAGATAAAGAATCGAAAAAACATTTTAAACTACTCTTAGGAAAGGGCCTGCGGTTGAGTGCCAGATTGGAATTGTATGTTTTTTAACCAATACAAATTCACAGTTAAGGAATAGTTAGTTAGCGACTTTTAGCAGGGTTAACCACATAGTTATCCACAGATTTTGTGAGTAAAGTGAATAACTGTGAACCGGCGGTTTTATTTAGATAACTAGCCTGATACAAGCAATGTTTCGTCGTCAGCTATAGCAAGGTGATGTTAATTACTTGTTAAGTGAGTGCTGAGTTAATATTTTATCAAGATGGTTGGCAAATAATTTACGATCATTTTGGTTAAGTGCTGGAGGGCCGCCGGTATCAATACCACTAGAACGCAAGTTATCCATAAAGTCACGCATGGTGAGACGGTCTTTAATATTATCAGTGGTATATAACTCTCCACGAGGACTTAATGCCAAGCCGCCTTTTTCAATCACTTCAGCAGCGAGTGGAATATCACTGGTGATCACTAGATCGCCACTGTGGCACCGTTTAACAATTTCATCATCAGCAACATCAAACCCTGAACTTACTTGAACGAAGGATATGTAGGAAGAGGGAGGAATACGTAAAACATGGTTGGCGATTAACGTTAGTTGTATTGTGGTTCGTTCGGCAGCCCGAAATAAGATCTCTTTAATTACTGCCGGACAAGCATCGGCATCTACCCATATTTTCATTTAGTGTGTCTTTTTCGGTTAGTTAACTAGTGGAATTTATTGTTATTAAGCACTGGGCATTTCAATCCAAAAGGTACTGCCGTGACCTTTTTTACTTTTAAGATCAATTTTTCCGTCCATCAGCGTCATAAACCGATTGCAAATGACTAAGCCGAGACCGGTGCCTTCAATTTCTAGATTTTGGCTCAGCCGATTAAATGGTTTGAATATATTTTCTTGTTCTTCTGCAGTAAGTCCTTCGCCGCTATCTTTTACGCCCAGTCGCACAAAGCCATTATTTCCCGATTTGCATAATATTTGCACGGTTCCATTTTTACTATTGTATTTAATTGCATTAGACATTAAGTTAATAAGTACTTGATGGAGGCGTAGTGGATCGACTCTAACTTGCATAGCATTAGGGATTTTATAAGGTTCAATCTCAATACCGTACTTTTGTGCCAGTGGCGCTAGGCGACTGACCGTAGTGTCAACTATATTGCTTAAAAATTCAGCTTTGATATTAATGTCGATAACGCCAGCTTCAATCTTAGAAATATTGGTAATGTCATTAATGAGTTCTAATAAGTGTTCACTGGCATGCTGAATGTGTTCCATATTTTCTTTTTGATCATCAGTTAATTCCTGTTCACCATGAACAATTAATGATGTAAAACCAAGAATTGCAGTCATCGGGGTACGCAATTCGTGATTCATGTGGGCAATGAATTCAGACTTGGCAATATCAGCTGCCTCAGCACGTTGTTTCTGTTTTAAAGATTCAATATAAAACTGTTTACCTTTAATTAGGTGACGAACGCGTGCTAATAATTCTTCCTCTAAAATAGGTTTCTTTACATAATCACTGATACCTAAATAAAACAGTTCAATACGGCGCGAAGCATCATCAAACGCAGTAATAGCTAAGATAGGCACATCGCCTTTTTCTCCACCTAAACGACGAATCCGGTTAGTTAGGGCCATACCGGTCATCATGCCCTTGAGAATGATGTCAGTGACCACTAAGTCATAATCATTGTGGACATAACTATGCCAGGCTTCTTCAGCGGATGTAAAAGCATCGACGGTTAAGCCTTTATTGGTAAAAATTTCCGTTACCAGTCGTTGCTGTGACAAGGTATCTTCGACGTATAAGACTCGACCGGTAATCGGTTGCTGTTGAACCGTGAAGCGCTGAATAAAGTTAATCAGCTGAATGACATCTTGTTTGCTAAAAACTTCAGTTACACCAGAGGAGAGAGCACGTTGGTAGACTTCATTTGATTCATCAGATGTCAGTAGCAAAATAGGGGTGTGTTTATGATTTTCCAGCTCACGAATGTCATGAGTTAAAGATATACCGTCACCATCTTCGATATACATAGATAAACAAATACAGTCGAATTGTTCTGACTTTAATGCTGCTAAACACTGTTTTGCATTGTCAAAGAAGACGGGGGTCATATCAATATTTGAAAAAATATTGGTCAACATCTCATGAAATAAAGTCGAGTGGTCGATGACAAGTACTTTCATCGGTGAACTTAGCTTAGAAACCGTTGGAAGATGAGTTGAGTTTTTCTTCACAGTCATTGACGACCCTGTTGTAGATATGTGAGTTACGTATGGTAAGGATAGCTTTACAGTTAGCAATGGGCAATGAGTATCGTTATTTATTATTACAATAATGAATCTGTTGAATTAAAATAGTTACGCTTTTATAGATGCTAGCTTTTCATCCAAATTTAAACCGTTATCATATAATTGAGTAGAAGCTTGTTGTGTGGCATTGAGTAAATTAATTAACTCTTCTTCTTGCTTATCACTTAAACCTAACGTTAAGAATGCTTCTTCTACATTTTCTAATAAATCATTTAAAATCTGGCCATTTTGATAACTGTTTTCAGAATGCTCTAACTTGATTTCGGCAATCATTGTTTCGGCTCTGGCCATTAATGCATCCAGGGCATGTCGACGTTCTTCTAAGTGAAGTTCAGTGGCAAGAGTTATGGCTCTTGCTTCGACAGCTTCACCCATAATGCCCATATTATCTTTAATGCGACCATATTTTTCAGCATCGTCGACGGGCATGTCATTGACGATAAGGGCAAAATTATCGTAATTCATCGCAGTACGTCGACCAAAATCAATAAACCGACCTTTGTCAGCGACTAATTCAAACACAGATTTTTCCCGATCAGTAACTGTGCCTAGATGAGAATAATAGAAGGAGTTCAACTTGGTTTTAATCCTGAGTAGGATCTGTAAACCATAAGTCTCATAAAGGTCTAATGTTAATTGGGCAAGGTCGTCATAGCTATCAACAGTGTAACTATCACGAATAAATTGCAGAATTTGACCTACTTCACTAGCTGAGGTCATCGCCGTCATTGCCATATTCATCGCTTCAGTTGAGCTTTCTTGTAAAGTAGCTTTAGCCTGCATACTGGCGAGAATAAGTTCTATTTTTATTTGAAGTTCTTGTTCTTGAAATGGTTTAGTAATGTAGTCTTCAGCCCCGACTTTATAACCGGCTAGACGTTCTTCTATGCTGGCTAAGGCGGAAACGAAAATAATGGGAATATCAGCGGTATCTAGGTTATCTTTGAGTTGCTCGCAAGTTAAGAGGCCATTTAATATTGGCATATTAACGTCGAGTAAAATTAAGTCAGGTTGAAATTCTATGGCTTTTTCGACGCCTACTTGGCCATTTTCAGCAGTGATTAACTGGTAGTCATCACTGAGTAGTTCTTCCAGTATTTCTAAATTGAAAGGTTCATCATCAATCAATAACAGTGTTGCTTCCGTATTATTCATAGAGCTATCACCCGTATGTTTATTAACACTATCGAGTAGAAATTATGAGGCAAAAAATAGAGAATGTCTATTGGCAATAATGACTTGTAAGATTAACTTGTAAGATTAACAACTCCTGACCTATACTCGATTGAGTATATTGTTTAAAAGTATTTTTCTGCATACCATGCCCACTTCTCAGGTGAACTGATGCTATGACAAATGCAAACCAAGAACGTGATCAAAGTTCGGATCACCCTGCAACGCTATTATCGGCTAATAGTAAAGTCGCGTCAGTCTCGAACCAGCAAGGTCAGTCGACAAACACAAGTCAAATAGAGCTTTTAAATCATAAGCTGGTATTTGACTCTTTAGCGGGCTTAATAGTACGAAACGCTGATTATTCGCTGAATTCGGTGAATGAAAAACTGGCTGATCTGTTAGAGTTTTCTAGTGATGAGCTAATGACGAACCCTGCATTATTAACGCCTTATTTTTGTGTAGAAACTCGCAGGCATTCAGTCATACAAAGTGCAATAGACTTAGAGGGCATAGGGCGAGGTGAAGTGTGTTTTTTGACCAAATCAGGAAAGTCAAAATGGTTTAGTCAATCGACAGTAATTTTAAAAAATAAACGCGGTCAACTTGATAAATATCATATTGTATTAATTGATATCAGCAAACAAAAGTATAACGAGCAAGAGCTTAATGATCGGCAAGCAGCACTTGATTTAACCACCAGTGTCTCGGTAACTGACGATAAAGGGATAATTACCTATGTAAATGATAAGTTTTGTGCGTTAACACTTTTCTCAAAAGAAGAGTTGTTAGGAAAAAATCATCGAATTTTGAATTCTGGACAACACCCAAGCTCTTTTTGGCTGGAAATGTATCAAACAACCAATTCCGGTCAACCGTGGCGGAAAAATGTGTGTAATAAAGCTAAAGATGGATCGCTATATTGGTTAGATACTACGGTTGTTGCTTACCGTAATAGCTTTGGAGATATTGAACGTTATGTAGCAATTCGTAAGGATATTACGACGCAGAAAATATTTGAAGAGAACTTAAAACAAGTCGTACATGAGCAAACCAAAGAATTACGTGCTTCTGCAGAAGTGGCACATCAGGCTAGGCTAGAGGCTGAGGCTGCTAATCAATCTAAATCAAACTTTCTTGCCAATATGTCTCATGAATTACGCACGCCGATGCACTCTATTCTTAGCTTTTCTGAATTCGGCATCAAGCAGAGCAATAAGCGACCTTTAGAAGAAAAAGGCATCGAAAAAATAAATCGTTTTTTTAGTAATATTAACGAAAGTGGTCAACGTTTATTACGGCTATTAAATGACTTACTTGATCTGTCTAAACTAGAAGCCGGGAAAATGACTTATGATTTCAGGCAGCAAGACCTTACAGTCTGTTTAGAAAGAATCATGACTGAATTTTCTACCAAGCTATTGGAAAAAGAGTTACAAATAAAGGTAGAGAGTAAAGCAGAAAATACATTGGCGTATTATGACCACGATAAACTGTCACAAGTGATTGCCAACCTCATATCTAATGCCGTTAAGTTCACCGACAATGGCAGTGATATTACAATTATATTGGAAGATAGTGTGGTGAGCCAAGAGGCTGACAATGATGACTCAATCACCATGTTAAAGTTAAGCATCATTGATCAAGGACCGGGTGTACCTGATGAAGAATTGGAAACAATCTTCGATCAATTTATTCAGAGTTCAAAAACGAATACGGGAGCAGGAGGTACTGGACTAGGTTTAGCAATCTGTAAGGAGATTGTAGAAGCACATAAAGGTAATATTTGGGCTGAAAACAATAGTGGGGTTGGAGCTAGAGTTTGTTTTTTACTTCGTAAGAACTAAGCAGTGTCGTGTAGGTTGTAACGGGGAAGGTATACTGACTGATAATTTGATAAATGCTGGATTTATTGCTTCTATCCAATAACGATTATTGACTAGAAAAGTTTCTTGGTGGGTGCTGAGGGGATCGAACCCCCGACCCTCGCCTTGTAAGGGCGATGCTCTCCCAGCTGAGCTAAGCACCCCAAGAAAGATGCGCATATTACAGTAAGGTTTCAGCGATTACTAGTACTAAAATAAAAAAAGATATTTCGTTCTGTAGTCAGCTAATAACAGGAATTAAAGATTATCTTTTAGTGAATTAAAATTTATAATAAAAACAGCCTACTAGTTTGGTCTACATCATTTTGATCTGTAAGGAGGTAGATAATGGCAATGCTAATGAATTTTGAAGATGAGGCTCTTATCGTGTTTTATATCTCAGGAGTGTTGGCAAAAGACGAGTTTGAGCGGAGCCTAGTTGAAGCTGAGCCCTATCTGCAGCGTGGTGAAGCTAAAGTACTGAGCCTGATCAGTGACTTTTTAGGTGTGGATAGCAATGCTGATTGGTCTGACTCATCATTTCAGCAACGTAATGATGAACTTATAGAAAAAATGGCAATTGTTTGTGAGCCACAATGGAAAGAAGCTACTGCTATTTTTACTTTAAAAGGACTTCGACCGTTTCCTATAATCCATTTCACAGCAGAGAACGAGGCGGCTGCCCGAACATGGTTGTTGACCGATACCCCCTAAAAAACACGAAGGAGATAGTTTGAGAAATTGGTTTTATTTATCACCGTTATTGTTAGTAGGCTGTATAGCTACAACACCTGTGAAACCTCAACTAATGATTAATGCACTTGTGATTGAAAATAACTCTTTAACAGAGTTACACAATGTAAAAATTAAGGTTGAGCAGACAGGAGCATATGGCTCGTGTTCTTTAGTGTTATTAGGTCGGGCTTGCTCAACCACCTTTCCAACTAAGATATATCAAGGTAATCCTGTATTTTTAACATGGGAAATTCAAGGCCAGCCAAGACAAGTGGGGCCTTTATATGTTCAAAATTCAGAACGTATCCAAGTCGGTCGTGATGCGGCTGTGGTGATTAACTTTCAATCTATTAATGACGTCACTGTAAAGTTTAGGTATTAGCTAAAGCTTATTAGTTGCAGTTGAAAAAAATTATGCAAAAAAAAGCCCGAGGTTAGTTTGATAACTTCGGGCTTTTTAATATTAGAAGATAAGTGTTATCTACGACATTGAGCTTTGTGTTGCTCAATAGCAGCAGAACGACGAAGAGGGCTGCCTTTCAGATCGACGATTTGTTGACCAAGGTTACGACAAAACTCTGAAGTTTGGCTTAGGGTTTTGGCGGTGACTGCTGTCGTTGGCGTAGCATTCATATCGCCAAACATATCAGAGTGACTATTAGTATCACTATTGACGGGTGTTCCATCTGTAGTGGTGATGCGCCGGTTCTGTTCAGTCCATTGGCCATTTAGTTGCTGACAAAGGTTAACAGTCGTTGTACTGGTTAAGCTGTTAGCAGTATTAATGAACTGCGTGTTACGGCAGGACTGTTCATTTTCGGTGCTGGAGTTCAACACAGTAATTACGCCAGAATTACCTGTTTCATCATTTTGCCAAGTATGATTTTCACCGTCCGGGCTTAACGTCAATACATCCCTAGCTTTAGCCTTCAACATGACCCAATCACTATCAGCAAGAGAGGTTAAGGCCGTTGATTCAGTTAACGTAAGATCAAGTTCAGTTGCCTGCAATTGAGGAACAAACAGTAATGTTGATGCAATAAGGGCAAAGCGTAACGGCTGGCAGGTTATATTCACGGCTATTCTTCCTGATGTAAGTGAACGGGAAAATGTCTAAACATAAATTTTAACAGAAAATAGCAATAATATCGGTGGGTGAGTCTCATTTTTTGGCAACGACGAATCAAAGTTGTCGTTTGAGTTGCTATGGAATGACTAACTAAGCTTTATTGAGTAATGATAGCTTTGATTTTAGCCAGATCATCGGGAAGCGCTTCACAGCTACTGACCGGACTACCACATGTAACACAAGCATAAGCACGCCATGCAGCATCGATAAACTCTTCTTTATTAGGATGGTTGAGGCGATTGGCCATACCAACTAATGCTCTTGCTCGAGTTGATATATAACCATATTCATCTTTACAGGCTTTTAATTTGACCCGGTCCTTGGTCGTAAACTGTTGATGAACTCCAGTTCCGGCATGGTAAAGATACTTCATTTCTAGATATAGCTTACTTAATGAATCGCCTGAATAACTTGAGTCAGCAGCAACTGCTGAGAAAGAAGACAAGATAAATAGTGATGCAAGTAAGTATTTCATTGAATGTTCTCTTCAATATTAAGCCTAGATACCAGCATACAGGATGCAATGGCTAATTTAGTGTCTAGAACCTCTAAGAGCCCTTTGTCGGGCAAATATCCTGTTATTAAATTTAGCTTTATCACGATATATCGTAATAAAGTTGAAGTGGAAAGTACGTGTAAAAAGTATAAGTAGCTGTATTTGATGGGTTTTTAGTGGTGGCATGCAACTGGCAATAGTTACCGTACCAAGAGTGTTTGGTAAACAAACTAACTAACTAACAATAAAAACAATAACTTTTATACATACATCAACAGGAGAAAGTCATGACTGTATTTGTTTACACCGAGTTACAACAATCGCTGCCATTTGAACGAGCCAGTTGTGACATGAACTCTCCATTTTTAATTAATCTTTAAGGAACACTACTATGTCTAGCGTTAAATTATATCGTCATGCTTTATCAGGTCATTCTCATCGCGCTCAGTTATTTCTGTCTTTACTAGGTTTAGAAGCTGAATTAATCGATGTCGACTTAATGACTGGCGAGCAGAAACAAGCTGCATTTTTACAAAAAAATATCTTTGGTCAAGTTCCAGTATTAGAAGACGGTACTGACACGATCGCAGACTCGAATGCCATCTTGGTCTACTTAGCGACGAAGTATGATCAAGGCAGAACATGGTTACCTACCATGCCTAAAGAAGCAGCTGAAGTGCAACGATTTTTATCTGTTGCTTCAGGTCAGCTAGCTCATGGTGTTGCAGCAGCACGATTAGTCACATTATTTAAGGCGGGTTTGGATCATCAAACAACCATTAATAATGCTCATGGCCTGTTAATTCTAATAGAGCAACACCTAGTAGGGCGTACTTGGTTAGCAACTGCAAAACCAACGGTTGCTGATATTGCTAACTATAGTTATATCGCTCATGCACCAGAAGGCGCTGTGTCATTAGATGATTATCCCAATATAAGACAATGGTTACAACGTATTGAGGCATTAGATGGCTTTGTACCAATGGTGTCATCAGCTGTTGGTTTAAACGAAGCTGCATAGGGCACTGTCATGATGATTAATGTAATGAGATGGTTAGATAGTATTGCTAAGCAACAAGCTGATGTTCAACAGCATGACGCTGACACTAGTGATGTTAAGTTGTTAGTTTCTGAATCAGAAATGGATAGTGCTTATCTGTCGGTCGAATTGCAATACGAATCATCACAAATAATCAGTTGAACATGAATAGGCTTATCACCGATTAATAGGTGATAAGTCTACTTTCACAACCTTTTAGTTGGGAATTAATTATGAATGATTCATTGCAACCATCGCCATTTCATCGTGGTGAACAACAACTGCAATCACGGTCTGGCGTCCGCGACAAAATGGAACGGTTTGGTCGACAAGTGATTCGTGATTATATGCCTGATCAACATCGTGACTTTTATAATCAATTACCTTTTGTCTTTGTCGGTCACGCTGATAACAACGGTTGGCCTTGGGCTTCAATCCTTTTTAACGATGCAGGTTTTATAACCAGCCCAACAGCAGATACATTAACAATTGATGCTAGCCCTGTAGAAGGAGACCCACTTAAACAAAGTCTAAACAATGCGAAAGGTGAAAATCTACGCTTAGGTATGATGGGGGTTGAATTAAGCACCCGACGACGAAATCGTTTGGCGGTACATGTTACCGATCACAGCGATAGTAAAATGCAGTTACAAGTCGACCAAGCCTTTGGTAATTGCCCGCAATACATACAACAAAGAAAGCTGGAGAAGATCTCAGCTGCTCAACAACTGCCACTAGAGACAGAAGCGTTAACCAAGTTTGATCAACAAGCACAAACATTGATAAGCAATAGTGACACTTTTTTTGTTGCCAGCTATGTCGCCCAAGGCACTGGTGAAAAAAGTGACGGTGTTGATGTGTCCCACCGAGGTGGCAAGCCGGGCTTTATTCGCATAGATAACGAAACAACACTGACCATTCCTGACTACACCGGCAATAATCATTTTAATACCTTGGGTAACTTTATTATTAACCCCAAAGCAGGTTTATTGTTTGTTGATTTTAATACTGGCAACCTACTCACTTTAACGGGACGAGTAGAGGTGTTATTGGACTCAGCTGATACCGAATATTTTGCAGGTGCGGAACGACTTTGGACCTTCACAATTGAGCATGGCTGGTGGCTTAAACATGCCTTGCCGTATAGATGGCAGTTAGAACAATATTCAGCTAATACCAACTTAACGGGCTCATGGCCAGAAGCGGAGCAACTCAAGCAAGCCGAGAAAATGCGAAATAGTTGGCAAGCTTATGACGTTGTCGATGTAGTTGAAGAAAGTAGTGTTATTAAATCCTTCCATCTGAAACCCCAGTCAGGGCAATCACCACGGTTTAAAGCGGGCCAGTTTCTGACCTTGCAAGTGCGGCTGAATGGCCAGAAAGACAGTCGAACTTATACTGTATCAAGTGCACCAGCGGATAAAAACTACCGTATCAGCGTTAAACGAGAACTTGAACAGTCTATTAATAAAGTAAGCGTATCTAATTTTCTACATGATCAAGTGAGCGTGGGGGACAGTTTAAATATAAAAGCACCGACCGGTAATTTCACCTTTGATAGTAAACAAGCTAGGCCCGCGGTATTGCTATCAGCGGGGGTAGGCATAACACCAATGATATCGATGCTTAGATATGGCTTAACAGAGGGTTTACGCCATCGAAAACTGCGCCCCATCACCTTTATCCATGTGGCGAAAGATCACCAGCAACGTGCCTTCTTTGATGAAGTTAATCAACTGGCAACTAACTCATCGGGTTTAGTGACTGCCTATTGGTTATTAACCAATACCACCAAGGAGCTAAAACCAGGCATAGACTATCATCAACAAGGCCGTTTAAATAAAGAATTCTTACAAGCCGTATTAGCTTTAGATGATTATGACTTCTATCTTTGTGGCCCAGTTGGCTTTATGCAAGCCAGTTATGATTTATTAACTGATCTAGGCGTGCAGGATAGGCGTATATATGCTGAATCGTTTGGTCCAGCATCATTAGTTAGAACCATTGAACCGAACAGTACTAGCTCGAAACAAGTAGGAGTAGCCAGAGAAGCGATTATTGAGTTTACAAATTCAAAACTTGAACAGTCATGGTCACAAAACGATGGCAGTCTATTAGAGTTTGCTGAAGCACATGGTCTGCAACCCGAGTTTAGCTGCCGTAATGGTCAATGCGGTGCATGTAAGGTGACAATACAATCAGGTTCAGTAGTTTATCCAACAGCGGTCACAGCCGATGTAACGGAGAATGAAGCCTTACTGTGCTGTGCAATGCCAGCCGTTGATAACGATAATAACGTAGTAAAACTAGCGTTAGAGCTATAGTGACACAATGTGGTTGTTTTTTAACCAACACTAAAATCAACCTAAGCCAAGAACGACTTAGCGTCTTATGACAGCGTTAATAACAACGTTATCCACAGATAATGTGAGTAAAGTGCATATGCAAATGTAAAGCACTTGCATAACAGCGCCTAAAGCGCCTAGAATCAACTTAGAACAAATAACAGCATATCCAGAACACCTACATACCGTGTCAGAGAATAATTAATATGACTAAATAGTAGGCCTTTGTATGCAGCATAACTTCAGCTTGATCACCAATTCCTTAGCCGTTCCCACTTTCATCATTGATACTAATCACGTTGTTGTGGCGTGGAATCAAGCCTGTGAAAGGCTGACCGGACTGATGGCTTCAGAAATTATCGGCAAAAAACATGCGTGGCAAGGATTTTATCAAGCGGAACGGCCTTGTTTAGCTAACATTGTGCTTGGTGTCCAAGATGTAGCTGAAGCGTTATATCTGGTCAACGAGAAGTCAAAGTTTAGTGATGGGCTGCATGCTGAAGCATGGTTTGCCAATCTTAATGGCAAGGACCGTTATCTAAACTGTGATGCTGAACCTATCTACGACGAAGCAGGTAAGTTAATCGGTGTATTAGAAAACTTAGATGACGTCACCGAAAAGATGATCAATAAGGAACGGTTAATAGATAACTCTATAAAGCTAAAAGAAAGCTCTAAGCAGCTCGCTGATGCCAACCGCTTATTACAAGCAATTCTAGATTCGATTCCTGCCGGTGTATTTTGGAAAGACCTTAATTCTAATTACATAGGTGCGAATACTATATTTGCTGTTAATGGTGGTGTTGAAAAGCCTGAGCAACTTATCGGTCAAACTGATTTCGATCTTAGATGGCATGAGTTTGCTGAGGGATACCGTGAAGATGATCGCGAAGTAATCGCAACACAGCAACCAAAGCTGAATATCATTGAACAGTGTAAGTGTGCTGACGATAGCGTGGCATGGGTGCTGACTAATAAAGTACCGTTGTATAACCACGAGAAAGAGTTAATTGGTGTATTAGGTATCTGCAGCGATATTACTCATATTAAAGAGATGGAACTGCAACTTCGCGAGGCGAAAGAAGAGGCTGAACAAGCCAGCAATGCTAAATCCGAGTTTTTAACGGCAATGAGTCATGAACTTCGAACGCCAATGAACGCTGTACTGGGCTTTTCGCAATTACTAGCATCAGATGATGAAAACCCATTGTCAGCAGACCAACAAGACTCATTGTCTTACATAATTAATAGTGGCAATCATTTATTAGAGCTAATCAATGGCGTGCTCAATTTATCTGAAATTGAAATGAGCCAAATTGATATCAAGCTCGAAGTCATTAACGTCCATAACATCATCACTGAAATTGAAAAATTACTTAGCCATGAAGCCAATAAGGCGAATGTATCAGTAATCGTTCAGCCAAATAAAACGGCTGGCTTACATATCAATGCTGACTACCTTAAGTTAAAACAAATATTACTTAACTTAACTTCCAATGGTATTAAATATAATAGTGATGACGGTGTAGTTTCTTTTTCATATAACAAAACTACTGCCGATAAAGTAAGAATAGAAATAAGTGATACGGGGCAAGGTGTAGCTGAAGAAGATTTTCCTGCTTTGTTTGAACCATTCAATCGGCTTGAACAAGCTGACTCTGAAACATTAGGAACCGGTATCGGCCTGACTATATCTAAACAGTTGGTTGAAGCGATGAATGGTGAAATTGGTGTTTACGGTAATAAAGATAAAGGCCTGACTTTTTGGGTTGAATTAGACCAGGCATTTGCTTAAGTAATGTAAAAACATAGTGAAACCAGCTATTGTTGTGTGATTGATTAAATATGGTCGTTTTTTAACCAATCATAAAATATCCCTAAGCCAAGAACGACTTAGCGCCTTATAAGAATGTTAGTAACATCGTTATCCACAGATAATGTGAGTAAAGTGCATAAGTAAGAGCTAGAAGCGTTAATGAAGGATGCCACGATTAATAGGAGTCAATCCATGACCGCTCAATTAGCGAAACCAAGACACAGCTTAATAATGGTAACTTTGATTGTCTTATCGTATTCGTCAAGTGCTGTTTGGGCGTCAAGTCCTGAGCAGCTGCAACCTTGCTCTGAACAATGGTATGAACTAGTTGAGGAAAATATTGCTACTGGTGATGGCCAAGGTCATGGTCCTGATGTTGGCTCTTCAGAATGGAGATCAGTCGTTGAGTTTAAGTTAGGAATCAGAGGGGAACCTCAACTTCCGGCAGTTTATAGTGAACAGTGGTGTGAGTTTATACATCGTCACTATATTGATATAGGCTCTCAATAAGTATCCCGCATTAACTTAATGTGGAGGCTTATTTTCCTGGAGTACAATAGTGGTTAATTTTTAACCAATTATAAAATCTCCCTAAGCCAAGAACGACTTAGCAGCTTATAAGAATGTTAGTAACATCGTTATCCACAGATAATGTGGGTAAAGTGCATAAGTCAGACCTCTCTCATCAAGTCTTCAATAAAGTGGGCGGTTAACTCATGTCGACCTGCATAACCCGCTTTGGCGTAAATGCTGGTGGACTGAGCACGAACTGTTTTCTCCTTAACACTACGGACATCAGCGATTTCTTTCATCGACAGTCCTTTAATTAATAATAGTGCTACCTCTTTCTCCGAAGGAGTTAGCTTCCAAACCGTAAATTCATCTTGGATGACGGTCAATAACTCACCAGCCAACTTTGCTGTTTTCGACTTTTCCAGCTTAATTTCTTTATCTAATAGTTTTACGTGTTCCAGCTCAGCAAATAATACGACTGTGATTGCAATAAAGACCAGGAGCTCAACAGTGATGTGCCAATAACTATCGCCACCATTAACGAGATCACTGACTATGTCATAGACAAAAAATGACATTGCAGCTGCTAGTACCAAGGCAGGGAAGTATTTTCTATAGTTCATCAGCGCTCATTTATTAGTTACATGATAATCAGTTCTATATTTAAACATTTTCTGCCAAATTGGCTGACCTGTAAACGAATGTAAGAGTACTGCACCGACATGTAAACCAAGATAAAGTGGAATCAGTGATTCACCTATTTCATGAACCTCTTCAATAAACTCAAATAGGACCGTTTCTGTCGGGCCTGCTAATAAGAATAAGCCGGTGCCGGTCACAGCCATCCAAGCAAAGATGATGAGTCCAAAAGCCTGAGTCAGTCCAGCTAATCCCTGATGTTTATCTCGATGCGGCACAGCCAGCGTCAATAGACTTTTAACATCGTCAAAGGCCAGTTGCCATTGCAGGCGAGAAAGAGGCGACCAACCTTTAAATGACAGTGTTGTAGACGGTGTAAAACCAACAATAACACGTAGTAGGATAAAGGCCGCTAAAGACAGGCCTAAATAGGCATGGATGAAATAGCTACTTACATCTTCAGCTAACTCGCCAGTAAGAAAGGCAGTAATACCGAATACCACAATCCCCAAGTGAATAATCTTTGCATAAGTAGGATAGGTCGTTTCGTGATTAGACATCGTCATCTCCAAATTAATTACATAATTGTTAACCACAAGATTAGCTGCTGGTGGAGGAGATGTAATGGGGCAAGTGACCGTTTTTAGTGGTTTTGGGGCATGTGTCCTATGACTATTTGCTGGCAAATAAGCAAACACGAATGAAGTGGTTAAAATTTAACCAACACTAAAATCACCCTAAGCCAAGAACGACTTAGCGTCTTATAATAATGTTAATCACATCGTTATCCACAGATAATGTGGGTAAAGTGAATAACTTGCACTGCAGACAAGCCAACTCTAGTTTCAGTCCTTTGAAACTAGAGTTGCTTTATGATGATTTTATAGCTTAATGATCGGCTGCATCATGAGCACCAATACCGGTTTGAGATCGAATAAACTGATGCTCAAACTTTTTCCGTTCATTGTTTGCTCGTTGACTGCGGTCAGTCACTGAGAAAAACCAGATACTTAGAAAAGCAATGCTGACAGAAAATAAGGCGGGGTATTTGTAAGGGAATAAGGCTTGTGCATTACCTAAAATATCCACCCAAACAATGGGTCCGACAATGACCAACACTGCTGCCGTTAATAAGCCGGCAAAACCACCGATAAACGCACCACGTGTTGTTAGCCCTTGCCAATACATGGATAACACTAAGGTGGGGAAGTTAGCACTGGCGGCAATGGCAAAAGCCAAGCCGACCATAAAGGCAATGTTTTGATCTTCGAATAAAATACCGAGGTAAATCGCCACCGCGCCTAAAACAACCGTGGCTATTTTTGATACACGAATTTCTTGTTTGGCAGAACTATTACCTTTTTTAATCACACTGGCATATAGATCATGTGAAATGGCCGAAGCACCCGCCAAGGTCAAACCGGAAACCACAGCCAAAATGGTGGCAAAGGCCACGGCAGAGATAAAGCCAAGAAAGAAATCGCCGCCGACGGCTTTAGACAAATGAATCGCCGCCATATTATTACCACCCAACAACAAACCGTTACCATCAAAAAAGTCTGGATTCGTTGATAATAAGACGATTGCACCAAAACCAATGACAAAGGTCAGGATATAAAAGTAACCGATAAAGCCGGTGGCAAAAAAGACTGAACGTCGTGCTTGTTTGGCATCTGAAACGGTAAAAAACCGCATTAAGATATGCGGCAAACCAGCGGTACCAAATATCAAAGCGATACCGAGTGAAATGGCAGAGATAGGATCAGAAATTAAGCCACCTGGTGCCATGATATCAAGGCCTTTAGGGTGCACAGCTACCGCTTGTTCAAACAAAGCATTGAGATCAAAATCAACATGCTTGAGCACCATAAATGCAATAAAACTCGCACCCAACAATAACAACACCGCTTTGATGATTTGTACCCAGGTAGTGGCGAGCATGCCACCAAACATGACATACATCACCATCAATATTCCCACCATTATCACTGCGTAGTGATAAGGCAAGCCAAATAGCAATTGGATTAACTTGCCTGCACCGACCATTTGAGCAATTAAATATAAGGCCACCACAGCCAAGGTACCAAAAGCAGACAAGGTGCGAATCGGTAACTGTTCTAAACGATAAGAAACCACATCGGCAAAGGTATAACGACCCAGATTGCGTAATCGCTCAGCAACAATAAATAAAATAAGCGGCCAACCAATTAAAAAACCGATGGAATAAATAAGGCCATCATAACCAGACAAATACACCAGCCCAGAAATACCCAAAAATGAAGCCGCTGACATATAGTCGCCAGCAATGGCTAAGCCATTTTGAAAACCAGTTATACCACCACCGGCAGCATAATAATCAGCAGTTGATCTCGTTCTTTTTGCAGCCCAATAGGTAATAACTAAGGTCGCGGCGACAAATATTAAAAACATCACCACGGCAGGTATATTCAAGGCTTGCTGTTCCACCACACCACTTATTGCATCAGCAGCCCATGCATGAGAACTAAGCAGAACTGACAGCGTGAAGAAAAGCACTTTCATTGTTTTATCTCACTGATGATTTCATTGTTAATACGATCAAAGTCCTTATTGGCTTTGTGCACATAGATACCTGTCAATATAAACGCCATGACAATGATAAATACACCAATAGGAATCCCTATCGTTATCACACCACCACTGAGTGATTGACCTAACCATTCTGGCGAAAAGGCGATTAGCAAGATAAATGAAAAATACATGGTCAGAATAACGGCAGACAAACTCCACACCCAGCGTGAACGTTGTTTCACCAGCTGATGAAATTTAGGGTTAGCTTTAACTTGCTCGTACCTATCTGCACTCATATTTAGTTTCTTCCATTATTCGATGACGGAGCACTTGCTCCTATATGTATGCCAAAGGAGCAATGCGGAAAATGTCTTTAACGCATAGTAACCCAAGTTTTATTTATAAATAGATAAAACTTAGAGCAAGCGTCAAACATGGTTACAAACAGATCGTTTCTGAGTTGATGATTCTTAGATAGTGTTGGTGTGATGAATGCAGAAATTGCATGAATACAGATCTGCTTTAAGTCGATAATGGAGGAGGCTGTGGATAGCAACATACCTAGCTCCAGCTCCCAGCCTATATGGGCTTTACAATTGATCAATTTTTAACCAATTATAAAATCATCCTGAGCCAAGAACGACTTAGCGCTTTATAAGAATGTTAATAACAACGTTATCCACAGATAATGTGGGTAAAGTGAATAACTAAACCTAGATCTTATATTGATTTTAACCATACAACAGCTATGTTTTGAAGTAATGATGATGAGATAATCAACCACTGATTCAGTGTGAAAGGCAATAAGATGACCACCAAGAAGATGGAACAAAGTCGAAATAGGGGTGTTTCGTTAGCAATAACTTTACAGGCTGCTAGTGAGAACTTTCCGCTATGAAATTAATTGGTCGTTATCACAATGCCGGTTTCGAGGCTGTCGCAGATGGTGTGATGGACTTCTTTGAACGACGTAAGGACTTGCAGCGGCCGGGCGTAGCCTTCGGTTCTGGCGCTGAGCCAGCCAAGGTGTCGACAGATATCAGTCTGGTGGCAATTAATCGTGCTGATCCGGAGGCATTTGCACTTGCCGATGTGATCGTTCGCGCTGTTTCAGCAGGTTTGGAGCAGTATCTGTCAGAGCGACCTTTATTTCGAGATGTGTGTCCGGATCAAGAATTGTTTGTGATGCCGATATTCAACTTGCAGCGTTACGCTCCCGGCGAAGGCTTTCGACAATGGCATTGTGATTGGACGATGAGCGATGAAGCGACCGAACCTGTGAACCGAGTATTAGCTTGGATCCTTTATTGTGATTCTGTCGAAGAAGCCGGTACAGAATTTCATTGGCAAGATCATCATGAAGCAGCAGAGCGGGGCAAGTTAGTCATCTTTCCAGCCTCACCTTCACATATCCATCGAGGTCGGGTGAATAACGAACTGAGTAAGACCATAGCGACTGGTTGGATCAATGCTGGATCGCGAGAAGGCTTCTTAAAGCGTTTGGCTCGATCTTAGGAAAATTGGGTGGAGGAATGATTAAAGGGATGCGTTCTTTTTATCCCTTATTTAACAGCTTGTTATAAGTAATTCACACCATACTTAACTTGAATAAAATCATTAGGAAATGCAATAGCCTCTGAATTTATGAGCTGAATGCTATTATTGACTTCACCAAAAAGCGGAATGCCTTTACCTAAAATGACTGGAGCTTTGGTGATTATCATTTCATTTATAAGTTGGAGATTTATAAAAGACGTAATCGTTGCACCACCATCAATATAAGCATGTTTAAAACCGTTAATCTCAAGTTGATTTATTAACGTTGAAATATCTCCGGAATACATTTCGACTTTACCGCGTAAATTTTCAGAAGGCTCTTTCATAGAGTTACTTAAAACATATATTTTTATATCGCCATAAGGCCACTGCTCGGTAGTTAAGTTAAAACTTGAAATAACGTCCATGCATTTACGGCCCATAACCATACAATCAACGGATGCTATAAAGTCATTGAAACCCATATCAAGATTGTTGCTCATGTCTGCATCTTGATTACCTGCTGAATGCAACCACTCAACATCGCCTTCAGGTGTTGCAATATAGCCATCGGCACTTGTTGCAATATATACGGAACATTTCATAGTTGATTAAACTCTGACAGTGAGATTACTTATAACGAACTTACACTGGAGTAAAATTTGCTTCTGGCCATATTTCGTTTATTTCATCTGCTTGTTGTTGTGCACTAAAACGCTCCCACACGATACCGTTTACATCAGTATCTTGGCTAAACTCTTGTGCGGATGAATCTTCCCACCCCAAATGACGTAATTCTCCAGGTTTGCATGTTGAATCTTGGCGAATTGACACATTAAGTGCTTCTGTCCTCCATAAAGCATATTCGTTTAATACAAATGAACAAGGAGCTTCACCTAAACGAGTCGTGTAATCTTTAATGGATTCTTCTATGTTATTTGTAGCAATTGCAATATGTAATTTATTCACCATATATCCTATTCGTTACGCTTCAATTAGGGGCGGTGCTTTGCGCCATCCCAGCAGCCGAAGGCTGTGAGCTAGATTGACTTGTTAGGTGTTGAATAAGCATACCGTTTTCATATTTCCAAATATGCTTTACTTTTCCTTCTGGTGAGAAATATTTGAATTCACCAGATGGTATTCCATTTTGATAAATACCTTCCCATTCTTTTATATCCCAAAGGCGGCCTCCAAAATATGTCCCGTAAACCTTGCCGGTAAATAATGTGCCGTTTTTTTCCTTTATTAAGTATGGAGCAACCTTTCTTTTCTCATAACTTGCATCAAAGCGGCTTACATGGTTCCTTGTTTCAATTTTGTAATACAGAACTAGCATTGTTAATGAAATTAATACTAGTGAAATAAAATATGCAAAGATTTTTAGTATTTTATTGAGCACTAATGGACTCCTAACGCCCACCACAACAGCGTAGCGAACTTGGCGATTTTTGTGCGTATTTATGCACAAAAGGTGACACGTTTGCGGACTCTAATGGCTGGTTTTTGTGATAATTTTTACTGAATCGCAAAGTTGACTGCATGTACTCGAGTTAGATTAACATTCTGCTTTGCATGCCACAGATCATAATTATCTTGCATCGAAAGCCAACTCTCAGGTGTCCGTCCTAGTGCTTTTGATAAACGAAGTGCCATTTCCGGTGAAATTCCACTTTGTCCTTTCAATATCCGATTTAAAGTTGACGATGCTACATCAAGTTGTTTTGCCAAGAAGCGACAACTTAGGCCAGATGGCTCCAGATAAAGATCATGGATGAACTCACCTGGATGTGGTGGATTATGCATATTCATTAGTGATAGTCCTCGTAGTTTAAGATAAACGCATTACCGTCAATAAATTCAAAAGTTATGCGCCAGTTTCCATTTACGGTGATAGACCAAATTTCATCTCTGTTGCCTTTGAGAGGATGGAGTTTAAAGCCGGGTAAATTGACATCCTCTATAGCTTGCGCAGTATCGATTGCGGTGAGCTGCCTTTGTTTGTTAGTACTTTACTGCGAGACATAATTTGTAACCGCTTGAAAGACTGTTGGTGATTTTTCTATGCTCCAGCTAAGAACCTCTGAGAATAGTCCTTTCAGTTTTGTACGAGCCTGATCCTTAAATTCTTCTTTGGCCAATTCTTTTGCCGCCTGAATTAAGTTACCACCTCGATCTTGGTCAGACTCTATTGCCTCTAAACCCTTAGCGGTGAGACAAACCCCAATGAACTGGCTATCACGATATGCTTCATATGTGATTAAACCAGAAGCAGCCATCCATTCGATAGTGGGCTTCGCGATTCCTGCGGGGCTTCGATTTCTTACATACTCACTAACATTTTCCGAAATCGGCTTTTGTGACTCATCCCAAAACTCATCGCCTAGGGATAAAGCCAACTCTCCCGGAGATAACTTTATTTTTAAAGGGAAACTGTCGTAACAATGCGCCATTGCCAGAGCAGATATTGCTTTGAAGATATCAATATTGTTCATCTTTGGCACATTCTCTCCATGAGTACTAACGCCTTGCTAAGCGGAAATTAATGGTTGGCTATAATCGCGAAGCGATGGCCAACTGTTAATTTTCCGTTTAAGCAACTTGTTAGGCATTTTATTCTGAGGCAGGCTTAAATAAGGAAATCATTGGAGTGGGTAACTTCGCTTGTGCTGCAGATCTAAATGCATGCTCTCTCCAAAATGGCCATGCATTATGGACAACATTAAATTCCATGAATTCATTTATAGCCTCTTCTGAGATTTCCTGTGATTGGTGATACTTAACAATAAAGCACGCTTCAATCTCAGCAAGAGTATTAATTTCACTTTCTTCATTTTCTTCTACAAATCTTAAGCCGAATTCAATCTTGGCATGGATCAACGCAGAACCATCAGAATCCTCTTCTTTTTCTAAGAATTCAGCTTTAATGGATATTTTGTTTTGTTGTGCCATTCCTTCAGGGTAATTATCAGAATTTATCTCTTCAAAACGTGAAATTGAAGTTGAATATAAATGAATATCAATTAACTCTAATGACTTAATTGCTTCACCGATTAAGTCTTTATCCATAAGATACATCCTTTGTTAAATCAATTGATCTTACAGTTTTAAACTGAGATTGATTAGCTGCTTTAAGTTTTGGATACGGTATTACATTGTTTTCATAAGTTACTTGGGTTGACTCTCTTTTGATGCCTGCACCAATTAAAAGTTCATGTAAAACAGGTGGGTGTTTTAAGCAAATACGTATTAACTTATCCATAGCTACACTTTGAGAAACTTCAGCTCGTTCGTATTTTGAAAACGCATTTTTACCTCCTCCGAAAACCAGAGAAGCCTGTTCTTGAGTTAACTCCATTGAAGTACGAGCATGATAGATTTCTGTAGAAGTTAAAAGCCCATCTACACTTTTCTTCGCATCTCTAACACGAGAATCATTATTTAATATCTGTTGTTTCGAAACGAATTCTCTTTCGCATTCATTACATACGGAATATTCCATTGAGATAGATAATACTGATCCTTTATAGGAAATACTTTCCATATCATCTAATTGTCTAATACTTTCTGATTTACATATTTTGCAATTGGTCATATAAACTCTCCTCAAGTTAATACTGAGGTAAATGAAAAGAAGCTAAATCAATAACTAGATATCCATCAACAAGACAAAACTTGACATATAATTGATCATATTCATCTTCTTCTGGGTCTTTCTTATAGCGACAGATATACTCATCATCAGGTGGTTGATTACCATAAGAATGAGTCTTACGAAAATCACTTGATCTGAGTTGACATAGGCAAGAGGACACGTCATTCATGTCGTATCCCAAGTTAGCTATATCTCTACTAACTTTCCTGCCTCTATATTCAATATCTAGACTTTGAGCTGCCGCTTTTACCTGTTCTAAATCGTATTCAGCCACACACTCTCCATGTAACCATAATGGTTAGTTTAGCGAATATTAACATAATTGCACGAGATTGGAATAGCATTTAATGCCTAACGCTTTTATAAACGGCGCGCGTTTCTTTGCGCGTCCAGTGGAGGCCACGTGTTTTTGTGGCCGGAACGATGTTTGATAAACTGGTTATAAGGCATAGCGAACGACTGCATGACCGAAACCTCCTTTTGAATCATAACCAGACCAAATTTCCCCCCACGAATACTTACCGACTTTATGACCAATATTGGAGAGCCAATTTTCAGTATCTTTTGCTCGTAACTGTTCCTTGGCTTCGCTGAAGTCGTTCCAGCCACCACCAGATTAAATGGGACGGTTCCCTTAGATTAAATGGGACGCTTCCCTTTATTCGAATACAGCCCTTTGTTCTGCCCGTCACTTTGTGCCAAAAGTGATCATTTGTTACATTCCCGCATCCACACAACTTAATAGCTAGTAGTACCGATGTACAATAGACCGTCACCATTCATTACGGTATAACTCAACCCACAAAACAAGATCCGTCAGAATAAAGCAATTCAACGGCTAATTTTCGGCAGCAACTAAATAATAACTACAAGTCTTAATGGCTATTCATTTAAAATGGCTGAGCTGTGTACTTCATACAAGGATAATAATTTTGCACACCAATTTATTAACGCCCCAGTTCTTGGCGAAGACTATATTAATTAGTTCTGTGTTACTCGCCGCTGGCTCAGTAAATGCAGCTTCCTTATCCGGTACTAATTCGACGCCAACCATTCTGTCTGGTCCTAATACCATCTCTCTTACCAATGAATATATAAATGCCAGTAAACTGACCAGCTCGGGCGACTTGACCAACCGCGGCACGCTGACCAATAATCTTAATGCCACGCTGACCAACGATGGCACGCTACTCAACGGCGGCACACTGGACAACGACGGCACACTGGCCAACAACAACAGGCTGACTAACGCCGGCACGCTGACCAACAACGGTACGCTGGACAACGATGGCGCGCTGGGCATGGACAACTACGGCACGCTGACCAACAACGGCGCGTTGAATAATAATCATAAAAGCACACTGTACAATGACAGCGACGGCACGCTGACCAATAATTTTAATGGCGCGCTGACCAACGACGGCCTGCTGTACAACGACGGTACGCTGAACAACGACGGTGCACTGACCAACAACGTCACGCTGACTAACGAGGGTACGCTGACCAACACCTATACGCTAGTCAACAGAGGCACGCTGAACAATAACGGCACGCTGAACAATAATCGTCTGGGCTTGCTAACCAATAGTCTTAAAAGCACGCTGGACAACAACGGCACGCTGACCAACAACGGCGTGTTGCTCAACCACGGCGCGCTGACCAATAATCTTAATAGCACACTGAACAATCACTCTCAGCTGGACAACGATGGCATACTGGACAATGACGGCACGCTGAGCAACCATCTTAAAGGCACGCTGACCAACAACGCCCTGCTGACCAACAACGGCACGCTGACCAACGACGGCGAGCTGATCAACAACAATACACTGACCAACAACGGCTCGCTGGCCAACAACGGTACGCTGAACAACAAACGCAGGCTGGAAAATGACGGCACGCTGACCAATAGTCTGAATGGCACGCTAAACAACAGCGACACGCTGAACAACAACAACACGCTGACCAACGACGGCGCCCTGAACAACGACGGCAAACTTGGCAACCACGACACGCTGAACAATAACGGCACGCTGACCAACAACATCGGCGGCACGCTGTGGAACGACGGCATGCTGACCAATGACGGCACGCTGTACAACAACATCGGCGGCACACTGACCAATACCAACAACGGCACGCTGACCAACAACGACAGGCTGGTCAACGACGGCACGCTGACCAATAACGGCACGCTGACCAACAACATCGGCGGCACGCTGTGGAACGACGGCACGCTGACCAATGACGGCGGGCTGGCCAATTACGGCACACTGAACAATACCAACAACGGCACGCTGACCAACAACGACAGGCTGGACAACTACGGCACGCTGACCAATAGTCTTAATGGTACGCTGACCAACAACGGCACGCTGAACAATAACCGTCACAGCACGCTGGACAACTACGGCACGCTGACCAACAAGGGCACGCTGTCCAACAACGAGATACTGACTAACTACAGCACACTGACCAACAATGGTCTGTTGCACAATACCTGGACGCTGGTCAACAAGGGCACGCTAACCAACAACGACAAGCTATTGAACTCTGCCGATCTGACCAGCAACGGCACGCTGGACAACAACGGCACGCTGAGCAACGACAGCATACTGAGCAACAACGGTACGCTGAACAATAACCTTAATGGCACGCTGGCCAATTCTGGCACCCTGTACAACGGGTCCACTCTGACCAACGCCGGCATTCTGGAAAACGATGGTACGGTCACCGGCACAGGAAGCTATACTCAAACTGCCGGCACCACTATCAACAATGGCAGCATGACCCAAGCAAGTGTAGATATTAATGGTGGAGTGTTAAAGGGTAATGGCACCATTACGAGTAAGGTCACCGTTAATGGAACAGGACTTGGTAATCTAGCCTATATCGCCCCCGGTAACTCCATCGACACCCTTACTATTAATGGTGACTACACCCAAGGCGAATTTGGTTTAATGGCCATTGAGTTTGATGAAACGAGTATTGATTGGTTAGACATCTCTGGTCTTGCTAGTTTAGCTGGCGTTTTAGATTTTACCTTTACGGGTGCAGACATCAACATTGGTACATTTAACTTCTTAACCTTTGCAAGTGTCATTGGTAGTTTTGACAGCATTCTATTGCCAAGCTTTGCAGGCTTTAATTTCGACGTGGTATTTGGTGCTACCTTTGCGAACTTAGTGATTAGTCAATCAGTGAGTGAAGTACCCGTACCGGCTGCATTATTCTTATTTGGCCCTGCGTTATTAGGCTTTATGGGTTTACGCCGAAGAGCAAAAATGACGGCTTAAAAAACGTTAACAGTCCAAGCTAATTAGCACATTTATAACGGCTCCTTCGGGAGCCGTTATTATTTGTGTAGTTGAGTGAGCGAAAAGCAAAGTCACTATGCTGTGTTTGGGTTGATAAATGCGATGCCTACAATTATTGAGACTCTTTGTTACTGAAGTTTATAATCTGACTGTTCAGTGTGGTCGAAAGAGGTCTGATTACTGTTAGTTAATGGTGATTTATGATGTTAAATCACCAGATTTTACTAACTGGTTCAGTTCTGTGAAACCGCCAATAGCTTCACCATCGATAAAGATTTGAGGCATGGTGCGTTGAGTTGCTTGTAATAATAATTCACGGGCTTGGTCGGCTTGTTTGACTAAATGAATTTCTTCAAAGTCTACAGATCTACTAGTTAATAAGTTTTTTGCTGCAACACAGTAGCTGCAGGCATCTTGAGTGACAATTTTTATTGATTGCATGATGTTGCTCCAAGTTAAGTTTTTTAAAGTAACTAAAGTATGTGGTTACATAAAACTAATAACTATGTCCAAAGTGCTTTGTTTTATGTTGTTGCGTCCACGATTAACGAGGCCAGCGTAGTGTCCGATCTGATTCATTGATGGCTAGATCATTGATGCTGGCAATGCGTCGTTGCATGAGGCCGTTGTCTGCAAATTCCCAAAGTTCGTTGCCGTATGATCGATGCCATTGTTCATTAGCATCGTGCCATTCATATTTGAAGGTGACAGCAATGCGATTATCATCAAAACACCACAGTTGTTTTTCGAGTCGGTAATCATGTTCTTTTTGCCATTTTTTAGTTAAAAAGGCGATGATGTTTTCACGACCAGAAAACAGTTCAGCACGGTTACGCCAGTCACTATCTTCTGTATAAGCTAAGGCGACTTGTTCAGGGTTTCGTGAGTTCCAACCGTCTTCAGCTAGCTTAACTTTTTGCGTTGCTGTGTCGATATTAAACGGGGGTAGTGGTGGTCTATTACTCATGGTTGTTCCTTTAAGTTTATAAATAATTAAGTTATTACGGTCTGTATTTGCACGAGCTATGCCAGTTATTATTCTCTTATTAAAGTCCAGTTAAATTATGTAGTTAACGACCAATCTTAAAGTTAATTATTTTTTTAATTTTGTACCTATAAACGATATTTCGTATATTTATGATATTAATATACAATGACATGACAGATTTTTAAGGACTAGTGATGAAAGATAATGAGCTAATACAACAACGCTATCAGTCAATTTTAAATGCGGCGGGTGAAGGTATTTATGGACTGGATGCTGAAGGTAAAACCACCTTTGTTAATCCAGCAGCGGTGAGGTTAACGGGCTGGAGTTCGGAAGATGTATTAGGTAAAAAGTTGCATGATCATCATCATCACACCAAGGTCGATGGCAGCCCATATCCACAAGTTGAATGTCCTATATTTGCATCGCTAAAAGACGGCGAAGTGCATCAAGTTCATGACGAAGTTTTTTGGCGAAAAGATGGCACCAGTTTTCCTGTTTATTACACCAGTACGCCAATCATTGAAGACGACATAATTATTGGTGCAGTGATTGTTTTTCAGGATGTATCGGAGATTAAACAAGCCGAAGCTCAGCTGCAATCTGCCTTTGCTGAAATTCAAGCATTAAAAGATCTGGCACAAGCTGAAAATAGCTATCTGCAAGAAGAGATCAAACATACTAAAAACTTTGAAGCTATCTTAGGCACCAGTAAACAACTGAGAGCTATTTTCCATCAGGTTGAGCAAGTGGCACCAACTATGTCATCAGTATTGATCTTAGGTGAAACAGGCACCGGTAAAGAGTTATTTGCACGTTCGATACATAACCTCAGTGATCGCAAAGCCCGTGCCTTGGTAAAAGTAAACTGTGCTGCTTTGCCTGCTAATTTAATTGAAAGTGAGTTGTTTGGTCATGAGAAGGGCAGCTTTACCGGAGCAACAGCACGGCGTATTGGTCGGTTTGAGTTGGCTTGTGGTGGCAGTATCTTTTTAGATGAGATTGGTGAATTAACTTTAGATCTACAAGCTAAGTTGTTGCGAGTGTTACAAGAAGGTGAAATTGAACGGGTGGGCGGCACGACAACAATTGATGTCAATGTACGGGTGATTGCTGCCACCCATCGTGATCTTCGTGCCATGGTTGATGCCGGTGAGTTTAGAGAAGATCTATTTTATCGTCTTAATGTTTTTCCTATTACCCTGCCGTCATTACGAGAACGAGCAGAAGATATTCCGATATTAGTACGTGCTTTTGTCGAGCGATTTTCTAACATGTTAGGTAAGAATATCGACACCATTTCCAAGAAAACAATGGATAAATTGGTTAATTATCACTGGCAGGGCAATGTGCGTGAACTGGAAAATGTGATTGAACGAGGCGTTATTTTGACCACGGATAATGTATTGTTGATCCAGGATAATCTCACCCGAGTGAATGATAAAAAAGAGCAGGACGACAGCCTTATTCCGTTAGTCGAGATGGAGAAGGGCCATATTATTAAAGTATTAGAATTCTGCGAATGGCGAATATCAGGTGAACAAGGCGCTGCAACGATTTTAGAAATGCACCCCAATACCTTGCGTTCACGGATGGCTAAATTAGGTATTAGACGCTCAACCTTATCAGCCTAAGTTAAGGCTGCCTTTTTAGCACGACGCACTGCACCGGGGCCGATGTCCATATGCTGTTTGAAGGCTTTGCTAAATGAGGCTTCGGATTGATAGTTAAATTGTTCGGCTATTTGAGCGACAGATTGGTTACTGGTTGTCAGTAGCTCATAGGCTTTTTGCATCCGCCAATGTGCCAGGTAATACATCGGTGTGCTCCCCATCACGGTTTGGAAGCGTTTGGCAAAGGCAGAACGTGACATTTGTACTTGTTGAGCTAAGCTTTCAACTGTCCATACTTGCTGAGGTGATTGATGGATAAGCTGTAATGCTACACTTATTTGTGGATCAGCTAATGCAGCTAATAGGCCTTTGTCTGAGGCTTTTTTATTGATCCAACAGCGAATGATTTGCACAAACAAGACACCTGATAACTTATCGATCACGGCTGTTGATCCGAGTGCATTGCTTTCTGTTTCTCGACAGATCTGGCTGAGCAGGCTTTCTAGCCAGATTGCATTATCTGGATCGTCATTTTTGATATGCACGACATCTGGTAGGGCGTTGAGGATGGGATTAACCAAGTTACTTTCAAACTCAAAATAACCACACACTAAACGCGTGGTCGGCCCTTCGGTATCGGGTGCGACAATACCGGGTTCGGCTAAGGCTTGTTTTTGATTGGAGTCGGATATCATATGGCGAATGTAGCGAGGGAAAAACACCAGATCACCACCCCGTAAGGTCA
>MAAI01000049.1 GCA_002163115.1 Methylophaga sp. 41_12_T18 | reverse complement strand
CAGTCAGCCAACCCGAAGAAAGAAGCTCCCAAAACATTCGCCAGCAAAATCTTCGCCACTCATGAATTTGGCTACCGCCGCATCACCATTGAGCGCCCATTACGTGAGAGCTACCAGTTCAGTGATGAACGCATCGCCGAACTGCGCTTTGCACCCAAGCCGTTAAATGCACCGATGAAGTGGGTGTATGAAGCTTATGGTGAAAACTGGAGTGATGATTATGATTGTGAAAACTACGGCGTATTGGCCGAGCATGAAACCGACATCCGAAAACACCTGAAAACTCATTTCAGCGATTTAAAAGAAGCCAAAATCAAAGAGTTGTTAGATCACAAAACCTGGGCCGCACAAAAACAATGCCTGCTCAAAGCCAAGCAGCTACAAGCAGAATTAGGCAAAAATCAATGCGACGATATGAACGGTTATGAAGCTGCGATTAAAGTTGCTTGCAAAGCCCAAAGCATCATCCTAGAAGCTAAAGAGAAAAAACAAATCACTACCGCCGTGAGCTGGAAAAACCCAGAAGCGGAAAAGGTGATTAAAAAGGTGCATAAAAATACAGATTCAAATTCGCTATATGGCCTGTTTGATGTAGATGGTCAAACGATAGAGTTTCAGCCTGATGGCGGCCTGCGTGATAACGAAAACGTCGCTCTTGATCCTTCACAAACCGTCAATATGCTGAATGAAGCCTACTTCAAAAAAGAAGTGCAGCACCATGTGCCTGATGCCTGGATCGATGCCAACAAGACCGATGATAAAGATCAGGAAGTGGGCATTGTTGGTTATGAGATCCCTTTCAATCGCCATTTTTATCAGTATCAGCCGCCCAGAAATTTGGTAGAGATTGATGCGGATTTGGATGCGGTGAGTGCTGAAATTATGGATCTGCTGCAAGAGGTGCATTCATGATTCATGCAGCATATGAGGAATATACTGAAACAGGGCTACCATGGCTTCCAGAAATTCCGAAAGAGTGGGAAGTAGTAAATCTAAGGCGAGGAATCGATTTTTTAACTGATTTTGAAGCAAATGGGAGCTTTGCTGATGTAAAGAAAAATGTGGAGCTGGATACAGATGAGAAATATGCGTGGTATCTTCGAGCCACAGATTTGCAGAATAATAGAGTTGGAATTTCGGACGAAGTAAGGACTTGTGATAAAAAGGCGTATGACTACCTTGCCAAAACTCGACTTTACGGTGGAGAGTTTTTAGTAGCTAAAAGAGGTGAGGTTGGAAAGATATATGTTGTTCCTGAGTTACCTTGCAAAGCAACTCTAGCACCAAACCTTTATTTAATAAGGTTAAACGAAAAGTTAAATACAAAGTTCACTTACTATTGGTATTCTAGCTCTTATGGCAAGCCAGAGTTATTTTTGGCGAACAAATCTACGACTATCGGTGCGCTCTATAAAGATGATGTTAGGGCGTGTAAAATTTTACTGCCAAGTGTGTATGAACAGGAAAAAATCGCCAACTTCCTCGACCACGAAACCGCCCAAATCGACACCCTGATCGAAAAACAGCAACATCTGATCAAACTGCTAAAAGAAAAGCGCCAGGCCGTAATCAGCCATGCCGTCACCAAAGGCCTCAACCCAAACGCCCCCATGCGCGAGTCAGGAGTTGAGTGGTTAGGTGAAGTGCCCGAGCATTGGGAAACTATGCGACTTAAATATCAAGTTGAAATGTTGCCTGGGTATGCTTTTAAAAGTGCTGGATTTGTTGACTCATCTGAAGAGATAAATTTACTCCGAGGTATCAATATAGCTCCAGGTAACGTTCGCTGGGATGAGGCGGTTTATTGGCCAAGTCATAACAATGACGATTTAACAGAATACGTACTTCAAGAGAAAGACTTAGTTCTAGGAATGGATAGGCCGTGGGTAGGTGGTGGCCTGAGGTTAGCAATGCTCTCAAATGAGGATTTGCCTGCATATGTCGTTCAACGGGTTGCAAGAATACGAGGGGTGCAGGATGTTTCCCAAGAATACCTTTTTGATCTGTTGTCAGCTCCAGGCTTCTCCTCTTATTTCGACCCAATTACAACAGGTGTTAGTGTTCCGCATATAAGTACTGACCAAATAGGTGAGTATTACTTTGCATTGCCCCCTA
>MAAI01000084.1 GCA_002163115.1 Methylophaga sp. 41_12_T18 | reverse complement strand
ATTAAAACTTGGCGATATGGCAAGTGCTAACTCGGTAGCGATGGTGTTCTTAAATACCAATGCTGCGGCTGCGGGTGGTGTTATTGCTGCCATCATTGTTGCCAAAGTCCTGTTTGGTAAAGCAGATTTAACCATGTTACTTAACGGTGCTTTAGCTGGTTTAGTTGCAATCACTGCTGGCCCAGATACACCAACACCTCTCTATGCAACATTGATTGGTGCCGTTGGTGGTGTCTTAGTTGTGTTATCAATTGTATTCATGGATAAAATTAAAATTGATGATCCAGTCGGTGCTATCTCAGTTCACGGTGTCGTTGGTTTATGGGGGCTATTAGCCGTACCATTAACTAATCCTGATGCAAGCTTAGTTGGTCAATTAGTCGGCGCTGCAACTATCTTTGTCTGGGTATTTGGTGCTAGCTTTGTGACATGGTTTGTCATTAAATTAGTGATGGGTATTCGTGTCACTGAAGAAGAAGAGTATGAAGGTGTTGATTTAAGTGAGTGTGGTATGGAAGCATACCCAGAATTCACCAACAATACTAAATAGTAGTTTCTACTATTAAATATGAAAGGCCGCTTGCTATGCTCGCGGCCTTTTTTTATGCTTATCATGATTACTCATTATTCAAGCAACAGGATGTTAAATGAATCAGCAACAGAACTCCTCACAAACGACTGAAGTTTTAGCCATTATCGCCAGACTATTAGGAATGGTAATGCTCATTATTGGCTTAGTTATCGGTATTAAAGTGATATTTGAAGCTTGGAACTTATATGATGAGCCGCAGCGCATTGAACGCTTTGCCGAAGCGATTGATGAAGGTTCTAACTTAGATAAGCTACTCAGTTCACTGCAAAAGCAAACCGCTTCTACTGAGCCAACATCGAATGAAATAAGTGCAACGCCTTCTCGGCCAGAACAAGCCTCATTACGATTGAGTTACTTTCTTGCTTGGATCATCGCATTATTATTATTAATGGTGATTGGTGGGCTCGCAGCCAGTGCAATTCGAACCGGTGGTCAGTTGGCCTTATATGACTTACAGGTCAAACGCCTTGCTAATGAGCTAATCAAACAGGTACAAAACTCAAGCCAGAAGCCGGATTAACGTTGGTAATATGGCTCACTTAAACGATGAACTGAGTCTACTACACGCAGCATATTTTCTGGGTTGATCGTTGGGTGAATCCCATGACCAAGGTTAAATACATGACCGGTTTCCGCCTGACCAAACTTGGCTAAAACGCTGGCAACTTCTTGCTCAACACGATCAGGAGATGCATAGAGCACACAAGGGTCCATATTGCCTTGCAAGGCGACTTTATCGCCAATACGTGAACGTGCTGTTGCTAAGTCTGTTGTCCAGTCTAAGCCAACAGCATCGACACCTGTATCAGCCATCAACTCTAACCATTGGCCGCCACCTTTGGTGAATAATGTCACCGGTACTTTTCGGCCATCAGCTTCACGGTTCAAGCCAGCAATAATCTGCTCCATATAAGCTAATGAAAACTGTTGATAGTTTTCAGTGCTCAAAGCGCCGCCCCAGGTATCAAATAACATAATAGCTTGTGCGCCAGCTGCTATTTGAGCATTTAAATAGGCGATGACTGATTTGGCTAACACATCTAATAAAGCATGCATTTGCTCAGGCGCATCAAACATCATGCCTTTTACTTTAGCAAAATCTTTACTTGAACCACCTTCAACCATGTAACAAGCTAAGGTCCAAGGACTACCACTAAAGCCAATTAACGGCACTTTGCCACCAATCTCTTTACGGGTCAGGCGAATAGCGTCCATCACATAACCTAAGCTATCTTCCATATCGGGTACAGCCAAGTTAGCAACATCTGCCGCAGAACGAATAACCTTATTAAATTTCGGCCCTTCGCCAGCGACAAAGTGCAGCCCTAACCCCATGGCATCAGGTATCGTTAATATATCTGAAAATATAATCGCTGCATCGAGGTCAAAACGACGTAATGGTTGTAATGTCACTTCACAAGCTAGTTCAGGTGTCGTACACAATGTCATAAAGTCGCCGGCTTTAGCACGCACTTCACGGTATTCAGGTAAATAGCGTCCTGCTTGTCGCATCACCCAGACAGGTGTTTTATCCACAGGTTGACGTAATAATGCTCTTAAATAACGATCATTTTGTAGGTCTGACATTGCTTACCTTTTCAGTATTAGCTAATTTGGTGGTAACTATTTATTAATAGACATCTCGAACATAGCGTTTTGCTTTTTTAAGTTCGTTAACATAGGTAATCGCAGCATCTTCATCCATATTGCCGTGTTCACTTATAAGTGCGTGTAATGCCTTATCAACATCTTTTGCCATATAGCTAGCATCGCCGCAGACAAAGAAGTAACCACCTCGGTCAAGCCAAGAGAACAGCTCAGCACCTTTTTCTTGCATCCGAGTTTGCACGTAAATTTTCTGTTCTTGATCACGAGAAAAGGCTAAATCAAGATTGGCTAATAGGCCAGTAGACTGCCAGTCAGCAATTTCTTGTTGGTAAATATAATCATCGGCTTGTTTTCTGTCACCAAAGAACAACCAGTTATCACCTGTAGCTTTTGTTGCTTCACGCTCTTCTAGAAATGCTCTGAATGGCGCAATACCTGTTCCTGGCCCAACCATGATCATCGGTGCTTCAGGATCCTTAGGTACACGGAATGACGTATTCGGGCTGAAGTACACGCCTACCTTGCCATTTTCTTCTACACGGTCAGCTAAATAACACGAGGCAACACCTTGATGATCTCGGCCCTGACTTTCGTAGCGTACACTTGAAATCGTTAAGTGTACTTCATCTTGATGCTTCTTCGATGAACTAGATATTGAGTATGCTCTTGCTTGTAACTTACGTAATAAAGGTAACAACTCATCCAATGTGAAGGTCACATCTAAATCGATAATAAAATCGATAATGTCACGGCCCCAAAGGTAATTGTTTAATGCTTCTTTATCACCGTTTGTTAATAAGCCATTCAACTCTTCATCTTTTGATTTTTCAGCTACAGCATCTAAAAAAGGTCCTGCTGGCAGCTTAATATCAAACTCAGAAGTAAGGGCTTCGCGTAAGCTTTTACCATCAACATCTTCATCGCCCGTTACACCTAAACGTTCAATCAGTGTATTCACCAAAGCAGCATCATTAAGAGGCACTACATTAAGGGCATCTCCTGCCTCATAATTTAAACCGCTATCTTTCAGTGAAAATTCAAAGTGTTTAATCTCTTTGCTTGAGTTTTCACCTGAAATCGTGCGGTTTGTTATTAACGGAGCTAAGAACGGGTTCTTACGATTGTATTTTGATTTTTCTTTTTTCGCTTTCGCAGGTGCTGATGAAGCTGAGCCTGTTGGTTCGCTACCTGTTTCTTTGATTGCATCCAGAGCATCTTTAGTCCACTGCTCGGCGTCATCATCGAAATCAACATCACAAAGAACACAGTCAGTAACGCGTTTAGCACCAAGTTCAGCTAAACGTGCATCCCATTCTTTACCTGCCAAACAATACTCATCGTAAGAGCTATCACCTAAGGCCAGCACAGAAAAGTACATCTTATCTAATTTAGGCGCACTGTCTTCTTTAATTGCATCCCATAAGACTTCAGCGTTATCAGGCATTTCGCCTTCGCCATAAGTACTACAGATAATCAGTAAACGTTCTATGTCCGCTAAGCTGTCAACGTCCAAATCGCCCATATCAACTAATTCAGCAGCAAGGCCATATTCAGCGGCAGCAGCGACAATATCTTCACCAATACTTTCACTATTGCCCGTTTGAGTGCCATATATGACAGTCAATGCTCTTAAGTTGGATTGTGCTGAATCATCTTGCTTTAATAATCGTGTATTTGCACCTGCAAAAAAACCACTTAACCACTGTTGTTGCTCTTCGTTAAATGGCGCATCAATCTTATTTTGTTCTGACATAAAGGATTAAACTCTGATAAATTCTAATTTAAGTTTTAAATTAAGCGGCTTGATTTGCTTTCAATACAGCTTTAACTAAATGCTCTGCAATTAATTCTTTAAAGTCAGGTATCTGACCCATTGCAGATTTATTGCTGCGATCTTGTGCAATGATCCACGCCGTTGACCCTAAAGAGTTAACAGATTGAACATCACGCAACATCAAGCTTTTCTTGTAGTCTCTAATTCGTTTATCAGCAAGTATAATCGACAATTGCTCATCACTATAGTTATCCAGTGCTTTTTTACACTCTTTTGATAATGCTTCTAGCAGAGAGTAATCATCTGTTTTGATTAAATTTTGGGCAGCTCTACTTTCAAAAATCTCATTGACTTCGATGCCTGATTTTTTAGCCAAAGCATGCACTGTTTGTTTAGCTATACGTTTCACACCATAGGCATTAAGCAATTCAAAACTAAGTGCGCTGTCTAATTCTTGATAAGCGGGCACTTGTCCATCAAGAACAGACTTGCCTTCGGCTAAGGCTACTTTTAATGGTGCCACTTGATATTCAGCCATAGCAAAAGATAGCTCTTCAACTAATGCCTTACGGCCAAGAGTTAATAAGTTAGCGGCGGTCTGTGTTTTTTCAACTGCAATGGGTTGTAAGAAGACAAAATTAGCGCGTTCTGTTTGCCAGTTAGCTAATAATGCTTTTGCCTTATCAGAACCAGTAGCGGTAATGTGTTGCTCAAGCATAGATTGAATAAATAACTCATGTGCTTTCGCTTCATCAGTATCGTCAGCAATATGGCCATAACGTGCCGAGCTAGCATCGTAAAGATCATCAATACGGTTTTCAGGATCGTATTGGTAAGCATGACCACCCGACATACCATTTGCCAAGCCTTTACCAAAGCCACCAATGTTTAATACGCTACCGTTGATCATGTATTCACAACCAAAGTCACCTAGGCCTTCCACAACAGCCATAGCACCAGAGTTACGTACCGCAAAGCGGTCACCCGCTTCACCATTAATGAAGGCCATGCCACCGACAGCACCAAATAAGGCGAAGTTACCGATTAAGGTATTTTGCACGCCTTTTTCTACACCATCATTGGCAGGAATTTGCACAGAAACGATACCGCCACTCATGCCTTTACCTACACCATCGTTACAGGTACCTTCATGATGGATATGTATTCCCATAATGCTAAATGCACCATAACTTTGACCTGCACTACCCGTAGTATTAATACGAACAGCTTCATCGGTACCTAAGTAACGGCGACCATTGTGGCCTGTGAATAATGAAGGAATCTTAGCTAACGCTTCTTCATCAAGCTCATAGTTAAGTGTGCGTTCAATATCAATCGCAAGCTGACCACCAACCGATTTATCACGGTTGTTAAGCTTATAAGCTTTACCTTCCAAGACAACAGATGACTTTTTGCCTGAGAAGATATCTTTACGTACAGTTGTTAATGCTAAATCATCAATTTTAAAGTCTGCTTCAAGGTAAATTGGTGTTTCAACTTTCTGCGTTTCAACTTGAGCTAATAAGCCTCTTAAATCTAGCTCACCAACCATTTTTTCATGTGTAATTAAATGTAACAGGTCAGTTCTGCCACGCAACTCTAATAAGCTGGTGAAACCTAAGTCGGCCAAGATTAAGCGAACTTCTTGGGCAAGGTTCATATAATACTGAGCTAAAACACGTGCATCGCCGTCATAAGCTTCTGGGTTGGTTGTTAAACCAACAGGACATTTGATGTTACATGTTTTTGCTTGTACACAACCCAGCATCATCAATACTGCGGTACCAAACTCAAAGCTATCAGCACCTAAAATAGCTGATTTAACAACATCCATCCCTAATTGGTGAGCCCCTGATGTACGTAAAGTAACTTTGTCTCGAAGTCCATTTTCACATAAGGCTTTGTGAACTTCAGCAAGACCAATTTCAGCCGCGCGACCAGTGTGTTTTAAGCTCGTGACTTGAGCAGCACCCGTTCCGCCTGTACCACCGGCAACATTAATAACATCAGCACCCGCTTTAGCAACACCGACAGCGATCGTACCGATACCTTCTGAAGATACTAACTTCACGATAACGCGACGGCGAGTTGCTTTACAGTCATGGATCAACTGACCTAAATCTTCAATTGAGTATGTATCATGATGTGGTGGTGGTGAAACCAATTCAACACCAGGCGTACCTCCACGCATCGCTGCAATCTCTACTGTTACTTTCTTCGCAGGTAGTTGACCACCTTCACCCGGCTTCGCGCCTTGGGCAATTTTGATCTCAACTTCCTCTAGCAATGGATCAGCTAAATAACCCGCCCATACCCCAAAGCGACCTGAAGCAAACTGTCTGATGCGACTTGCTAAAATACTGTTTGAGCGTGAAAACTCTTCACCACCCTCACCACTGTTCGAAAAACCAC
This sequence comes from Methylophaga sp. 41_12_T18, assembly GCA_002163115.1. Classification (GTDB taxonomy): domain Bacteria; phylum Pseudomonadota; class Gammaproteobacteria; order Nitrosococcales; family Methylophagaceae; genus 41-12-T18. Next base: position 56,914 of record MAAI01000084.1, on the reverse strand, counting down.
CAACAATATTAGTACCTTGTGCAGCGGCACGATGAGCAGGCTTAACTAAAGCACCGTAGCTCATTGCACCTGAGGCAAATGTTTTAGTTATCTGATGGGCTGGCTGAATATCATCTAAGGCGATGGCATCTGGCGCCGTTCTAATGCGCTCTAAGTAATGTAAAAAGTGATGCGCCGCAGCTATAGATAAGCGTTCTTTTTCTGCCGATATTTTATAATCAAAATTAGAAAAACGCTGTTCAAAGTGTTGGCCAAGCTGCGCTAATCGTTCAGCAGTATTGTTGTCGGTGAAAGAAACCTGAAAAACACCTAGTTTTTGTTGTTTAACAATCAGTCCACGCGTTAAATACAAGTTATTACCGCGAATGTTTTGACCGCCTAAAAGTTGGTCAAACTGTTCTTTGGTATTAGCAGCACTGATATCTACCGGTAGTGCCATCACATCGCGTAATGCCGATGGGCGACTATCACGCTCTTTGGTCATTTCATCAATGAATTGAGCATAACCAGCGGTGATTTTATGACTATCAATTTGCTCGGGGGTACGCGCTTCGTAACCGTAATCTTTATAAGCGTTATCACTGGCAACAGCAGCATCATCTAACAAACTTAAGTGTTTCGGGCGATCTTGTTCTATATAAGTAATTTCTTCCTTATACATATGACCGTATTCACGCACCGAGGTCAGCCCAAAGCTGTGACCTGCACCTTCGCCTCGTTCTTTAAATAATCCCAGGTTAGGTACTTCGGTAGCGCCACCATCGACTTCAGGACTCATTGCTATCGCATGCCAATCAGCACTGGAGCTAGCGATATCAATAAAGTGCACACCACCTACTGGCGCATCAATATCAGGGAAGATACGTTTTAGATGTGGCTCTTTAGTATCTAAGAAGCTACTTTCAAAAAATTCACCACCAATATAACTTTCAGCAGTACACAAGCCAAATTTACCCATGGTTTTCATCAACGACTTATTGATCGCTTTTTGAAAGTTTTTCATTGCTGCATCTGGGTTGTCACTATTGAGCTCTTCAGCTCTAGTTTGCGCACTGATCGCAAAAATAGCCGAAGCACCAAAGCCAAGCACTGTTGCAACATCATGGGTCGATGCGATCTGACCACTATCAGCAATAATGCTGGAGTTAAAACGTAAACCACTCTTAATTAGACGTTGGTTTGCCGAAGCGACTGCAAGTAGTAATGGAATGGCTGCATTGTTAGCTGAAATATCACGATCTGATAACACGATAATGCCAACATTATTTTTTGCAGCCTGCTCAACTTGATTGCATAAGTTGTCTAGAGCAAGCTCTAGTTTGCTGGCGTTATTCTTAACATTGTTATAGTCAGGTTGATACGTCATTGACACAGTTTGAGTCGAAATAACGTCTTGATTCAGTATTTTAAGTAAGTCTTGCTGTAATAAAACCGGGGATTGAACCACTAATTGCTTCTGACCCGTTACAAAGCCTGGCTTGCCACCCAATGAAACACGCAGCGTCATACCATCTGCTTCACGGATACTATCCAATGGCGGGTTAGTAACTTGAGCAAATCGTTGACTGAAATACTGGCTCATCCCGCCTTCTTGATCTGACAATGCATTCGGCGTTAAACCATAACCCATGGCATAAACACGTTCTGCACCTGTTTCCAGCATCGTATCCAATAAGAATCTAAAACTTTCTTGGCTTAGATAATAAGCAATATGTTGCTGATTAGTCGTTAAGTCACTGGCGGCAGCCTTGGCAACAGGAACATCAGCCACTTGATCTAATGTAATAACGGCATCATGCAACAGCTTTTTATAATCTTTTCGTGCCGCCAAAATATGTAGATATTCTTCGCCAGTATAAGAGCGGCCTTGTTCATGATCCCAAAAGACCATATCGCCCGCTTCAATACGGCCACGCTTAATCACCGTTTCTGAAGGAAAATCTATTTGCCCAGCTTCAGACATAACAGTTAAATATTCGTCAGTTTCTACTGAACGCAATGGACGCAAACCTAATCGATCCAGACGTGCACCAATGAACTGACCATTACCAAAAACAAGGGCCGCTGGGCCATCATTTTTTTCTTCATATAAACTGAAGTATTCCAACATTGCCGCAACATCTTCATCTAGATGAGGGATGTTTTCCCATGCCGGTGGCATCATCGCAACGATAGACTCAACCAGACTAAGATCATCATCCATAATTCGGCGAGCAATGGTCTGATCTAAACGTGAGCTATCTGATTGGCCTTTTGGAAAGTGAATTTCCTTGCCTTGCTGTTTTGCAATCGCTTTTTCAGATAAACGATTTTTCTTATCGGTATTTAACTCACCATTATGAGCCATACGACGGAAAGGCTGAGCCATCATCGTTGCTGGTTCTGTATTGGTTGAAAAGCGAGTATGAAAGAAAATCGAGTGAATCGCATGGTCAGGATCACGCAAATCTTCAAAATATGGAATTATTTCGTTGGAGTTTAAGCGCCCTTTTAATACTTGCGTACGCGCACTCATCGAACATGGGTAAAAGCCATCAAGCTCAACCATTGAGTAACAGTCATTTTCTATCGACTGTAAACATTTTGATACTTCAGCATCAAACTCATCCCAGTCGGCCTTTTTTAGCTTGCTACTACGTAAGAAAATTACTTGCTTAAGTGCAAGTTGCGCACGAACACTAGCATCATTAAGAATGTCGGTATTGACCGGTACATCACGCCATAGAACGATAGGGAAATTAAAGTCTCTAAGCTTTTCTTCAACTAATGTAATTGCATTACTGTCGAACTCTTCACTTTTAGGCAGGAAAAAGTTAGCAACGGCAAAATCACCTAACTGTAATTCCTTATTTCCTGTTAGCTTTTGGAAAAAACGTTCCGACAAGTCAATGTTTACACCGGCACCATCACCAATACCTTCCGCACTCATGCCACCACGATGCGGAATTGTGCATAAGGCTTCATGGCCCTTTAACAATACATCGTGAGTTTGTTTAGAATTCTTATGTGTTATGAAACCGACACCACAACTGTCGCTAGACTTTTCACGATCATAAAGTTTGCGATCATTTATATCTGCTGTGAAGTCGTTATTAAATTGGCTAGTTTTTTTTGCTTTAGTTAGTTTCATCGCTTATATCATCAACTTATTGGCTCTGGCTGGTAAGAAACTTAAACGAAGCTAGTTTCCAAGCTACTCTTAGCTCACACCCAAAGTTTTTTATTAATTGCAGAACTGTTCTATCTGCGGCTACTTCCGTATGAAAAATAATTTGCGGAAGACAAATTAGTTCTCCATTTTCAAATAGTTAACATCCTATTTTACTGGTACTACGTAATGTTTCTTTCTTTATCAGAGGATAAGCAGTTTATGCTAAAAAAACATAGCGTTACCAAAGGCAGAGGCTCGGCAGCATCTATTACATTCTACTCCTATTCTACTATGAAGATTAAGGTGTTTTTTGTTACTGACCTTGCACTAAAAAGACCGTGTAAACAGCCTACAAAGAAAAAAATGAGCACCAAATCTTAATGCTTTAGGCCATAAAAATCAATAAAATGTGTTTTGACTGCAGTGATTTAAAGCTAAATAAAACTGGCCGCCAACATTGCATTTACGCTTCATTATTAGCTCAATAACTAATATAAATAAACATCATACTAACTTTTAATAACAATGATACAAACAAGGACTCCTCAATACAGCCTAGTGAATACTTAGCAAAAAGCTACTTTTCACCATAATTTAACGTTAAATATTTCCATAAATTCAATAAAATAGCTAAAATGGACTGTTCTTTGTGATTAAACTCTACGGAACAATAATATGGATAAGCCTGTTGTAGGTGTCGTTATGGGCAGTAATAGTGACTGGCCTGTTATGCAAAAAGCGGTTGAACAGCTCGAAGCTTTTGGCATTTCTTTTGAAGCTAAGGTCGTTTCAGCACATCGAACGCCTGACCTATTAACAGAATATGCAGTCACAGCAAAAGACAAGGGCTTAGCCTGTATTATTGCTGGTGCTGGCGGGGCAGCTCACCTGCCGGGCATGCTAGCCGCACATACGACTCTTCCCGTGTTAGGAGTGCCAGTTCCTTCTCGCTATTTAAAAGGTCAAGATTCATTATTATCTATCGTGCAAATGCCTAAAGGCATCCCTGTTGCGACATTTGCAATAGGTGAAGCAGGTGCAGCTAATGCCGCATTATTTGCCATTGCTCAATTAGCCACTACTGACTCAAGCTTAGCGCAAAAACTAGAACAGTTTAGACTTGACCAACATCAAGCTGTGTTAGAGATGACTCTTCCTCCTCAATAATTTAAGAAATGACAAATACAATGATTTTACCTGGTGCAACCTTAGGCATGCTTGGCGGCGGTCAACTTGGCCGTATGTTTACTACCGCGGCACAAATCATGGGCTACAACGTAATCGTTTTAGACCCTGATACTAATAGCCCGGCTGGCGTTATTGCCGATCAACATATTTGTGCAAAATATACTGATGAAGCAGCGTTAAGCCAGCTTGCTGAGCAATGTGATGCTATCACTACTGAGTTTGAAAATATTCCAGCAGCCACGCTTGCATTCTTGGAGGCAAAAACAATTGTTCATCCCTCATCACAAGCTTTAAGTTCAACTCAAAACCGCATTACAGAAAAACAGTTTATTGCTGCTCTAGGTATTCCTGTTGCGCCCTTTGTTGCTATTCGCTCTACTAGTGATATTGATAATATCGGTACCAGCATTCAATTTCCTGCCATCATTAAGGTTGCTAACTTCGGTTATGACGGTAAAGGACAAGTCGTTTGCCACACAATCGACGATGTTTACACTGCTTTTAGAAACCTAGATCAGGTTGAATGTGTTTTAGAACAACGGATTAATCTTGAGCGTGAAGTTTCAACCGTGTTAGCCCGCAGCCAAACAGGTGAGATCAATAATTTTCCTGTCGCTGAAAACGTGCATGTCAATGGCATCTTGCATACCACTACTGTGCCGAGCATCATTTCCGATCAACAAGTCCAAACAGCTATTCAAATGGCAGATAAGATTGCGGATGCTTTAGGCTATGTAGGCGTAATGGCTGTTGAATTTTTCGCTTCGAAAGAAGGTGACCTTTTAGTTAATGAAATTGCACCTAGACCTCATAACTCAGGCCATTTTACTTTAGATGCTTGCCCAACATCTCAATTTGAACAACAAGTCAGAATGTTATGTGGCCTACCTTCAGGTAACTGTGAACTTAGTTCTGCTGTAGTCATGGTCAACCTGCTTGGTGACGTGTGGGGTGATAGCCAGCCAAACTGGGATACGTTATTAGCCCGCCCAGAAAACCACTTACACCTCTACGGCAAAAAAGAAGCTCGTCCTGGTCGTAAGATGGGGCACTACAATGTATTAGCAGCCACAACTGCTCAAGCAAACGATATCGCCCTGCAAACATTTGAGGCACTTCAAGCCTCGTAACCCCATCAAATCAGGTCAGTTCATTTCCAGCTCTAATTGCTTCACTCCTGAGAGCTGGAAATAACCACCAACAAAGATTCGGTCAACCCATAGCAGTTTTTATAAATTCATAGTAAATTGAAGCACTTCAACTACAGTTCAAAGATTGCTTTAAAGGATTACTATGCACTTCAGCGTTAACTCAGTTTTAAATCTAAATATTCGCTACATACTTTTATCGTTAGCCATCAGCTTTTTTCTAGTCGCATGTGGCGATAACAAAGTCGCTCCGATAGAAATAATCAAATTAAGCTCTACTAATATCGATGCATTCACTGTCGAGCTTGCCAACGACTATTTAACTACTGTCGACAGTCTGGTCACGGAGTTCAAAAAACATAAAAAAGCCAATGACGCTTATGGCTTCACTCAATACAGAAACTATTATTGGACTCCTGCTTACATCGAGAAAAAAGATTATTACGCCGCTGTAATTGAACAAAATCGCGACTTTCTTGCTAACTCAAAAATTCGGCCCATTTTTAATAAATTTGATAACTTAATTTATTTTGGCGTCGATTTAAAAAATAGCTTATTGGAGAAAGATCGAAAATTACTCGATAAAACGATGGTCAGTCTCAAGAAAGAGAAAGCGGATGTTATCGCCGTATTGAAAGCAACCGGCTTAGTTACAGAGTTCAAAAAATTTAGAAAGGCCAATGCTGCCGCACCAGCCCCTCTTCCTCTTATTTCATATTAGTCTGCTTCAACTTTTTCACTGAAGCCACACTCTTTCTGCGGGCAGACTTTTTCTGTACCGCGGCTTTTGGTGGTTTTAACGGTCAAGATTGGCCACTCGCAATCTGGACATGCTTGTGCCAATGGCTCATTCCATAATGCGTAATCGCAGTCTGGGTAGCCTGAACAAGAATAGAAGATCTTGCCGCGGCGTGATTTTCTAGTCAGTATCTCGCCTTTGTTACATTGCGGACAGGTTACCCCAGTATTCGTTGGCTGCTCGAGTGACTCAAGATGTTTACATTTTGGATAGCTACTACAACCAATAAACTTACCGTAACGACCGGTGCGCACCCATAAGTCCGACTCACATTTAGGACACTGACGGCCCTCAACGACTTCCGGCTCATTCGACTCGGACTCATCACCATCAATATTTCTAGTGTAATCACACTCAGGATAAGCAGTACAACCAATAAAACGGCCACTACGCCCTAAACGGCTCGATAGTTTTTTACCACATTTCGGACAGTCTTCATCTAATAACTCTTGCGTGACATCACTGCGTTGAACTTCTTTATCTTTAGTCTCAACTTGCTCTTTAAATGGACCCCAGAATTTACGAAGTAATGGTACCCACTCTTCTTCACCACGAGCAACTGCATCGAGCTCATCTTCTAGAGCAGCAGTAAAACCATAATCAACATATTTAGTGAAATGCTCGACTAAAAACTTACCAACCACTCGGCCGACATCCGTTGGATGAAAACGTTTTTTCTCTAGCTCTACATATTCACGCTGTAATAAAGTGGAAATAATGCTGGCATAGGTTGAAGGCCGACCAATGTCGTGCTCTTCTAAACTCCGTACTAGGCTAGCCTCACTATAACGCGGTGGTGGCTCAGTAAAGTGCTGCTCCGGACGAATTACTTTTAGATCAACAATATCGCCGACCTCCATAGGCGGTAATAACCGTTCGTCTTTCTCACCTTTACCTGAATCATCTTTGCCTTCAAGGTAAACGCTCATAAAGCCTGGGTTCACCACGGTTGAACCATTCGCTCTAAAGGTATTTCCTGTACCACAGCCTAAATCTACCGCCACCGTATTCATGGTGGCATGAACCATTTGACTCGCTAAAGTACGCTGCCAGATCAAGGTGTAAAGCTTTAATTGATCGGATGATAAGTAGCTTTTTAAGTCATCAGGTGTTCGTAAGATCGATGTTGGACGAATCGCCTCATGCGCTTCCTGAGCATTTTTAGATTTAGTTTTATATTCTTGCGGTTTGCTTGGTACCGAAGTGGCACCATATTTATCAGCAATATAGCCTCGTAACTCCTCAACGGCTTCGCCCGCTAATGTCACCGAGTCGGTACGCATGTAGGTGATAAGGCCCACAGCACCTTCACCGGTGTCCGTACCCTCATATAACTGCTGGGCAACACTCATCGTGCGCTGTGCACCATAACCTAACTTGCGTGACGCTTCCTGCTGCATCGTTGAGGTGGTAAATGGTGCGGCAGGGTTACGTTTACGTTGCTTTTTATTAACTTTGGTAACTAATAGTTTGCCATCTGCTGCCGATGTTAACGTTGCAACAACTTCAGCGGACTGTTCTGCATTGTTAACCGTAAACTGAGATAACTTATCACCTTGATAATGCGTTAACTTAGCTTCAAAGGTTTTAGCTTCAATGGCGGCATCCGCCTCAATTGTCCAATACTCTTTTGGTTCAAACGCTTCAATTTCAAGCTCACGTTCAACAATCATTCTTAACGCTGGGCTTTGCACTCGCCCGGCCGATAAGCCGCGGCGTATTTTTTTCCACAATAGTGGCGATAACGTGAAGCCAACTAGGTAATCTAATGCGCGGCGCGCTTGCTGTGCATTAACCATGTCCATCGATAATTCACGAGGATTGCTGACGGCATCATTAACTGCTTGCTTGGTAATTTCGTGGAATACCACTCGATGTGTTTCTTTATTTTTAAGCACACCTTTCTTTTTCAGCATCTCAAATAGATGCCATGAAATCGCCTCACCCTCTCTATCCGGATCCGTCGCGAGATATAAAACATCGGCTTTTTTCATTGCCTTAGCAATAGCATCAACATGCTTGCTATTACGATCAATGATCTGATATTTCATAGCAAAATCATTAGCGGTGTCAACAGCACCTTCTTTCGGTAATAAATCACGCACATGACCATATGATGCTAAAACTTCTACATCCTTACCGAGGTATTTTTTAATTGTTTTCGCCTTGGCTGGCGACTCAACTATAACTAGTTTTTTTCCCATTGTTTCCGCTATCAAAGTTAAAGAGTTATTAAATTAAAGTACCTATAGCAATGATAGGTAATCGAGTTGTAATTAATGTATTACCGCTTCCATATCTTCAAAGACTAGATCTTCCATCCAAGCATAGGCGACTTCACGTCCAGGTTGATAAAACAATACCATCAACACGACCCACTTCATTTGATCTAACTCTATTTCATCTGCTTCTAAGGCGAGAACACGCTCGACAACAATCTCTCGTGTCTCGGCGTCTAATACGCCAACTTGCTCTAAAAATAACAAATAACCACGGCAATGCACATCAAGCCGCTCGATCTCTGCATCATTAAAAACTCGAATAGCTGAGGTGTACTGAATAGACTCAGCGCTATTGTCAGCCGCCACCGTCATACTTTCAAGCCAATCAAACGCTTTATGAATCTCTAACTGTAGAAAACCTACCTTCTCTAATTCTAATTCCAGTGTATCTTTATCAGGTTTATTTGTATCATCAGTATCTATATAGTTTTCAAACAAATACAACAATACATCTAGTACATTTTCTTTCATTTTCTTCCTTCTAGCTTCGCTAGTTCAAGGTCTAATTTGGACATATCGCCCGCCAGGTAATGATTCAACCTGACCTTGTAATTCGAGTAACAACAGCATGGATGAAACAGCATCGGCCGTCAATCCACAACGATCAATCAAAGCATCAATCTGTATGGGGTCATATCCTAAATTATCAAGTAATAACTGATAATCTTTATCTAATTCTGGTACACCCGTATCTTGCCGCGGCTCATTTTCATACTGAGATTGCTGCACATTGGCTAGGGCGCCTAGCTCTTCTAAAATATCATTGGCTGTTTCAACTAACTTAGCCCCATCACGAATTAACTTATGACAACCACGCGCTAAAGGATTATGAATTGAACCAGGAATAGCAAAAACCTCACGCCCCTGCTCCATCGCCATTCTGGCCGTAATTAATGAGCCACTACGAATCGCAGCTTCAACCACTAATGTACCTAATGACAGACCACTGATAATCCGGTTCCGCCGCGGAAAGTTTTCTGCCTTGGGCGGTGTTCCCAAAGGAAACTCCGAAACCAGAGCGCCATGACGGGCAATATCATGAGCTAAGGCTTTATTTTTTGCTGGGTACACCCGATCTAAACCAGTGCCAACAACTGCAATTGTTTTACCACCAGCAGCCAATGCCCCTTTATGAGCCGCGGCATCAATGCCCATCGCCAAACCACTGCTGATGGTTATGCCTCCTTGCGCTAAATAACGCGAGAACTCATAAGCGGTGTCAGCACCTGAAGCAGAAGGATTGCGACTGCCTACCAAGGCAATTTGCCACTGTGCCAACAAACTTACATCTCCTTGTACATATAACAAGGTAGGTGGATCAGCTATCTGCTTTAATAATTCAGGGTAGCGCTCATCATGCAAGGTAACAATATGTCTATTAGGCTCAGACAGCCAAACTAGCTCTTGTTCCACAGCATCCCAATCAGCTTTCCGCAACGACTGTTGAACCGCTGACGATACATTTTGGACTTTATCTAAGTTAGCAAATAACAACTCAGGCGCTGCAAACTGACCTAATAAGTTTGCAGCAGTAACAGGACCGACACCCGCCGCGCGATGCAAAGCTAACCAGCATGCGAGCGAACGTTGCTCGCTAGTAAACCTATTCAGAGTCGAGCCCCTCTATTCCGCGGAACTCACTTTATCATTGACATGAATCGCATGCGTTGCCTTCATCAGCACAGCATAACTGACTTTTTCATAGACTTTAAAGATCATCGCTACACCGGCATGCTCATCTGGCAAGGTCACAGTCTCATTACGGTGTTCATAACCATCATTCTTAGTATTGAAGTATGTTTCCTGATATTCACCAGCCAATACAGAATCTTTAACGGTTTTCCCTGCTTGATAGACCGATAAAACATGACCCGTTTCTAAACCTTCACGCTGACCTCGATTAAGAACGATAACCTGATATTGACCAACTTGTGAGACACCATCAAATACCGAAATTATTCTACCTTCTAAAGGCTGTTCTAATTTTCTAGGAATAAAGTTTAAATCATAACTTTCATCTTCAACCGCTAACAGGCGGTCACCAATTAAGACTTCACGATTGGTATAACGCAGCTCCATCGTTGCAGGGTCGCCCATACGTTCAACCCAAGCATCACCGGTGTAAATCGCTTCATAACCTAAAACTTCTTCTGTTTCAGGATCTAAATAGGTTTTACCTCCTCGGAAAACACTAAAATGTTTACCTTGAGTTTCATCAATACCTCGTGCATAAACACGATCACCGGCGCCCGAAATCAAGCGTTCATCTGCACTAGCAACAATATACGGTGCTTGCGCTAATACTTCTTCGCCGACCACCCGAGGTTTAGATAGGAACGGTTGAATAGCTGATAACGGAATAGTTGGAATTGCCTCTTCTAAAACAATTTCGCGTATCTCTGGCGACATTTTGTAGGTTTGTGGCCCACGGGTAAGCTCTAACACCGGACGACCATCACGGTAAACCAACGATAAAACATCACCCGGATAAATCAAATGAGGATTTGCTATCTGCGAATTAACCTGCCAGATATCAGGCCAATGCCATGGAAATTTGAGGAACCTACCTGAAATATCCCAAAGGGTGTCGCCTTTAACTACTTCATAGCGCTGCGGATGATCCGGGTTCAAAACTACATCATTAGCAACTAATGGCAAACTTAGTAATGCAAATAACAAACTTAATAACAGGCGGCGTATCATCGAATAATCCTCATAGATGAACAAACTAAGCGGTCCTACTTAGCTCTTGTTTTAGTCAACAATCAAACATAGTCTGGTATAAGCATAAACAGTAATCAAATTATATGACAATTATTAACTGAAAAACAATCATCACAGCGACTGATTTTCTGACTGATACAACAACTTACCAACCTTTAATGCCCATTATTTAGCTAGCCAGTTGCGCTACATGAAGCCAGCTTAGATTCAGAGCTTCCCCCCACTGCGTGACGGCCATAATGCAAATGCAAGCCGGTAGCTTAATAATAAGCTCACACTAGCAAGTAAAAAGACGAGCAAATGGCCACATTTTTATTGATCATGTAAAAATAGTATATTCAATAGCTTAATGCGGCATTACAATGGTCTATATATTAAGACCCGTTAGGTACAAACAATGGCATTACTCAACATACTTCACTTTCCTGATCCGCGCTTGCGTAAAAAAGCGACGGCTATCACGGAAGTTACCGATAAAATTCGCCAGTTAGCCGATGATATGTTGGAGACAATGTATGATGCGCCCGGCGTTGGCTTGGCTGCCAATCAAGTCAACATCCAAAAACGCATTATCGTTATCGATATTTCTGATGATAAGAGTCAAGCGCTGGTATTAATTAATCCTGAGCTCATTAGTAGCGAAGGGAAGCGTGAGCATGAAGAAGGCTGTTTATCTGTTCCCGAAGCATATGAAATGGTTACTCGCGCCGATAAGGTAAGGGTGAAAGCCTTAGATCGTGACGGCAAAACTATCGAGTTTGATGCCGATGAATTATTGGCAACGTGTATCCAACATGAAATTGATCATTTAGATGGCAAGTTATTTGTTGATTACTTAAGCAACTTAAAACGCCAACGCATCAAAAAACGGCTCGAAAAACACCTCAAACAAAAACTTTAGGAACTGCATGCGCATTATCTTTGCTGGCACACCGGACTTTGCAGCCGAAACATTAAAAGCCTTATTAACTACTGACCATGAAATTTGTGCCGTCTACAGTCAGCCCGACCGACCTGCTGGCCGCGGACGAAAATTAACAGCAAGCCCAGTAAAGCAGCTTGCCGTCGAACATCAAATCCCGGTGGAACAACCGCTTAACTTTAAAGAAGATGAAGCCAAACAGGTTCTTGCTGATTACCAAGCAGATTTAATGATCGTAGTTGCTTATGGGCTACTACTACCACAACTGGTATTAGACACGCCTAAATTAGGCTGCATTAATATTCATGGTTCACTGTTACCTCGCTGGCGTGGTGCAGCGCCTATCCAAAGGGCCATCTTAGCGGGTGATAAGCAAACCGGTGTCTGCATCATGCAAATGGAAGCTGGCCTTGATACCGGCCCAGTTTTAAAACAAGCAACTTGTGATATTCAGCTCGATGATACAACTCAAACTCTGCATGATCGTCTAGCCATTTTAGGTGCAACAACCTTGCTTGAAACATTGCCTGACATAGAACATCTGCAGCAACATGCCCAGGCTCAAGATAACAGCAACAGCTGTTATGCAAAAAAACTACAAAAACAAGAAGCGCTAATTGACTGGACGATGCCGGCAACAGACATTGCTAGACAAGTTCAAGCTTTTAACCCATGGCCTGTCGCGCAAACCACTTGGCAAGACAGTGTTTTCAGGATCTGGCTGGCAACAACTATCGATGACTCATCCAGTGCCCTTGCCGGACAGGTAGTTGCGGTCAACCGTGACGGGATCGATATCGCAACAGGGCAAGGCATATTACGTGTCAGCCAAGTTCAAGTTCCAGGTAAGCGAGCCATGGCGGTTGCTGACTTTATCAATGCAAATACTCTTTCTGTAGGCGATCAACTTGGCTAAAACAAAACACAGCGCACGGGCGACATCTGCTAGAGCTATTGCTGAAGTCATTCAAAAACAACGCTCTCTTAACGCGGTATTAACAACCGCATTACCCCTCTTGGCCGAAAATGAACGTAGCTTATGCCAGCAAATTAGCTATGGCGTATTGCGTTGGCAGTTTCAGCTGCAAGCCATTAGCAAACAATTGGTCCGCAAACCTCTCAAAGCCAAAGACAGTGATATTGCCGCATTATTATTGTCCGGCCTATATCAATTACGTGAATTACGTATTCCTGAGCATGCTGTTATTTCTGAAACGGTCAACGCTTGTAAAACACTAGGCAAGCCATGGGCAACGGGACTGGTTAATGCCAGCCTACGCAATTATTTGCGCCAACAAGAAAACATCGAACAGCAATTATTAACTGATGACGCTGCAAATTACGCTCACCCTGATTGGCTACTGAAGCAATATCAGCATGACTGGCCTGAAAACTGGCAAGCAATCGCTGCCGCGAACAACCAACAACCGCCGATGTTTTTGCGCGTCAATAAACAACATCAATCCCGTGATGCATATTTAGCCAAGCTGACTCAAGCTGAAATCATGGCGTCTGCCGTTGATGCAGGCAATGAAGCCATTTTATTAAACAAACCCTGCGATGTATTTCAATTGCCCGGTTTTGAGAACGGTGATGCTTCAGTTCAAGATGGTGCAGCCCAACATGTAGCAGAATTGATGAACATCAATGCAGGATTACGTATTTTGGACGCCTGTGCGGCGCCTGGCGGTAAAACCTGTCATATTCTGGAGCAACAGCCAGACAATACCGTTGTCGCTCTGGATATTGATCCTCGCCGGCTACAACAAATAGAACAAAATACCGATCGCCTTCAACTTAAGGCTGAATTAATTGCATCAGATGCTGGTGATACTGAAAGTTGGTGGGATGGTCAGTTATTTGACCGAATTTTAATCGATGCCCCCTGCTCTGGCACCGGAGTTATTCGCCGTCATCCTGATATCAAAACATTAAGGCGACCAGATGACATTGGTAACTTAGCCACTCAGCAATCAGCATTATTAGAAAAGTTATGGCCTCTGCTTAAGCCCGATGGTTTACTGGTTTACACTACCTGCTCTGCATTAAAACAAGAAAATGAGCTGCAAGTCAGTGCCTTTTTAGAAAAACACCCAGAAGCAAAAGAACATATTCCCGATCATGCGCCTGCTACACGGCGTCCTGTCGGTTATCAACGCCTACCCGGAGATGATAATTTAGATGGTTTCTACTATGCCTGCCTACAACACCGCTAACCGCATTTATAGATTGTTATTGTTGGCATTAGTGTTCATGCCAACAGCAACTTTTGCTGAATCATTTAGCGTCCAATCGGCTGAAATAACTAAAATTGGTAATGGTTACGCCCTAGACGCCCAACTAAATTACCCACTGACTGCGCGAGTAGAAGAAGCCATAGACAATGGCGTGCCCATCACCTTCTTACAGCAAATGGAGCTAATACATAGCCTGCCTTTACTCGGCAAGTATTGGCAATGGCAGCAAACTCTTTGGCAGTCAGAGCTGCGCTACCAGTTACGCTACCATGCATTAACAAGGCAATATGTCTTGCTCTCCCTTGATACTCGAGAACATAGAAATTTTCCAAGCTTAACTAGCGCGTTAGATGCGCTAGGCCAAGTCAATAACTTCAGCCTGCCACCTGAATATTTAACAGATACTGACGGTTTAATATTACAACTTCGTACCAGCCTAGACTTATACGCACTACCCACACCAATGCGTCCAGGTGCATTAATTTCTTCCAAATGGGACCTGACTAGCCCTTGGGTAGCAGCAACATGGCATTAGCTCTTATTAGGCGGCTGAGCTCTGGCACCGCACCTTATTTTTCGCTGGCTTTTTTATTAGTCATTTTGGCTTATTTATTAAGCGCAGCCACCCAAGATAGTTCGCGGCTTAATGATTTATTTATCGTTATTTTTGGCGTTGGCATTGCAAGTTTACTACTGCTTACTGCCATTTTAGGTCGCAGCCTATACCGCCTCTATCTCGACTACAAAAATAAACGAGAAGGCTCAAGACTCACTCTCCGTTTAGTTAGCCTATTTGTATTGCTTATACTTGGCTCAACCACCGTTGTATATGGTTTTTCCACCCATTTCCTGCACCGCGGTATCAATAGCTGGTTTGATGTCAAAATTGAACAAGCCCTGGATGACTCATTAGAATTAAGTCGGGCAGCATTTGGCATTCGCATGCGTACTTTATTGCGTCAAACACGGTTAATGGCCGGTGTATTAAGTGAATTACCTGATAATGATATCAACCATAATCTACGTGAATTAACCCAACTCAGTGGTGCTATTGAAGTCAGCGTTTGGACTATGGAGGGGCAGCTCGTTACCTCTAGTGTCGAAACTCCTGCCATCATAGTTCCCAATAAACCTAATGATGCTATTTTCAGACAATTACAGCAGCAAGAGGACTATATCGGTCTCGATCCTAGTGATGATGGCAAATTACAATTAAGAGCCGCAGTCTTAATCCCCAAACAAGCGTTTCTAAATCAACAACGTTTATTGCACGTGTTATTCCCAGTTAATGAACGACTCAGTAGCTTGGGTAAAACAGTGCAAGAAGCTTACACCGACTACAAAGAGCTCAATTATCTTCGCAAGCCGCTGATCACCATCTTTACGCTAACATTAAGCTTGATCGTATTATTAACGTTGTTAACCTCTATTTGGTTTGCCATTTGGATCTCTCGTCGCATCGTAAAGCCGCTACAAGAACTGTCTGAAGGTACTCAAGCTATCGCAGCGGGTAACTATAACCAACAATTCACCGCATCAGGCCACGATGAAATCGGTTTCCTGGTGCGTTCATTTAACCAAATGACCCAACGACTGACTCAAGCTCGCAATGCCAGCCAACGTAGTCACCGTTTATTAGAGCAGCAAACCAATTACCTCACGACGGTATTGGGCAGTTTATCTAGTGGTGTTATCACCATCGATAATAAACATTTTTTACGCACGGCTAATGTTGCTAGCAGTCAAATTTTGGGCTTTAACTTACAGCAACGGTTAGAAAGCCCATTGGCAAAAATTGGTAGTCAGTCGGCCTCATTAAAAGCCTTTATCAACCTAATTGAACAACACACAAAATCAGATACTAGTTGGCAGCAACAGTTAGACTTACTACAACAAACCGGTCCACAAACGCTAATGTGCCGAGGCACATCCTTGCCCAATGATGAGGGCTGGGTCATTGTATTTGATGATATTACTAGCTTATTACAAGCACAGCGTAATGCGGCATGGGGGGAAGTTGCTCAACGTCTTGCTCATGAAATCAAGAATCCGCTAACGCCCATTCAACTATCTGCTGAACGGTTGCAGTATAAATATTTGCCGCTGCTCGCTGACGATCAATCAGAAACCCTAATCAAACTGACCGATACCATTGTCCACCAAGTGGAAGCTATGAAGGAAATGGTTAACGACTTTTCTGATTACGCCCGCTCTCCAGGTTTACAACTTGCCTGTTATGACATCGGCACTTTGCTGCGTGAAGTATTAACTCTTTACCAAAGCAACCCTAACCATCAATTCACTCTATTGAATAGTCAAGACAATATAATGGTGGAAATAGATAGTAACCGCTTTCGCCAAGTCCTACACAACCTATTAAAAAACTCAATCGAAGCCAGTGAAGAGAAAGGTCTCGCAGTTGATATCGTCTTAAGTTATCACCCAGTACGTCATCATCAGCAACAATGGCTAGAAATAACCATTGATGATCATGGCCCTGGTATTCCAGTCAATATGGTCAACAAGCTATTTGAACCTTATGTCACTAATAAAATAAAAGGTACCGGTCTAGGACTCGCCATCGTCAAAAAAATAATTGATGAACATGGTGGCAAGGTTTGGGCAAAAAACCTTGAGTCCAATGGTGCAAGTATTATAATGCGGCTACCCTTAGAGGAAGATAAAGTGTGAGTAATGATAAACCGTTAATTTTGGTTGTTGATGATGAGCCAGATATTCGAGAACTCATCCGAGATATCTTAGAGGATGAAGGCTATCAAGTATCCATCGCCGCAGATGGTGAACAAGCCCGCCTAGCGCTTGCTTCACAGAGCCCTAATCTTATTTTATTAGACATCTGGATGCCCGATATTGATGGTATCAGTCTACTAAAAGAATTTAAACAACAAGATAATGAACTCACCATCGTTATGATGTCGGGACATGGCACCATCGAGACCGCGGTTGAAGCCACTCGCTTAGGCGCTTGTGACTTTATCGAAAAACCGTTGTCGATGGCAAAATTGTTACGCGGTGTTGAACTCGCCTTAGAACATCGGAATAAACAACAAGCGATACACTCCCAACTCAGTCAGGTTCCGGTCGGAAAAAGCGCACAGATATCATTATTGCGTGACCAAGCACAGCGTGTTGCCCAACATGATATGCCGTTATTGCTACTGGGTGAAAATGGCGTCGGTAAACATTGCTTTGCCCACTATTTATATAGCTTAAGTAAATACGCTAAAGGTAAGTTTATAGAACTTACTGCCGACAGTTTTCCAGTAGACAGTCTGAAATTTACCAGCCTAGCTCATAATAATTGCATCTTCATTAATGACGTCGCACTACTCAGTGAAGACGCCCAATCTCTGCTACTACATTTATTGGATAGCAATAAACTCAAAAACTGCCTCTTGATCTGCGCGACACAACACTCGTTAGAAAAAGCCGTTATTGAACAATCCTTCAACGAAGGTCTACTCTACCAATTAAACAGTATCAGCCTAGCAGTACCGCCATTACGCGATCATGTTGAAGATATTCCGGAATTAGTACATTTCTTTGTTGATCAACAAACCACGCAAGCTGACTTACCTTATCGTCACTTCACCGTTGCCGCTCAAAACAGGTTGCGAAACCATGCTTGGCCAGGCAATGTCTTGGAACTAAAAAACCTGATCCAACGGATATTGGTATTAGGCGATGCCGATGATATTGATGCCTCTGAAATCGACCAAGCACTAGAGCAAAGCCAAGAAAATGCATCTCAAAATAATGCTGAACATATTGACTATTCCTTGCCGCTACGTGAAGCAAGAGAACAATTTGAACGCATTTACTTACTGAAAAAATTACAAGAAACTGACGGTAATGTCGGCAAAGCGGCTAAACTAGCAGGTATGGAACGTACACACTTGTATCGTAAGCTACGTTCGCTGAGCATCGATACAAAACAGGTTTAGGACCAAACTATGAAAATCCTTATTCTCGGAGCAGGTCAGGTAGGGTCATCTGTCGCAGCCACACTTGCGCGTGAAGATGATGATATAACGGTTGTTGATACCAATAGTGACTACTTACAAAAGCTACAAGATCACTATGATATTCGAACCATTCAAGGCAGAGCATCACACCCCGATGTCTTAGCTCGCGCCGGCGCAGAAGATGCAGACCTGATATTGGCAGTAACCAATAGCGATGAAACTAATATGATCGCTTGCCAAATCTGCCACACCCTCTATCGAACACCCACTAAAATAGCTCGAATACGTAGTCCTGAATACCTATCCCAGCCCGAACTATTCAACAACGATGCCATTGCTATTGATATGTTGATCAGCCCAGAGCAAATCATCACCGATTATATTGAACGACTGGTTAATCACCCTAACGCCCTGCAAGTATTAGATTTTGCCCAACAGAAAGTGCAACTCGTCGCAGTAAAAGCATTTCATGGCGGGCCATTAGTAGGTCATCCATTACGAGACCTTCGTAAGCACATACCGAAAGCCGATACCCGCGTTGCCGCTATATTTCGACAAGGCACCGGCATATTTCCAGAAGCTGATACCGTCATCGAGGCCGATGACGAAGTCTTTTTCATTGCCGCAACCAAAGATATTCGCACCATTATGGCTGAGTTACGGCGTTTAGATAAGCCATATAAACGTATCTTACTCGCCGGCGGCGGTAATATTGGAGCGCGCTTAGCCAAAGCCTTAGAAAATGATTATCACATCAAATTAATCGAAGCCAATCCTGAGCGCGCGGTGACGTTATCAGAAGAACTAACGAATACCATCGTACTGCTCGGCGATACCGCTAATGAAGAATTACTGATCGAAGAGGATATCGATAAAGTCGATTTATTCTGTGCCTTAACCAATGATGATGAAGCGAATATTTTGTCAGCAATGCTGGCCAAACGTTTAGGTGCCGGCAAAGTATTATCACTGATTAACCGCGCCGCCTATGTTGATTTAGTTGAAAGTGGCAGCATCGATATTGCCCTGTCACCTCAACAAGCCACTATCGGTAGTTTATTGGCACATATCCGCCGTGGCGACATCGTTGCGGTGCATTCACTCCGCCGCGGAGCAGCAGAAGCATTGGAGGCTGTCGCTCATGGTGATAAATCATCTTCACTGGTAGTGGGCCGTCGTATTGATGAAATCGACTTGCCACCGGGCACAACTATTGGTGCCATAGTACGGGGCGATGAAGTTATCATTGCTCATCACGACACCGTGATTGAGGCCGAAGACCATGTCATCTTATTCTTGATCCATAAACGTTATATCACTGAGGTAGAACGTTTATTCCAAGTTGGTTTTAGCTTTTTTTGATGTCTATCTTAATGACCTCATCATTACAAAATCACTTTCTTATCGCCATGCCGGCATTGACGGATAGCTTTTTCTATCATTCTGTTGTCTATATGTGTGAACACAATGAACACGGCGCGATGGGATTGATTATTAACCGTCCAACCCAAGTTATGCTGACCGACTTATTGTCACAGTTATCAATTAACAACCAGTCAGAGCACGTCGCCACTACGCCTGTCTTATTTGGTGGCCCAGTAGAAAAAGGCCAAGGCATGGTACTGCATAATAGTCATGACCAATGGAAAACAACGGTTGAACTCGGCGACAATATCTACCTCACTACCTCCACCGATATTTTAGCAACCCTAGGGACAGCAGATGGCCCATCGCAATCCTTAGTCACCCTAGGCTATGCTGGCTGGACAGAAGGTCAGTTAGAGCAAGAACTGGCAGACAATAGCTGGTTAACAGTGCCCGCTGATGACGATATTTTATTTAACACTCCACCTAATAAACGTTGGCAAGCTGCTGCTGAATTATTAGGCATCGATATTAACTTAATATCGAATAGCTCAGGACATGCATGAAACAACCTCGCACTATACTCGGCTTTGATTTTGGCTTAAAAAACATCGGCGTCGCTGTCGGCCAAGAATTAACAGGCACAGCCTCTGCTCTCACTGTCGTAAAAGCACGTGCCGGCAAACCGAATTGGGATGATATCCAAACCTTAATTGACCAATGGCAACCACAACTATTGGTCGTCGGTTTACCACTCAATATGGATGACAGCGAACAAGAAATGACCGCTGCCTCACGCAAGTTTGGCAATCGCTTAAATGGCCGCTTTCAACTGCCTGTTGAATGGCAAGATGAACGACTCAGTACCTATGAAGCACTTGATCAATTGGGTGTGCATAGTAAATTACACGCAAAGAAACGCACCGATGTTGATCGCATCTCTGCCCAACTCATACTTCAATCATGGTTGAATCAACAATGACAACTTCATTTTCACAGGCAGATATCCAAGTGCTGTTAAATCAAATGGCCGAGGATATACGTCAGCAAATCGGCGACCGTAAACCACTCCTTGTCGGCATTCATACCGGTGGTGTTTGGGTCGCCGAACAACTGCTAGAAATACTTGGGTCTGACTTTTTTGATGCGCCACTAGGCACCTTAGATATTGCTTATTATCGTGATGACTTCACTCGCATCGGCATGCATCCCCAAGTTCAACCTTCCGACTTGCCGTTTAATGTCGATGATCGTCACTTATTATTAATTGATGATGTTTTACATAGTGGCCGCACTATTCGAGCCGCATTGAATGAAATCTTTGATTATGGCCGACCAGCGAGTGTCACCTTAGGTGTGCTGATTAAACGCAATGGTCGCGAATTACCGATCCAGGCTGACATTATTGGTAAAAGCATTAACTTAACCGAGCAACAGCACATCAAACTTAGCAATGACAATGGTTTACACCTTGAACTTACCACTAATGGAGGCGAATAAATGAGCAGTGGTCAACTCACCGACAACGGTCAACTACGTCATTTTCTAACCATTGAAGGCCTGAAACGCCCTCTATTAACGGAAATAATGGATCGTGCTGAACAGTTTTCTAGCATATCCCATCAACAGGTTAAAAAAGTCCCTTTATTAAGAGGCAAAACCATCGTCAACCTGTTTTTTGAAAATAGCACTCGTACCCGTACCACCTTCGAACTTGCAGCCAAACGCTTATCTGCCGATGTGATCAATCTCAACATCAGCACCTCTGCAACATCCAAAGGTGAAAGCTTACTAGATACTCTGCACAACCTGGAAGCAATGCATAGCGATATGTTTGTTGTTCGCCATGCACAAAGTGGTGCTGCCGAATTTATTGCTCAACATGTCGCTCCTCATGTCAGTGTGATCAATGCAGGTGACGGCTGTCATGCCCACCCAACGCAAGCAATGTTAGACATGTTCACCATTCGCCGTCATAAACAACACTTTCCAAATTTACGTGTTGCTATCGTTGGCGATATTTTGCATTCACGGGTGGCTCGTTCACAAATTCAAGCGCTGGCCACACTCGGTGTCGGTGAAATTCGCGTCATTGCTCCCAAAACATTATTACCATCCGACTGCCAAACCTTAGGTGTGCATGTTTATCATGATATGGAAGCCGGACTAAAAGATGTTGATGTCATCATCATGCTGCGCTTACAACTAGAACGGATGGAAGGTGCATTATTACCGAGTGCCCGTGAATACTTCGACTGTTACGGGCTAAGTGAAGAAAAACTCGCCCTAGCCAAGCCTGATGCCATTGTGATGCATCCCGGTCCAATAAACCGCGGTGTTGAAATCGCATCAGCCGTTGCCGATGGCCCACAGTCGGTGATCTTAGAACAAGTAACTCATGGCATTGCCGTTCGCATGGCAGTGATGTCAATGACCTTAGGCTCCCAATCAGAACAACAAGAGGTTGTAGCATGAAGCTTCGTATAAGTAATGGCCGTGTCATTGATCCTGCCAGTAATATTGATGGCCAACACGATGTATTAGTTGAAGATGGCAAAATTATCGCCGTCACCGAGCGCCATGATGACTTTGTCGCCGATCACACTATCGATGCTACCGATCACATTGTTTGTCCCGGCCTAATTGACCTCTGTGCTCGCTTACGTCAGCCCGGTCAAGAGCACACCGCAACGATCACCAGTGAAACCCATGCCGCTATCGCAGGTGGCATCACTAGCTTGGTAATACCGCCTGATTCTGATCCAATTATTGATTCACCGGCAGTGATTGAATTAATTGAAGATGAAGCCAAAAAAGCCAATCGCGCCATGATATTAACCATTGGTGCTTTAACCCAGAACCTAAAAGGTGAATTACTCACCGAGATGGCCGCTTTAAAAGCTGCCGGCTGTGTCGGTGTTAGCAATGGTTTATCTGAAATAAAAAACAGTGTCATTCAACGTCGAGCGATGGAATATACCGCCACACTCGATCTGACTCTATTTATTAATGCCGCCGATCCTTGGTTACAAAATCAAGGCTGTGTTCATGAAGGCACCGTCAGTGCTCGCCTCGGCCTAGCCGGCATACCTGAAACCGCTGAAACCATCGCTGTTGCCAAAAGCTTACTACTTATCGAACAAACTGGAGTACGTGCTCACTTTCAGAATATATCCACAGGTAGAGCAGTCACTATGATTGCCGATGCTCAAAGTAGAGGTCTAAATGTCACTGCTGATGTCAGCGCCCATCACTTACATTTATGCGAACACGATATTGGCAACTTTGATAGCTTAAGTCATGTCATTCCGCCATTACGTACCATTCGTGATCGTGAACAACTACAACAAGGTTTACGTGATGGCGTTATCACAGCGATTAGCTCCAACCATCAACCGCTGGCTAAAGATGCCAAATTAGGTCCTTTTGCCGAAACCTCACCCGGCATTTCAGGCTTAGAAACCTTATTGCCGCTGAGTTTAAAGCTGGTTAATGATGAAGAGCTTAATTTAAATCAAGCGATAGCTAGCCTAACCAACCAACCTGCCAATATCCTAGGCATCGAAGCCGGCCAACTAAAGATCGGCAGTCAAGCCGATATCTGCATTATTAACCCCAATGCCGATAATGAATGCCAACCCAATGACTTTGTCAGTGCCGGTAAAAACAGCCCCTTTGCTGGCTGGTTCTTTAATAATGAAGTCAGCCACACCATTTATGGTGGCAAACTGGTCTTTTCCCGTAACTAATCACTGCCATTTACCCAAGGAAACATCATGACAGCTAAACAAAAACTGTTCACAGCCCTCGTTGCTGCCTGTTTTGCCCTTTCATTGTCAGCCTGCACACCTGAAGTCGGCAGCGATAAGTGGTGTGCCAGCATGAAGGAACAACCAAAAGGTGATTGGACAGCCAATGAAGCTGGCGACTTTGCCAAGCATTGCTTGTTATAGGAAGTTATATTTGTCATGACCGTTTATGCATTAGATTTCGATGGTGTTATCTGTGATAGTGCTATCGAAACAGCTATCACCGGCTGGAAAGTAGCCACCCAAATCTGGCCTGAAATGCCAGAAGAAGCCCCCGAAGAACTTATTTCATTATTCCGCCTTGTCAGGCCGGTGATGGAAACAGGTTATGAAGCTATTTTAATCATGCGCGCCTTATATGAAGGCCATAGCGCCGACCATGTATTGATTAACTTCAACAATCAAATCAAACACATTATTAATCGTGATGAGCTCAATACCGACAAACTAAAGCAACGCTTTGGTGATACTCGTGATCTGTGGATAAAACAGGATTTAGCTGGCTGGATGGCTAAAAATCCACTATTCCCAGGTATAAAGGAAAAGCTACAACAACTGGATAAGAAAAATAGTTACATTATCACCACTAAACAAGAACGTTTTGTCAGCCAGATTTTTGCCAGTAACGGTATCGAATTTCCGGCTGAGAAAATTTACGGCCTCGATCGCAAATTAAGTAAGCAGCAAGTATTGAAACACTTAGCAAGACAACACCCTGAACAGGACATTTTATTTGTCGAAGATCGACTGCCTACTTTGCTTAATGTAATAAATGATCATCAACTCGATGCAATCAAACTCTTTTTTGCTACCTGGGGATATAACACCCAAGCTGATAAGTCGTCGGCAAATGAACTTGAAAGAGTTAGACTTATAAACCTTGAGCAGATGTTGGCACTTTGAATATAAGAATACATTTAATCGAAAAGCAGACAATCAAATTTATATGAAGTTACCTGCACACTCGATACTAAAATACATTATAAAAAATAGAGAAGCTTCCTTAGCGGAGTTAATGCCTCTTATCGATAAGAAGTTTTCTAATTACAAAGACTATTACCCCTTAGCACAGCTCTGTATTTCTGGTTACATCGGACATGAGTTTTCGTATGGGAAAGATGATGAAAAACTCCTCGCCTCAATATTATATTCATGTGCTACGGGGAAGAAGAAAGTAAATAACTTTACAAGTTCAAGAAAGACCATTAACCCTGAGTTAGATATGTTTCATTCAACAACTAAGGGAGAACTATATTTCGCAGAGTTTCGGTCTAAAAGATCCGATAGGCTATATTCCATAGCTATAGGTATTTTTATTGGTATTTGTACAGCAATACTGGCTGTACAGCTGGGAGTTAAATAAAACAATAACAGTTCCAAAGTAGTTATTTAAGCTCTGACGTCACTACCAACGAACCTTTAGAATTACGAAATAACTCTATTTCAATGCCGTAAATATCTTCAATCAATGGCGAAGAAAACATAAATTCGGTCTCGCCATGGCCCTGTAATTTGCCATCTTTCATTAACAGAATGTTATCGGCAAAGCGAGCAGCCAAACTAAGATCATGCAAAGCAATGATCGTGATGACATCACGCTGTTGAGTTTCATCTTTCAGACGCTGCATCACTTGAAGTTGATGCCTTAAATCTAACGCACTGGTTGGCTCGTCGAGTAAAAATAATTCAGCTGACCGGGCCATTGCCTGACAAATAGAGACTAGTTGCTGCTGACCACCTGATAGCTCACTGATATAACGTTGAGCTAGATGTTCGATTTCAAACTGCTTTAATAGCGCATCTACGGACTGAACATCTTCTTCAGTCACTGACCAGGAGTTCAGTTGTTTTTGGGCCAATAACACCACTTCAAACACCGTTAACATCGCTTGAGTAGAGAATATTTGTGGCATATAACAAACACGCTGGGTTCGCTCTGCTGCGGTTAACTCACTCAAGCTTTCATCATTAATGAGTATTTGCTCATAATCTGCATCAACCAAGCCAGCCAAACTACGGAAAAAGGTACTTTTACCAGCAGCATTTGGCCCCAAAAGTACCGTTAACTTACCTTTAGGTAAGTTTGAAAGAGAAATATTCTTTAGTACTGCCTTATCAGGATAGGAAAAGCTGAGATTTTTAATTGTTAAACTCAATGCCAGCTCCTTCTTTGCACGGTCAGGATAAGGCTAATAAAGAATGGAATACCGATTAATGCAGTAATAATCCCTACCGGATAAACCACGCCGGTTGTGATCGACTTACTCAGTATCGATGTCAGCGACATGATCAATGCACCAGAAATTATCGACATCGGTAAGAAGAAGCGTTGATTTTCTCCAACTATCATTCGTGCAATATGTGGCCCCACTAAACCAATGAAACCAATGGTGCCTACAAAAGAAACCGCAGTAGCTGCTAACAGTGAAACGCCTAACAACATCTCAATACGTAGCCTTTTGACATTAATGCCTAAACTAGCCGCCTTATCATCACCCATCCGTAACGCAGTTAATGCCCAACTACGGTAGAAAAATACTGGCATCACGCAACACAACACGGCAAAACATACCGTGATATTTACCCAGTTTGAACGGCCTAATGAGCCCATCATCCAAAACACGATCTGACTCAGTTGAGCATCGGTCGCGGTGTACTGCAATAAGCTCAGTAAGGCATTAAAGGCAAATAGCAAGGCGATGCCTACTAATACCATCGTTTCACTGGTAGAGCCGCGTAGTCGAGTGAATAAGTAAAGAAACAAGGCCGTTGCTAAAGCAAAACTAAACGCACTGACGGTAATCAAACCTTCACCAA
The DNA here is from genome assembly GCA_002163115.1 of Methylophaga sp. 41_12_T18. Taxonomy (GTDB): domain Bacteria; phylum Pseudomonadota; class Gammaproteobacteria; order Nitrosococcales; family Methylophagaceae; genus 41-12-T18. Next base: position 30,486 of record MAAI01000084.1, on the reverse strand, counting down.
AAATCGGGATCGTTTCCACGCCTACAACTATGGCAACCGCTGCACCGAAACTAGCTGCTGATGAGATACCCAAGGTAAACGGATCAGCCAACGGATTATTTAGGATGGTTTGCATTTCAGCACCGGCAGCACTGAGCATGGCCCCGACTAACACCGCCATTAATGCCGTTGGAATACGGATATCCCAAATGATGATATTCATTCGTGCACCCAGAGCATCAGGTTGAAAAATTACCTGCCATATCTCTGATAGTGAAAACTCACCCGGCCCTGTCGCAATATCAAAAAACAAACTAAGCAATAGCAGTAAGGCCGCTACCAAAATTAAACCTGTTTTTTGACGAGACTTTTTTAAGTAGTCAAAAGAAGCTGTTGTTGTCACTGTTAATCCTTGATTAGCATCTCATCTTGCCATTCAATAGAGATACTCCTCAGCTCTTTTAACATAATAAGATGACTAGAGATAATATCTTTCACCACCTCTAGCCCATCTTGATGCGATGACTCACAATGTAAGCTTATGGTGTCATTGTTCAAGGTCATCTTACATGTGCCCATTGAAAAGATGATTTTACTAACGCCTTCATTATTTTCTACTGTTACTTTTTTAGAAAAATGCTTGGCTAACGTTTTAATGTATTTGTCGGCTTTTTGTGCCTGGACCGTAGTCTGAGCTTGGAACATTTCATTATCCTAATTTAATTTGAAACGGCGTAATTACCTGATAAATCAACACCATCAAAGTTTGCTAATAATTCATCGAGCACTTTTTCTGGCTCTAAATCTGAAAATAACTGTGGATGAAACCATTGCGCCATTTTTTGGATGGCAAAGATATTTAACGGCGAGTTATAAAAGTGATGCCAGATAGCATGAGAACGATGCGTTTTAATCGCGGCCATTTCTGAAAAACCAGTTCTATTAAGCAAAGTATCAAGTGAATCTTCGGCAGTAGATTTATCAACACCTGTACCGAGTAGTAAACGCTTATAACTATCTTGATTTTCTAGATCCAACATTGAACCTATTGCCGAACCGATATAAACATCAAAGTCTGAGTTAATCACATGCTCAAAACTAAGCTGGCCAATTGGCCCGGGTAATAATCCTTTCGCCACACTGGTGCCACCGGCCACTTCTGCCATATCAGCAAATAAGCCTTCAGCCACTGTCATACAACATTCTTGTGCCATATCAGCACGTAGTTCAAACAATACGGATGGATAGTCTTGTTGAGTAATGGTTGAGATACCATCAGTGACTTTTTTCAGCTCGGAGTTATACAACTCGGCATAAGCTTGAGCTGCATCCTTACGGCCCATTACTTCACCGACAATCTCAACGCTTTTCACTGTATTTTTAACCGGATCTTGTCTAAAGTCGATAAAGACAATAGGAATCCCAGCCGCCTCTAAACGATCAGTAATATGTTTCGATCGTGCACCTGGGCCATGACCATTCAAGCCAAATATCGCGACATCTGGATTTAAGAGAATGATCTTCTCAACACTGACGCTATCTTCACTGGTATGACCAAAGTTCGGTACAGCATCTACCTCTGGAAACGATTTTTGGTATTGTTGATAACCTGCCGGATCAAACAACCGAAACTCATTCATCATGCCTGCAACATGAGAAACAGGATTTTCAATACCTAAAACACCGAGGACAGCTAAAAAACGGCCTTCGCCCAACACCACTTTATTCACTGGTTTATCTAATGTTACTGTTCTACCAGCAATGTCTGTGATGGTGATTTCAGCAGTTGCTTGCACACATATCACACACATAAACAGTGCAATAATACAGTTCGTTAACCATTTTTTTTCATTCAAAACTGCCCACTCCAAAAACTAAAAAGCCCACCATTAAGGTGGGCAAAATAGGAAAAAGTTTCAAATCGGCTTAGAACTCATAGCTAAATGAAACTCGTACATCACGACCAGGCTCTGCTAAACCTATAGGATCCGATGTATTACTTTGCGAATAGAACGTCCCTTGATCATAGTAATACTTATCAAATAAGTTACTCACCGCTAAGCCCACTTTCATGCGATCTGTTGGCGTCCATTGCACATAAACATCATGCACTCCGTACCCGGCTTTATCATCTTGGCCATCTTGCACAAAATCTAACTCTTCTACAAATCGAGCATTCCAGCCCATAGTGATATTAAAGACAGGGCTATATTCCAAACCGGTAGTCCAAGTACGACCATAAGCTGTACCAACGCCCATTTCACCACTGCCTAATGGAGCATTACCTAATTCCGGCTTGGTTTCTGATACACCCAGGTTCGCTGTAATCTCATCCCAGAAATAAGCAACTCGTAAGGCATAACCTGTTGATTCAACCGTATCTAAGTAGCTGTATCGAGTAGCAGAACCTGCATCTACAACCTGTGTATTATCAACACGCTGTCTAAAGATTTCACCACTGGCAGCAAAGTTATCACCTTCATATTTAAAGCCAACCTCGATATTATCGGATTCTTCAGCTTTAAGCTCACCAACGCCAAAACCACCAGCTGTAGTATCGGCACCGTTATAACTTTGTAGCGTTCTTCCATTCGGTGAACCCGGAATTGGGAAAGGGAATTCTAAGAAGAAGGTTTCAGGGCTGCTCACACCTTTAAACGCCTGTGCATAACCACCATGCAATGTTAAATTTTCAGTTACATTAAAGTTCAATGTGGCATTTGGGCTGAATTGACTGTCATCGATTTCAAAACCATTATTATCTTGATAGTCGTAATCATCATAGCGTAGACCCGCACTCACACTAAACCAATCGTTTATTTCCACATCTGCTTGTGCATAAACAGCGAAGACTTCAGTTTCTTCATCATTTATACCCGTTACAGACTTCGTAAAGTAGGCTTCATCTTCACGATACTCCGTACCATAGATGATTTCATGCGCACCAAACTTACTGGTATTGCGAATATCAATACCCACACTTTCTACACCACCACCGTGACTTTCACCATTGTAATAATCAGTGAACACTGTTCCAAAGTTTGGAAATACAACCCATTGATCGCCTTGCTTTGTTAAGTAGCTGTCGTTGTAATAAACCGTTGTATCTAAATCGATCAGTGAACTGTCAGGGTTAAAGCCATAATTGGCCACCCAAGATTCACGGCGTGTTTTTTGTGGAACTGGCGTGTTTTGATAAACAGGGTGAAATAAAGCGCCCATATTTGGTCTGGCATAACGAGTGCCATCATCATCAAACTCTTCGTAGCTTAATGATAAATAATGTCCCTCAGCAATATCACCGCTCAGCTTGATCCGGACATTTTGTTGATCGATTTTGCTGTAATCAACTTCATCACCATTGCCATCTTGGTAGTTATCACCGGCATCATTCGCTGTAAAACTAGCCAACACACCAAAATCTTCGGTCAGCATGCCGTAAGCACTAACATGCTTTTTCCACATATCATTATTAGAGTGGTAGGCCGTTTTTACTAATGCCCCAACTCGCTGGTCATCACGAACAAGATCTTTAGCATCTTTTAGTTTGATGTGAATCGCACCACCTAGTGCACCGGCACCATCGGTCGCATTACCAGCACCCGCTTTTACGATTACTTCTTTGATCAGTTCAGGTTCGACATTAATGCGACCTTGGTGATGATAGATATAACCTGCTTGCGTTGCACCATCGATAGTGACATTTAACAAGGTATCTTCTAAACCACGAACATATACTTTTTGTGCGACTGGCAGTCCGCCACCCACAGTGATAGAAGGCTCATGACGAAAAAGATCTTGCAAACTAGACGCTTGAGTTTTTTCAATCATGTCATCGGTCATCGCGACATTGAAGCCCTTCTCTGGTGCTCCCAATACTTTGATCGTTTCCAGTGTTGCTGTTTCATCACGTGTTTGGCTAACAACTTGTTCAGCTTGTGCGATATAACTACTACCTAATGCAGAGGCGACTAATAATGTCACCACTGATTTCTTTATTACTTTTGTTTTTTCAAACACTTACAATCTCCTAGAAACGAAATAACCGCTCTATAAATGAAATAACTTACAAATGCTAATAATTCTTGTTTATAATACCATTCATATTAAAAACAAAGATTTAGACTGTTATTGCTATAGCGCAAACTGTTATGAATTTACGTCAACTAGAGTTGAACTAAGAAAATGTCCGAACAAGATATTTATATGAATGATATTCAGCCGCTAAGCTCAGCACTGAGTTTTATTCAACAAAATGCCAGCCAACCAGACACTTCACCGATCATGTCGGGGCAGTTTCACTTCAATACCTTTCAAAATGGGCTGACATCGCACGCGACCGATGCTGTCGAAGAACAAAATGCCAATATAACCACTGAACTTCCTGCAGGTATCAGCTTTAACTTTTTATTTACTGGCACGATTGATTACTCATTTGGCAGCAACAAATACCAGTTAACGAATAATAGCGACCAAGCCGTACAAGGCTCGATCATTGTTAATAATACTGATGAAATACTGACTCGCCATCTGACTGCTGGCATGCACATAAGAAAGCTCAATATCTTTGTCGAGCAACAATGGTTAACCAGCCGTTGCCAAACTGAAGCTGATCGACAAGTCATCAACGATATCTTTCAACAGCAAAATGTTTACTTGTGGCAGCCAGAGCAACAGGCGATCAGCAAAGCAGATGCTCTTATTGAACTTAATAACGAAAATACATTCTCACAAAATCTAACCACAGAACATCTCACGATGGAGTTGTTAGGCTATTGTGTTGATGAGGTCTATCGACAAGTAACAAGTGAACCAGGTAAGGATAGTGTCGATAACTACACTAGCGGCCAATCACTAAAGGCAACACTAGATAACAGCGTAGCTGGCTTGCACACCTTGGCTGAGATTGCTCAACAGCTCAATATGAGTGTCAGCACATTACAAAGACAGTTTAAGCGCAACTATGGCCTCAATATCTCGGTTTACATTAAGCAACGTCGCTTAGAAGCGGCTAAAAAGTCACTACTCATTAATGAGTTAAGCATTGGTGAAGTCGCCTTTCATGCTGGTTACAACCACACCTCAAACTTTATTAATGCCTTTAAAAAGAGCTTTAACATGACCCCAGCAGCCTACGTAAAGCTGCATAAAATACGTTAATGTCTTTAACTTCGAGCTAAAAAGTCTTTTGTTTTATTGATATAAGGATAAGCTTGATCTGGTTCAGCTAGTTTTAAGCCAGCACATAACGCTTGCCAATCATTACCAGGCTGCCATTCAATTAAACGATCTGCCGGCACATAATTCCTTACTTCTTCGTTATGTTGTTCATAGGCTGCAATACAACGGTCTCGATCTTCTAGATCATCACAAAAGCTATTAAAAACAACCGAGCGAATCATTTCACCCCAGTCACCCTCTGTGGATAAGATCTTAGGGAAAATAGTGGCCTGACAACTCTTAAACCAAGATTCCGAATCACGTGACGATAATAGTACTTTTGCTTCTGGATAGGCTTGCATCAACTGTTTATAAAATGCCGAAGCCGGCCAATCTGTCACGGCAGAATAACCATTAAATAAGGCTGGCCAGTTAGCATCATCTCCTTGTGCTGCTGCCTGCCATAACGCTAAATGCTCAGGATGTTCGGCAAGACTCACCATGTGATAACAAGGGGCCTTTAATAATATTTCCAAGGCTACTTTTAACGATGTTGTCCCTGTTCGCCCTAAACCTGCACCTATAATTTGTATCGCCATTATTGCCTCTTAACAAATAACATCACTATGAAATGGTTGCCGAGAGTACCTCAACAATCTATCAAAATAAACTTTTTCTTACGAATACTTGTTCACTTTCTGAATGTTCTCCATCACCCCAAAAGAAAGTTAAACCATTAAAATATAAGAATAAATTCCTTCACAACATTCCCCCGTAAACAATAGCTTAAATTTCACCGGGTATTGACGGTTAAGCTTATGTTTAGTCGTATTAACAATCTGTCTGAAAGGTAGTAGATACCGCTTGAACAAATCTGAGATTAAAGTATCTTACTGGATGATAAATTTTACTTAATACCAACTATCACTCCCCCATTAATTACGTTACAGGCAGCTTAGTGATAAATGCGACTGATTAAAGTCGCACGAATACTTTTGTGCCTAAAGAACAAGGAAGTTGTGTGAGAATTTTTTTCCATTTTTTGATTTTATTGTTACTGCCCCTGCACGTATCAGCCGCATTAACAGTTTCAGTTACATTGGATTCAGGTCAACCAGGTAGCATTTTCCCTGGCGAGCAAACCGCTCTTAAAATCACCTTAAGTAATAGTAGTGAGTCTGCAGCTATTACCGGTGTGGCATTTAATTCAGCATTACCAGCAGGCTTTCCTGATGGTTTGAAAATCACTGCTGGAACAAGCTATCAATGTACCGACCCTTCAGGGCCTTCAACCGGTGCTGGTGCAGGTACATTAACTGCGACTATAAGATAGTCAAGCAATTAACCTAATTAACGGCTCGATTCCGGCCAGAGCAAATAACACTGACGGTACTTGTGCGATTATTATTCCTGTCATCGCCGGTTCAACTACCGGCAATAGCGCCACTTATACCTATCAAATTGCTGATGCTGCAGTAACAGGCACTGACGGCAGTGCAGTTACTAACTCAGGGGCAGTGAGTCAAAGCATTAATGTCCTGGCCTTAACCAAACCAACTATCAGCAAAAATATTGCCGCTGGAACGTTAAGGTTGGGAGATAATCCTTCAACCCTAACCATCACCCTCACTAATACTAACTCTGTTGCCATTGAGGGCTTTTCGATTACCGATACTTTTCCTGTATTGGGCTCGGCACTCATTAAAGTTGCTGGCACACCTAGTGCAACGGCAAGTTGTAATAATGGTGGTACTGCACCAACATTTAATCCTGTCGCTGGAGCCGTTAGCGTCACAGCAACCGGCACCATTCCTGCAAAGTCAGGAGCTACTAATGGTAGCTGTACTTTAACTGTTCAAGTTGAAGCTAATAGTACTAATGGTGCCTTTTCTACTGGAGCACAAACCAATAGGATTAATAAAAGTACCGGTTTTACCAATAACATTGGTCTTCCAGCGGCAGCAGATGCTACTGATTCGGTCACCGTGCAATCGCCGTTGACGGTGACTAAGGCCTTCGCCCATTCAGTACTATCAAGTGGCGAAGCAGATAGTTTCACCGTTACCTTAAGTAATGCAGCTAATGCTAATTTAACGATTACTAGTTTTGCTGATAACCCAATTGATGGCATTAGTGCTGGCATCGCAAATGCACTCAATGGTGCCGGCATACTAGGATCTGGACTGGTTGCAACCGGCGGTTCAACCACTTGTGGTGGTGCTGTTGCAGTAATCGGTAGTGGCGAAGGTATTGAGTTAACTGGCAGTAATACTATTCCTGCCAACGGTTCATGTACGATTACAGTCGACTTTACTGCCGCCGCACAAACGACGCAAGTTCCAATTACCTATACCAATACGATTGCCGAAGGTGCCGTTAATGTTAGTGATGCTTCAATAATCAGTCAGTCACGCAGTGCATCGGTATTAGTTGCTGACACGCTACGCGTATTAAAAACAGCCTCTCCGACGAGTGCTGCACCCGGTAACCCCGTTCAATATGCCGTGACAGTACAGAACTTCTCTAATTCAATAATAAGTAATGTCGCGATCAATGATTCGTTACCGGCTAACTTTCGTTATTTAACCGGCACAATTAATGGCAATAACTTCGCCCCGTCATTAACGGGAACAAGTTGTAGCGGCTTAACAGAAACCAGTGTTTTAGCTGACCCAGCTGCCCAATTTACCATAGCCACATTACCAGCCAGAACTGATGCCAATAACCCAGGCGCTTGTACCGTGACATTTTGGGCCATGGTTGATGTAGCTGCTGCAGATAATATTTCTACCGTGAATACCATTGCAGCGGGTGAAGTTTGTTACAACCCAGGTGGTGGCAACATTTGTAATGGTTCATCTGTTAATTCCTTGCCGAGCAATACGGTCACTGAAACCACAGTGTTGAGTGCCACTAAACGATTTAATAATACCACCAGCACGGTCACTCTTTCCGAGGGTACGATTGCTACATTAAGCATTACCTTGGCTAATATTTCAGCCAATCCTCTCACCGATGTCGGCCTAACGGATACCTTCCCAATTGGTGCAGCAGGGCAATTGCAAGTAGCGAATCCAGCTAATGCATCAACGACTTGTGGAGGCACTGTCACTGCCGTGGCAGGCACCAGCTCCTTAGCTTTAAATAACGGCACCATTCCAGCAAGAGCGAATAATGGAACAGGTAGTACCGGTAGCTGTGTGGTTAATGTCGATGTAATTGGTCCGGCAGGAACCTATGACAATATAGCATCGCTGGCAGCAAATCAGACTTATGCTGATGGCACTACAGCAGCAATTAGTGCTGTTAACTCAAATACCGCTCGCCTGGTCTACTTATCTGCTTTAGCGTCAGTCAAAAGCTTTACTCCAGCCACTGTTGCCAGTGGTGGCCAATCTCGTGTCACTATTCGTTTAAGTAATAGTGGTGCAGTGGCCTTAACCAATGTGGCTGTCAGCGATCCCTTGCCAACCGGCATGGTATTAGCCAGCCCAGTTAATGCCAGTACCAGTTGTGCCGGTGCGCCAGTATTCAGTTCAGCAACGGCCGGTGCCAGCACCATCACTATGAATGGAGCGAGCATTGCCGGATTAGGTTCTTGTGATGTGTTGTTTGATGTCATTGCCACAGGTGGCACAAACTGGGTCAATACGATTCCCAGTGGCAATATCAGCGCAGATGGCGGGATAATCAATGTTGCTGCAGTATCTGCAACGCTGACCAATCAGCCCGCTACCGCCATTAGCGTATCGAAGGCCACCAGCCCAAGTACATTGACCTTCCCCGGCGAGACCAGTCAATTAACCATTACCTTTACTAACGGCAATACCGCCGTTAGTAATATGTCTGTCACTGATTATTTCACCGTAGATGGCACTAGCGGCGCTACTTTAAATGGCATGGCGCTAGCAGCTACCGTCAATGTAAACACCACCTGTACAGGTGGTGTAGTAACCGCCGTTTCGGGTGGAACATCTATTGGCTTATCTGGCGTATCGTTGCCAGCCAACTCATCATGTACAGTTTCAGCCAATGTCACATCGAATGCTGTGGGCGGAATAACGAACTTTATTCCTATCGGAGCCATTAATACTGATCAAGGTTTAAGCAATACCGGCCAAGCAACTACCAGTTTAACCACGCAAAGCAATATTGGTGTAGTTAAAAAATTCACTCCAAATATAGTAGAACCGGGCCAGCGTTCTCGATTGCGAATTACTTTTTTCAATCCAACCTCACAGCCTGTGGCTGATCTAGCGGTGATCGATACATTACCTTCTGGTGTGACTGTGCCAAGTGGCGCCAACCCAACCACTACCTGTACCGGAGCAACAGTCAGTTCGCCAGCGAATAACCAAGTACAAATAACAGGCGGTAACATCATTGCTTCGTCAGGCCCGACGGCACAGTCGTGTTATGCCGAGATTGATGTATTGGTCGCAACACAAGGTGAATACATTAATATCATCCCTGCCGGAGATGTCACAGCAACAGCAGGTGGTAAACCGGTCACCAACTCACAGCCAACTAGTGACACCTTATTGGCAAAAGCATCGTTAGTAATTCATAAAGCCTTCGCCAATAAAACATTAGATGCCGGTGATCCGGTAAGTTTTACTACAGCAAGCGCATCAGCATTACCAGGTGCTGTAACTACATTGACGCTGCGGCTTGATAACCCTAACACTCAGGATTTAACCGGCGGCACATTGACCGATGTCTTGCCAACAAGCTTAGTCATTGCTCAATCCCCCAATGCCAGCACAAGCTGTGCTAATGGCTTTGTTGATGCCTTAGCGTCTGCAACTAGCTTTCGTTTAACCGGTGCCACCATTCCATCAGCAAGCTTCTGTACCGTGACCGTTGATGTATTAAGTAATATCTCCGGTAGCTATATAAATACCATCGCCGCCAATGATGTCACTACCAACCAAGGGGTGACCAATGAAGAACCAACCCGTGCCGAACTCATTATTTCAACACCACCCGGTATTGATAAACAGTTTAGTCCAGCCGTTATTCCTGCTGGCGGCACCTCAACACTGACCCTTGTGTTTGAAAACGACAACGATCAAGCCATAACCTTAAGCAGTGCTTTTGTTGACACTCTACCAACAGCGCCGGGCAACATTGTCGTCGCTGGCACACCTAATGTAGTGAAAACCTGTCCAGGAGTCGTAACTGCAAGCGCTGCGGCAGGCACAGTAAGTTATGCCAACGGTGCATCTATTCCAGCTGGTGGCTGTACCATTAGTGTGGATGTGACCGGCTTAACCGCTGGTGAGCATATCAATACTATCCCTGCCGGCAGCCTAAAAACATCGGTAGGCAATAACCAACAACCTGCTAACAGTAGCTTGTTAATCAGCCCATTAGGCTTTATCTCAGGTAACGTTTTTAAAGATAATAATGTCACGCCAAACGGTGTTTTTGATAACGGTACCGATACGGCTCTTGCAGGGATTAGCATTGAGTTACATGACGGAATCAATTGTTCTGCCCCCTTACTTGAAACAGTTAATACCGATACTTTAGGTAATTACCTTTTTTCAGGGTTAGGCCAAGGCAGTTACTCTGTTTGTGAACCTAGCCAACCTGCTGGTACCAATAACGGGATTACTACGGCAGGCCCGATTACCACTCCGCCAGCAGGCTCTGTGGTTACTGGTACAGATCTAGTTGGTTCGGCCACAAATATTGCAACGCTACCGAGTAACATCAGCAATATACAACTAGCTGAATATACTGCTGGCGCAGTCAGCGGCAGTGCCGGTAATAATTTTGCTGAGGTTGCACCTTCAACGATCTCCGGACTGGTCTTTCTAGATCAAAATAACAACGGTACACAAAATGGTGCCGATACCGGTATTAGTGGCGTAACGATTGAGTTATTAAATAGTGGTGGCACTGTCATCACCAGCACCATAACCGATGCTAATGGTGGCTACAGTTTTACCGGCTTAGCACCAGCCACTTACTCAATACGTGAATCATCACAACCCGCTAATACCACCAATGGTTTAACTATTGCGGGAACAGTTGCCAATGGTGGAACTGCAGGCACAGCAACAGCCGTTACTAGTTTGCCTAGCCAAATATCGACCATTATTTTGCCACCGAATACGGTATCAGCAGTCAATAATTTTGCCGAAATTCCGAATGGTCGCCGTATTTCAGGAATCGTCTTTCTTGATTACGATAACAATGGTGCAATCAATGGGCCCGACCATGGCATAGGTGGTCAAACGATAAATCTGACCGGAACAGATATCAATGGTAATGCCGTTTCATTATCGACCTCGACCAGCAATGATGGTGCCTATAGTTTTAATAATGTGCCAGAGGGAACCTATGCTGTCACTCAGCCTAATCAACCAACGGGAACGACTAATGGCCTAACAGTGGCTGGTAGCCTTGGTGGCACGGTGACTAATGTGGCTAGCACACCAAGTGTGATTTCAGTTATTGCATTAACCGGTAGCGATACCGTATCGGGGGATAATAACTTTGCTGAAGTACCCAATGCAGCCGTGGATTTAGCGGTGGTTAAAACCCATAGTCCTAATAGTTTTGCTGAAGATTCAAACACTAACTTCTACACCATTAGTCCAAGTAATATCGGCACATTGGCGACCAGTGGCACGATAATGATTATTGATACTTTACCTGCCGGTATTACCGCTTTTTCTTGGCCAACAACAGGCGATTGGCTGTGTTCAGTATCAGGCCAAGTCGTGACCTGTAACAGTAATCAAGTTATCACCGCGAATGGTGGGCTTGGTTCAACCATTCGCTTACAAGTCGCCGTTGCTAATGGTTTGGCTGGACAGATACTGATCAACAATGTGGTTATCTCCGGCGGTAATGAGCCACCAGGTTTTGATGGTAATAATGAAGATGCAGATCCCGTTACCGTTGCTGAAGCTGCTGCTGTTGAAGGCCATGTTTGGCGAGATCTCAACCATGATCGGATATTAGATGCCGGTGAAACGGTTGTCGAAAATTGGAATGTCGGTTTATTTCTGAATGGGCAGCTAATCAAGTCAATGAGCACTGATGCGAGTGGCTTTTATTCCTTTAGTGGTTTGGCACCAGGCTCGGGCTATCAAGTTCAGTTTACAGAACCAACTACTGGAGCCATTTTAGGCTCTCCTGTTGTTAATGAAGCTGGTGCAGCATTTACCAATGACGTAGTTGATGACACAGCTAATCCTGCTGGTGGTAATAACAATGGTGGCTCACTTAATAATTTAACCCTAACATCAGGGACAAATACTCAAGAGCAAAGCTTGCCACTCGATCCGTCTGGTGTGATTTATGACGCGATTACACGCCAAGCTGTGAGCGGGGTCACTATTCAGTTATTAAATGGTGGTACAGCTGTTAATAATAATTGTTTGGTCGGCGCCAACAATCCTCAAGTAACAGGTGTAACTGGTTTCTACCAATTTTTATTGATTAATCCCGCTCCAGGAGGCTGTCCAGGTGATGGTGGTTATAGTTTAGAAATATCTAACTATCCAGCAGGTTACTTACCTCAACCTTCCTCGATGATTCCTGTTACTGCTGGGCCTTACACTCCGGTAGCAGACGTAGCACCCAACATTGATGCCATCCAAACTCAAGCTAATGCGCCCACAACGGCTCAGGCAACGGTTCATTATTTTGATTTCACCCTGACACTTGCCGGTGTCGGTGTCGTGAATAACCACTTGCCCATTGATCCTATTTTGGAAGGTGCAATCATTATTGCTAAAACCACACCAAAACAAGATGTGGTACGTGGTGAGCTGGTGCCTTATACCATTACGGCAACCAACACTTTAGCTGCAACGCTGTCTGATATTGCCCTAAAAGATCAAATTCCAGCCGGTTTCAAATATGTTGCTGGTTCAGCAATGATTGATGGCATTAAGGTTGAGCCTATTGTTAATGGCCGAGGCTTAACCTGGTTGAATCAAACCTTCGCTCCCAATGGTGACATGAAAACGATCCAGTTGATTTTGATTATTGGCTCGGGAGTCGGTGAAGGTAATTACGTCAATCAGGCTTGGGCCAGCAATGCTTTGATTAATGCTCGGGTATCAAATGTTGGTTTAGCTACAGTTCGCGTTATTCCCGACCCTCTCTTCGACTGTAGTGATCTGATTGGTAAGGTTTTTGATGATAAAAACATCAATGGTTATCAAGATGATGGTGAGCCTGGCTTAGCAGGTGTGCGAGTAGTGACTCCACGTGGTTTATTAATCAGCACAGATAACTATGGTCGCTTCCATATAGCCTGTGCTGATGTTCCCAACGAGTTACACGGTTCTAACTTCATCATGAAGCTCGATGAACGTACCTTACCATCAGGCTATAGAGTGACGACTGAGAACCCTCGCGTAGTACGCTTAACTCGCGGTAAGTTAGTTAAGCTTAACTTTGGTGCTGCATTACATCGCATGTTACGGATTGATATTGATGCCGCAGCATTTACTGCTGACGGTGATGATTTAACGTCGGTCGCAACTCAGCAATTAGATGAGTTGCTGGAGATTTTAAAGCAACAACCATCACAATTACGTTTAAGTTATGCCATGCAGTTTGGTGAGGATAAAGCGGAAGCTGGACAACGCCAGCAACTGTTTGCCGACAAGCTGACCCAGTTATGGCAACGTTGTGATTGTGATCATTATGCTTTGACCATTGAGCAGGAACTGCTGGTTCGTGAGTCTGCAACCGGGAGGGCTAAATAATGAATAGCTCTCTATTATGGTTAATGATGTCGGCATCAATGTTAGTTTTAACGGCTGCACAAGCAGAACAATCCTGCCCTATTGATGATCAACAAGGACAGTCACAGTGTCAGCAGCCGGAATGGCGTCAACAAGCGGCAATGTCAGATAACAGCCAACTACGTTATAGCGATGTGGCAGAAAATACAGAGCAGGTATTGCCACGCTCTACGGTGACATTATGGGCATTACCCCCGGTACCGACAGTATCTAATACGGTTTATTCTGCCGATGAAATGCAGGCTGTACAGCTGAAAGTCACCACACCATCGCCACAATTTTCATCTGCAAAAGCAACAGTTGATGGTGAGATTGTTAAACGCGTTGCCAGTTTAGTTGAACAGTTAAAAGATAAAACAGGCGTGCGTTTACATATTACCGGTCATACCGATAGCCAGTCTTTATCAGTACAAACTCAACGTTGGTTTAAAGATAACCAGACATTATCTGAGGCACGAGCACAAGCGGTAGCCGATTATTTTCAACAAACGTTGGGCCTATCTGCCGGTGCGATTACCGTCAGCGGTAAAGGTGCTAGTCAGCCAGTTGCTAATAATTCAACACCCACTGGAATGACCAAGAATCGTCGGGTTGATGTGGCCATTTGGTATAACCAAGTAACAGCAGGCAAAGCAACAACGATAACGACACCGACGATGAATCGTCAGCAAATTTGTGGCGGTGAACTACAATCTATTGCTCCGGTTGCTGGTGGTTTTCGAATTAGTGTAGATGGCCAAGCTGTCGATGGTGGCCAGCAAGATGGCGAAGATATTCAGCGTTGTACTGATGTTGCGCTCGCAAAAACAGATATTCGTCTGCAATATGACAATTTATCAGTCAAACCGATGTTGAACGGCAGTGCATGGCCTGCCACCGCACAATCTGGTGAGCTGATTACATTTCAAGCCTATAGTAACTATTTAGCCTGGCTTGAACGGGCTGAAGTACGTATTTTCTCAGCAGCGCGATCGGTTGAGAGCCAACCTTTAACCGTTATTGCCCTAGATGACGCCATGCAGGGCGAATGGACTGTCTCTGCTGATGCACCTCGAAATATGCAATATGTGGTTCGAGTTTATGATGCTCAGGGACGTTATGATCAAACAACCGCATTGCCGCTATCAAAAGTGGTTGAACATAATGTGCCAGCTGATGATCAGATAGCTGATTCTCAAAACCGCTGGCTTGCCTATGGTAACAATCGTTTAGAGCAACAAAATATCGCTATTTCAGGTGGCTCTATTACGGTTCATGGGGAAAATGTGCCTGCTCAACATCAAGTTGTACTGATGGGACAAACTATTCCCGTTGATGATAAAGGTAAGTTTGTCTCACAACAGGTCATACCCCATGGCCAACATACCATTGAGGTCGCCGCCTTGAATGCGCAAGGTGATGGTGAACTATTTTGGCGTGATGTAGAACTTAAAACAGAGGATTGGTTCTATGTCGGTATTATCGATGTAACGGCAGGACGCTACCATGCCAATGCTGCAGCACTGGAAGTTAGCCAAGATCGTCATTTGGATAACAGTAGCTTTGTTGATGGCCGTTTAGCGTTTTATACCAAAGGCAAGTGGCGTGATAAATATACGGTGACAGCAAGCGCTGATACCCGTGAACAAGAATTTAGTCAGCTGTTTTCAACCATCATGGATAAAGACCCACGTAGCTTGTTACGTCGCTTGGATGACACCGCTTATTACCCTACTTATGGTGATGACAGCACACTGGTCGAAGATGCACCTACGCAAGGTAAGTTCTACGCTAAGATTGAAGATGAACGCTCCCATGCGACCTGGGGTAATTTTAAAATCGTGCAGCAAGAAACTGATTTAGCCCAAATCAATCGTGGCTTGTATGGTGCAGTAATAGATTGGAATAGCGAAAGTTTCACCTCAAACAATGACAGTAAAACTCAACTGAATGTGTTTGCAGCAGAGCCAGGCACACAAGCTTCACATGAGGAGTTTCGTGGTACTGGTGGCTCGCTGTATTACTTACAAAATCAAGATATCGTCACTGGCTCAGAACGCGTGCAAGTAGAAGTTCGTGATAAAGACTCCGGCATTGTATTGAGTGTTAATTCCTTGGTCGCAGGTCAAGACTACCAAGAAGATGCCGTTCAAGGTCGAATCGTATTAACCCGACCGTTGCCGTCAACCGCTGATGATAGTCAATTGGTGCGTGCCGGTAACTATGCTGGCCACCCTGTTTACCTGGTGGTCAATTACGAATATGTCGGCACAATGACAGACTTTAGTGATTTAGCTGTCGGTGGTCGTGCCACCCATTGGTTGAATGATAATGTTCGCTTGGGTGTGACCAGCTCACATCAGCAAACAGCCAATAACGATCAAAACTTAAACGGCTTTGATGTGTTGTTTAGTAAAACACCAGAAACCTATTTACGCCTGGAAGCGGCAACTACCAAAGGACCTGGAGTAAGTAGTAATGGTTCACTTGATGGCGGTTTTACCTTTGCTTCAACAGCCTCAACTGTCGACAATGATAAATCGGCCAATGCCTATCAAATTGAAAGTGGCTTCCGTTTAAGCGATGTTGGTTTTGACAACGATGGTAATGGTCATTTCTATATGCGACGCCGTCAAGATGGCTTCTCTGCTCCAGGTCAATTGGTAAGCTACGATACCAATCAGTATGGTGGCGGCATTAGTCTACCTCTCACTGAGCATGACAGTGTCAATGTGAAACTTGATATTACCCAGCAGAACCAAGGCATCGATACCGAAGCTGCAGAAGTAGACTGGCGACACCGTTTAAATCAAGATTGGTCTGTGGCTGCTGGCCTGCGTGCCGATAGCCGTGAAGATAATGGCAATATTGCCACAACTAATAATGATGGTGACCGTACCGACTTATCTGTACAAGTTGATTATGGCCTTGATCAAGATTGGGGCTTGTATGGTTTTGGCCAAGGCACCTTAAATCATACTGGCGATCGAAATAAAAATAACCGTGCCGGTATTGGTGGCCATTATCAAGTCAATGACCGTTTAGGCTTAAAAGGTGAAGCATCAAACGGTAATGGTGGTTTTGGTGCCTTGGTGGGCACGGATTATCGGCTATCAGATCGAACAACCACCTACTTAAACTATGCGCTTAACCCTGACAATGCTAATTCAGGCATCGGTAACCGCCAGGGTAAATTAGTCTCCGGCTTACGTAACCGCTATTCGGATTGGGTGAGTGTTTATGGTGAAGAGCAATATCTTCATGGTAGTAGTGGTGAGGGCTTAACTCATGCTTACGGGGTTGATTTAACACCCAATGAGTCCTGGAAATTTGGCTTGGCGATGGAATCTGGTGAGTTAGAAACTGATAGCAGCATCATTAAGCGTCGTGGTGCCAGCCTAGCGGTGAACTATGCCAAACAAGCAATTAAATACGGCGGTAATCTTGAATTTCGTCGTGATGAAGTTGATGACGTGCGTCGAGATAATTGGTTAACTCGTAATCATTTGGCCTATCAGCTCAATCCTGATTGGCGCATGAATTTGAGACTGGACTTGGCATTTAGTGATAGTGATGCCGGTAATTTCTTAGATGCAGACTATGTTGAAACAGTCTTTGGTTATGCGTATCGACCAGTTAATAACGACAAGTTTAATGCCTTGTTGGAGTATAAATATTTGGCCGATCAAGCACCTTCAGATCAGTTCACTTCAACTGGACAGCAAAACGAGTATCAACAGCGAAGCCATGTCTTTGCCGTAGATGCTATTTATGATCTGACACCACGCTGGTCGATTGGAGCTAAATATGCGGTTCGGGTCGGCGAGCTTCGTGCCGGTCGTGGTGAGGGTGATTGGTTCAAGAGTACGTCACAATTAGTCATTGGACGCTTAGATTGGCATGTGGTTAAACACTGGGATGGCTTATTAGAATTACGAGCGCTTGATGTCCGTGAAGCGGAAGATACTCGAGCAGGAGCCTTAGTAGCGGTATACCGTCATATCTCTGATCATGTTAAGGCTGGTGTGGGTTATAACTTTACCGACTTCTCCGACGACTTAACGGACCTAGACTACGATAGTAGAGGCATGTTTTTTAATATCATTGGTAAGTGGTAATAGCCGCTGCTCTTAGTTATATAACAAAGCTATCTGAGATCCTGACTCAAACTAGCACTGCGGTGCAGCCGAACTGTTGTGAGCGGCCTGCATCATTAGAAGCCCATAATATAAAATTATGGCGAGCAGTGGCCTCTTCGGCTATAGCAAAGTTTGCTTTTATGTGGTTATTTTTAGCTACTGTGGGGGATTCAACGATTGGCAAACAGGGACGAGAGACGTCACCTGATTTATTTGAGTTTTTACTAGCTGGCTACAATTACACCAGCTAAAACTCTGTCACTATGTATTCGCTGAAAACGATAAGAAAATATCGTGATAAAACAAGAAAAAAATGGCGGAGCGGACGGGACTCGAACCCGCGACCTCCGGCGTGACAGGCCAGCATTCTAACCAGCTGAACTACCGCTCCACACCATCCCAACTAAGACTTACAAACAAAGCCTGATAGCTGAAGAAGCGAGAAAGAATACAGCAATTTTTTAAAAGGTGTTAGTTAAAATTTAACTTTTTCACTAACACCTATCTTTAACACCTAAAAGTTAGTGTCTACTTCCAGTTATTTCTTTTAGCTTGCTGTAGTTTTTCGTAACCGGCTAACAATTTATTATGTCGTTCGAAACCATTTAAACTTAAACCAGGGCAGTGTAAATCATGGAAAACGCTTTTTCCTTCGACAATTGCGAGACCACTGGTCACATTTTCCTCGCCATACATCTGGGCTAAACCGCTTAAGTATTCATCATATTCACGTTCTGGATGCCACTTGATATCAAGTAATGCTTTCAAACAACGGTACAGTTTCAGCGTTTGCTCACCAGCTTGATCTAAGGCTAAACACCAATCAATCCAATCTAATGCTTGCTCATCTTGCAAGGCTAGGCACAACATCGTTTTAATCTCGCCTAAACGAATTTTGGCCCATAAGGTATCGGGATCAGGGGCTAAGCCAATAAATTGAGCTACTAGGGTCTGATCGTGATAACCGCCCTCTTCTAAACGATCTAAGACCGACTGCCATTGCTCGGCATTGCCGTCTTTTAATGTTAAGAAGTCTTCTCTAAACAAAGCGCCTTCATTATTGTTTTCCCACACCAATTCATCAACCGGATAAATATCAGACATGCCCGGCACTAGGATTCGGCAGGCATAAACATCAAGGTGCTCATAATCTGAGATATAAATATCAAAACCAAGTTGATGAATTTTATCGGCTAAGTAGTTGAATTCATCGGCTGTCGCTTCGTCGTGATCCCAGTCATTAAACTCAAAATCAGCTGTTTTACGGAAGAAATCGTTCGATATATAACCACTTGAATCAATAAAGTGCATTTCTAAGTTCTGTGATGAAGCAACTTCGTCGATATCAAAGATAGGTGGATGGAAGACATCTAACTGATCTAAGCCTCGACCTTGTAATAACTCGGTGACAGTACGCTCTAATGCCACTTCAAAACTTGGATGAGCACCAAATGAGGCAAACACCGAGCCATCTTTAGGATTAATCAAAGTCACACTCATGACCGGGAACTGGCCGCCTAAAGAGGCGTCAGCTACGCGTAATGCATAACCATGGCCTTCCAACTCTGTCAGTGCTTGTTGGATCAGAGGAAAACGAGCAATCACTTCAGCTGGCACTTCTGGCAGGCAGATACCTTCAGCAATGATCTTATTCTTCACATATCGTTCAAAAACTTCTGACAAACCTTGTACGCGTGCTTCGTTCTTGGTGTTACCTGCTGACATGCCGTTGCTAACAAAGATATTACCAATCACGTTGATCGGGATATAGACATCTTTGCCATCTCGTACTCGATGATATGGAGCGGCACAAATACCACGCTCACCTGCACCGGAGTTAATATCAAACAACATGGCTGGCGTGAGTTCATTATTCGGATCAAAATGAGCCCATAATGATTCATCCATCAAACCTTCAGGCATTTGTTCGCCATCAGCATCAAACCAACGTTCGTTAGGATAATGAACAAAATCACCACTACTGTGTTTTTCACCTAAGTAAAAATCAGCAAAGAAATAGTTGCAACTCAAGCGCTCAAAATATTCACCCAGAGCGCTGGCTAAGCAGGATTTTTCACTGCTGCCTTTGCCATTGGTAAACATTAGCGGGCATGTTTTATCGCGAATATGCACCGAATATACATTGCTAATTGGATTAAGCCATGATGCTTGTTCAACATCAAAACCAAACGATTCTAATTTGGTCTGCATAGTGGCAATGCTAGATTCTAAGTCGCGATCTTTGCCTTTAATAAAGGTTTTTTCTGTCATGTTATTACCCATAAAATAAACCCTCTGTCCTGAACTCAAAACAGAGGGCTATAAGTTTGTTTCGTGTGACGACTCAGTTACATTGCGTCAGCAGCTTTAATGGCTTTTTTAACTAATCGTTTTGCTGCGCCTTTCACGGCTACCGCTTTAATTGCATCTAAGTTCACCGGCTTACCAACGATAATCACACCGCCCATGCCAGCACCAAAGTGTGGGGTGCATTTATAGATGTAAATACCTTCTTGGCTGAAAGTACGCTGGAAATTGTCACCCATACCTGAATGCCATAACTCAGTACCTTCTGGTACTAGGCCTTCCATCGCCTGGGTATCATGGCTGCTCATATTTTCCCAAGCAACCGTGTCGCCAACGGCAATGGTTATTACTAGAGGGGCATATTTTAAGCCTTGCGCTGTCACGATATGTACTTGGGCTGCTGCTGCCGCTTGTTCCACAACCTCTGCAACCTCTGCAACCTCTGCAACTTCTGCAACTTCTGCAACTTCTGCAACTTCTGCAACTTCTGCAACCTCTGCAACCTCTGCAACCTCTGCAACTTCTACCACGTCCATTTCTTCAGCTGCTTTAATTGCTTTCTTAACTAGACGCTTTGCTGCACCTTTAACTTCAGCGGCTTTAATCGCATCTAAATTAACTGGATTACCAACAATAATCACACCGCCCATGCCAGCACCGAAGTGCGGGGTACATTTATAGATGTAAATACCTTCTTTCATGAAAGTACGCTGATAGTTTTCACCCATTCCAGAATGCCAAAGCTCTGTACCTTCAGGGACGAGGCCTGCCATTCCTTGTGTGTCATGACTACTCATGTTTTCCCAAGCAACCGTGTCGCCAACGGCAATGTTTATTACTAGAGGGGCATATTTTAAGCCTTGGGCTGTCACGATATGTACTTGCGCTGCCGCTTGCTCTTCAACTACTGCCACCGCTTCAACAGCTTCTACTTGCTCTGCTGCCACTTCTTCAACAATTACTGGTGCTGTTTCTATTACTTCTACAACCTCTACTTCTGCAACTTCTTCCTCTTCCGTTGCAGCAGGCTGATTGACAATCACACCCGCTGATTTGGTGTTATATCTATCTTCACTTCCAACCTTTAGTGCCGGCCAAATAGCAAATATGACATAAGCAGCCACAGCTACATGTGCCAAAACAACCAGTAATGCTTTAGTTTTATTCATTTTCATCCCCTGAGTTTTACTTATTATTTACGGCAATAATAACATCTGTCTGCCAGTGAGCATATACGAAAGACCATGCTAATTATGAGACAATGTCTGCTTCAATTTTAAACATTCATTTACAGGCCAAGCTTCCCATGAGCATCGAACAAACTTTATTACAACGTAGTGATTCTAAATGTGAACTCTGTGGTTCAACTGACGAGTTATCAAGCTACGAAGTAGCTCCGGTTGAGACTGCCGATGCCGATCATTGCATTCTGGCTTGTAATACTTGCCAACAACAAATCAACGATCCTCAACAAATGGATGCGAATCACTGGCGTTGCCTTAATGACAGCATGTGGACCCCAGTTCCAGCTGTGCAAGTGATGGCATGGCGGTTATTAAAACAGTTAGATTCTGAAAATTGGGCACAAGATCTGCTCGATATGCTTTATTTAGAAGAAGATGTGCAAACTTGGGCTGAAGCAACCCAAACTGATGATGATGAAGCTTCTTCGTCTGTTGATAGCAATGGCGCAACATTAAACGCTGGCGATAGCGTGACTTTAATCAAAGATCTCGACGTTAAAGGTGCAGGCTTCACAGCCAAGCGCGGCACCATGGTCAAAAACATTTCACTAACTAGCAACCCAGAACATATTGAAGGCCGTGTAAACGGTACTCGCATAGTATTACTTACTAAGTTCCTCAAAAAATCTAACTAATCCCTCTTTTCCTAATATTTTTCATCACTTAGGAAAACTTTACTTGCCAATTAAACGCCGTTCAATTACTATTTTGAACACTGTTTAATTAAGTTAAAGTTAATACAATGGCAAGACGTAACGATCATTCACGTGAACAATTACAAGACATGGCGTTGTTGGCTAGCGAAAGCATCATCAGCCGAGATGGCATTGCCGGTTTATCGACACGCAAAGTCGCTTCAGAGATCGGCTATTCAGCCGGCACCTTGTATCAAGTGTTTAACAACTTCGATGACTTAATTTTACAATTAAATAGCCGCACCCTGTCTAGACTGCAAAGTCAGCTTAAACAAGCTAAACAGCCATCAGCAATAGCCACAGTCATTAGTTATGGCCATACATACCTTAAGTTTGCTCAGCAACAACCTGAGCTGTGGCACTTGTTATTTGAACATCGCGCAGCTAACCCAGATCATAAACCTGAACATCTACTAACTAATATAGACTCGCTATTTGATCTGGTGAAACAAGAGTTGTTAGGATTGAAACCGCTCGCCACTGACACTGATGTCACAGTTGCCGCTCATTCTTTATGGTGCGGAGTACACGGTATTGCCGTGCTGATGTTAAAAAACAAGCTACTCAATAATAGCCAACACTCAGCACAACAAGCCCTAGATTGTTTATTAAACAACTTTATCCAAGGCTGGATAAATCAAGGAGAGAACCATGCTTAAGCTTTTTAAGATAAAAGGATTTTTTGCTTTTATCGCCGTTGCCTTCATCAATGCCTTTGTCGACTTAGGCCACAAAATCATTGTTCAAAACACCTTATTCAAGTCTTTTGATGGTTCCGAGCAAGTCATCCTCACCGCCATAGTTAATGGCCTGATCTTAATTCCATTTATCTTATTATTCAGCCCGGCCGGTTTTGTCTCTGATCGCTTCAAAAAACCGATCGTGATGCGTTGGGCTGCTCGCTTTGCTGTCCTAGTCACCTTAATTATTACCTTGAGTTATTACCAAGGCTGGTTTTATCTAGCCTTTGCCATGACCTTTATCTTAGCAGTGCAAAGCGCTCTCTATTCACCGGCTAAATACGGCTATATCCGTGACTTACTCGGCAGTGATAAGTTGAGTGAAGGTAATAGTTGGACCCAATCCATCTCGATGATCGCTATTTTAAGTGGCATCGTGATGTTTTCGTTAATGTTCGAAAACATTTTGGCAGCACACATTGTCGACCTAAATAGTCCTAGTCAAATACTACAAACCATTGCACCTCTAGGTTGGCTGCTCGTTATCGGTTCTATCATCGAAGCACTACTAGCCCAGCGTCTACCTGAAACACCCGCAGGTGATCCACAGCAAACGTTTGATCGTAAAGCTTACTTTAAAGGCCAATTAATTCAGCAAAATGTCCGAGAACTTTGGTCACAAAAAAGTATTTTGCATTCCATATTTGCTATCTCGGTATTTTGGACTGTAAGTCAGGTATTACTTGCCGTATTCCCTTCGTTTGTCGAATCAACTATGGGAGAAACCAATACCTTTGTCGTGCAATCAATTATGGCTTTGGCCGGCATCGGCATCATGGTCGGTTCTATGATTGCCGGCTACTTGTCTCGCAATCATATTAATTTAGGTTTAGTGCCTATTGGTGCCATTGGTTTTGCCATTAGCTTAATCTTGTTAATGAACACTGACACCCTGACTTCTTCGGCACTGATATTTTTTCTATTTGGTTTAAGTGGCTCATTAATGATTATTCCACTCAATGCCTTAATCCAGTTTTATGCCAGCGAAGATAAATTAGGCAAAGTATTAGCCGGCAATAACTTTATTCAAAATATTGCCATGTTAATAGGTCTGACCTTGACGGTTTTATTCTCGTTAGCAGACTTCAGTGAGAAGTGGTTACTCAGCCTGTTGGCAATAATAGGTATAGTAGGTGCTATTCACGCTATCAGAACACTGCCACACTCTTTAGTACAATTTATTATTTCAGCACTGATAAAAGGTAAGTATAGAATTCAAGTGCAGGGCATCGATAATATCCCTGCCGAAGGCCAAGGCATGCTGTTATTGGGTAACCATATCAGCTGGTTAGATTGGGCAATGATTCAAATAGCCAGCCCTCGCCGAGTTCACTTTGTAATGGAGCGTGCTATTTATGAACGTTGGTATCTAAAGTGGTTTTTAGATCTGTTTGGCGTGATCCCTATTTCACCTACTAAAAGCAAACAAGCATTAGAGCAAGTAAAACAACACCTTGAACAAGGCGAAGTTGTTTGCCTATTCCCTGAAGGCATGATCAGCCACACCGGCCAGCTGGGTGAATTTAAACGTGGCTTTGAACGTGCTATCGAAGGGGTAGACGCTAAGATCGTACCGTTTTACTTACGTGGTTTATGGGGCAGTCGCTTCTCACGGTCTAGCACTAGAATTCAAGAAAATCGTCGAAAAGGACTAAAACGTGACGTAATTGTCGCCTTTGGCGCACAATTAGCAGCAACAACTGATGCGGCAACAGTCAAACAAAAAGTGTTTGAGCTGTCTATTCACACTTGGCAGAGTTATACCGATACCCTGCCAACACTTGCTGCTGGTTTTATCGATACCGCTAAAACTGCAGCCAATGATTGGGCCATCACTGAAGCCAATGGCAAACCGATCAGTTACCGTCGCCTATTAACTGGCACCGTATTGTTTAGCCAGGTATTTAAACAAACTACCGGTCAAAACCTAGGTTTACTAGTGCCAACTACCACTGCAGGTGCCATGTCGAATATGGCTGCTTTAATGGCTGGTAAAACAGTGGTTAACCTTAACTACACGGCATCGCCAGAAGCAGTGGAATCAGCACTAGTTCAGGCTGAAATTAAAACCGTGATCACTTCACGACAGTTTGTGAAACGTCTTGCCGCTAAAGGCATGGACTTCGCACCTTTATTAACATCACTTAAGGTCATCTACCTAGAAGACTTAGCTAAAAAAATAACCACACCGCAACGATTAACGACGATGGCGATTGTCAGCGTATTGCCGAGCAGTGTCTTACAGTGGTTATATTGTGAGAATCGTGAATTAGAAGATACCGCTGCAATACTATTCTCATCTGGTAGTGAAGGCTCACCAAAAGGTGTCATGTTGAGCCACAGAAATATTATGGCCAACTTAAAACAGATTGCTGATGTTTTGAATATTCGTGATGACGATACCGTCATGGCTACTCTGCCACTGTTCCATGCCTTTGGCTTAACCGTCACTTGTTTCATGCCATTAATAGAAGGTATTCCGGTTGTTTGCCATCCAGACCCAACCGATGCTGTGGCAATAGGTAAGGGTGTCGCTAAATACCGTGCCACCATGTTGTGTGCCACATCCACCTTCTTACGCCTGTACAGTCGTAATCGTAAACTAGTGCCAATGATGTTTGAGAGTTTGCGTCTGGTCGTGGCTGGTGCTGAAAAGCTCAACCCTGAAATTCGTGCTCTATTCGAAAACCGTTTTCACAAACCTATCTTAGAAGGTTATGGTTGTACTGAAACCACGCCTGTTGCCGGCGTTAATATTCCTGATTGCCTCAGTACCGAATCTTGGAAGGTTCAAAAAGGCAATAAACCCGGCACTATCGGTTTGGCTTTACCTGGCTCTACTTTCCGTATTGTTGATCCTGACACCATGCAAACCTTACCTGTTGATGAAGCCGGCCTAATTTTGATCGGCGGCACTCAAATCATGAAAGGTTACTTAAATAACCCCCAAAAAACGGCCGATGTTATTGTCAAAATAGATGATATCCGTTGGTACAATACCGGCGACAAGGGCAAGTTAGATGCTGATGGCTTCTTGACCATCGTTGATCGTTACTCACGCTTTGCTAAATTAGCCGGCGAAATGGTCAGCTTAGGTGATGTAGAACAACGGGTTCGCACTGCACTGGCATCACCAGAACTGCCTTTAGTGGCTATCAACTTAGCTGATGATAAAAAAGGTGAAAAAGTGATCTTACTGTTAGAAGGTGAACATGATCCACAAGCAGTAAAACAACAGTTGATAGCTGCCGGTATGCCTGCATTATTAATCCCTGCCAACATCTTTGCTGTTGAAACAGTGCCCTTGTTGGGCAGCGGTAAAACTGATTTTAGTAA
Organism: Methylophaga sp. 41_12_T18; assembly: GCA_002163115.1. Lineage (GTDB taxonomy): Bacteria > Pseudomonadota > Gammaproteobacteria > Nitrosococcales > Methylophagaceae > 41-12-T18. The sequence continues at coordinate 4,130 of MAAI01000084.1, read as the reverse complement.
CAGTCGAAAACTCGCCATTGAGTTAACTAGCTGATAAACAACGCAGGCGAGTATCAGCCTAAATGATACTCGCCTGCACCTTGCTGCTTTGACAGTTCAACTGCACCAATCTTGTGCCTCTTTATGTAATTAAAGCAATACCAATAACTTAATCACGTATAATGACGTAATAGTTAATCCAAAAGCCTGCTTTTCACGCTTTCTTCCAGATTACTCCCCTCCTTCTGTTCAATTTTAAGAGACAACATATATGACCTTTGCCGACTTAGGCCTATCTTCCGCTATTCTTGAAGCTGTTAGCGAACAAGGTTACGACACACCGTCACCTATCCAAGAAAAAGCCATCCCAGCCGTACTTTCTGGCAAAGACGTAATGGCAGCTGCTCAAACAGGTACTGGTAAAACAGCTGGTTTCACCTTGCCACTGCTCGAGCTACTGACTAAATCCAATAACAAAGTACAAGCCAACCAAGTTCGTGCCTTAATATTAACGCCAACACGTGAGCTTGCTGCTCAAATTGCTGACAGCGTGAATACTTACGGTAAAAACTTACCATTACGCTCAAACGTAGTTTTTGGTGGTGTGAAAATTAACCCACAAATGGTGCGTCTACGTCGTGGTACTGACATTTTAGTGGCGACACCAGGTCGATTATTAGATTTATTTAATCAAAATGCGATTAAATTCAGTCAACTAGAAGTATTAGTATTAGATGAAGCCGATCGTATGTTGGATATGGGCTTTATTAACGACATTAAGAAGATCTTGCGTTTCCTACCAAAACAACGTCAAAACTTACTGTTTTCGGCGACGTTTTCCGATGATATCCGCAATTTAGCTAAAAACTTAGTTAATAACCCAGTTGAAGTTTCTGTCAGTGCTCCTAATACCACGGTCGAATTAGTTAAACACTGGATTTGCCCTGTCGATAAACAACAAAAAATCGGTTTATTGTCACACTTGATTAGCGACAATCAGTGGTCACAAGTTCTAGTATTTAGCCGTACTAAACATGGTGCTAACAAACTGACTAAAAAGTTAGCCGCCGTTGGCCTAACAGCTGCAGCGATACATGGTAATAAGAGCCAAGGTGCTCGTACCAGAGCTTTAGCCAACTTTAAATCAGGTGAAGTACAAGTGCTTGTTGCTACCGATATCGCCGCTCGCGGTATTGATATTGATCAGCTACCGCACGTGATTAACTTTGACTTACCGGATGTACCAGAGGATTACGTACATCGTATCGGTCGTACTGGACGTGCCGGTGCTTCAGGTGAAGCTATCTCGTTAGTTTGTGCTGATGAAATCAAACAACTGTCTGATATCGAAAACTTAATTGGTGAATTATTACCAAGAAAAATAATCGATGGTTTTGAGCCTGTTCACGATGTACCGCCGTCACGCTTACGACAGAAATCAAGCCGAGCTAAGAAACCGAAAAAACCAAAAGTAGGCCACCGCGATGGCCAACGTTCAGGTGAAAATGCTCAAGGTCATAAGCCGAGTGGCAATCGCTCGCAAACACCGAGACGGGAACCAGCAACTAACTCTCGCCGTAGACGACCTAGCTCAGGAAATAACAAGTAACATCAGTTAACTTCTTAAAAAATCTTCGAACGTGTAAAAAAAAGCCCAAAACATAACGTTTTGGGCTTTTTTATTTAAGAGCTTTCTCTTTTCGTTTTTCGACCTTGGTCACCAGGTCGAGTATCACTGTCTCTTAATACTGGGGCATCAGCCTCATTTTTTTTATTTTCAGCAATAATCAGTTTTCTAAATCCAAAAGCTATAATTGCAATAACAACAATAATAGCGACGGTTTGTATATCAAAATCCACGTTAACGATACCTTGGCTATAAATTAAATGAACAGTGGGCTTGTGTATGAAAGTTAACTATACACAGCAAAACCCAAACGCGGCACATTATAGCTTATCTTGTTTTCGGCGCTGCTCAGTTCAGAAATTTTTGTATTTTTCACTGCTATAGTATTTTATAAACTAGCTATTTAACTCTTACCAAACGATTAACTTATTACCCTTAAAGTGTTTAATTCACATTTTTATCAACAAAATGGTTTAACTCAGAAACCGAACGAATCACATATACCGATTTACTTGTGGATAACTGTTCTAGTTTTGCCATAAAGCTCTCATTCCAAAACATCGGACAACGTTTTAATACCTTATAACTCTGCCATGTACCTTTAAAAACAGAACTTCCCTCAGGCCAACCTTCCGGCTTCACCACTAGACCTTTTAAAAGTCGCTTTGTTACGAACCAATAACTTGAAACATAAGGTAGATCGATATAAATCAATGTATCCGCCACATCTAATCGTTTATAAAACGACGTCATTGGTCCAAAACCATCAATGATCCAGCGATCAGACATTAAGATTGCTTCATGTGATTTATCGTAAATATCTCTGTCTACCAACTCACCATTTTGTTTGTAAACAATGGAATCTAAAGCATGTAACTTAATCCCTGTTGCCGAAGCCAGCTTTTTACTTAAAACAGACTTTCCACTGCCAGGTTTACCAAAAATAACCACTTTTTTCATGTTTGCTCCATCAACTTAATAAGCCCATGAGACAGAAACAAAAAACCCGCCTCGTAAGGCGGGTTTGAACTGTTATAAACACATCAGCAACCTCACCACTCCTATGGAATGATGATAATTCGCTCTATCTTTTGTGTAAGGTTTATATTCATTAGCTCATCCTGATAGCTCAGTATATTAATGTCAACTACTGACGCCAGTTACAACTTTTAGCCATCATTCATTAACACTCACCTAGCCTTCCACTATTAAGTTGTTTCAGGCACTAATTGTTTAAGCCCAAACAATCACGACGAGCAACTAAGATGGGACAATCCACCCACCTCAAAGAACTCAGGTGGTTTCAACCTATAGTACTTATCCTCCACCTCCTTCGACTGCTCTGCATAGGGCTGTGTCATCACCTCCTGCAGCTCTCGAACTAGCGCGTAATTTCCCTCTGTTGCTTGCTGATAAGCCGGCATAACAAACCACTCTCGCAAAATGTATTTTGGGTTGACTAGCATCATCTGCCTAGAGATTTCCTCACGAGATCGGGCCGAAGTCGCATTCTCGTCACTGGAGCTGTTGAGGAGCGTTTTCCAGTTTGCGAGCCACTCTGCCCAGCGCTTGTCCATCTCTTTGTGGTCGCTATCATCCGCCGAGTGAGTGTAGAAGCTTTTCTTGAGTGGGCCAATGTCGTCAGGTATCGACGAGAGCTCGCGGAAGAAAATAGTGTAATCGACAGGCGTTTGCATCAAGAGTGTTTCTAACTCGCTAAACAGTGCCTTGAAAAGTGCCTTGTCAGGCGCCGTACTCAATGCGCTAAAGCCTAACTTGGCCGTCCACATCTTTTCCATTTGCGTGTGCATGACTGTCGAAAATCCACCTTGAATCTCGTCGAGCTCGAGCAGATAGTCCTGATGCGATGCCAGCAACGGCCGTAATGCTGAACAAAACATGCCGAAGTTTTTTTGTGCTGCGTTGGGTTGGTTCATGAACGAGAAGTGATGACCGCCGCCCGTCCAAGGCTGATAATGCGGGTTAAACACATCACAAAAGCCGAAGGGACCATAATCAAGTGTAAAACCACCGACTGCACAGTTGTCGCTGTTGAAGTTACCCTGGCAGTAGCCGACGCGGATCCAATTCGCCACCAGTGACGTCAGACGACTACGAAACTCGCGCGCCAGCAACAGCACTTGTTCTGGGGTGGTGAGTTGCCTATCGATAACGTCAGCGTACTCACGATCAATCAAGTGCAATACAATCTTGTCAAGTTCTGCCATCGCTGTCGGGTGTTCATTTTTACGGGCACGACGAGCGAAAAGTTCAAGTTGGCCGATGCGGATGAACGACGGTGCAACACGTGTCGAGATAGCGACGGCTTCAGATATAAGCATGTCGGGATTCTCCGAGCGCGATCCCTCCGAATACCACGGTCGCTTTACCTTCTCCGTTTTTGAAACGTACAAACTCAAAGACCGTGATGTGGGCACGCCCAGTGCGTGCATGTGATCCTGAGCCAAGAACTCGCGGATACTCGACCGCAAGACAGCGCGACCGTCTGCGCCGCGGCAATATG
>MAAI01000036.1 GCA_002163115.1 Methylophaga sp. 41_12_T18 | reverse complement strand
ATGGACAATGAGATCAATTATACGAACAATCCCTTACATGGTGTTGGCTTGAAAACCGTGTTGACTGAAATTGTCGATCACTACGGTTTTGATATTCTCTTTGCCTATTTAAACATTAATTGTTTCCGAACTAATCCGAGCATTGATTCTAGTGTAAAGTTTTTAAAAAAAACAGATTGGGCGCGTGAAAAAGTTGAAGTTTTCTATTTGTATGAATTTAAAAACTTACCTAAGGTATCTTCTGAACAGTTTTTATTGCCACCTCGGGAGCGCGTTATTCCAGAAGATCAATCGCAAGGCGAGCCTGCTGAGCTGAGCTTAGAAGACGCTGAACAATTGCGTGTAGAACGTAAAGCTAAATCAGATGAATGGGCAAAGGATACAAAACAGACAAAACAACGTTCGGAGAAGAAAGTCGATCCATGGGCAAATTGGAAGCCTAAACCTTAAGCCTAAGCTAGGAGATCATTCAACAGGGGTACCTATATTTCCACCACGAGATTGATTTTACGGCACTGAGGTTCATACCTTATCCATAAAATAAATAACGTGATGGGACGAGAAAATAAGGCTGGCTGCTCCTTTAATTTTTTTAAATAATTGCAACTTGATGTTGATTCTAAGACTTAGAATCGAGCGAGTAAGATAATGAAACTTCAACTATATAGCAGTCCCAAAGACCTATTGTGTTTTAGTTAAATCAAATACCTCAGTGCTTGTTTAAGATATTATTCAACATGACATGGAAGTCTTTATTATCAATTATTTTGGTATGTTCGTCGTTAAACACATAGATACGGTTAGCTTCACTTTGTAGTTTCCATTGAGCCTGACTTTTTAAAGGAACAACGCCGTCCCCGCTTTCTCCCTCGAGGTAAGATATAACAAGGTGGTAAGGGATTTCTACTGGCCAGTTCCACTTGTTAATATTTTGTAAAAATTCACTGTCAGGGCTTATATCACGCCAAGATGGTACGACAATTGGTGAAAAGTTGACCCCAGATGTTGCTGATGCAATACCTGCCATGGGGCTGTTTACCGTCACCACCAAACCTAAATTTTTTAAATTTTCTGGATTTAGCTCAACATACTTTTTCACAAAGGCTCTGGTCACCAAGCCCCCCATGCTATGGGCAACAACGTAAAACTCCGCAAACCCAAACTTATTTTGTAGTTGGGAAACTGTTTCGACTAGGTAATCACTGGTCATATCTAACCTGAGACCAGATGGATAATATAACAGCCATGGTTGAAAAGACTCCTCGCTAAAAGAGTCAATGACTGGCTTCCATAGAGTTGGCCCATTGTTAATTCCATGAACTAAAAGTACCGGTATTTTATTCTCGTTATATTCCTGCAAAAAAAACACGCCACCTTCGGCTTTCTGCAGAAAATCTATCGGTTTCCAAAGGCCATTATTATAGTTTTCTGGTGTAAACCGAGGGTCTTCCATCGTTACTACCGTGCCAATATTTTTCCAGATTGCCAATGTCTTATCGATCGGCTTGAACTCTGTTTCCGGTTTCGGCACCGTGCCGCTAATAGTAATGGTTTCAACTATTACGTTCTTATTTTTCTCAACACGAATAGGTGTTGGCTCCCCATAGTAATTACCATGCTCACTTGCTTGATACTCACCATCATTGTTGGCATCGATAAATGCTGCTATGTAGTAATTACCTGGAAAAGCAGGAAATTCATATTCACCATGTTCGTTAGCAAGCGCACTTCTATTAAGAACTGGAATGCCGTCCTCATCAAGAAACCTAAGTACTATAAGAGGTCCTGCCTGATCAGTTGAAACTATTACGTCTCCCTTGATCGTTCCTAGGTTGTCGACAAGCGTCGTCTGATTGTAAATTTCCATAAAGGAACAACCTGACAAACTCAAAACACCCGCCAATAATAGAAACCTTATAAGTACACAATCACTTTTATTCCACCTTACTTTATGTAATTCACGCCCACGTCTGTCGTGGTAGAAATATTCAGCTAGAGTTGATATTAACCTCATACTTTTCCTAGAAGTCTAACTAGGGTCTAGCGAACAAAGTGTCCGCTGACATATTATATATTCTAAAAGGTAACATCTATGTAAACGTCCTTGTGGCACTGAGCTAGATAGAAATTGTGAGTATAGTAACTATTTATCCAACATGTCCACTTTACTTTTAGAGGGTGCCCCCCCTAAACACCAACCTTAAAAAATATTAAACATGTTTAATTTCAACCACTCATATGTAGCTTTTTTTAGCTAACTTATGAATCTGTGGAACTACTCTAAGGGATAAGTACGAAGATATATTTATAGATGTAAATAAGGTGGAGGTACTAACATTATAAGAACTGCCTATTTAAAGACTCCAGTTAGCCTTTAAAAGTGCTAGCCTAACCAAATTGTATGAGTTCTTGATTTATCAGGCTCTAATGGGAAATTATAGAGTTTTAGCCTGAAGCTATATATTTAATTGTCTTAAACAACTACGTTGAGGTTATTCCCAACACGCCCATTTGCTTGAGGAACACTTGCTGATTGAATCAGTTTTAATGATGCTACACCATCAGCAACTTGTTGATCGAGTGCTTTGCCCGTTATTGTAGATTCATGTGTTTCTAATATGCTCTGCGTTAAATAAGCTGGTGATACTTGAGATGTACCAGAAATATCCATGCCTACAACCTCACTCGTTAGATTGGAAGTAATTATGTACCATTCCAATACCAAAAACTGTTAAGCAACTCACAATAGGTCACCGTCTGCTTTAACTTAAACACAATATTTAACCCTCTTTACGCTCTGTCTCTGTATATAACATCACTTGATCGCGACCTGCATGTTTTGCTTTGTATAAAGCTGAGTCAGCAAATTTCACAACCTGGTCAGCTTTGTCAAAGTTATCTGATAAATGAGCGACACCAAATGAGCAACTGATATTCGGTAATGGTTTATTGTCATAAAATACTTCAAGCTCACGTACCATTTTGCACATTTTTTCAGCTCTATCTATCACCAGTTCCAGTGCTGCCGACGGCATAATGACGATAAATTCTTCACCTCCAAAACGGCAGACAATGTCACTGTTCCTAAATGAATCAGTGAGTAAATTAGCAAACTCAGTTAATACGCTGTCACCGGCATCGTGGCCAAAGGTGTCATTAAACTTCTTAAAGTGGTCAATATCGGCCATGATCACACCAAGGCCTTCACCTGAGCGTGCACTTTTCGATATTTCCATCTGTAAGCATTCTTCCATATAACGGCGGTTAAATAGTGTTGTTAATGGATCACGAATAGATTGGTGTTTTAGTGCTTCACGTAATTTCAAGCTGACGAGGGATAAGGCTAGGTTATCAGCAGCAATTATCATTAATCGTTGCCGAGAATCAAAGTAACGTTCTTTTTCTTCTGCCGTTTCAAACTCAATTGAACCACAATATTCCATATGTAACATGCCCAGCATTTCACCTTGAGCGATGATAGGTACACAAGTGTAACTATCAATATCATGCTCGACATGATTACAACTCAGTCTATTTTCTACGTCAAGAGCAATATGCTCCTTCCCTTGTCGTAGAGACCAACAGTCATCAGGCACAATAATATCGTCACTCTTAATTGAACTTTTACCCCATGTGGTCATCGATTCAACAAGTGATTTATTTTCATTAAATAAATACAAACAGCCCGCCCAATCCGGGAAGATTTGATCGGCATAATGTGAAATAACCGGATAGGTTTCAGGTAGGGTTCGACAGACTTGCAAATAGGAGTTTAATTGGTTAATTAAACTCATCTCATGGTTATATTGAATCAGTTCTTTATGTGATTTTTTTAATTCATCTTCTGACGTTTTTCGGTCACTGATATCGGTAGAAGAACCGATAAAACCAGAAAACTTACCGTTGCGATCAATATACGGTTCGCCACGATCTAGAATATAGCGATATTCACCATCTCGACGTCGCAGCCGATATTCCATATTGAAGGCTTTATGGGTTTGGAATGCATCACTAAATGTATCTAGACAGTATTGTTGATCATCGGGGTGCAAGGCATTAAACCAAGCTGTGCCGCCCATCTTTTCAACATTTTCACGGCCAATAAAGTTTTTATAAATACTGTTCGAGAAGATATTTTCGCCAGTGCTATTGGTCAACCACAACATCACCGGAGCATCTTCAGCTAGCGTACGAAAATCAATAAGATCACTATCAACTAATAGTGGTGCAACTGCCTCTTCTTCTACATTTGAATTCATACTGCTGGCCTTTATCCTTGCTTGCATCATCAACATCTTGCATCATCAACATAATGTTGACTGAAATAAATCGAAGGACTAAAGACTAGCATAATTATTCACATAAACTCAATTAATAAATCTATAATAAATAGTGAGTTATTATCTTTTATTAAAGTAATACCTCTCTAAATTATAGATTTATTGCCAATCCGTCAAAAGCTGTTGTGTTGCCTGCTGATAATCATCTGCTTTGGTAATCGCCCAAATCATTGCTACTGACCCACACCCGTTTGTTTTAGTTGCTGTGTTTGTTGTTGCACAGCCATTTCAGCCGATTTTGTAACGAAAGCGGAGCTTAATAAATTTATTAAGCAGTAATAAGATCGACAATAGCTTTAGCAACACCATGTGCACTTGCAGGGTTTTGTCCTGTGATCACACGTTGGTCTGTAATAACAAGTTCTTGCCAAGGCTGAGCTTTGCTGAATTTTGCTGCTTGTCTTACCAGTGATTCTTCCAATAGATATGGGATGTCATCAATGGTGCCGTAATCCACTTCTTCTTCACGCGAAAACGAAGTCACCGATTTATCAGCAAGCAATGGTTCACCCGAACTCAACACAATAGGCAACAGTCCTGCCGGGCCATGACAAACCGCAGATAAAACACCACCACTTTCATAATGTGCAGCACTTAGTTTGGCGAAGTCTTCATTAATAGCGAGATCCGTTAATACACCAAAACCACCGGGATAAAATACAGCGTCATAATCATTGATATTAAGGTCAGCAACGGCAACCGTATTATTCATCTGTTGCTGAAATTTTTCATCAGCAAGTACGTGAGTATTGATAGCATCATCCTCGACATCAGTACCATAAATAGGTGCCTTACCACCTTTAATAGATGCAATTTCATAATCTACGCCATTTTGTATAAAGACATGGACGGCATGTGTGATCTCAGGAGAATAAGTGCCATTGGCCTTATCTGTTTCACCAAGGTTTGCATGGTTAGTAACGGGGATGAGTATTTTTTTCAAAGCTAATGACATTTATCGGGCAGCTAAGCACTATATAATGTCCCCATAAAATTGATAATATGCTATTTCAGGTAAACACTATTGCTATATAGCAATAATAAGGTTAAAAATGGATAGTTTTGAAGGTATCGTTGAATTTGTAGCTGTTGCCGAACGTGGTGGTTTCTCAGCAGCAGCTAGACAACTAGCTTGCAGTACCAGCCATGTCAGTCGGCAAGTCGCTAAACTTGAAGCCCGACTTGGCTGTGTTTTATTAGCCCGCTCGACTCGATTAGTGAGTCTAACTGAAAGTGGCACTGCCTATTACCAGCAATGTAAAGAACTGGTAACCGGGCTACAACAAGCTAATGAGCAGATAAATCAACAACAATTCCACCTTAATGGCACACTACGAGTCAGTGCTGCAGGAGGTTTTGCAGAGCAGTTTGTCGCACCATTATTAATGAAGTTTGCTCAACAACATCCTGAACTTACAGTTAACATCGATTTTGATAGTCGCATGGTTAATTTTGTTGAAGACAGCATTGATTTCGCTGTTCGCTATGGCGAACTAACAGACTCCAGCCTGATTGCACGTAAGCTAGTCAGTCGACCTATGGTGGCAGTCGCCAGTCCCGATTACATACAACAAAATGGAACCCCACAGCACCCTAATCAATTAAAAAACCATAGCTGCATTATTTCCAATAACGACCATTGGCTTTTTAATATTGATGGAACACAACAAAGCATAAAAGTGAGTGGCCGCTGGCGTAGCAATAATTCCAACGCGGTTGTTAATGCCTGCCAACATGGTTTAGGCATCGCTTATTTACCTAAAAGCAGCTTTGAAAATACGATTAACAATAATCAACTCGTTCCCGTGCTTGAAGCTTTTTGGGGTAAAGCAGCAACCAGTTGGATCGTCTATCAAAACCGCCAGTTTTTACCTCTACGTGCAAAAATGGCAATTGATTACCTAATAGATAATATCTGAGGTGGTTATTACTCATTATTGGTTCCGAGTCACTGCTACCAAGCACTACACCACCAAAAAATACGGTTTCACCAACTAGGTTTGCTCACGAGTATTTAAAGAGAAGCGTCTTCCTTTAATTGAGGCTAGTACCTAGCTAAGTCTTTTGGCCCAATTACCATTATGCTGTTTATCACAATTTTCCTCTGTATCAAATGAAACATGGTTTGCAATATTTTTAAACTTAATACCTATATTATTAAATTCGGATTTAACCAATGATTGTAAATAGTGATTACTGGCAGATTGAATATAACTATCTAAGTTTTCATTTGTATCAAATACACATGTAACTTTTAAGCTTGTAGGGAAGTCTGAAAAGTTAACTACATGGGTTAACCATTGAAATCCGTTTATATTTTTCAAAGCTGTTTCGCATACATTCGTTAGTGTTAAACGAAGTTGATTATCCAGTTTTTTATCTGATTTACGCATGACTCAAAGTGCTGCCTAATGCCTTGTTAACGGGCGAGTAATTGTTGGAGCGAAACCCGAGCCAACTATTACAGGTTCCGTTGAGCAACTAGTATTTAAAGGGAAGCGTCCCGTTTAATTAGCATAGCGAACGGCTTGACCGACTTGTTAGCAAAGCAACACCGCCCAGTAGCAATAGAAGAGCAAAGCGACAGCAATCATGCCAAAAATGAGTGATGGCAGGAAGAATGCGGCATTCCATTTCTGAAGCCGAACGTCCCATATCACCTTTGTTTCGTGGACAGATCGCAGGAGATTATCGTCCGGAAGTTTCTCTATGGCTTTTGCGGTATTCGATGCGTACTTGTTGATGTAGTAGATGCGTAGCACTTCGTAGAACACGAAGATGGCAATTGCCACACTCATTGAGGCCATGGCCAAAATGAAGGCGTTTTCAGGTGCAGACTCTTGAACGAACGCGGCCATTGCGAAGAATGCAACGAACCCAAATGAGATTACTTTCGTATTGTAATCATTAATTTCGGCGAAAATATCGTGATGCGCCTTTACCCATGCTTCGATGTTTGTTTCTTCTTCGGCCATATTTTTTGCCAACTAGGGTTTAGCGGACACTTTGTCCGCTAACATATTATAGATTCTGAAAGGTAACATCGTTGTAAACGTCCTTGTACCAATGTATTAGATAGATATTAGAGTATAGTCAGTATTTATCCAATGTGTCCACTTTGCTTTTTATTGCCAACAATTAACTAATTGTTGTGTCGCTTGCTGATAATCATCTGCTTTGGTAATCGCTGAAATCATTGCTACCGAGCCCACACCGGTTTGTTTTAATTGTTCAGCTCGTTGTTGATCGATACCACCTATTGCAACTAATGGGTATTGCTCACCTAATAGCTTGGTCCAAAGTTTTACGCGATCAATTCCTTGTGGTGAAAATGGCATTTGCTTACTGGTTGTTTCAAAGATTGGCCCTAAGGCGATATAGCTTGGGTTTACCGCCAATGCTCTTGCTAGCTCCCAATATGAGTGAGTAGAGATACCTAGTCGTAAGCCGGCTTGTTCAATTTCAATCAAGTTTGCATCATGTAAATCTTCTTGGCCTAGATGCACACCGTAGGCATTTTCTTCTATAGCCATTTGCCAGTAATCATTGACGAAAAAAGCGGTGTCATCATCACAATAAGAAACGGCTTTGTTGATTTCTTGCTGCCTCAATTCTGCTGTGACATCTTTGATTCGAAGCTGAATGGTTTTGATGTTTTCAGGCAACAATTTGGCTATCCAATCACTACTATCGACCACGGGATAAATACCTAATCGCTGTGGGCAACTAGGAAAGTGAAACTGTTTGCCTATCAACTCAGCGTCATAACAAAGTTTTGGCAAGTCGATTAACTCTAACTCTGCCATCGAGTGTTTAAACACTTGATAACAACCTAGGTCATCAGCCAGCCTAATACCTTTATTCAAATAAGCTTTGCTGAGCACGATGGCATCACGAATATCTTGGCCGTGAGCCAATTGACTGGCAATGCTAGTCGCCAATACACACCCTGTACCACGGACATTTTTAGCTAACTTGTCTTGATAGCAATGAAATTGATTGTCACCATCATTAAAGTAGTCGGATGCCCACGCTGAATCTGCATGACCACCTTTCACTAAACAGGCTTTTAAGCCTGTTGTTAATAGGTTGAGTGTCGCAATTTCCAACTCTAGTTCAGCGATATTCAACAGCTGAGATAACTCAGGTAAATTTGGCGTTAATAGCGTCACTTTACTTAATAATTTTTGCAAAATGAACTGCTGAACATCATCTTCTATGCTCACGCCACCAGAGGTACTTGCTAGCACAGGATCCAAAACAATCGGTACATCATGCTGACTAACAATCTGTTCAATACACTGAGCAATGGCAAGGTTAGGGATTAAACCAATCTTAATAGCGGCAATATCAAAGTCAGCTACCGCAGCTTGATATTGCGCCATAAATTGCTCGACAGATAAGCTGCCTAAGGCCGTTAGACCCTGACTCGTTTGTTCAGTTAAACAGGTCAGTAGTGGCACTGCATGGCAGTTATGAGTAGATGCTGTTTGAATATCAGCTGCGATACCTGCGCAGCCTTGTGGATCCAAGCCGCCGATTAATAATATTGCTGGTTTAGACATTTTGCTGCCATATAGGTTGATCTAAGGTAGGTGTACTTGGTTTGGCTTGTTGTCGCTCAGGCATTACGCCGGCTTCATAGGCAAGTCGACCCGCATTAATCGCTTGAGAAAAAGCCGTTGCCATCAGTGATGGTTCTAATGCTTCTGCCACCGCAGTATTTAATAAAATTCCGTCATAACCTAGTTCCATCGCTTGCACTGCATCAGATGGTTTACCAATACCGGCATCAACCAATAAAGTCATTTCAGGCAGACGCTCACGCAGAGTTTCTAGTGCATAAGGGTTTATCAAACCTTTACCAGTGCCGATTGGCGCGCCCCAAGGCATTAATACTTCGCAGCCTAAATCAGCCAACTTTTGACACAACACCAAATCATCAGTGCAATAAGGAAACACCTTAAAGCCTTCGGCAATCAATGTTTTTGTCGCTTCTAGTAAGGCAAATGGATCAGGTTGTAGATTGTAGCTGTCACCCAATACTTCTAACTTTACCCAGTCAGTTTGGAATAGTTCTCGTGCTAAGCGTGCCGTTTTAACCGCTTCTTTGGCACTGTAACAACCTGCAGTATTGGGCAATAAATGACAGTTTAACGACTGAATTAACTGCCAAAACTGATCGCCACTATTAGATTTTGTCGGTGTTTGTCTTCGTAAAGACAAGGTGATTACTTGTGAGCCAGAGGCTTTGATCGCATCCATCATCACTTGTGGTGAAGAATAAAGCGCTGTGCCTATAAATAAACGGCTCTGCAAAGTTTGGTCATAAACCTGCCATGTTGATGCTTGTTGCATATCAACCTCCGGTGATCGGTGACATGATTTCAACTTCATCACCTGTAGTAATGACTGCAGAATCATATTCTGATTTCGGTACGATTTCATCGTTGACCACCACCACAAAACGGCCATCAACAACGTCGTTTAATTGTAAAAGCTTAGCAACATTCATTTCGGTTGCTATATCAATGGCTGTGCCATTAAAGTTAATCGTCATATTTTTGCTAGATGTCATAATATTCTCCAAACATCACTGGCTGTGTATTGTTATCAAGTATATTTAAAAAATCATTAATGATAGCCGGCCCAAACAAGTAACCATGGCGATAAAAACCATTGAGTTGAAAACCCCATGTTTTACGCTTGATGGTCGGCATATTGTTAGTTAAACCCGGTCGACAATGAGATGCCATTTCCAATATTCGTGCTTCGCCAAAACCTTTATGTAAGCTATATAAAGCGGACATCAGTTCTAAACCTGAACGCACACTGACCGGCGAACGATCATCACTCTCCACCACTGTTGCACCTAATACATATTCATTATTAGGTCGTGGTGCCAAATAAAATGGATAACGAGGATGCATTAAACGGATGCAGTGTTTAAACGACACCTCAGGTGCATGCACTCGAATCACTTCACCACGCACACTGCGTAAATCAGCAATATCTGCTTTTGCACCATTGCCTCGGCAATCAATCACTTGGTCGTAGCCATCAGCTGATTTAGAAAAGTGCTGTTGGCATAATTGCTCAAGCACTGATTCTGTTATCTGCTCAATAGCTGCACATTGTTGCCAATTACACGCCTTGTCTAAAATTTTGGTCAGGCTTTTATATAACTGACGATTATCTAAACACGCTTCATTTTCAAACAACATCGCGTTTTCAAAGTTATCAGCTAAATCTTGTTCTTGCTCTGCTAACTGTTGCCTATCCAGTGTCTGATAGCTGTGTTTAGTTAATACATGATCGGCACGTCGTTGATAACGTGCCATCTCTGCTTTATCGCCGGCATGAGCAACAACCAAGGTGCCTTGATCTCGATAAAATACTTGCTCAGGCAGCTCTGCTAGCCACTGAGGCCAAAGCTGCAAAGATTGTAAGCCAATCTCATTCACTTTCGCCTCAGCGCTAACGGCCTCAGTAGCAGGCGCAATCATTGCCGCAGCAACATGACCTGCACTGTCAGTCCCTTGCTTGTCATCACTTGATAAAATATCAACTTGATGACCCGCTTGAGTTAAGCGCCAAGATAGCAGCCTGCCAATCAGGCCACTACCTATCACTAAATACTGTTTCATCAAATTTAAACTTGGTTGTAAATTTTGCTACCACCGGCTTTAAATTCTTCAGATTTCTCAGCAAATGCTTCTCTCACATCATGAGAAATCTTCATTGAACAGAATTTTGGTCCACACATCGAGCAGAAATGCGCTACTTTTGCAGCTGGTTTTGGCAAGGTTTCATCATGATACTTACGTGCTGTATCAGGGTCTAAACCAAGGTTAAATTGATCTTCCCAACGGAATTCAAAACGTGCTTTTGAAATCGCGTTGTCACGAATATCAGCACCAGGATGTTCCTTAGCTAAATCAGCAGCATGTGCAGCCAATTTATAAGTGATGATACCGACCTTAACATCGTCTTTATTAGGTAAACCTAAATGCTCTTTTGGTGTCACGTAACAAAGCATTGCAGTACCAAACCACCCGATCATTGCCGCACCAATACCTGAGGTAATGTGATCATAACCAGGTGCAATATCAGTTACTAATGGGCCTAAGGTATAGAAAGGCGCTTCATGACAATGTTTGAGCTGCATCTCCATATTTTCTTTAATTTTGTGCATGCCAACATGACCCGGGCCTTCAATCATCACTTGCACATCATGTTGCCAAGCAATGTGAGTTAGTTCACCTAGGGTAATTAACTCCGCAAATTGAGCTTCGTCATTGGCATCGGCTTGTGAACCTGGACGCAAACCATCACCTAATGAAAACGAGACATCATAGGCTTTCATGATTTCACAAATTTCTTCAAAGTGAGTGTACAAAAAACTTTCTTGGTGATGGGCTAAACACCATGCCGCCATGATAGAGCCGCCACGAGAAACAATACCTGTGGTGCGCTTAACTGTTAATGGGATGTGCGCTAAGCGAACACCAGCATGAATAGTGAAATAATCCACACCCTGCTCTGCTTGTTCAATCAAGGTGTCACGATATACTTCCCATGTTAGGTTTTCTGGGATGCCATCTACTTTTTCTAACGCTTGATATAACGGCACAGTACCAATTGGCACGGGTGAGTTACGGATGATCCACTCACGTGTTTGGTGAATGTTTTTACCAGTCGATAAATCCATCACATTATCGGCACCCCAACGAATACCCCAAACCATTTTCTCAACTTCTTCTTCAATTGAAGATGTGGTGGCTGAGTTACCAATATTGGCATTAATTTTCACTAAGAAATTACGACCAATGATCATTGGTTCAACTTCTGGGTGATTGATGTTTGCTGGAATGATGGCACGACCTTCTGCCACTTCCTTACGTACAAATTCAGGGGTAATTCGAGTCGTGAATTCTGTCGGTAAACTACCGTCTATATCAGCTTCTGCACGACCAATATTTTCACGAATGGCAATGTATTCCATTTCCGGCGTAATAATATCTTGGCGAGCATAGTGCATTTGGCTAACGTTTTTGCCCGGTTTTGCACGCAGTGGACGACGATTATGTTCGAACAAAGGAATGTCCATCATCGTTGCTTCTTGTTCACGTGTGAACTCAGAGCTGTACTCCGCCAATTCTTCAGTATCAGCGCGAGCGGCAAGCCATGGTTGACGAATGGCTGGTAAGCCTTTTTCTACGTCAATTGTTGCGCTTGGATCGGTATAAATACCTGATGTATCATAAATATACACCGGTTCATTGGGTTGCCCCGCTAACTTTGGATCTTTATTTGGTGTATCCGTTAATGAAATTTTACGAAATGGCACACGGATATCGTCTTGGCTACCGACGACATAACATTTTTCTGAACCAGCTAATGGCTCAGTTGTAATGCCAGGACGATCGGTTATATCGATAACTTTGTTATTTTGCTCAGACATATTCTTCCCCTTAAATTTAAACCATTAACGGGGTAAGAGCTGAAGTGTTGCGCGAAAGCGAACAAGAGATAAGAGCCTAACTTTAATAATGTTTCATGGTATTAAATATAGTACTCTCACTTGTTTCCTACGGAGGTATTAGCCCCTTCAGGTTCAACGGGTTTCATCTCAGCCAAACTAATGGCACCCCGACAAGCAATCGAGATCATAATAGATAAATAGTCTTTTGTATATTCGAACATTCATTATCCGGGCTGATTCTGGCAGAATAAGCAGCACATCATTACAAACGGTAGCCAACTAGCCACTATGAAACACCGGACATCAAAACTAGATCAAATGGATATCGCCCTGTTTAGGGAAGATGTCGGTGATATCGAACAACTACCGCAAGAAAAGATTCATCCAACTAGCCATGCACCACAACCAATAGCTCGCTTTCGTCAGCAACATGTAGAACATGATCTGGGTGATGCTTTTTCTATTGAATATGAAGCCGAAGCCATAGGTAGTGAA
>MAAI01000004.1 GCA_002163115.1 Methylophaga sp. 41_12_T18 | reverse complement strand
TGGTGCGGGTAATGATGTACTTACTGGGGGTGCGGGTGAAGATGAGTTTGTGTGGAATAGCTCAGATGTAGGCACTGTTGCAATGCCTGCACATGACACGGTTATGGACTTTGATGATACTGATGATGTACTGAACTTATCAGATTTATTATCTGATGGTTCTCATACGATTGAAGGGATCAACAATGGCTCTGGTGATTTGCAGTTGAATATCAAAGATTCTTCAAATAATACGGTTCAAGAAATTGAGCTGACTGGTGTTTCAATATCTGGAGATGCAGTGGCAGCAATGCAATCGTTATTGGATAGTGGTGCTATTAATGATGGTATCTAGTTATGAGATAACCGCTTAACTTGAATATAAATAAGGCACCTTCGGGTGCCTTATTTGTTTTCGGTGAATGGTAAACTCTAGCTCTTTAAAATTAAAAACTAGTTAGACTGACTTTCTAAAACTTGAGCTGAAGCTGAAAAGCAATAACCCACGGCATGCACTGTTTGTAGAGGAAGTTGTATGTTTATATTAGACAGAACTTTTTTACGTAGTCGCCTAACGAGTGAATCGATGGAGCGGTTGCCGTAGTCATCTGTGGTGTAGCCTAGAGTTAACTTTACTGCATGCCGGTCGACATTTTCCCCAAACTGGCTCATTAATAATTCGAGAAACTTTAATTCCTTCGCAGTAAGTTTAATTTCATGGTTATCTGGGGTAATCAAGCACCAAGATGATTTGTCTAATTGCCAGTTATAACTCCCTAATGGTGCATTAGGTGCGATTGGAGTTAACCGCACAAATAAATTACGAATAGCTGCCACGATCTCTTTGTGTTCAATAGGGCTAGAGAAAAAGTGATCAGCACCACTTTCATAACTCAATATTCGATGCGCAGTTGAAGGTGCAGCTGTCAGAACAATAACGCCCAAGGCGGACTTTTTTCTTAACTGGGTGACGAGATTGAGATCGTGAGCTTGTGTCTGATCGATAGTAATAATGGCTACGTTATATTGAATAGTAGCTAAAGCTTCATATAATTCCTTTTCTGAGTTCACTCGATCAATGTAGATATCAGTGGACTTAGCAATTTCCGTCAACTCAGCCTGAAAGGCTTTGTTCTCATCTAACAATATGACATTTATATAACTCATATTATGTGAATGTATTTACTCTCTTAATATGGAATGGAATCCGTTGTTACAGTTGATTATCGTCAGCATTTTATAAATAGGCAAGCAATATCACACTTAGTTGGTTTATGTCAGAATTAGTCACATTTCGTGCAGTGTGAGAGCGGTGGATCTGAGGTTAAATATAACTAACAATTTTAGTTGCAGTTGGATAGTTGTTTAATCATGGAAAACAGTAAAAATAAAATTTTAATTGTTGATGATATTGATAGTAGTCGGTCGCTATTAGCTCAAATGTTGTTGCGAGAAGGCTATGAGGTTGAAACGGCTTGTTCTGGAGATGAAGCATTACGACTATGCAGTCACAAGGAAATAGATCTTTGTATCCTTGATATTGATATGCCACAAATGAATGGTTTTGAGCTGGCAGAACAGTTACGAAATAATTTGGCGACCGAGCATATATATTTTATTTTTGTTACAGGAAGTTATAACAATCGCGAATATCTTATAAAGGCATGCAAGCTTGGTGCTATAGATTACATTGCAAAACCATTAGATCGTGAAGTATTGGTTAATAAAGTGGAGATGTATTTTTTTAGCATTAATAAAGAAAAGCAATTAAGAAATCAAAATAAACATTTATTACTTGAGCTTGAACTACAAAAAGACCAAACAGTAAAAGTGAACGAGTTAGAAATTGATACCAGCTTAATTGAACAAGACTGCCTGTTACCGTTTAACTTGAATGTAAATATTAACTGCAATACGGATAAGTGTTCTTACTCAGAACAAAAGCCTATTAAGTTTGTTAAGCAACAAGACAAGTCATCGTTACTTTCTTTAATGAATCACGAGTTGCGAACGCCTTTGCACTCCGTCATTGGTTTCTCACAATTATTACTACTAGATCAAACTCCCCAGTCTTTGTTGAATACCGAGCAAGAAGTCAGTGTGAGACACATTTTTGATAGCGGCCATCGACTATTAGGGCTAGTAGATGAGTTATTAGACCTTTCACAAATTGAATCAGGTGATATGGTCATACCAACAGAAACGGTTAACCCAGATAATGTTTTAGATGAATTGTTACCAGCAATGAAGAGTCATACTACGATAATTATTAAGCAGCATGTGACCACCTTTGTTTTTGCTAACTACCAACGATTAAAGCAGGTATTTATACACCTAATAAATAACGTCATCGAGCAGTGTAGAGAGCCGGCAATTGTTTTTGTTGATTTCTATAAAACAACCGATAATTTTTTGAGAGTTATTATTTCTGAAACGGTTAACGGATACAATTTTCAACAGATGGAACCAATGACAATTTCTTCTTGCCCTGGCTTTCATAACATAACTCACAAAGGGATTGGTACAAGTCTTAATATCGTGCAGTGTCTAGTCTTAAAAATGGCTGGACGGCTAGGTGTCGCTAATCAAGAAGAGGGAATGAATACATTTTGGGTTGATTTGCCCATCGATGGTGTAGCTTAGTTACTTCACTTTCTAATACTGGTTTTTGAAGGTTAATCATCAATGGTTTTAGCTGCTGTTATAGTTCGATTAGATAATGCCCTTTCATCTTTATGAAGAGCATAAGTGTATGAACTAACTATTAAAAATATTAGTTGCAACAAAATAAATATGGTAGTCTCAGATATTCTAACTAACTGCCAAACTTGTGTGTAAACCAAGGACGGAAAGTTACAGGTCTTAATTACTTGAGATGGCTGGGCTGCAAATACAGGAAGATATTATGAAGCTACCCTATATTCTCACTATCGTTTTTGGTTTGTTGTTGATGAGCAATGTTCATGCGGCCCCTGTAACTTATTCTGGGGTTACATTCAATGCTGGTGATGTCAGTTTTGCTGATAAAGTGATTTCTTATTCTCAAGGGCTTAATGTTGGCCCAAATTTTGATGATCCGAGTCAAGCGTTAGGGGCGCCTGACTACGTCAATCCTATTGGTTCCGTCGCTTTAGGAGATGGAGGCTCTCTTGTTGTTCAGTTTACGGATAACTCACTAACTACTTCGGGCAATAGCGACAAAGATTTGTGGATTTTTGAAATTGGTCAAGTAGAAGCATTTGATGTGTATATTTCGAAGAATAACTTTGACTGGATCTCTATAGGTACAGTTTCTGGTCAACCTACAGGAATAGATATCGATGCTATCGCGGGGGTAGTAGCCGGTGATTTATTTAGTTTTGTAATGCTGACTGATAATAGCGCTGCTTCTCAAACAGGATTTCCTTTTAGCGAAGCAGATATTGATGCGATAGGTGCAATATCATCAGGAGCTGCAGTTAATGCTGTGCCAATCCCTGCCGCAGCCTTTATGTTTGCACCGGCGTTATTGGGTTTTATGGGATTACGTCGTAGAGCTAAATCAGCGTAACTTGGAGTGGTTACAAAATAGTTAATAAAGAAGCTGTAATGCTCTCTCATTACAGCTTCTTTGTTTTTCCCGGTTGTTAAGTTAGCCGTTTCATTGGTAAGTTAAAAGTCTTAAGTGGTCAGCCAGTGCTGGAGAGTCGTTGGTATCAGCTTGATACTTTTAACGACATAGGGCGCCAGCTAGGCTTGCTACGAAACAGTCTAATGTATACCTTTAACGGTGTTTTGAGCTTGCATTTCCTTGATACTTATTAATGCTTCTTCCATTGCTTCTTCTCTTGCTTCAAACATATGAGAGTCATGCAAATGTTTGTCAGCTTCCAGAGCCGCAAGCACCTCTCTAACTTTTTGATTCATGCCACACATATATAGTTTTCTATTTGCGTGATTTGCGTCGTTAGAGATAGTTTCAACTGCTAATGCCGACGAAACATCAAGAAAAGGAACTTTGCTGAAATCAAGAATAAGAGCTAATGCGCCGTCATTTAGTAGGGAACGAGCATGGTGACCAAGATCTGCAGCTGCACCAAAACTTAATGGACCACTGAAGTCAAAGATAGTTAAAGCATCTTGTACCTCATTAATTATTTCTTGTTCTCTCGGCGTTGAGCTATGAACAATCCTGTTACTTTCGGTTAATCTTTCCATTTGTTGTTCGGCAACTTGTTTCACAAAAGCAATAGAGGCGAGAATTACGCCAACAGCCACTGCTGTCATCAGATCGACAAAGATCGTTAAGCTAACGACAATGACCATCAAAACCAGATCCCATTTAGGGCCGCGGTGTGAGTTTTTAATATAACTCCAGTCGATAATATCTAAACCAACTTTGACGAGTAGTCCGGCAAGCACTGCATGAGGAATATAAGAAACGAGAGGGCCCAAACCTAATACAATTGCGAGTAGGAAAAGTGCATGTATCATGCCCGAAAGTCTAGTTTTACCGCCTGTTCTAATATTCACAACCGTACGCATGGTTGCACCGGCACCAGGAGCACCGCCAAATAGACCGGCTATAGTATTACCAATACCTTGACCAATTAACTCTTTATTTGGGTTGTGTTGCGTACGAGTCATGTTATCAGCAACCAATGAGGTTAATAGACTATCAATGGAACCGAGTATGGCTAAAATTAATGCTGCTTTGAAAATGATTAATAGAGATTCAGGTGAAAAAATTGGGATATGAAGTTCAGGCAAACCTGTTGGTATATCACCTAGTATCGACGCGCCGCCAACAAAAAAGCTGATTAAGGTACCCGCAAGCAATGCTGCAAGAGGAGCTGGCAGGTATTTGCTAAATTTAGCAGGCCACTTCATTACAATGGCAAGCGTTAACAGTCCCAAAAATAGGGAGAAGTAATTGATGCTTCCTATTGCTTCAGGAATATTCTTCAGCGCATCAAGTGTACCTGCAGCGGTTACATGTCCGAGTAATGGACTGAATTGAAGAATAATAATGATGCCGCCGATACCACTCATAAAACCACTGATAACAGGATAAGGAACCAACCTGATGTAATCACCTAGTTTAAAGGTACCAAACACAATCTGGAGTATCCCCGCGAGAATAATGGTGGTGAAGATCAGTTCGATATTGCCAGCAAGGTCAGGATGAATAGCAATACTTGCTACCACTCCTGCCACCACGACTGTCATAGGTCCAGTTGGGCCTGAAACTTGAGTCTCAGTACCTCCAAATAGTGCAGCAAAGAAGCCGACAAATATAGCGCCATATAACCCGGCCATAGGACCGAGACCTGACGCAACACCCATTGCCAATGCTAAAGGTAACGCAACGACACCAGCGGTAATACCACCAAATAAGTCACCGCGAAGGTGACGGGTTGTTAGATTAAATAAATTCATACTTTCCTGATATTAAGTCGAAATTAATTATTGTTAGAGTGAGTGTCTGCATAGCACTCATCAATCGGAAGAAATGCCTGTTGCTGGTCGTGGTAACAGCTCACCCCACCACTAGCAATATCGTAAATCCAACCATGAAGTTCAATGTTATTTGTTGCCAGTTTGGCTGCAACACTTGGGTGTGTTTCTAGGTGTTTGAGTTGTAGTAATATATTTTCTTGAGTGACTTCTAATAGGTGTTCTTCATCAAGATTGCCATGGCGAGCTTTAATTTTTGCTTGTGCCGCATCACAGAATGATAGCCAGTTAGTAACATGAGGAAGTGGCTTGACTGTTTCTGGGGCAAGAACGCCTTTCATAGCGCCACAATTAGTATGACCACAAATAACGATATGCTTTATATCTAAAACAGATACAGCATATTCAATTGAGGCAGTCATGCCTTCACTAGTATTTGAATGAGGAGGAACGATATTTCCTGCGTTTCGACAGATGAATAAGTCACCGGGTAATGTTTGGGTGATTAAACTTGGATCAATACGTGAGTCTGCACAGGTAATAAATAGGACTTCTGGAGATTGAGATGTAGAAAGAGACTCAAATAACTCCTTATTTTCTAATAGAACATTTTTTTGAAATTGTGCAACACCAGAGATTAGCTTTTCCACGTTGTACTCCGCAATAGAAAAATTGTATAAACGAGGCGAGCATATTAGTGGAAAGTAAAGTATGTATTTATGTTTCTTGTGATAGGAAAAAGCTTTCACCTTTAATGTGAGAAAGGTTATTATTAACGGATGAAAGATTTGAATATATCTCTGAAACAATTGCGTTATTACCTGACGGCGGCTAAACATAAAAGCTTAAGGCAGGCTGCGAAAGAACTGCAAATATCTCAACCATCTCTTAGTGCACAATTGAAATTACTGGAAGAGGCTTTGGGGGTAGCTCTGTTTGAAAGGACCAGAGGAGGGATTATGCTAACCCCTCTGGGTAAAGAACTTATTCCTGAATCAAAAGCAGCTGTTGATGCAGCACAAGCCATCGTTGAAGCTGCAAACTACTCTACTAGTGGTCCATCTGGTACGTTCAAGTTAGGTGTTAGTCCATCGCTAGGGCCGTATTCCTTACCTTGGATTCTTCCTGCGTTAAGGCATGAATTCACGAATGTGAAATTTTTTGTAAAAGAGGAAGCGCCACTGTCATTGGTGGATGGCCTAACAGATGGGAGCTACGATCTAATTTTTACACCGCTGCCGGTAGATGATCCGACGCTTACGGTTGTTCCTTTATTTCGTGAACCTTTGTTTTTAGTCGTTAATGCCAATCACCCATTGGCAAAGTATGAGCATATTGAACCTAGCCAATTATCGGGGCTCGATATATTGACTATCGAAGAGCATCACCATTTTTTCAAACAAGTAGAAAGTCTAAGTCAGCGTTTTAATGCTCACCTGTTACTTGATTATGAAGGCAGCAGTCTAGATGCCATTAGGCAGATGGTATACATGGAAATGGGGGCGACTTTCCTGCCTGCTTTGTATATTCGTTCTGAAATTCGTGACCGAGATGAATTACATGTTCTAACTATTAAGGGGGAATCTATTTACCGGAGCCATGCCCTAGTTTGGCGTAATAGCTCGCCATTAAGAGGGTTTTATCGAGAGCTTGCCGAGTTTTTCCATCTTCGCATTAAGGAAGAGTTTGATGAAACGGTTATTATGATGTGACCTTGTCTGTACTTTTGGCCAGTACTATATGAATAGCAGTGTCTTGGAAAGGGACATAGGGGCGTTCAATGTCAAAACAACAGTCACTCTTTGAGTGACTCAGTACTACTCTATAAAATTCAATCGGAAGCATATTTGATAACTGCTATACTTCGCTGACATTAATGCCTCCGTAGCTCAGCTGGATAGAGCGTCCCCCTCCTAAGGGGAAGGTCATGCGTTCGAATCGCGTCGGGGGCACCACTAAATTTTTAGATGTAGAGCGTCGTGTCTGCTTCACTAGAAAACTCTAAAAAGGTAGCAGCTCCACCAGAACTAATTCCTTCAATAAAATCTTCGTTTTTAAAATCAAATAGATCGACCGTCATTTGGCAAGCAATGAGTTCTACGCCAGATTCAACACAGATGTCACGTAACTCTTCGACACTGGCGACACCTTTGGTTTTGAGTTTACGTTTCATCATCCACGTGGCAAACCATTCCAGCCCGGGAATCACTTGCACGATGCTCGGAATTGGCACCGGCATTGGCATAGCAGGGTTACCAAGAGGTGAGACTTTTAATGACAGCTCTTTTTTTAATAATTGCAGGCCATAGAAAGTAAAAAATATCTTCACTTCAAAGCCGAGTGCTGCAGCAGTAGAGGCGAGAATAAAAGGAGGGTAAGCACCGTCTAAAGTGCCTTTGCTTGCAATGATGGCGAGTTTTTTAGCCATGAGTTTTAGCCTTTTTCTAGGAAAAAGTGAATTTTTCCATCTAGTTCATTAGTTTCTAGCAGCGAGTTACCTGTCATTTTACAAAATGCAGGAATGTCTTTATTGGCACCTGGATCTGTTACGATCAAGTGTAACCGTTGACCGGTAGTCATTGCAGAGAGTGCTTTACGGGCTTTTAATACCGGTAATGGGCAATTCATGCCTGAGGTATCGAGTTCTATATCAAATTCTGACATTATGGGGTCCATATCGTGTGGCTGTATAGATTGTGTGATCATAAACTAAATGAACAAGATCTGCCTTGTTGGAACCCTATGCCAGAGTTGAGTGTCTACGCACTATTATGAAAAAAGTCATCGTCTTATTATTTTTTAGCCTATTTATTATTTCTACCACGTTAGTTGCTGCAGTAGATATCGCCTTACCTGATATTGGTGATAGTGCAGGTGCTTTAGTTTCTCCTCAAGAAGAATATCGAATTGGCCAAGCGTTTTATTGGCGTTTGCAACAGTCGACAGATTTAATCGAAGATCCAGAAGTTAACAGTTATATACAGTCATTAGGTTATCGCTTAGTGGCAAATAGTGCTGCGCCAAACCTGCCGTTTACCTTTTTTATGGTGCCTGACTCTTCTGTTAATGCTTTTGCAGCTCCAGGTGGATTTATTGGCACGCACAGCGGTTTGCTATTAACCAGTCAATCAGAAGATGAGCTGGCCTCAGTATTGGCACATGAGATTGCCCATATTACGCAACGGCATTTACTACGTAGCTTTGAAAAACAAAAAGGAATGAGTTTGCCGATGACGGCAGCGATGATTGCCGCAGCATTGTTGGGCGCGGCAGATCCGGCTGCTGGTTCGGCAGCAATTATGGCGGTGCAAGCTGCCGGGGTGCAAATGCAGCTCGACTTTACTAGGGCTCATGAAAAAGAAGCCGACAACTTAGGCATGGTTAACCTGGTTAATTCAGGTTTTGATGCCCACGCCATGCCTCGTTTTTTTGAGCGTCTGCAAAGCGAAAGTCGGTTTTACACTGGCAATGCCGTGCCTGAGTTTTTGAGAACGCATCCGGTGACCACATCTCGTATTGCTGATGCGAGAGGCAGAGCTGCAAGCTACCCGCTGCAACGGCAAGTGAGTGATGAGCTGCAGTTTTATTTAATGCGTGAAAAGTTGCGAGTGATGACGACGACTAATTTGAGTGAGTTAGTCCAATATTATGCTCATGCAATAAAAACAGGTAATAGTTCAAATACAATCGCGACGAGCTATGGCTATAGCTTGGCCTTATCGAAAGCGGGAGAATATACCAAAGCAAGACAAGTACTTCAGCCCTTGATTGAGGCCGATGACGATCGTTTAACTTACCAACTAGCATTAGCTGAGATTGAGATACAAGTCGGCCGGTTACCGGCAGCTTTGGCTATTTATCAAGAAAATCAGCGTTTATACCCAGATGATCAAGCGCTTTCTTTGGTGCAGGTTTCAGCGTTATTGTTAGCTCATTTGCCGGATGAGGCGACGGATATTTTGCTGCGCCAATTAGAATTGGGCAATCCTTCACAGCGTTTATATCGGCTACTTGCTCAAGCTCAGGGAGAGCAGGGTAAGAAAAGTCAGTCTCATAGTTGGTTAGCAGAGTATTATTACGCTTCTGGTCGTTTGCATGCGGCGGCTGATCAGTTACGTTTAGCAGCTGAGTTTGCTAATCGGGATGAGTACTTACTCTCAAAAATTACAGCAAGGCTACGTGAAGTTGAACAAACTTTAGTACGGATGGATGAAAGGCAATGAACACAACAAACCAACACCGTCGAACATTATTAAAAGGTGCTATATCTGCATCGACAATGGCATTAGTGGCCACTAGCGGCTTATTGTTACCACAACGATTGTTGGCGCATTGGTCGACGAGTGCATTTAATGCTGAAACAGTGGAAGATGCGTTATTAGCATTGTTAGGCCAGGCTGAAGAGGCATCGACAACAGGTTTAAATTTTAAAGTCGGTTCCCCTCCGAGCTATGCGGTGAATGGCGCATCGGTACCTATTGAAATTCAAAGTGATTTAAAAAATATCGAACGAATAGCTGTATTGGTGGATAAAAATCCATTGCCATTAGCGTTAAGCATCGCGCCATCATCTGCTGTTAAATTGCCGTTTAAAAGCATGATTAAAATTGCCGAAGACTCAGAGGTGATTGCAATCATTCGTGCCGATGGACAGTTATATAAAACCTCTCGTTTTGTTGAAGTCGATATTGGAGGTTGCGCCTGATGGGCTTAGTAAGAAAAGATAGAATCAGGGCGAAATTAAAGTCTGGCGATACAACTGTGCGTATTTTACTCTCCCATCCGATGCATACTGGCCGTGGTCAGAATGATGCTGGCGACTTGATTCCTGCCCAGTTTATCCAAGATTTTCGTTGTTGGCGTAATAAGGAAGAAGTGCTGACTATAGAATGTGGTACTGCAACAGCAGCAAATCCATACTTTTCATTTCAGTTACTTGGCGGTGAACGCGGTGATAAAATTGCCATTCGTTGGGTGGATAATTTGGGTGCTAAAGGCACGGCGGAAACAACGGTTAAATGAGTCTTAAATTAAAAGTACATTTGTTTTTTGCCATGTTGTTGCTGGCTTCGTTATTGGCCAGCACCGGCGTATTGATTTCAAATGCTCGTCAATCAGTACAAGCCGAAGTCGAAACAACGATGAAAGCCTCAGCACGGCTGATCACGGTGACATTATCTGGTAATTCATTGAGTCGTGACTATGGGGTTAGTGAGCAGATCCACGAAATGGTGAAGGCATTAAGTGAGATACGCAGCTTGCATATCTTAATGTTTGATTCTCAGGGTTTGTTATTTGAAGGTGAGCCAGAAACAGATTTAGATGCCATGCCCCCCGAGTGGTTTGTTAAGGTTTTATTTCCAAAAATACAGCCATTAACCAAACGCTTTGGTAATGGCCATATGGTGATTTACGCTGCGCCATTGCAAGAAATAAGTGAGCGCTGGCTAGATATAAGGGGCATCTTAACTTTAGGTATCAGTATTTTTATTTTTGTTGGCCTATTTTTATATTGGGGTGTTGATTATTTGATGAGGCCTTTACAGCGCGTTGTTGATGCCTTATCTGGCTTTGAACGAGGCGACTTGCATCTACGACTCCCACGCTTTTCATTAGCCGAAATGGATCAGATTAGCCAAGTATTTAATCGTATGGGCCAAGCGCTAGAGTTAAGTACTGAAGAAAATCGCCGCTTGGCTGTATTAGTTAAACAATCGGGTGATGCCATTTTATCGTTAGATCATGCCGGTAATATTACTTTTTGTAATCCGGCGGCAGAAAGGTTATTTTCTTATCAAACCACGGTTTTAATGGGGGAGGCTTTAGCTACTTTAGGCTTTACTCAGCATCGAAGCAGGATTGCTAAAATTTTAGAAAATTGTGATGCCGAAGAAAACTTAGAAACCGGCGTACTGCATGATGGTGGCAAGGAAATATCGCTGTTATTTTCAACCGTACCGCTATTTGATGCTGAACAAAAAGTGATTGGTAACATTTGTACACTGCGGGATATTACTGAGCATAAACAAGCGGAAGAAGCTGAAAATCAGTTACGAGAATCTCGACTACTTACTCAACATATGGCTGATGTGCAAGAATCAGAACGTCGTCATTTAGCTCGTGAGTTGCATGATGAGTTGGGGCAATGCTTAACGGCAATAAAAACGGATGCGGTATTAATTCGGAATAGAACAGTAACGACTGAGCCGAAAGTTTTTACCAGCGCGCAAGCGATTATTGATGTGGCCAGTCATATATATGATGTCGTGCATAATATGATTACCCGGTTACGACCGAGTCCGTTAGATGATTTAGGCTTGTTACCGACATTAGAAGAATGTATTTCTGCTTGGCAGCAGCGGCAAGAGGATATTCAATTTAGCTTGAACGTAGAAGGCAAATTGGATCATCTGAATGAAGCAATGAATATGACCGTATTCAGAGTGATTCAAGAAGCGATAACTAATGCAGTTCGTCATGCGGCGGCGACATCAATTGCTGTTCGAGTCATAAATGAGCGTAATGATCTGGAGCAAGAACAAATTACCATTGAAATTCAAGATGATGGCAAAGGTATGGATATATTAGATTTTCATTCAGACGTGGATTTTGGTTTATTAGGTATGCGTGAACGTGCGCAAAGTTTAGGTGGAGAATTTAATTTGGAAAGTAATTTGGGCCAGGGTGTGAAAATCCAAGTTAAGATTCCTCTAGGAGCGGATAAAACAATATGAGTGATAATAAAACGACCATATTATTAGTAGATGACCATGAACTAGTTCGAGCAGGCTTTCGCCGCTTATTAGAGGATGGTGAGCAGTTTACCGTGATTGCTGAAGCGGGCAGTGGTGAGTTAGCGGTACAGGAATATGTAAAACATCAACCGCAAGTTGTGGTGATGGATATTTCGATGCCGGGTATTGGCGGTATTGGTGCCATCGAACGCATTATTGCTCGCGATTCATCAGCTAAAATTTTAGTATTGAGTGTGCATGAAGATAGTGTCTTTACTACTCGAGCAATGCAAGCGGGCGCTTTAGGCTTTATTCCTAAACGTAGTGCTCCTGAAGAAATGATTAAAGCGGTTGAGCAAGTCGCGCAAGGTAAAACCTGTATAGACCCCGCGATTGCTCAACAAATTGCCATGCAAAAGTTAACCGGTTCAGACAGCATCTTAGATGTATTGAGTCAGCGTGAGTTTGAAGTGTTTCGACTGTTGGCGGAAGGTAAAACAGTTAATGATATTGCTGAAATTTTAAGCCTTAGTCCTAAAACGGTGGGCACTCATCATACGAATGTTAAACAGAAATTAGATGTCTCCAATTCTGCAGAGCTAGCGCGATTGGCAATTCGCAGTGGCTTAATTGATGCCTAAATAATGACTAAGGAAAATCCTGAGTTACATCAAGATTTTTCCTCTAACAGCAAGTTATTAATAGGCGTAAATTGTGAAGCGTGGGTACCGAGAACTAAATCGGTTATTACTAAACTTATTTAAAAGGTGATTACTATGTGGACTAAGCCAGAATATTCAGACATGCGTTTCGGTTTTGAAGTAACAATGTACATCTGCAACCGTTAAGCAATATT
Source organism: Methylophaga sp. 41_12_T18 (assembly GCA_002163115.1). Taxonomy (GTDB): domain Bacteria; phylum Pseudomonadota; class Gammaproteobacteria; order Nitrosococcales; family Methylophagaceae; genus 41-12-T18. The sequence goes on along the minus strand of MAAI01000004.1, from coordinate 563 downwards.
AACAGTTTCGAAAAAACCCCGGTACGGAAACGTACCGGGGTTTTTTTATGCCTACAATCTGTAGTAATGGGTGAGGTATAAAAGTAAGTGATACTCATTTTATTTATTAGGAAAATGTGAGTTAGAGGTTAGGATAACTTAGTTTTATGTGCGGGGTAACTAGCTATTTATCGAGTCATATTATTAGAAAAGACGGTGTATAGTCGTTTAACTACTAAGGTTTATCTGGCGTTACAGCATTGAATTAGGAACAGATAATAGCGGCTGAAAAAAATTATGGGATAAACTCCTGAAAAAATAAAGGAGTTTATCCCTGCTACCTTTCGCGAATAGCAAGATAAAGTTTCAGCTCTCATTAGAAGCCATCAATATTAGGCTCTGATGATGAAAATAAAATAAATTACTAGAGGGATTTTTTATGAAGCTGAAAACTTTATCATTAGCAATGATGTCATTAGCCGTCAGTGGCGTAGTTGTCGCCGATGAAATTGCATTGATGCAAGAAAATGAAAACAACTGGGTATCTGCAGCCGGTAACTATAACAACCAACGTTATAGCAAAC
>MAAI01000089.1 GCA_002163115.1 Methylophaga sp. 41_12_T18 | reverse complement strand
TTGCCATATCGCCAAGTTTTAATACCGAACCGCCGTTAAAGCCGAACCAACCCATCCATAAGATGAACGTACCTAAAGTTGCTAAAGGTAAGTTTGCACCTGGGATAGGGCGAACTTCACCGTTAGGACCGTATTTACCTTTACGAGCACCCAATAAGATAACACCTGCTAATGCAGCTGCAGCACCGGCCATATGCACGATACCTGAACCAGCAAAATCAAGAAAACCGAAGTCATCACCAAGAGAGTACAAGCCAAATACAGAAGCTCCGCCCCAAGTCCATGAACCTTCCAGTGGATAAATGAATGCTGTCATGACTACGGCAAATAGAGCAAAGGCCCATAACTTCATCCGTTCAGCAACCGCACCTGAAACAATAGACATGGCAGTTGCAACAAATACGACTTGGAAGAAGAAGTCTGATGCATCAGCATAAACAGAATCACCATCAAAGCCATTTTCTGCAGAAGCAGCTAAGGCTGTAGCTGTTAATGTATCATCACCAGCAATACCACCTAAGAATAAGTTTAGAGGCTCACCTGCACCGTACATAATGTCATAACCGACAACCATATAAGCTGTACATGCGATTGCAAATAATAAAACGTTTTTTGTTAAGATTTCAGTGGTGTTTTTAGCTCGTACTAGGCCCGCTTCTAACATCGAGAAACCAGCGGCCATCCACATAACCAACGCACCCATTACTAAGAAGTAAAAGGTATCCATGGCATATTGGAGTTGGAAGATTTGATTTTCCATACTTAAATACTCCTAAGACTTACAGTGCATCTGGACCGGTTTCGCCTGTGCGAATCCGAACCACTTGCTCTAATGGGTAAACAAAGATTTTGCCATCACCGATTTTGCCAGTGTTAGCGCCTTTAGTAACTGCTTCGATAACTTGATCAACGATGCCGTCATCAACTGCAATCTCTAGTTTTAATTTAGGCAAAAAATCGACTACATACTCAGCACCACGATAGAGCTCTGTGTGACCTTTTTGACGACCAAAACCTTTCACTTCTGAAACGGTAAGACCTTGCACACCAATGTCAGAAAGTGCTTCGCGTACATCGTCAAGCTTAAAAGGCTTGATAATCGCTACGACTTGTTTCATAGGTTGTTCCTTTTAAAATAAAAAAGACCGCTTTTACAAGCGGTCTAGGAGTAGTTACATGGATTTAGAGATTGTGAAGACAACACGATCATCAGCTAAATCACCATTTGCATCTTCGCCATTATCATCCATTCCATAATAGGTCAGGTCAAAACCAAAACCGATGAATTCTTTAGAAACGCCGATACGGTAATCCGTTTGATCATCTGCATAGTCTTCTTCGTAGTCGTAGTAACCAACGCCTGCACTTAAAGCTACATCGTAAGGTAAGTTATAATCAAAACCTAATGAATAATAAGTTGCTGTAGCATCATCATCTGATCCATAAACTTCCGTTGTATGAGCGATGCCAGCACTGAAAAAGCTATAGCTTAATGATGCATAGTATTCATCCCAGTCAAGATCGTTAGTATCAGGGTAAATGTATCGTAAGATACCTACGTCATAGCCTATACCAGTATCGCCAATTTCACTTGCGAAACCCGCATAAACATCAATTTCTAAATCAGCACCTGAAAAATCTACATTGGAAGCCCAAACACCAGCATAAAGTCCACTACTATGACCATAATCAAAACTACCTGAAATGGCTGCTTCTTCATCTGTCTGAGAGTAGCCGCGCCAGACATAATCTGTACCTAGGGCAACGCTTGCACTAGTTGAGTGTGCACCATCTTCACTTTCCCAAGCCATCGCCATTGATGATGCCGTTAGCATTGTACCTGCGAGACATAATGCTGATAATGTATTCATTTTCATTCTTTACTCTCCTCGGTTATGTTCATTTTATTAGTTGTTTGAATCTACTCTGTTGTTTCCGTGCAACAATCTGTATTCAGACTACAACATAAACGCAATAAGCATGCCGTAGCAAAAAACTCAAATTAATCAGTAAGCTGAAAGAACAACGGCCTTATTTCTAGCTGGGCTCGCCCTATTTTGGTGCTTGATTGTGCCTGGCGCACCAGTATGGGCTTGTTGGACTTTACCTTTATTCTGCGAAGCTTGCTATGATCACGACAAATTTTTTAAAGGATTATCAGTAACATGGTGTTTCCACACATTGATCCCGTAGCCTTGTCATTAGGCCCTTTGCAGATTCATTGGTATGGCCTAATGTATTTATTTGGCTTTGTAGGGGCTTGGTTATTTGGTCGAGCGCGCGCCGAACGGTTTGGTTGGACAGTCACCGAGGTAGAAGACTTGCTGTTCTATGGGGCTATTGGCGTTATTGTTGGTGGTCGATTGGGCTATGTCTTATTTTATGATCTTGCTGCCAATCTAGAGCAACCGTTGAATATTATAAAAATATGGCAGGGCGGAATGTCTTTCCATGGTGGTTTACTGGGTGTGCTGGCTGCATTTGCCTGGTTTGCCAAGCAAACAGGCAAATGCTTTTTTGAAATCAGTGACTTTATTGCACCAATGGTACCAATTGGCTTATTGACTGGCCGAATAGGCAATTTTATTAATAGTGAACTTTGGGGCAAAGTAAGTGATGTGCCTTGGGCTATTGTTTTTCCAAACGGTGGGCCGTTAGCGCGTCACCCTTCACAATTATATGAAGCAGCACTCGAGGGGCTGGTATTGTTTGTGATTCTTTGGTTGTATTCGATGAAAGCTAAGCCGGTTGGTGCCGTCTCAGGATTATTTTTACTTGGCTACGGTAGCTTTAGGTTCTTAGTGGAGTTTGTGAGAATTCCTGATCCACAATATGGCTACTTAGCCTTTAATTGGCTGACTATGGGCCAAGTATTATCTCTACCAATGGTCATTCTTGGCCTGTTTTTCATTGTCCGAGCTTATCAAAAGGCCTAATTTAGCAAAATTGTCAGCCAAGTAGCGGCAGCGATCATCACAGTTAATAATACCGCTAACGAGCCATAGTCTTTAGCACGACCTGATAGTTCATGGCGGTCGGTACTGACTCTGTCGACCACACATTCGATGGCGGAATTAAGCAGTTCTACTATTAAAATAAGGGTAATGCTGCTGAGCATTGCTAGTCGCTCGATGGCTGAGACATTAAGGACAAAGCTAATTAACACCGCTATTAATAATAGTATGAGCTCTTGCCGAAAAGCAGCTTCATTTTTGAGGGCTGCACGTAGACCTTGTAATGAATAAACGCTGGCGTAATAAAGTCGGGACAAGCCTTTGTTTTTCTGCATTTTCTAGTTCCAGTTGTTGATAACATTTATGAGTAGATGGTTATAACTTAACTTTATTACAAAAAGTTGTATCACACTCAATTAAAGAAGATAAGTCATCGTTATGGAGGGCATGGTAAAATACCCGATCACTAATTTTTAGATTGTCGGTAGAGCATGAGTTTCCAAGACCATTATGATGTCATTGTTGTAGGCGGCGGCCATGCCGGTACTGAGGCTGCGCTGGCTTCGGCTCGCCAAGGCGTGAAAACCCTATTACTGACACAAAATATTGAAACCCTAGGCCAAATGAGCTGTAACCCAGCAATTGGTGGTATTGGCAAAGGCCACTTGGTTAAAGAGATTGATGCGCTAGGTGGCATTATGGCTCAGGCAGCTGATCGTGGGGGTATTCAATTTCGAATCCTCAATGCCAGCAAAGGCCCAGCAGTAAGAGCAACGCGTGCGCAGGCGGATCGTGTGCGTTATAAAGCAGCGGTACGTGCGGCATTAGAATCCCAACAAAATTTATATTTATTCCAGCAAACTGTTGATGATTTGGTGGTGGAAAATGATCGCGTGGTTGGCGTCGTTACCCAAGTAGGCTTACGGTTTTCAGCAAAATCAGTGATATTAACTGTCGGCACCTTTTTGGGCGGCCTGATTCATATCGGTATGGAAAATCATCAAGGTGGTCGAGCGGGCGATCCTGCATCGATTGCTTTATCACAGCGGTTACGAGCATTGCCTTTTCGAGTCGATCGCTTAAAGACGGGTACACCACCACGCATTGCAACCAACAGCATTAATTTTTCAATTTTGGCTGAGCAGCCGGGCGACTTGCCGACACCGATGTTTTCATTTTTAGGCAAACCAGAAGATCATCCACAGCAAATTTCTTGTTACATCACTCATACCAATGAGAAAACGCATGATGTAATCAGAAATAACCTTGATCGCTCACCGATGTACAGCGGTGAAATTGAAGGAATTGGCCCACGCTATTGTCCATCGATTGAAGATAAAGTGGTTCGTTTTGCAGATAGAGATTCCCACCAAATATTTTTAGAGCCAGAAGGTTTGAACTGCGGTGAAGTCTATCCCAACGGGATTTCAACTAGCTTACCGTTTGATGTGCAATATCAAATCGTGCGTTCGATGAAAGGCTTAGAAAATGCTCATATCACCCGTCCTGGTTATGCAATTGAATACGATTATTTTGACCCACGTGATTTAAATCCGTGGTTAGAAACTAAACATATGAAAGGCTTATTTTTTGCTGGCCAAATTAATGGTACTACCGGTTATGAAGAAGCTGCTGCACAGGGTTTAATCGCGGGTTTAAATGCCGGCTTACAAGTTCGGGAGATGGAACCATGGTGTCCGCGTCGCGATGAAGCTTATATTGGTGTGATGATTGATGATTTGATTACTTCCGGAACACGTGAACCGTATCGGATGTTTACCAGCCGCGCTGAATACCGTTTATTGTTGCGCGAAGACAATGCTGATATGCGTTTAACGCCAAAAGGTCGAGAGCTGGGTCTTGTTAATGATCAACGTTGGTCAATTTTTGAGACTAAACGGAATGCGGTTGCTAATGAAACTGAGCGCTTGGAAGCATACAAGTTCAGCCCTGAAAAAACCGATCAAGCCGTTGCCGAGCAAGTATTAGGTGAACCTTTAAAGAAAGTAAGTTCAGCGCTCGATCTGTTGCGTAGACCCAACGTGGATTACGACGGTTTATTAACCTTATTAGCTGAAGATAATAAGGTGGCTGATGATGTTGCCGAACAAGTAACGATTCAGACCAAATATGCTGGCTACATAAACCGTCAGCAGAATGAAATTGATCGCCTGAAGCGTAATGAAACTACGGTTTTGCCTGATGATTTAGATTATAAAGAGGTACGTGGCTTATCCAACGAAGTTCGAGAAAAACTACAGCAAACAAGACCTAATAGTTTGGGCCAAGCGGGTCGTATTTCAGGCGTCACCCCCGCCGCTATTTCATTACTATTAGTGCATTTAAAACGAAGTGATTCTAATGGTAAAAAAGGCGAAGCAAGTTAATGGAAAAGATGTTGCAACAATTAAAGCAGGGTTGTATTGCCCTGAATTTAGACGTAGCTGATGAGCAATTGGCAAAGTTAATTGCCTATGTGAAACTGCTTGCCAAATGGAATAAAAGTTTTAATTTGACCTCAGTAAGAGAGCCTGAACAAATGGTCAGTCGCCATATTTTGGATAGCCTTGCTATTCAACCTTATTTAACGGGTAATTCCTTGTTAGATGTAGGTACTGGTGCTGGCTTACCAGGCATACCTCTAGCCATAATTAAGCCGGAAATGGCAATTACCTTGTTAGATAGTAATTCAAAAAAAACACGCTTTTTACAGCAAGCTAAAGCCGAGTTGAATTTAGATAATATAACGGTAGTTCATTCCCGCGTTGAGGAGGCTGAGCTGGCTAAGTTTGATCTGGTAACGGCACGTGCATTCTCAACCATCGATGACATTATTGATTTAGCGGGCCGACACTGCGATGATGCAGGCTGTTTGGTATTAATGAAAGGCGTCTATCCTGAAGAGGAATTACAAGCAGTCACAGGTGGCTTTAGCTTGTTAGACATAGTGTCACTTGATGTTCCTGGCTGTGATGGGCAACGACACTTGGTACGCTTGAAGAAAGTTAAAGGCTAAGTGAATGGGAAGTATTTTTTCGGTTACAAATCAAAAAGGCGGGGTAGGTAAAACCACCACGACCGTTAACTTAGCAGCATCATTGGCTGAAAATGGCAAAAAGGTTCTACTGATCGATCTTGATCCGCAAGGCAATGCTACGACTGGCTGTGGTGTCGACAAAGAAACAATAGAAGTCAGTAGTTATGATGTCATAATGACTCAAGCAAAAGCAGCTGATGCTATTGTTAAACCGGAAGATCTATCATTTTCCGTTATGCCCACTAACTCAGATTTAACCGCTGCTGAAGTACAACTGTTAGATGTGAAGTTGCGTGAACATCGGTTGCGGTTAGCTTTAGAATCTACCCGTGACAAATTTGATTATATTTTGATTGATTGTCCGCCTTCATTAAGTATGCTGACAGTCAATGCTTTAGTGGCATCAAAAGGGGTGATTATTCCGATTCAATGTGAATATTATGCCTTGGAAGGTTTATCATCGTTATTAAAAACGATAGAACGTATTAAGCAGCGAGCTAATCCGACCTTAGAAGTAACAGGATTGGTAAGAACGATGTTTGATGCGCGAAATAATTTAGCCAACCAAGTGTCTCGGCAACTGATTAACCACTTTTCAAAGAAAGTATTTCATTCGATAATACCGCGGAATGTACGTTTAGCTGAAGCACCGAGTCATGGTATGCCGATCATCGATTATGATCGTGCATCACGAGGCTCGATAGCCTATATGGCCTTAGCCAGTGAATTCTTACGTCAACAGCAAAAAAATAACTAGCGATAACGGAGCAAATAAATCCGATGGCAATCAAAAAAAGAGGCTTAGGAAGAGGGTTAGATCTCTTGTTGACCGATGTACAACAGGATGACAAAAGCTTAGACGATAGCCTGCAACATTTTCCGTTAGATTTGATCCAACCAGGCAAATATCAACCGCGTGTTGATATGTCACAGGAATCGCTTGATGAACTTGCGGCGTCGATAAAAGCACAAGGGTTAATCCAGCCGATCGTAGTACGACCGATCAATGATGGGCATTATGAAATCATTGCCGGTGAGCGCCGCTGGCGAGCATCAAAATTAGCGGGTTTGGATGTAGTGCCTGCTTTGGTACGTGAAGTATCTGATCGCAGTGCGATTGCAATGGCGTTGATAGAAAATATTCAACGTGAAAACTTAAATCCGTTGGAAGAAGCAAACGCATTACATCGCTTGCGCGAAGAGTTTTCGATGACACATCAGGAGGCAGCTGAAGCTGTGGGCCGCTCCCGTACCGCGGTATCTAATTTATTGCGATTACGAAATCTAAATGAAGACGTGAAGCGTTTAGTTGAAAACTGTGATTTAGAAATGGGTCATGCTCGCGCATTATTGGCGCTGGAAGGTGAGCAGCAATCGTTAGTGGCCAATAATATTGTCGAGAAAGGCTTGTCAGTGCGCGAAACTGAGCAGTTGATAAGACGGTTATTAAAGCCTGAATCCGACAAAGCAACAACGTCTGAAGCCGTGCTGGAAGAAATTAATACGATTCAGAATTTAATTAAGGAAAAGTTGGGCTCAGGTTATACGGTAAAACATAGTGCCAGTGGTAAAGGCAGATTGGTCGTTGATTACAGCAATGTCGATGAACTTAAAAAATTAGTAAAAAGATTGAAGTAAATACGCAGAGAAGCGTATTCTATCCCGCTAGCATCAGTTATAAGTAATGCTTATGCTTGAAGTTAGAATGATTGAGTTCTTTTTTGCAGCAAAGTGACCTAGACTGCACGCAGTTAAAGCTCGTGGATGTGCAGGTAAGGAAGATTTAGGTTGAAAGTATTAACTAAGCGCAGCTTGTGGTTTAGTTAGTAGTGAATACTCTTAGTGTTGAAATGCGATAATTTTCGTTGACCAGCTAATTGCTAGGTCTATATAATGCCAGGGTTTTACTAAGACATACTTAATAATCCAGCGAGATTAGGATGGACCGAAGACTTAGAGTTCAGCCAATAAATAATCTCATTAAAATGCAATTTGTTTTTTTGGTGTTAGTAAGTTTTTTTTTCCTTTGGTGGCAAGGTGGAAGTGCTGCAATCGCTAGCCTTTTTGGTAGCTCGATTGTCATTGCAAATACCTTATTACAAAGGTGGCATTTGATTGCGGCAGCAAAGCAAGCCAAATCAAATGCGAGTATGAATTTAGGCAAGGCATATAGGTGTGTCATAGAGCGATGGTTATTGACCATCGTGATGTTTGCAGTTGGATTTGCTGTTTTGGCTTTATTGCCATTACCAATGATGGCTGGATTTATTGTGACGCAGTTTGCTTTGTTATTTGGAAACATGAATTGAGCTTGAGACCACAAAATGGCTAGTGAAACGATTACTTCTTCAGAATATATCAGGCATCATCTGCAAAACCTGACCTTTGGTCAGCATCACGATGGTTCGTGGGGCTTGGCACATGATGCTCAGCAAGCAGCAGATATGGGCTTCTGGTCTATCAATGTAGACAGCATGGCGATGACGCTTGTGCTGGGTGCAGTATTAATGTGGTTTTTCCGCAGTGTTGCAAAAAAAGTAGAAGCGGGTGTACCAAGCGGCGCACAGAACTTTGCTGAATGGGTGATTGATTTTATCAATGACAGCGTTCGAGGATCGTTTTCTGGTCGAAGTGCTTTGGTAGCACCGTTAGCATTCACAATATTCTTGTGGGTGTTCTTAATGAACTTGATGGATTTATTACCTATCGATTTAGTACCTGAAATCGCTAAGTTTATCGGTTCAAATGTATTTGGTATGGATCCTCATGCCGTATTCTTCAAAGTTGTTCCTTCAACTGATCCTAATGTCACCTTTGGTATGGCGTTTGGTGTATTTGCTTTAGTACTGTTCTACAGTATTAAAATGAAAGGTTTGGGCGGCTTTGTCGGTGAGTTAACGTTACAACCGTTCGGTAAGTGGGCTATTCCAGCTAACTTCCTTTTGGAAGGCGTCAACCTAATCTCAAAACCTATTTCACTAGCATTACGGTTGTTCGGCAACATGTATGCGGGTGAGATGATTTTCATTCTAATTGCAATTATGTTCAGCGCGGGAGCGGTTATGGCTTCTTTAGGTGGCTTATTGCAAGTCGGTTGGGCGATTTTCCATATCTTAATTATTACGTTGCAGGCATTTATTTTTATGACCCTGACCGTTGTATATTTAGACATGGCGCATCAAGAACATCACTAGAATTATTGTTATAAAATTTTTACCTTAATTTATCTTGTAGGAGAAAAACATGGAATCAGCATTACTATATATTGCAGGCGCGTTAATGATGGGCTTAGGCGCATTAGGTGCCGCAGTTGGTATCGGTATTTTGGGCGGTCGCTTTTTGGAAGGTGCAGCGCGTCAACCTGAATTGATCCCTATGCTTCGTACACAGTTCTTTATCGTTATGGGTCTTGTTGATGCTGTACCGATGATTGCTGTAGGTTTAGCAATGTACATTCTGTTTGCAGTTGCATAAGAATAGTCACGTTACTTAAGACTATTTTGCAATAAACATAGAGGTACAAACATGAATCTTAATGCAACCATTATTGGGCAAATGATAGCGTTCGCGATATTCGTTGCTTTTTGCATGAAGTATGTCTGGCCACCGATTATGGCTGCACTGGAAGAACGCAAAAAGAAAATTGCGGATGGCCTAGCAGCAGCAGAACGCGGTAGACATGAGCAAGAGTTAGCCGAAAAACGTGCACAACAAGTTATTCACGAAGCGAAAGAGCAAGCTAATGAGATTATTTCTCAAGCGCAACGTCGTGGTAATGAAATTGTTGATGAATCAAAAGACAATGCGCACGTCGAAGGTGACCGTATTTTGACTTCTGCTAAAGCAGAAATTGAACAAGAAGCTAATCGAGCTAAAGATGAGCTTCGGTCACTAGTAGGTGGTGTTGCACTGGCTGGCGCGGCGAAAATTCTTAGCCGTGAGATTGATGACAAGGCTCATACTGATTTGTTAGAAGAATTGGTTGGCCGGATCTAGGGGATTTTTAGGATGGCTGAAGCAATTACCATCGCTCGACCATATGCAACTGCAGCATTTGCAATTGCTAATGAAAAAAACGAGTTGAAGGCATGGTCTGACTTGCTTGCGGTATTATCGCAATGTGTAGCAGACCCAAAAATGCAATCCATAATTACTAGCCCAGCAGTAAGCAATGAACAAGTTATCACTGTATTTGCTGATGTTGCTGGAGAGTTATTGAGTGGAAGTGACGCTCAAAACTTTTTAGCATTGTTAGCGGAAAATAATCGTCTACAGTTGTTAGACGAAATTGCAGTAATTTTTGAAGAATTACGCGAAGAAGCAGAACAAGTGATGACTGCAGATGTAACATCGGCACGTGAATTGACATCGGAACAACAAGATAATATCGCAGCGGCATTAAAAAAACGCTTAGGTAGAACAGTGACATTGAATGTAGATGTCGACGACAGCTTGTTAGGCGGTGCGATTATTCGTGCAGGTGATCTGATTATTGACGGATCTGCCTTGGGTAAACTGAATAGACTAGCCACCGCTATTTCTTAGCGGCTAGTTCATAGAGGAAACATAGATGCAACTGAATTCAGCAGAAATCAGTGACCTAATCAAAAAGCGTATTGAAAGCTTTGATGGGGCAACTGAAGCACGTACAGAAGGTACTGTTGTCGGTGTAACTGATGGTATCGTTCGTATTCACGGCTTAGCCGATGTAATGGCAGGGGAAATGCTTGAATTCCCAGGTAATACATTTGGTATGGCTTTAAACCTTGAGCGCGACTCAGTAGGTGCGGTGGTATTAGGTCCATACCAGCACATCTCAGAAGGCGATAGCGTTAAGTGTACAGGTCGTATTTTAGAAGTACCTGTTGGTGAAGCTTTATTGGGTCGTGTAGTCGATTCATTAGGTAACCCACTTGACGGTAAAGGCGAAATCACAGCAGAAGGTTCAGCACCGATTGAGAAGGTTGCGCCAGGCGTAATCGCTCGTAAATCTGTTGATCAACCACTGCAAACTGGTTTGAAATCAATCGATGCGATGATTCCTGTTGGCCGTGGCCAGCGTGAGTTAATCATCGGTGATCGCCAAACAGGTAAAACAGCTATTGCTATTGATGCAATCATTAACCAAAAAGATACCGGTGTTAAATGTATCTATGTGGCGATTGGTCAAAAAGCATCATCTATTGCGAACGTAGTTCGTAAATTAGAAGAGCATGGCGCGTTGGAATACACCACAATCGTTGCAGCTGCTGCATCTGATTCTGCTGCATTACAATTCATCGCACCATATGCTGGTTGTTCTATGGGTGAATACTTCCGTGATAAAGGTGAAGATGCACTGATTGTATATGATGATTTGACCAAGCAAGCTTGGGCTTACCGTCAAGTATCATTATTGTTACGTCGTCCACCGGGTCGTGAAGCTTACCCTGGTGATGTTTTCTACATCCATTCTCGTTTATTAGAACGTGCTTCACGTGTTAATGCCGATTACGTAGAAAAAATGACTAACGGTAAAGTGAAAGGTAAAACAGGTTCATTAACTGCATTGCCAATCATTGAAACACAAGCTGGTGACGTTTCTGCATTCGTACCAACTAACGTAATTTCGATTACAGATGGTCAGATCTTCTTAGAAACTGATTTGTTTAACGCTGGTATTCGCCCTGCGATTAACGCTGGTTTATCAGTATCACGTGTTGGTGGTGCAGCTCAAACTAAGATCGTTAAGAAGTTGGGTGGTGGTACGCGTCTTGATTTGGCTCAGTATCGTGAATTAGCAGCGTTTGCTCAATTTGCTTCTGATCTTGATGAAACAACACGTAAGCAAATTCAACGTGGCCAACGTGTTACTGAATTAATGAAGCAACCACAATATCAGCCATTATCAATTGCTGAAATGGGTGTGTCATTATTCGCAGCGAATGAAGGTTTCCTTGATGATGTAGAAGTTGAGAAAGTAGGTTCTTTCGAAGCTTCACTATTATCGAACATGAAGTCTAAGCATGCTGACTTGATGGCTAAAATTAACGAAACCGGTGGCTTTGATGCTGATATTTCAGGCGGTATTCGCTCTGCAATTGAAGATTTCAAAAAAACAGGTAGTTGGTAAGCGGAGAGTAAGTAATGGCTAGCGGCAAAGAGATACGGACTCAGATAGCGAGCATCAAAAACACGCAGAAAATCACGCGTGCAATGGAGATGGTCGCTGCGAGTAAAATGCGTAAGGCTCAAGAACGCATGGCAGCTACTCGTCCTTATTCAGACAAGATTCACAATGTAATTCAACATTTGGCTTTTGCTCATCCAGAATACAAACATGTGTATTTGCAGGATCGAGCAGAAGAGAAACGTGTTGGTTACATTGTTGTTTCGTCTGATCGTGGTTTATGTGGTGGTTTGAACAATAACTTGTTCAAAACTGTACTTAATGACATCAAAGATAAATCTGATAAAGGTTTAGAAGTTGATGTTTGTACTATCGGTCAAAAAGCCTCTGGCTTTTTTAGCCGGTTACCTATTAACCATAAAGGGCAGACAGTACAACTTGGTGATGCGCCTCGCCCACATGAATTAGTGGGTGCTGTGAAAATCATGTTGGATGCCTATGAAGATGGCAGTATTGATAGTTTGTACTTAGTATTCAATGAGTTTGTTAACACAATGACTCAAGAAAATAAGATCCTACAGCTATTACCTGCTAAGCCTGAAGCACCAAGTGAAGAATTATCTCATCACTGGGATTATATCTATGAACCTGATGCAAAAGATGTTTTAGATAACCTATTGGTTAGATATATTGAGTCGTTGGTATATCAAGGTGTTGTTGAAAATATCGCGTGCGAGCAAGCCTCAAGAATGGTGGCAATGAAAAGTGCGTCAGATAATGCGGGTGACCTTATTGATGACCTGCAATTGGTTTACAACAAGGCAAGGCAAGCGGCAATCACGCAAGAGATTTCCGAGATTGTTGCCGGCGCCGCTGCGGTATAAAGTAAATAATAGGGTGCAAGCCCAAACGTATTGAAAGAGGAAGCAAGATGAGCTCTGGAAAGATTGTACAAATTATCGGTGCGGTAGTCGATGTGGAGTTTCCACGTGACAGCCTGCCAAAAATATATGATGCGCTGACAGTAGAAGATGCTGGCTTGACGCTTGAAGTACAACAACAACTAGGTGATGGTGTTGTTCGTGCGATTGCTATGGGTGTAACAGATGGTCTTAAACGTGACTCAGCTGTTTCAAACACAGGCGCACCAATTCAAGTACCAGTAGGTCAAAAAACACTGGGTCGCATCATGGACGTATTGGGTAACCCAATTGATGAAAAAGGTCCTATCGGCGAAGAAGTTAAAATGTCGATTCACCGTAAAGCGCCTAGCTTTGACGAATTAGCTGCAAGTAATGAGTTACTTGAGTCAGGCATCAAGGTTATCGACTTAATCTGCCCGTTTGCTAAGGGTGGTAAAGTGGGTCTATTTGGTGGTGCTGGTGTAGGTAAGACTGTCAACATGATGGAGCTTATCCGTAACATCGCTATCGAGCATGACGGTTTCTCAGTATTCGCTGGTGTAGGTGAGCGTACTCGTGAAGGTAACGATTTCTATCATGAAATGACAGATTCAAACGTTATCGATAAAGTATCGTTGGTTTACGGTCAAATGAATGAGCCACCGGGTAA
>MAAI01000070.1 GCA_002163115.1 Methylophaga sp. 41_12_T18 | reverse complement strand
CAAGAGCGGTCATGTTGCTTGGTTTTGAGCAGGTTGGCGCTTTAACGCTGACCTTAGTATTAGTTGATTCATTGGCTGATGGTTTGCAACGTGACAAATTGACCGAGGAGATGGCCCAGTCTTTTCATGCTGCTATTCAAGCACAAGAACTCGCTAAACGAACTAAATGTAAATCTCCTGAAGATATTTTTATTGCCGCCTTACTTGCTCGGCTAGGCAATATGGCCTTTTGGGCTTTTTCAGGTGATAAAGCCAATGAGTTGATGGCCATGATAGAGACCGGTGAGCTGACTGAACAACAAGCGGAGCAGCAAGTGCTTGGTTTCAGGTTGAGTGATTTAACTAAAGGTTTAAGTAAGTCTTGGTCATTGGGGGAGTTATTGGAGAAGTCTACTTCACCTGACTCGGCTGATGAGCGTTATGAATTGATTTCGTTAGGCCATGATTTAGCTGAAGCAGCTAAATCAGGATGGGATAGTAAAGAAGTGACTGTTATGTTTGAGCATCTAGCCAAAAAATTAGGCTTGCCCATTAAAGAGGTAGAAGAGCTTGTTCACAATAATGCCAAACAGGCCAAAGAAATATCACAAATTTATGGTGTAACTGAAGCAAGTAAACGTATTCCTCAACCTGGTTATGCTTTAATCGACTCGAAAGCAAGTACTGACACTACAGACACCAATGCTCAACAGCCTGCTGCTGATCTGATTGAGCCTGCTGCCAAAAATGTTGAGCCAGTTGTAAATTATCCAGAACCTGATCCGCATCTGCAGTTGAGTATTATGCAAGAGATTTCTACCGCAGTTGAGGAGAAGCCTAGTATTAATATTATTTTGGAAATGGTATTAGAAGGTTTGCATCAGGGTGTAGGCATGGATAGGGCGTTATTTGCAATTTTAGCTCCAGATAGGAAAACATTAACTTGTAAATATGGTTTGGGCGCTGAAACAGAACGTTTATGTAGTGAGTTACATATCGATGTAACCAACGAGAAGAATATATTTCATCAAGTGATCAGCAGTAAGCAAGCGATGCATGTGCCGGCTGATCCAAAAAAAATTACCGGCACATTATCTAGAGAGACACTTAAATTATTAGGCACACCACCTTATTTAATCATGCCAGCTATCGTCAGAGGCCGGGTAATAGGGGTGTTTTTGGCAGATCGTAACGCAAGTGAGCGAGAAATTTATGAGCAAGATTTCATTGCATTTCAACAGTTTTGCCAACAAGCGAATATGGGACTGACATTTTTAACAATGTAATGCTGGTTTTCTCGAAAAGACCTGTTTATAATAGCCGACTTCTTTGGATACATAGATATCTGAGCACGAAATTTGCGAGAGTGGCGGAATTGGTAGACGCGCTAGATTTAGGTTCTAGTGGGGTAACCTGTGAGAGTTCGAGTCTCTCCTCTCGTACCATATTGAAGTGTAGTGGCTAGATGCTAGCCACTAATACTTTAACTTCCATGTTTGAGGTAAAGAATGCAAGTTACTGTAGAAAATGTTAGCGAGCTCAGCCGCCGTATGACGGTGACAGTTGAAGATGCCAATATCGAGCAAGCAGTACAGGAACGCTTGAAAGCCATGTTGCCAACAGTGAAGATGGCTGGGTTTCGACCTGGTAAAGTTCCACTGAAAATGGTGGCGCGCACTCATGGCGGTACTGCACGTAGTGAAGTGGTTGATAAACTCGTTCAAGAGAGTATGCGCGAAGCATTTACTCAAGAGGAAATTAATCCTGCTGGTTCTCCTCACATTGAAACAATGAAAGAGGATGGGGCTAACCTCGTTTATACGATGGTTTATGAAGTTTTCCCTGATGTTAAAGAAGTTAATTTAACTGATGTCAGTGTTGAGAAAACAGTAGCCGAAGTAAAAGACGAAGATGTTGACACAATGCTTGAAACATTGCGTGAGCAGCGTCTAACTTGGGAACCATTGAAACGTGGTGCTAAACAAGAAGATGGTGTAACCATTGACTTCGTAGGTAGTATTGATGGTGAAGAGTTTGATGGCGGAAAAGGTTCCGATGTCTTAGTCGTTATCGGTACTGGCAATATGTTGGCTGAATTTGAAGACCAATTGATTGGTAAGAAAGCAGGTCAAGAAGCAACCATTACCATGACATTCCCAGCAGATTACCGTGCTGAACATCTACAAGGTAAAGAAGCTACTTTTGCCGTTACTGTTAAATCAGTAGCTAAAAAGAAATTACCTAAGTTAGATAAAGAGTTTGCTACTCTTTGCGGTGTTGAAGATGGTATCGCGGCACTCAAGAAAGAAGTTCGTGGCAACATGAATCGTGAGTTAACAACGGCATTACAAGCTCAAAATAAACGTCGTGTCATGGAAAGTTTAACTAGTAATAATGAGTTAACACTGCCTGAAGCACCTGTTGAACGTGAAGCTCAGTATTTGATGGAGCAGGCGAAAAATAACTTGCGTAATCAAGGTGTTAATGTCGATGGTATTCCATTCGATGTTGACAACTTTAAAGATTCAGCAAAAAATCGCGTATCTCTAAGCTTGTTGATTGGCAAAATCATTAACGATAATGAAATTAAGCCAGATGATGACCGCATTAAGGCTGCAATCGATAATATTGCGAGCAGTTACGAAGACCCAGACAATGTGGTTGAGTACTATATGAACGATAAAGAAAAACTATCAGAAATTCAAATGATGGTAGTAGAAGAACAGGTTGTTGAATGGATCTATGACCATGTTAAAGTAGAAGAAAGCACATCTACCTTCTCAGAAGTAATGAATGCTAACGCTGCAGCGTAATTCATTACATTGAAACAAGAATATAGCCTGTGCTCATACTTGATGTGAGCACGGGCTATTTTTTTATTACGTCTAATAAAACGAGATAACTATGATAAATCAATACAGTGCTAACGATACGTCAAGTATCAGCAATGCATTAGTACCAATGGTTGTTGAGCAAACACCTCGAGGTGAACGCTCATATGATATATATTCCCGTCTATTAAAAGAACGTGTGATTTTTTTAGTTGGTCCCGTTGAAGATAATATGGCTAACCTTGTTGTTGCCCAACTGTTGTTCTTAGAGTCTGAAAACCCTGATAAAGATATTCATCTCTATATCAACTCACCTGGTGGTGCTGTTACTGCAGGTATGGCTATTTATGACACAATGCAATTTATTAAGCCGAATGTAAGCACATTATGTATTGGTCAAGCAGCAAGCATGGGTGCAGTTTTGTTAGCCGGTGGTGCCGAGGGCAAGCGTCATTGTTTACCTAATTCAAGAGTCATGGTTCACCAACCTTTAGGTGGTTTCCAAGGGCAAGCATCAGATATTGATATTCATGCCCGTGAAATTTTAACCATACGTGACCGTTTGAATGGTATTCTGGCTCATCATACGGGACAAGATATTAGTAAGATCAAACAAGATACTGACCGAGATAATTTTATGAATGGTGATCAAGCCCAAGAATATGGCTTAATTGATAGTGTATTAACTGCACGCCCTTCAGAATCTGAATAATTACCCGATAAAGATTGAAAAGCAGGATAAAGTTGTATTATGAGCGATGATAAAAATAACGACGACGATAAATTACTGTATTGTTCATTTTGCGGTAAAAGTCAGCATGAGGTTAAAAAACTGATTGCAGGCCCTTCAGTATTTGTTTGTGATGAATGTGTTGATCTTTGCAATGACATTATTCGTGAAGAAATGCAGGAAGACACGACAGATAAATCAGAATCTGATCTTCCTACTCCGCGTGAAATAAAATCAGCACTAGATAGCTATGTTATTGGCCAAGAAAAGGCGAAGCGCGTATTGTCAGTGGCTGTTTATAATCATTATAAACGCCTTCGTTTTGCTAGCGATAAAGACGATGTGGAACTATCAAAAAGTAATATTTTGCTGATAGGCCCAACAGGTAGTGGTAAAACATTACTCGCCGAAACATTGGCTCGACAATTAAATGTTCCTTTTACATTAGCTGATGCAACAACATTAACCGAGGCAGGTTATGTTGGTGAAGATGTAGAAAATATTATTCAAAAACTATTGCAGAAATGTGATTACGATGTAGATAAAGCTGAAACCGGCATTGTTTATATTGATGAAATTGATAAAATCTCACGTAAATCAGATAACCCTTCAATCACCCGTGATGTTTCAGGTGAAGGTGTACAACAAGCTTTATTGAAATTAATTGAAGGTACAACTGCCTCAGTTCCTCCTCAAGGTGGTAGAAAACATCCACAACAAGAATTCTTACAAGTCGATACCAGTAAGATTCTATTTATATGTGGCGGGGCGTTTGCAGGTCTAGATAAAGTGATCCGTAATCGTTCACATAAGGGTGGAATTGGCTTTTCAGCTGAAGTGCAAAGTAAAGACGAAGATAGTGCACTAACCGATGTATTAAAAACAGTCGAGCCAGAAGATTTGATTCAATATGGATTAATTCCTGAGTTTGTTGGGCGATTACCTGTCGTTGCAACGTTAACTGAACTTGATGAAGATGCATTAATTCAAATCTTGGTTGAGCCTAAGAATTCTCTTTCAAAACAATACGAAAAGTTGTTTGAGATGGAAGGCGCTGAGATTGAATTTAGAGAAGATGCGTTACGTGCCATAGCTAAAAAAGCAATGGACCGAAAAACGGGTGCTCGTGGCTTACGTTCTATTATTGAAAGTGTATTATTAGATACGATGTTTGACTTGCCATCAGAAGATAACGTCTCGAAAGTAGTGGTTGATGAAAGTGTGATTAATGGTGAAAATTCACCTATTTTGATCTACCAAGAGCAAGAAGCAGATCGCGCTTCAGGCGAATAATAGTCTTAATCACACCATTCCTATAACACAGTAGAAATTCTATTATTGCACCCAACTTTCTTGTTGGGTGCTTGAATTTTTCCTGCTTATCCCCATATTAATGACATCATGTGACTAAGATGTCTTAAGTCAAAATACCGCTAAACTCATGAGGTTTACCAAATGGAAAATGATAACGAAATGTCGACTACTGATAATTCATTAATAGTTGTACCAGTGTTACCACTACGTGATGTAGTTGTTTATCCGCATATGGTTATACCTTTATTTGTTGGTCGTGAAAACTCGATCAAAGCATTAGATGCTGCGGCTGATGAAGATAAAGAAATCCTATTAGTTGCCCAAAAAGATTCAACCAATGACAATCCTAGCGCCGAAGACTTGTATGAAACTGGTACCTTAGCAACGATTTTACAGTTGCTTAAACTGCCTGATGGTACGGTTAAGGTATTGGTTGAAGGTAAAAAAAGAGCTAAAGTAGCTTATTACGAAACAAACAATGATTATTTTGATGCTGAAGTAGTTGCCTTTATTGAAGAGCTACCTGATGAGCGCGAATCTGATGTTTTGATGCGTACTTTGATGGGGCAATTTGAACAATATGTTAAATTAAATAAAAAAATCCCACCTGAAGTTATTGCCTCATTAACAGGCATTGATGATATAGCACGCATGGTTGATACAGTAGCTGCTCATATGGTTCTTAAGCTTGAGGATAAGCAATTATTGCTTGAAATCAGTGATGTAAAAGATCGTATTGAAAAGTTAATGTCGTATCTTGAATCCGAGATTGATATTCAACAAATCGAAAAACGTATTCGTGGCCGTGTTAAAAAGCAAATGGAAAAAAGCCAACGCGAATATTATCTTAATGAGCAAATGAAAGCGGTTCAAAAAGAGTTAGGCGATTTGGATGATGCCGGTAATGAAATTGACGAGCTTACCGCCAAAGTTGAAAAAGCGGGTATGTCGACAGAGGCAAAAAATAAAGCTGAATCTGAGTTGAAAAAACTTAAGATGATGTCACCGATGTCTGCTGAAGCGACTGTGGTCAGAAATTACATAGAATCATTATTAGAAGTACCTTGGAAAAAACGCTCACGTGTAACTTTAGATCTGAATCATGCGCAAAAGATCTTAGACCAAGACCATTTTGGTTTAGAAAAAGTTAAAGAACGCATTGTTGAATATTTAGCCGTTCAAAAACGAGTTAAAAAGTTAAAAGGTCCTATCCTATGTTTAGTTGGTCCTCCTGGTGTCGGTAAGACATCGGTAGCAGAATCAATTGCGCGTGCTACAAATAGAAAATACACACGAATGGCTTTAGGTGGCGTACGTGATGAAGCTGAAATCCGTGGTCATCGCCGTACTTATATAGGTTCGATGCCTGGTAAAGTTATCCAAAACTTATCTAAAGTAGGGGTCAAAAACCCACTATTTTTGTTAGATGAAATTGATAAAATGGCACAAGATTTTAGAGGTGATCCTGCTTCAGCTCTGCTAGAAGTCTTAGATCCTGAACAAAATAGTACCTTCACCGACCATTATTTAGAAGTTGAATATGATCTATCTGATGTCATGTTTGTTTGTACTGCTAATACCTTAAATATTCCTGATGCTTTACGCGATCGTATGGAAATAATTCGCTTGGCGGGTTATACCGAAGATGAAAAGTTAAGCATTGCTGAGCAATACTTATTGCCTAAAGCAATCAAAGATAATGGCTTGAAGAAAGATGAAGTGATTATTGAATCTACTGCAATCTTAGAAATTATCCGCCGTTACACCCGTGAAGCTGGTGTGCGTGGTTTGCAACGTGAAATTTCAAAAATATGCCGTAAATTAGTCACTCAAATTATCAAAGATAACCCTGCGGAGAAATTAGTTGTTTCTGCTGATAATCTTGAAGATTACCTGGGTGTATATCATTTTCAATATGGTGTTAAAGAAGAGTTTGATCAGATTGGTCAAGTTACTGGCTTAGCTTGGACTGAAGTGGGCGGTGAGTTATTAACTATTGAAACTGCCATCATGCCGGGTAAAGGAAAGTCTAGTTATACCGGTAAGCTTGGTGATGTAATGCAAGAATCAATTCAAGCTGCAACAACAGTTATGCGGTCAAGAGCAACTGACTGGGGCATTGCTACAGACTTTATGCAGACACATGATATCCATATCCATGTTCCGGAAGGGGCTACACCTAAAGATGGCCCAAGTGCAGGTGTTGGTATGTGTACAGCAATTGTCTCTGCTATTACCGGTATTGCCGTCAAAGCGAATGTCGCGATGACCGGTGAAATTACTTTACGTGGTGAAGTCTTAGCAATTGGTGGGCTTAAAGAAAAATTATTAGCGGCACATCGTGGTGGTATTGATACGGTATTAATACCAAAAGATAATGTAAAAGATCTGAAAGAAATACCGGAGAATGTTAAACAGGGCCTTACAATTATCCCTGTACGCTGGATAACAGAAGTGCTTGAAGTCGCATTGCAGACTATGCCAGAACCGAATGATAACGAAAAAGTTATTACCAAAGACAAAACCAGTTATCATGAGGAAAATACACACAATCGGCACTAGATGAGGAAATATGATGACACTGATTCAACAACAACGACTTGTCGGCGCAACTTTGTTATTGATTATAGTTGGTGTTACTTCAAATTTTCTGATTTCAAGTGCTAATCAGGCCGCCATAGAAACAAACATAGTGGAAGTAGAGGGTAACTTTACTTCCACAGTTCAACCTCTTATTGACGAAACTGTTGAGGTCGTTGATTACGCCGATGAAACATTATTAGATCCGCAAAATATTTCTCCACCGCTAATGGCTAAGGTTGAACAATCAGTTCAACAAGAAATCACTTCAGCACCAGCAATTAAAATCGCCCCTGCTTCCGAACCCGTCGTCAAAAATGTAGCCAATTGGATAGTGCAATTAGCAAGCTTTTCAGTTAAAGCAAACGCAGAAGCCCTGGTTAATCAGTTAACTGAACTTGGCTATAGCGCATTTATTGAAAATAGTAATAATAAAGGTGTGGTTTATCGAGTCCGATTATCACCCGTGGCAACAAAAGACTCAGCGCTTACTTTAGTTACTAAGCTCAAAAAGCATTTAAAGTTGCAACCACAGATTTTGCAGTTTAGCCCTTAGTAAATTAAATAAGCCTAACTAGGTTAAAAACACTGGGTTCACACTAGTCTATCTGGTAAAATTCTCTTTTTTAATTCGCAAAGTACCTACCGGGAAATTTATGATCTGGGTTGACTATCTGATTCTAGGAATCATCCTGATTTCTTCAGGCATTAGTATTGTCCGAGGTTTCATCAAAGAAGTACTTTCATTAGCGAGTTGGATATTGTCTTTTTGGGTTGCGTTGATGTTTCATCCGCACCTTGCAACACTGTTAATTGATTATGTAGCGACACCATCTATACGGTTATTTGCTGCATTTTTTGCTTTATTTATTGTGACATTGATTCTTGGCGCCTTGGTCAATCATTTGCTGAGTCAATTAGTCGAAAAAACAGGTTTAACTGGAACAGATAGATCTTTGGGTGTGATTTTTGGCTTATTACGAGGTGTAGCGATTGTTACTTTACTTGTTTTAGTGGCAGGCGCAACACCCATGCCAGCGGATAGTTGGTGGCAAAACTCAATACTGCTTGAATTTTTTGAGCAGATGGCAATTTGGGCAAGAAGCTTTTTGCCTAATAATATTGCAGAATATATAAACTTTAGCTAAACGCTTATAGGGCAACATTATGTGTGGAATTATTGGTATTGTTAGTAAATCTGAGGTTAATCAAGCCTTATACGATGGCCTAACAGTCTTACAACACCGGGGGCAGGATGCCGCTGGTATTATGACAAGTGATAAGGATGGCACATTCTTTTTACGTAAAGCAAATGGCTTAGTCAAAGATGTTTTTCATACGCGGCATATGTTACGCCTAGAAGGCAGTATGGGTATTGGCCACGTTCGTTACCCTACTGCGGGCTGTTCGACTTCTGCAGAAGCTCAACCTTTTTATGTGAACTCACCATTTGGTATATCACTTGCTCATAATGGTAACTTAACAAATACCAAAGTTTTGAAAGATGAATTATTTAAAAGCGACCGCCGCCATTTAAATACAGATTCAGATTCAGAAGTATTACTTAATGTTTTAGCGCATGAACTGCAAAAGTCGCCGCAATTAAAACCTCAGGCTAAGGATATCTTCAAGGCCGTGACAGAAGTTCATCGTCGCTGTAAGGGGGCCTATGCTGTTGTGGCAATGATTGCCGGTGTTGGTCTAGTCGCATTTCGCGATCCAAATGGCATCCGTCCTATTGTTATTGGTAAGCGTGAATCAGACCTTGGTTCTGAATATATGGTCGCATCTGAAAGTGTGGCTATTGATTCATTAGGTTATGAGTTGGAGCGTGATATTGCCCCGGGAGAATGTGTATTTATTGATATCGACGGCAATATGACTTCACAGTCATGTGCTGAAAATACCCAACAGTCACCGTGTATTTTTGAGTATGTTTATTTTGCTCGTCCAGACTCAGTTATTGATGGTATTTCTGTACATAGAAGTCGTGGTCGCATGGGCACAAAGCTGGCCGAAAAAATCGGCCGTGAATTTCCCGAGCATGATATTGATGTAGTGATTCCTATTCCAGATACCAGCCGTAGCGCAGCATTACAATTAGCTCATGATTTGGGGGTGCAATATCAAGAAGGTTTTATTAAAAACCGCTATATTGGCCGTACCTTTATTATGCCTGGACAAACTCAGCGCAAAAAATCAGTTCGGCAGAAATTAAATGCTATCGATTTAGAATTTCGTGGTAAAAATGTATTATTAGTTGATGACTCAATTGTTCGCGGAACTACTTCGCAACAAATAGTACAAATGGCACGAGAAGCTGGTGCTAATAAGGTATATTTTGCATCAGCCGCACCGCCAGTTCGTCATCCAAATGTATATGGTATTGACATGCCATCACCGGTTGAATTTGTTGCTCATGAGCGAAGTGTTGATGAGATTGCGCAAGAGTTAGGTGTTGATATGCTTATTTATCAAGACCTTAGTGATTTAGAAGACGCTATTAATAGTAAGGGGAAAGTTGAACGTTTTGATTCATCTTGTTTTAATGGTGAATATATAACTGGCGATATCGATCAAGCATATCTTGAATATATTGATAGTTTAAGAAATGATGCTTCTAAGCAAAGTACTGATGATAGTAATGCGGTAATCGAACTGCACAATAATTCTTAGCTCTTTATTTAACTAACAAACAAAACAGGATAACTGCAATAAAAGTATCTAATTGGTGCTTGCTTTGCGGTTTGGTCTGTTTTCTTATATAATTCCGTCGATTATGCATCCACAATTACCAAAAGAAATTGACCCATTCAGATTTGCTCAAAATGGTCTGAAGTTAACGGGCGAACTACAAGTCTCAGATATGGAGCGGCTCTCGGGTGCTCTTCATAATGATGACGGTGTAGTGAACATTGACATGCACTTTGATGTTGATGAAACCAATACGCCATTTTTGCGTGGTACATTTAGCGCTTCATTAACATTAATTTGTGAACGCTGCACTCAGCCTATGTCTTTAAAAGTAAAGACTGAGTGCTTGTTGGCGCTGGTTCAATATGAGCGAAAAATAGAAGGACTGGCTGAACAATATGATCCATGGCTTATTGAAAGCAATGATCCTATTAAGCTTAGTTCAGTAGTTGAGGATGAATTGATTTTGGCACTGCCCTTGGTGCCGAGGCATGATTTTAAGTGTTTACCTGCAGAAGCATGGCAGTCAGGGGAAGATGAGGTTGAAGTAGAGGAAGAAAAACCTGCTTCACCATTTGCAGTGTTATCAGCGCTGAAATCAAAAGATTAAGTTATATTTATTTGCGTTAGGAGTTTTATCAAATGGCAGTTCAAAAAAGTAAAAAAAGTCCATCACGTCGTGGCATGCGTCGTTCACATGATGCGTTAACTGAGACAACATTATCTGTTGATTCTACATCAGGCGAATTACACCGCCGCCACAATGTATCTGCAGATGGATACTACCGTGGTCGTAAGGTTGTTACTGATACAGCAGAATAAGGCAACAATAGATTGAGCTTAACAATATCTATTGATGCCATGGGCGGGGATCACGGGCCTCAGGTCGTGATCCCCGCTGCTATTTCAGCGCTTAAAGCACATCCTAAGGTCAAACTTATTTTAGTTGGCAATAGTGATGTAATAAAAGATCATCTGGAGCAAAATAATGCACTTGATGATGATCGCTTTATTATTCAGCATGCATCCCAACAGGTTGCTATGGATGAATCACCGGCGCTGGCGTTGCGAGGAAAAAAAGACTCGTCAATGCGTGTAGCTATTAATTTAGTTAAACAAGGCGAAGCTGCAGCTTGCGTGAGTGCGGGTAATACCGGTGCTTTGATGGCAACTGCTCGTTTTGTATTAAAAACATTACCTGGTATAGAGCGTCCTGCGATTGTGTCAGCGTTACCTACTATGAAGGGACATACTTATGTTCTTGATTTAGGAGCCAATGTCGATTCAAGTGCTGAACATTTAGTTCAGTTTGCAGTTATGGGTTCTGTATTAGCTGAATCAGTTGATGGTAAGGAAAATCCAACCGTGGGTTTACTTAATATCGGTTCAGAAGAAATAAAAGGTAACGAGCGTGTTAAAGAAGCAGCTCGCTTACTAAGTGAAACTGATTTAAATTATTACGGCTTCGTTGAAGGCGATGATTTGTATCGCGGCGTGGTTGATGTTGTTGTCTGTGATGGTTTTGTAGGTAACGTAGCTTTAAAAGCTAGTGAGGGTGTCATTCACATGATCCGTCATTTCTTACGTCAGTCATTTGGCCGAAATATATTCACTAAAATCGCTGGTCTTATTGCCTCACCTGTTTTAAAACATTTTCGTGATGAGCTGGATCCTAGAGCCTATAACGGTGCCAACTTCATTGGTCTACAAGGTATTGTTATTAAAAGCCATGGTGGTGCAGATGCTTTTGCTTTTTCTAACGCGATTAACATTGCCATTATTGAAGCTGAAAAAGATGTCCCTACCAATATCAGTAAGCATTTAGAAGCCTTGTTAGAAGGCCAGAACACGTGATTAATTCAAAAATAGCAGGCACGGGCAGTTATCTTCCTGAAAAGGTACTCACGAATACCGATCTTGAAGCTATGGTTGAAACTAGCGATCAATGGATCACTGATCGTACTGGTATCAAAAAACGTCATATTGTCGGAGATGACCAAACAACAACAGATTTGGCTTTCTTAGCGGCTGAAAAAGCGATTGAAGCGGCTGGTATTGATAACAATGATATCGATTTAATCATTGTTGCCACCACCACGCCAACACGAACGTTTCCAAGTACAGCATCACTGGTGCAAGAAAAGTTAAAGATCAGCGGCTGTCCAGCTTTTGATATTCAAGCTGTTTGTACTGGCTTTGTTTATGGTTTGACTGTCGCAGATAAGTTTATTAAATCCGGTACAGTTAAGAATGCATTAGTAATTGGTGCAGAATCATTGTCTCGTATCGTTGATTGGACTGACAGGAATACCTGTGTTTTATTTGGTGATGGTGCAGGTGCTGTAGTATTGCAAGCGACAGAAGAGCCAGGGATCTTATCAACCCACATTCACTGTGATGGCAAATACAATAATTTACTGACTGTTCCTGCTGGCCCAGGTTCATTTGACAGTGAAGCCTCAAGTTTTATCGAAATGCAAGGCAACGACGTATTTAAAGTTGCAGTTAAGACCTTGAGTAGCATTGTTGATGAAACATTAGCCGCCAATAATTTAGATAAAAGTGATATAGATTGGTTAATTCCACATCAGGCTAATACCCGAATTATTGCTGCAACGGCTAAAAAATTATCCATGTCTATGGAGCGGGTCGTAGTTACTGTTGCTGAGCACGGTAATACTTCTGCAGCATCAATACCTCTAGCACTCGATACAGCGGTTAGAGATGGTCGCGTTCAGCGCGGCGAAACATTATTACTTGAAGCCTTTGGTGGTGGTTTTACCTGGGGTTCTGCACTACTTAAATATTAATTTTGAGGTTTGATTCATGAGTTTAGCCTTCGTTTTCCCTGGTCAGGGATCACAGTCAATCGGTATGTTAACGGAACTGGCATCTCAGTTTCCTCAAGTCGAACAAGTATTTGCTGAGGCATCGACAGTTTTAGGTTATGACCTATGGCAATTAGTTACTGACGGTCCAGTTGAAGACTTAAATCAAACAGATCGTACTCAGCCTGCAATGTTAGCTGCTGGTATCGCTGTATTGCGTTGCTGGCAAGCGACAACTGATATCCAAGCTGATTACTTCGCTGGACACAGTTTAGGTGAATATACTGCTTTAGTTGCAGCGGACGCCCTAGATTTTAAAGATGCGATTCAATTAGTTGCTCAGCGTGGTCAATTTATGCAAGCGGCTGTTCCAGCTGGCGAAGGTGCAATGGCAGCGATTCTAGGTTTAGACGATGATGTAGTAAAAGCTGTATGTAATGAAGCTTCAACTGCAGGTGTTGTTGAAGCTGTAAACTTTAACTCGCCTGGCCAAGTTGTTATTGCTGGTGCAGCTGAAGCTATTAATCAAGCCCTCGAATTAGCAAAAGATAAAGGTGCAAAACGAGCGCTATTATTACCTGTCAGTGTGCCTTCTCATTGTGCATTAATGTTGCCAGCTGCTGAAAACTTAACCAATGCAGTGGCTACAGTTAAATTTAGCGCACCTCAAGTACCCGTAATTCATAATACTAGTGTTACAACTACATCTGATACTTCAGAAATCAAATCTTTGTTAGCACAGCAACTGCATAGTCCTGTTCGTTGGGTTGAAACAATACAATGGCTTTCTCAACAAGGCGTAGATAAAATTATTGAGTGCGGTCCAGGAAAAGTACTGGCTGGCCTAACAAAACGTATCGATAAAACAGTCACTGCTATGCCTGTTTTTGATAGCAAAACATTAGAAAAAGCAATTACATCGTTAGGAGAAT
>MAAI01000024.1 GCA_002163115.1 Methylophaga sp. 41_12_T18 | reverse complement strand
TTAGTTATTTTATTGGCTGAACATCAAACTATTATCAAACAATTACATCAACTCAACATTGCCACCTTTACTGTCAAGAACAATACGCTTGCCGGCATTCAAACCAGTATTCAACAAATCGGGGAACGTACCGGTCAACAAAAACAAGCCTCGACACTAAATAATACTATCCTGCATAAGATCCAACATATCCAAACTAAAACCGCCGGTTTAGCTCGGCCGACAGTGATGCTCGCCATGGGCCATAGTTTGGGCGATGACCAAATGCGCTCCGTTTTTATTGCCGGTCAAAATGATTTCTACAACGATTTAATTTATCTAGCCGGTGGTGAAAACGTCTATCAAGATCGTCGCTTAAAAGTCCCCACTGTATCTGCTGAAGGTTTATTAAAACTAAACCCCGACATCATCTTTGATATTTTTCCAGAAGCTCATGAACATGACTATGATCTCAGCCAAGTCAAAAACCAGTGGCAAAGTTTAGAGTTGATTACTGCTGTTAAAAATAATCAGGTCCACATTATTGAACAAGGTTATGCCACCATTCCCGGGCCACGTATATTTCTATTATTAGAACAAATGGCACCACTGATTCATCCAGAACTTGATTGGGAAATGCAGCAATGAACAGCGTTATACACGGCCAAAATATCAAAGTCGCTGTCACTAACAAAGTATTACTTGAAAACATTAGTTTTCAAGTCAATGAAGGCGATTATTTATGCATCGTCGGACCGAATGGTGCAGGAAAAAGCAGCTTAATTAAAGCCATTATGGGCATCTTGCCGTTATCTCACGGCCAACTGCTTATTAATCAACACGCGATAACTAGCTATAGTCAAAAGCAACTAGCAAAACAGGTCAGCTATGTACCGCAAGCTAATGGCCGAACCTTGCCTTTTACTGTTAAAGAGTTTGTTGCCATGGCTCGCTACCCTTTTCACTCAGCAATGTCAGAATGGCAGCCACTGGATCAACAAGCTGTGGAACAGGCTTTTGCCATCACTAATACCGAACAATTTGCCGATCGCCAAATATCAACACTCAGTGGTGGTGAATGTCAGCGAGTAATGATCGCAGCGGCACTGTGTCAACAAAGCCCAATATTATTATTAGATGAACCGACTAGCTTTTTAGACCCTCATCATCAAGTTGAAGTGCATAAACTGATTCGGGAACTCAATCAGCAACATCAGATCACTATTATTGAAGTCAGCCACGATATCAACCATGCCAGTCAGCACAGTAAACAGATCCTAGCCCTTAAAGAGGGGCAAAGTCTGTGGCAAGGTCCTGCAAGTGAGTTTTTAGAAAAAGACCGCTTACACTCTCTATATGAGCAAGCATTTATCTTTCTTAACCACCCACAAACAGGGGCAATCATTGCCCTGCCGGATGAACAGCTATGACACAGTCACACCGCTTACTGCTGATCACGGTACTTAGTTTATCTGTTGTATTGCTCAGCCCTTTGTTAGGTATCGATCACCCTGTCAGTGCCGAAATAAAACGACAAATAATGTTCGAAATACGCATTCCTCGCGTCATCTTTGCCTTTGTTGCTGGTGCCGGTCTAGCCTTATGTGGCATGGTCTTTCAAGCCATGTTTAATAACCCACTAGCCACGCCATTTACTTTAGGTGTAGCCAGTGGCGCATCGCTTGGCGCTGCTATTTATGTATCACTAGGTTTGAGCTTTTCCCTGTTAGGTATTGATGGCACTAGTTTTTCAGCTTTCTTAGGTGCTTTAATAGCTATCAGCATCGTCTATGGCATTAGTCACTTTCGGCAAGGTTTTTCCACTGAGACTTTATTGCTGACCGGTGTGGCCATTAGCTTTTTCTTTTCCAGCTTAATTTTATTCACTCAATATCTAAGTAATGTTACTGACTCTTTTCGCATCTTACGTTGGCTCATGGGCGAACTCAGTATCGTTGGTTATCAAGACCTGATGCAATTATTACCCTTTGTCACCTTGTGCGTGGCTGTGATCATTTGGTTAAGTCGAGAACTTAACTTATTAATGGCTGGTGATGACATAGCCTTAAGTCGTGGTGTGGCCGTCAAACAAACTCGATACCTCTTATTTTTCATCACCTCACTATGTGTGGGCGCCATTGTCGCCTTATGTGGGCCCATCGGTTTTATTGGCATGATGGTGCCTCATATTTGTCGACTTATTATCGGCAGTGACCATCGCTGGCTAACACCAGCCACATTAATGTTTGGCGGTGGATTTTTAGTTTTCTGCGATACCATTGCTAGACTGATTATTGCCCCAGCCGAAATTCCAGTCGGCGTGATCACCACATTACTAGGTGGCCCGTTCTTTTTGTGGTTATTAATACGCATTCGTTCGAAAACAGCTTGACCCCATATCAAGCGAAGTGTGAAGATAGCTCATAATCAGTTTAATGAGTATTTACTGTAGTGAAGAAGCATTACTTTATCTGGTTTACACTCGTATTTTGCTTGGTCTCACCAGCCCAAGCTGACAATGATCTATCCTCACTGCAGCTTAATGTCAGCGATTTAACCCAGCTATATCAGTCTAACAACGGTTTTGTCTGGTTAAAAAATCAACAGCTCACTGTGCAAGCCCATGATGCATTCGAATTTATCGCCAATGCACCATTGCATGGTTTCAAACTGAGTGATTATCACTATGATCTGCTAAACCATTTAGATCCTGAACAAAGCAAAACTCAAGCACGACAATTTGATCTACTACTCAGTGACGGCTTATTAAAACTGACTAAACACGTAGCTGTTGGTAAATATAGTCCAGCAGAGCTAGAACCAGATTGGCATATACCACAAGCAAAATTTGATGCTCTCACTTTTATCCAACAAGCATTAAGTGAAGGTAAGCTCAAACAACAACTAAATTCATTAATTCCTAGTGTTATGGGCTATCAAGTTTTAGGTTCAGCCTTAGCCCGTTATCAAACATATGTTGATAGCGGTGGCTGGCCGATCATTGCTGATGCACCGTTATTAAAATCAGGTGATAAACACGTCATTATTCCTAATGTGCGAGCTAGATTAAATATTAGCCAAACCGGTTTGTTAGCTACGCCACCATCCCCAAAGCTGTTTGATGACAAACTGGTCTTAGCAGTCAAACAATTTCAGCAACAACACGGTTTAAAAATCGATGGCGTGATTGGCTCAGAAACACGTCAGGCGATGAATGTATCGGCGCAACAGCGTGTTGAACAAATTAAACTTAACCTTGAACGTGCTCGCTGGTTGCCTAAGGATTTAGGCCAACGTTATGTAATGGTCAATATTCCCAACTTCAACTTAACTGCCGTTGAAAATGGTCAACAAAAACTATCTATGAAAGTTATCGTTGGCAAAAAACATCGGCCGACACCGATCATTACTAGTCAAATATCACACCTAGTACTTCACCCTTATTGGAATGTACCTAAACGCCTAGCTAAGCTTGATTTATTGCCCAAGCAGCAACAAGATCCAAATTACTTTTACCTGAAAAATATTCGTGTTTATCAATATCAACGAGGTCAACGTAATGAGATAGACGCCTATAGAATTGACTGGCATGAGCTTAATACTCAGCGGTTTCCCTATTCGCTACGCCAAGATCCCGGTGAAGACAATGCCCTAGGCCAAATGAAGTTTTTCATGAAAAACCCTTGGGATATTTACCTTCATGACACTCCCAATAAAGCCTTATTTGATGACTCTAAGCGCAACTACAGTTCAGGTTGTATTCGACTTGAAGATCCAGCTGCGCTAGCGGCATTTAGTGTTCGCAATATGATGACGGATACGGCTCTTGCGGCAGCTATTGCCAGTGGTAAAAACCAATGGCATAAATTAAAAACACCTATTAATCTCTATACCACCTACTTCACCGTCTGGACTGATAACAACCGTTTAACCTTCTCACCTGATAGCTACAATCGCGACAAACTGTGATCTAATTGTTTGTAATTATTGATAAAACTAAATATAATCGGCCGCTAATGTTTTTCAGATTCACCAATTGAGGGGCGGCATGACACTCAAAACAATTCATACTTTCGACAATGAACCATCTCGTCGAAAATTTCTCCAATTAGGTTTTGCAGCTGCTGCCAGCATGGCTATGCCCACTGCATTTGCTAACGTTATCAGCTCTCCAGAACGAAAACTGTCCCTAGTCAACTTACACACTGGCGAAAAAGTAAACGCCACTTATTGGGCTGAAGGCCAATATCAACACGATGAACTTCACGCTATTAATAGTGTATTACGTGATCATCGTACTGGTGATGTTATGGCAATGGACAATAACTTGATTGAATTACTCAATTTATTGCACCACAAAATAGATAGCAAACAACCTTTCCATGTTATTTCTGGCTACCGCTCGCCTAAGACCAATGCTGCATTAAGAAAAAATAGCAGTGGTGTTGCCAAAAAAAGCTTGCACATGCAGGGCAGAGCCATTGATATTCGCCTACCTGAATGCCAACTAGCCGACTTACAACAAGCAGCTATGTCATTACGAATTGGTGGCGTTGGTTACTACTCCAAGTCTAATTTTCTTCACATTGATACTGGCCGGGTAAGAAGCTGGGGCAGTTAATCAATATCCGTTAATACATCCTTGACCAAATCCTTAAATTTATCGAGTTCAGCCATATAACCTTGTTTTAATTTAAGATGCTGCAGCTTGGTTTCATTATGTAATGTCTTCAAGGTTTTATGAAATTCTAACTGACGTTTAATAGAAATAAAATCTGTATCCTCCGGCAAGCATCGCGGTTCTAATCCTGATTGATACTGCAGAATTTTCTGCTCATGCTGTTCGATCAATGCTTGATGCTGTTGCAATAACATCGATTGCTCCGGCAAGGCTTTCTCTAGCTTGTATACCCAAGCGACTAACCGCTGCGTTTCACGCTGCCATTGCTCAAGCTCATTAATCCACAGCACATGCACTTGGTGCCAATGCTCGTTTTCTTCTTGAAGTTGTTTGGTGCTAGCCATAACCGCCTCACAAAAAACACTCGACATAAAGTCCAATAATACGCCTGATTTATTGTAATTTGTTGGCTTTAATTAGTTACTGTTTCTATTGCTTACCAACCGTGAACATGAAATAGTGCAGCTATTAAAACAATCGTTCTGCTATAAAATAACTCCTCCTTAAACTTATCAAGTTGAACACTAATAATTTTCTGAAAAAATACCACGATCAAGGATTTTGCTAAATGAGGTTTCAGGGAAAAATCACAAACTGGCAGGATGACAAAGGATTTGGCTTTGTAGAACCTAACGGTGGTGGCAATCGAGCCTTCGTCCATATAAAATCTTTTTCCGAACGCTCACGTCGACCTAATGACAGTGATATTATCGTTTATCAGCAAATACAAGCCAAAGACGGTCGCTTTAAAGCAACAAAAGTTAATTTTGTTCGTGATATTAAAAAAAACAATACCTACAAAAAGCCAACTCGTAAGCTTGGTTCAATTATCACCATTATTTTCTGCAGCCTGTTGATTGTGTTAACTGCTACAGGAAAATTAGCAATTCAAATTACTAGTATTTACCTTGTTACTAGCCTAATAAGCTTCTTGGCTTATGCCATCGATAAGTCTGCAGCCCAAAATAACCGTTGGCGAACTAAAGAAAGTACCCTCCACATATTAAGCTTGCTTGGCGGTTGGCCTGGTGCCTTTTATGCACAAAATAAATTAAGACATAAATCTAATAAGGATAAATTTAAAACTATCTTCTGGCTCACCGCCATCATCAACTCAGCTCTGCTTTTTTGGTTTATTACTGAAAATGGCAGTAAATTTTTCAGTACGATTATTAGCTTTTAACTATAAAGACCCTCAAACCACGGAAACTTGCTGCCATGTCAAAATAAGTCATACTCTTTGCCTTATTTCAATTAACCGAATGCCTTTATGATCCAAGCTGCAATTTTTGATATGGATGGACTACTCATTGACTCCGAGCCAATGTGGCAATTGGCTGAGAAACACGTTTTCACTGCAGTTGGAGTCAATGTCACTGATGAACTGGCTGCTCAAACGGCCGCTATGACAACTCGTGAAGTCACTCAGTTTTGGTATCGGCACTGTCCATGGTCAGGACAGAGTTTAGATCAAGTTGAAACGGCCGTAGTTGATCATGTTGAAAGTCTAATTCGTAAATATGGCAAACCAATGATTGGCGTGACCGATATTTTAGATTTTTTCCAACGTAGACAAATCAAAATTGGCTTAGCCACTAATTCACCCGCCCGATTAATGCCCATTATTCTTAATAAACTGGGCATTGGTCATTATTTTGATGCAATTTCATCTGCCGAAGATGAACATAAAGGTAAGCCCGATCCAGCGGTGTACCTATCAACGGCAATCAAATTAAATGTTGATCCAGCCCATTGCCTTGCCTTTGAAGATTCGGTATCTGGCATTGTTGCAGCCAAAAAAGCCCATATAAAAACGGTTGCCATACCTGCAGAACTCGAATTTTCACAAACAAAGTTTGATATTAGTCACCTGAAATTGCATCGCTTGTCTGATTTCACTGAGCAACACTTACAGCAATTAATATCTAACTGGAGGTGAGTGCCACTCAACAATACACCTGAAAACGGCTGTTCTAGTTTGGTTTAGGTGCTAATGCTATTGCAACTAAAGACGATAAATAGTTGCTAGTTAGCTTATAAACAAGTGCATACTAATACTCACCATACTTTTAGCAAGCTAAAATATCGGTAAAGGTGAGCAAAGAATGACCATACGTATAAAACTAACGCTATTTATAGTTTTTTTATTTTTAACTGTAATTGGTAATTCAGTTTTTACTTTTAAAATGGAAACATTTGAAGAAGAAAAACTGAGATGGGTCATTCATACTCATGAAGTACTTATAACAACAGAAAAACTATTAAGTAGCCTGAAAGATACAGAAAGAGGCCAGCGAGGGCTGTTACTCACTCAAAACCCAAGTTACTTAGACATCTATCATGCCGGCCTTCTTAACGTCAAAGATCACTTCAGAAAACTTAGAATTCTGACCTCAGATAATCAACAACAACAACGTTTAGATACCGTGCAAACATTAATTGCGCTTAAGTTTGAAAAATTAGCAGCAACAATTTCATTGTCGGCACTAGAGCCCGCCCAAGCCTTAGAACTAGTAAAACAAGATGAGAGCAAGCAGTTCATGGATAAAATCAAAGTCCAATTGACTGACTTTAATAATGATGAACTCCTTTTACTCGAGCAAAGGAAAGGGATATTTAAAGCACATCGAGCACAAATCGTAACGTTGATGATAGCTGAAATGGTTTTTTTTATTGTGTTAGCTATTCTTACGATCCCATTTTTAAATAGAAACTTTTTTTCCCCATTAAAATTATTAATAGCTAACACTCACAAAATGGAAGCCGGCGAAAAAATAGATATTTCAGATATGCTTTCAAAAGATGAAATGGGCTATTTGTTGGCTCGGTTCTATACAATGAATGAGGCAATTCACTCAAGGACAGAAAAGTTAAACTATCAAGCACATCATGACCTGTTAACGGGTTTAAAAAACCGTAACAACCTCTTTGCGGATCTTGAAAAAACGATACAGCTTAAAAAAGGCTCTAATTTAAAGTGTGGTGTTTGCTTTATCGATCTGAATAAATTTAAACAACTCAATGATACTTTCGGTCATGATGCAGGGGATTCAGTCCTGATTGAGGCAGCAAACCGGATTCAAAACTCAATACGTACTGATGACCATATCTACCGTATCGGTGGTGATGAATTTATTGTATTAATTCAAGCCGTAAAATCACAATCTGAAGTTAATAAAATTATTCAAACCATTTTAGCCAAATTCGAGTCGCCAATGGTTATACAGAATCAATCAATTGAAATCTCTCTTAGTACCGGTATTGCTATAGTGCCAGACGACTCCACAAATAGTGAAGAAGTCATTAATTATGCAGATATTGCTATGTATGCGGCAAAAAATGATCAACAAACTCACTATAAATTTTTTGACCGAAGCATGTTGAAGCGTTCTAGTGATACGTAATCATCTTTACTTCATTAAGGTGTTATCAACGCCTAGTTCGAAATGCTTTTGCTAGCATCAACCTGCCTATTTATTCCAAACTCTCATGATTTTTCCAGTTTATAAAGCTCAATAAAATAATTAACAATATCTTTACGGGTCACGATGCCACAAGGTGAATGTTCGTTATCAACGATAATAATTCGCCCCACCCGATTCTTGATTAACGTTTTAATCGCTTCTTTAGTGGTTGAGCTAGGCCGAAGTGTCAGCACTTCTTTATCTACTTTTATCGCTAACGGTAGTTCGCCCAGTTTGAGGTATTGCTTGCCCACCGCCATTAAGGTGATTAAATCAAGTGTAGACACGATACCAATAAGTTTATTCTTGTCATCGACCAGTGGAAAACCGGTGACATTTTTAGTTTTTGCCAGTTTCAATACTTGAGCAACAGTTTCATTTAACTTCACCGTAATAACGGGTTTGGTCATAATATCTTTGACTTGAATAGATTGTTCTGCAAATTCAATCATTTTAATAGCCACTGTTCTTATAATTATGGAGTATCAACAGCAAGTAATTTAATTTTATAACAATCAAAACAGGCTGTCTTGATAGCTTTTATCATTGCAGTAAATTTAACTTGTGCATTTATTCTATTCGTTCACACTAAAAAATGAATCACCCCAGACAAAGTGTGTGAATTAAAGTAGAATAGCCGGTTGATTACATTATTAAAAATACAGGATTACCATGGCTCAGACCGTTGTATGTGCTCTCTACAAATTTGTCACACTCGATGATTATCAAGAGATTAAACAACCTTTGCTCGACTTTATGTTGGCGCAAGAAGTCCGTGGCACCTTGTTATTAGCCCAAGAAGGTATCAATGGTACTGTAGCCGGAACACGTGCTGCAATCGATGCTTTAATCGCCTATTTAACAACTGATGATCGCTTTGGCAATATTGTTTATAAAGAATCCTTTAACGAAGAAATGCCTTTTCTTCGTACTCGGGTAAAACTGAAAAAAGAAATCGTCACCATGGGCGTCAACGGCATTGATCCAACTCATATCGTCGGTACCTACGTAAAACCGAAAGATTGGAATGCGTTAATCAGTGATCCTGATGTCGTGTTAGTCGATACACGTAATGATTACGAATATCAGGTCGGTACATTTCAAAATGCGATCAACCCTGATACCGAGAGTTTTCGTGAATTTCCAGACTATGTAAAACAACACCTCGACCCTGCTAAGCATAAAAAAGTCGCGATGTTTTGCACTGGTGGAATTCGTTGTGAAAAATCGACTGCTTATATGAAAGAGCAAGGTTTTGAAGAGGTTTATCATTTAGAAGGCGGCATCTTAAAATATTTAGAAGATGTACCTGCTGATGACACCATGTGGGAAGGTGAATGTTTTGTATTTGATGAACGAGTCACCGTTGATCATCATTTAGAAAAAGGTCAATACGATCAATGTAATGCTTGCCGTATGCCGATCACCAAACAAGAACAACAAACTGAACAATACGAACATGGCATCAGTTGCCCACATTGTTTTGATAAAACATCTGACACTCAAAAAGCACGCTACAGAGAACGTGAAAAACAAGTCGCTCTCGCAACTGAACGTGGTGAAGCTCATATGGGCTCAGATTCAGCCAAAACCATTGCAACTCACCGTGCTGAAAAACAACAATTAAAAGCACAACAACGCCAAGCATCGTTAGCAGAACAAATAATAAAAGAGGCCTAAGTTATGATGTTCATCCGCCAGCTAAGCATTTGTCTGACACTTCTCTTCAGTCCATTTGTCGCCAGCGATGAACTTCAACAAGCCGCCATTGCCAGCGCCCATCCCTTAGCAACACAAGCTGGCTTAGAAATTTTGCAACAAGGTGGTAATGCCTTTGATGCCGCAGTGGCAGTTAGTGCTGCCCTAGCAGTAGTTGAACCTGCTGGTTCAGGCTTAGGTGGCGGTGGTTTCTGGTTATTACATCGAGCTGAAGATGGCTTTCAAACCATGGTTGATGGCCGTGAAACAGCCCCTGCTGCTGCCCACCGAGATATGTATCTTGATGATAACGGCAAGGTAGATAAACAGTTGTCATTGGATGGCGCTTTAGCCGCCGGAATTCCAGGCGTACCGGCAGCACTGGATCATTTAAGTCAGCATTATGGTCGCCTGCCTCTAACCCAAACCCTAGCGCCGGCAATTCGTTATGCTCAACAAGGTTTCAGCGTTACCAAGCATTATCAACAGCTCGCTCAATTTCGCTTAACCACATTAAATCAATCCGCTGAAGCACGAACAACGTTTTTAACCAATGGCCAAGTTCCAGAGCTAAACAGCAAAATAATCCAACATAATCTTGCTGCCACATTGCAGCAACTCGCCCAACATGGTCGTGCTGGCTTTTATCAAGGTGAAGTGGCTGACAAATTAATTAACTCAGTGCAACAAGCCGGTGGCATTTGGACACAGCAAGATTTACGCAACTACCAAGTGAAAGAACGTACACCTATCACTGGCAGCTACCAAGGTTATAAAGTCACCTCCGTAGCTCCGCCCTCGTCTGGCGGCATTGTATTATTATCGATGTTAAATCAACTCGAACAGCTTGATTATCAACACGCCGATATCCACCAGCAACGCCATCTACTTACCGAAGTCATGCGTCGCGCCTACTTTGATCGCAGTCGTTATATGGGTGATACCGACTTTGTATCGGTCCCGGTGCAAAAACTAAGCTCAAAGACTTATGCCAAAACACTGGCGGCAACCATTGATAACCAACTAGCTAGTAGCAGTAAACAACTCGCAGCACCACCAAGCAAAGGCGAAGATACGACCCACTTTTCAATTATTGATAATCAAGGTAACCGTGTTTCGGCGACTTTAAGCATTAACTACCCGTTTGGCTCAGCCTTTGTTGCCGATGGTACCGGTGTATTACTCAATGATGAAATGGATGATTTTTCTGCCCAAATTGGTGCAGCTAATGTCTATGGCTTAGTCGGCAATGAAGCAAATGCCATCGAAGCCAATAAACGTCCTTTATCGAGCATGAGTCCTACTTTCATTGAAAATGACCAACAGTTAATGGTGATCGGTACCCCTGGTGGCAGCCGTATTATTACCATGGTATTGCTCGGAATTTTAGATTTCATCAATGGCGAAGATGCTGACACCATTGTCAGTAAACCTCGCTTCCATCATCAATATTTACCTGATGTCATTCAAGTTGAAACACCCGGGTTTGAGGCTGCAGAATTAACAGCACTAGAACAGCGAGGCCACAATATTAAGCCGCTCAACCGTCGCTATGGCAATATGCAGATTATCATTCATGATAAACACAGCAATAGCTTAACGGCTGCCAGTGATCCACGCGGTGAAGGCATGGCACGGGTTCATTAACAGCTCCGACTAAATTCACAGCTGACTAATCGCTATAGTCAATCTAATGGCACGCCGGTAAACTCTGGGTATGAGCCTAATAGATAGCCACTGCCATATTGATTTTCCCATCTTTGACCAAGATCGACAGGCAATTTTACATCGTTGTCAGCAGTTAACTATCGACACTCTTTTTGTACCCGGCGTCACAGCAGCTACATGGGATCGTTTATTAACCGTTTGCCAACAGTCACCGCAGTTACATCCTGCTTTAGGCATGCACCCGATGTTTATGGCTGAGCATCATGAACAGCATATTCCGTTGCTCAGAGAGTATGTTGCACAACACTCCCCTATAGCCATCGGCGAAATTGGTTTGGATTTCTACATTCCTAATCACGATAAACAAAGTCAGAGCCAATTATTTGCACAGCAACTAGCGATAGCAAAAGAGTTTGAACTACCGGTATTACTGCATGTTCGCAAAGCGCATGATCAAACACTCGCACTGTTAAAAAAATATTCAATTAAATCAGGCATTGTCCACGCATTCAGTGGCAGTGAGCAACAAGCTCAAGCTTATATCAAACAAGGTTTGTTATTAGGCTTTGGCGGTGCCATCACTCATAACAGAGCCACCCGCTTACAAGGATTAGTGGCCAAGTTGCCGCTAACGGCTATAGCATTAGAGACCGATGCGCCAGATATGCCCCTCGCAGAACAAGCTGAGCAGCGAAATTCTCCAGAAAATGTTGCATTAATTGCGAAGAAAGTAGCAGAATTAAGGCAGAAAACAATTGAAATCATCACTAAAGTAACCACTAATAATGTGAGAATGCTATTGAAATGAGACATTTTTTTGGTCAATTAGGACAACTCAAATCGGTTTGTTTATTCACCGCTTTTGCAATTGTCATGTCGCTGTTTTTAACCTTCCTTTTTCTAATGGCATTTGATCATGATCCGACTGCCCTCCAAATCTATGTAATTGCAGCGATTATCCCGGTCATTATCGCTCCAATCATGTCGACCTTTATCATCCGTTTATTTCTACAAGTCCATCAACTAGAACTAAAGATGCGTGAATTTGCTCATAAGGATTCACTCACCGGCCTACAAACACGACGTGCATGGTTTGAATGTGCAAAAAGTTACTATGCTTTAGCTATTCGCCAGAAAAGTCCATTTACCATTTTAATGGTCGACCTTGATGACTTTAAGCAAATTAATGATAACTACGGTCATAGCACTGGCGATAAAGTCATCTCACAATTTAGTGAACTGGCAACAAAAGTGGCCAGAGAAAGTGACTTAATCGCTCGCTTTGGCGGTGAAGAGTTTGTTTTTTTACTTCCTAATACCAATAGTCTCAATGCCTTTAGCTTATGTGAACGAATTCATCATGAAATTAGACAAAACATGGTCATGCAGGAAGATATTGAGGTTAACTTTACTGTCAGTATCGGCTTAATTGCATTTAATCCTAAAGACCCAATCTCACTGGACACCTTAATCAGCCAAGCTGACGATGCACTGTACCAAGCTAAGTCACGTGGTAAAAACTGTAGTGTTGTTTATAAATAAGACTTTGATCACCGCTTAACGCAGACGAATATGGCACACTATTCGACACGAATTTTACGTTTCTCAAGGTAGAACTATGACCGACCGCGTTATTAATGATGTTTTAGATTCGATTAACAGCATCATTCTAGGCAAAGAACACACCGTTAAACTCGCACTCACCTGCATGTTAGCCAAAGGTCATTTATTAATCGAAGACTTGCCCGGTGTAGGTAAAACAACGCTGGCTCATACCTTGGCTGCCACCTTAGGCTTAAGCTTTCAACGTATTCAATTCACCAGTGATATGTTGCCCGCCGATATCTTAGGCGTATCGGTATTTGATCGAAATGCCAGCCAATTTACTTTTCATCCTGGGCCTATTTTCACTCAACTGTTGTTAGCAGATGAAGTAAACCGTGCCACGCCGAGAACACAAAGTGCCTTATTAGAAGCCATGGAAGAACAGCAAGTCAGCATTGAAGGTCAAACTCACCCGCTGCCTACCCCTTTCTTTGTTATCGCCACTCAAAATCCATCACACCAAATTGGTACTTTTCCATTACCTGAATCACAACTTGACCGCTTTTTAATGCGGATTAAAATCGGCTATCCCAATGCCGCAGCCGAACGTTCATTATTGCTAGGCGAAGATCGCCGACAATTACTGCAAGCTTTAACCGCCGTCATTACGCCAGAGCAATTACTTAAGCTTCAAAAACATGCCACTAGCATCCATGTCTCCGAAGCCCTAGTGGACTATGTGCAACGCTTATTGGCTTATAGCCGTGAATCAGGTTTATATCTGTTTGGTCTCTCACCTCGTGCTGGTCTAGCCATAATTCATGCCGCACAAGCCTGGGCATTGATTGCACAACGTGATCATGTCGTGCCTGAAGATATTCAAGCAGTATTACCAAGCGTGGTTGCTCACCGACTGCAAGCCCGCGACGAACAGGCTTCAATTAACCTTGTTAGTGATCTAATCAGTCACGTCACCATCATTTAACCGCTAGCATGCAAATGCTCTTAAAGCTTTATCGGCGTATTTCTCCTCCAAACCGACAACGGATTTATATCATTCCTAGTCGTTTTGGCTTTATGTTTGCCTTTTTTTTACTCATTATGTTGCTGGGTGCAATCAATTACAGCAACAGCATGAGCCATTTATTAGTGTTTTTACTAGTCAGTTTAGGCCACACCGCGATGCTGCATACCCATCGTAATATTGCCAAAATAGAACTTAAACACTGCCATGCCGAGCCTGTCTTTTGTGGTCAAACAGCTACTTTTACCGTGGTTATCAATAATCCTAATCAACGTGACTTTCATCAAATTGAATTAGCCCATCAACCGAACAAAATTATTAGCTGGAATCCATTTAAACGGTTAAGCGGCTTTGTTTATAAAAATCATATTTCACTAGTTCCAGCTCAACAATCTGTCAGCTCTACCATCGAAATAACCACCCAGCAACGTGGTTATCAGTCCTTAGGTAGATTAAGGGTTAGTA
This sequence comes from Methylophaga sp. 41_12_T18, assembly GCA_002163115.1. GTDB lineage: Bacteria > Pseudomonadota > Gammaproteobacteria > Nitrosococcales > Methylophagaceae > 41-12-T18. Next base: position 55,905 of record MAAI01000024.1, on the reverse strand, counting down.
CCCTATTTCCGTTGGGACTCTTTAACAGTTGGACCCATTTCAATACCAGCGCCCGTGTGTTGGTTTATCCCCAAGCGGAAGGCATCTTACCGTTACCAGTAGCAACAAATTCCGGTGAGAAAATAATGCTTAGCCAACAAAAAGGTCTCGATGACTTTTCTGGCTTTCAGAACTACCGAAAAGGCGATCCGATACACAGCATTGCTTGGAAAGCGGTAGCTAGGGATGATGTATTACGCACCAAACAATTCAGTGGTGCACATAGCGGCCAGCGTTGTTTAACTTGGAATGATACGGCCGGTGTCGGTAATACTGAACAACGTTTATCGCAACTATGTCAGTGGTTATTAATCAGTGAACAAACTAAATCCAGCTCACAATTAGAGCTGCCTAATAACACCATCGCTTATGGTATTGGTGAACAACATTTACATAACTGCTTAACCGCATTGGCTTTATACCATGATGCATAAAGCCGCCCCTTCGTCGACATCGATATTATGGCTAATGCTAGGCTTAACACTGGCCGCCTCGCCCCATTTTTTATATCAGCCGATTTGGGTAAGTTTAGTTTTTCTCACCGCCATCGCTTGGCGTTGCATGAATATTTGGTTTGATTGGTATTTGCCTTCTAACAAACATTATCTTGTACGCATTTTCCAACTGGTCATTGCTGTCGCAGCAATTTTAGCAATCACCTTTAACTACGGCAGCACTATCGGCCGCGATGCCGGCGTCGCCTTTTTAGTAATGATGTTAGGCCTCAAAGTCACCGAGATTCGTAGCCAGCGTGATTATTATGTCACCGTATTTCTAGGCTACTTTGTAGTGATAACCAACTTCTTTTTCACCCAAAGCATTCCTATGGTGATGATGATGTTTATTGTGGTCATCATTATGACCGCTTGTTTGATTACGGTGAATGATCCCAAGCACGTCATCAAAAAACTTCAGATCGTAAAGCTGTCTGGTCAGATGTTAGTGCAATCATTACCCATTATGCTGATTTTGTTTGTCCTGTTTCCACGCATTGCAGGACCTTTATGGGGCTTACCGCAAGATTCTCATAGTGGCAGTACCGGCATTGATAACAAAATGACCTTGGGCAAAATCAGTAATTTAATCCAATCTGATAAAGTCGCATTTCGAGTCAGCTTTGAAGGTGAATTACCACCACCAGCACAACGTTATTGGCGTGGGCCAGTATTGTGGTTAACTGACGGTACTACCTGGACAGAAATAAATAGAAGCCTCACCTCAGCTGTCGAAACAAACATTGAATATAGCGGTGCTGAATATCACTATTCACTCACCCTAGAACCGCATAATGAAAACTGGTTGTTTGCCTTGGATATGCCCAATAAATCACCCACAACGGTTAAATCACATATTAATGCCGATGGGGTTTTACAAAGTAACGAATCCGTAAAACAACGCGTTCATTATCAGCTGACTTCACAGCCCGATTATCAGTTCAATCAACAACACGAACCGTTTGTACAACGTGCATTGGAACTGCCTGATAACCATCACAACTTAAGCAAACAACTTGCCCAACAATGGCGCTCAGAAACAGCAACTGACGAAGCCTATATTCAACGTGTACTCAGTCATTTTAATCAAAGTGACTTTTATTACACGCTGACACCGCCACTGTTAACCGGCGATACCATTGATGGCTTCTTATTTAATAGTCGGCGTGGTTTTTGTGAACATTATGCCGCCAGCTTTACGGTATTAATGCGGGCCGCTGGTATTCCAGCTCGTGTTGTCACCGGTTATCAAGGTGGAGAAATCAACCCAGTCAACGATACGCTTGTAGTCAGACAACGTGATGCGCATGCTTGGACAGAAGTATGGCTACAAGATAAAGGCTGGGTACGAATCGATCCTACCGCCGCAGTCTCAAGTGATCGTATTGAATATGGCATCAATGAAATTATGCCCCTATCAATGCGTTCGCCGCTGTTTGTGGCCAATAGCGATGCATTGATTGAACTATGGCAATCAATTAATAACAACTGGGATGCCGTTAATAATGTATGGAACCTATGGGTATTAGCCTATGGCCCAGAACGACAGCGTGACTTCTTAACTAAATTAGGTATGACCAACCCAAACTGGCAATCCATTGCTATCTGGCTAGGCAGCTTATTAAGCTTAGTATTTATCTTATTACCGCTCTTGTTGTTTTATCAGCGCCAACAGGCCGATCCTGTGGTGCGTCTCTATCAGGATTTTTGTTCTAAATTGGCCAAGTTCCAACTCATTCCAGCCACTGGTGAAGGGCCAAATGACTTTGCTAACCGAGCAATCAAGACACTTCAACACCATAAAAGTGACATAAACACTATCACTCAGCTTTATATTGATTTACATTATGGTAATAAGTCGCATTCAATAACTGAGTTACAAACAGCAATCAAACTTTTTCAGCCCAAAAAGGCCCAATGATGAACGATGCAGAACTTGATAAATTCCGCCAGCTGTTACAACAACAACGCAATAGCCTAAAAGATTCATTGCAACTTGCCCAAGGCAGTCTACAAACCGTTGAGTTAGATCAAACCAGTGTCGGCCGAGTCTCACGCGGTGAAGCGCTGCAATCTCAGTCCATGGCACAAGAAACCACCCGCCTTAAACAGCAACAGTTACGTGATATCTCAATGTCTTTATCACTCATTGAATCTGGCGACTATGGTTACTGCAATATCTGCGACCAAGAAATAGATCCGCAGCGACTTAACATTAATCCTACTGCAATCATGTGTGTACCCTGCGCGAGCACTCAAGAATAAGTTAAAATAGCGCCACATTTAATTGCAGATCGACAACACACTATGAGCACACCCAATCCACTTTTTGAACGCAGCCATATTTTAATTGGTGATGAAGGCATCAAACGCCTACAAGATAGTCATGTATTTCTAGCGGGCATGGGCGGTGTCGGTTCATTCACTGCCGAAGCTTTAGCGCGTATGGGTGTCGGTGAACTGACTTTAGTCGATCATGATGTCGTGTCAGCTTCAAATATGAACCGTCAATTAGTGGCGCTGAAATCAACCATTGATGTTGCCAAAGCTGATGTGATGGCCGAACGTATTCGCGATATCAATCCAGACTGCAAACTCAATATCATCAAAGAATTTCTCACCCCGGAAAACATTCCAGAACTATTAGATCAAGACTTTGATGTCGTGGTGGATGCCATTGATAGCATGAGCAGCAAAGCGACTTTAATTGAAACTGCATGGCGAAACAAAACCCCAATCTTTGCCAGCATGGGGGCCGGCGGCAAGCTCGACCCAACTCAAGTTCGCACCGGCGACATTATGAATACTTCAATGTGTAAACTGGCTAAACAACTGCGTGGCCACCTACGCAAACGTGGTGTAGGTAAAGGCATTCAAACCGTTTATTCACTCGAAGCACCAATGCCTGCCTTACCACCTGAATCGGTAGGTCGTGGTCGCCCAAGAGCAGTGAATGGCACCGTCAGTTATATGCCTTCAATCTTTGGTTTAACCTTAGCCGGTTTAGTCATTAACCATATTATTGGTGATGCACGACGTGTCTGAACAAGCGCAATTAGCAACGCCCGTTGAACCACAAGCCGATCCCACCAATGTTGTGAACTGCTGCGCCGACCGCCAGCAACAACTTGCAACACTACTTAAACCCTATGGCATAGAAATCAACTTTGTCGCCGCGAATGAAACTATCCCCGGTAGTTTCTTTGGCGAACGCGAAGCCGGCATCATCAACAACCAACTGTATCTACGTCATGACACACCAGTTCACTCAGCCCTACATGAGTCTGGTCACTACATCTGTATGGATCAACTACGTCGTGACAACTTAGATACCGATGCCGAAGGTGATTTTGATGAAGAAAATGGCGTCTGTTATCTGCAAATCCTGCTTGCCGACCAGCTACCAGACATGGATAAACAACGGATGATGATCGACATGGATCGCTGGGGTTATACCTTCCGTCTTGGCAGTGCCCAAGCGTGGTTTGAACAAGATGCCGAAGACGCCAAGCAATGGCTACAAAACCACAATATTATCGACCAACACCAACAGCCTACTTGGCAGCTTAGAATTACCTAACTATAACGAGAACGGAGTTTTTATGAGTCAAACGATTTCTTCCCCAGTAACCGAATTACTTGAGCAACAGAACATCCCGTTTGAAGTCATCGAGATTCCACTCAGCGAAGATAAAAAACCGATTCGCAACCTAGAAGAGCTGCTTACCGAACAAGGTAAAGATCCTTCTTCTGTCATCCGTAGCATCTTATTCAAAGCCAAGTCTGGCACATTCAGCTTACTAGCTGCACCCGGCGGTGGCCGTGCCGACTGGGGCACACTACGCAAACACCTAGGCGAACGAAAACTACGCATGGCCGAGTTTGACGAAGTACCCGAAGTCACCGGCTACGTGGTCGGCGCCGTACCTCCCATCGCCCTACCCGACTCAGTTAAAGTCTTAGTCGATGAAAGCATCAACAACTACGACGATGTCATTATCGGCAGTGGTGTATTGGGTTTTGCTTTAGGTTTGAAGCGCTCTGCTTTAGAGACTGTTTTTGAAAATTCTGATGTTGGCCAATTTGTTAAAACATAACTAATTTTTAACTTCTGTTCTAAAATAATTTCTATCTTAACTTCTATGAATCACCACCATAAAAGGCATACTGAAAATGACTAACAATGGGATAGAAAAGTTACTCCAGCAATGGGAAAAAATTCACTTTCAACAACACAGTCAACTAATTAATTTTCATAATTCAGTAAAAGTTTTAGCACCATTAATAAAGCTACAAGAAAAATTCGAAAAAATCCAAATCCCCCCCAATTTAGCTTTATACACAAAGCAGTTTGAAATGTTCGGTAATTCATTCAATCGAATAGCTTCCCCAACTTTACCCAAGCTTATACAGTCACACCTTGAGCTTCAACAATCATTTATTGATCTCCCTCCTAGAATACAAGAGGCTCTATTGTTACTAGCTAAACGCGGCTGGTACTATGATTTTAATATGACACTTTCTGACCTTTGGGAGTTAAGAAAAGCAATCATAGATGAAAATAATGAAGAAGTTGATGAAGCATTAATAGAATATTTTGATGAGAAAATCGAAGAGGTTAGAACTTCTCTCAAAATGCTGTTCCCGGAAAGGGCACATATCATCAGTGCTGCAATTGATGCACACATACGTGGTGAGTACTATTTAGCAATTCCTATCTTATTGGCTCAAACTGATGGCATTTGTAAAGAAATGGTTAATCAATATTTATTTATGAAAAAAGATAAGAAACCTAAAACTGCAATCTATGTAGACAAATTTAAAACAGATACATGTAAAGCTGCATTTTTAAGTCCATTAGCGACTACCACACCTGTAGGAGAGTCTGAGTATGAACGTAAAGAAAGTGGTGGAGGAAACTCCTTTAATCGACATATGATTTTACACGGTGAATCATTAGACTATGGAAAAAAAGTAAATAGCGTAAAAGCCATATCGCTAATTAATTATGTTTCTCAAGCCTTAAAAAAGCATAATAAAGAAAATACGAACATTTAATTCAAAATTTCTTTCCCAGCTTCACGTCAAGATATACATTAAAATGATTAAAGGGGACGTTTTGATCTTCCCCACAAAAACTGGACACTAGTTTCTAGTATAAAACGCCTTTTCAAAATTAACAGGTGACTGATAATTTAATGAAGAATGACGTCTTACTCGGTTATAAAATACTTCAATGTATTCAAAAATATGTCTTCTCGCTTCTTCCCTTGATGGATAATTAAATCCAGCAATGAGTTCTGTTTTGAGTGTGCCAAAAAAACTTTCCGCTACGGCATTGTCATAACAATCGCCTTTGCCGCTCATGCTTTGCTTAATCCGGTGAGCTTTAAATAATGCAAGGTAACTATCGGCACGGTACGTTGAGCCCTGGTCTGAATGGAGTATGACTGGTTGCTGCCTAGGCTTCTGTTTTACGGCCATTAATAATGCCTGTGTCACCAAAGCCGTATTGTTGCTCTTTGACATCGACCAGCCCACCACCTTCCGAGAATACAAATCAATGATGGTGGCAAGGTATAACCAGCCTTGTCGAGTCTCAATAAACGTCGTATCACTTACCCATTTCTCGTTAGGTTTATCACTACTGAAAGTCCTCGCCAACACATTCTTGGCAAAGCCTGTGGTATTGCGCGCTATTTTTGTTTTCTTGTGCTTGGCTGACGCACGAGCCGCTAGCCCATGCTGTTTCATCATCATTGCTATTTTATTCAAACTCACTTTAATGCCATTGGCATTAAGTTCATAATAAATGCGTGGTGAGCCATACGTACCTCGGCTGGCTTTATAGGCCTGAATAACATGATAAAGAAGCTGGTTGTTTCGCTTACTTCGTTGACTAATAGGTTTGTTTTTCCAGTAATAAAAACCACTTTTAGACACTTGCATGCACATGCACAGTAGTTGCACAGGGTAGTGAGCAGTATGCCTAGCAATAAACTGAAATCTTAGTTCTTTTTCCCCTCGAAGTAAGCCTTGGCTTTTTTTAAGATGTCGTTCTCCATGCGAGACAATTCGAGGTCTTTTTTCAACTGTTGGTTTTGCTTTAATAACTCAGCATGTGTGGCTTTGTGGTGGTCTGTTGAAGCTGTATCCGCGGTTCTTTTAAATGCTTTATCCTGTTTAGCGGCCAACTGCACTCTCCATTTATAGATCATATTTCTGCGAATACCTAAGTCTCTGGCAAGCTTGGCGATACAGGTATTGGGTTGTTTTGCTAGGTGTAGCACTTCCAGTTTAAACTCTTTTGTAAAGGCCGTGTATTGTCTCTTCATAATGACTCCAATATAGTTAATATTGGTGTCCAGTTTTTGTGGGGAAGATCATTTCCCTTTAACTTCATTGACCTGCCACCAGTTCTTCTTGGTGATTGTGAAACCGTTACAGCAAGCCCTGGAGTTAATAACGCCTTAAGGGAATTCGATATCGAAGCGGCGTATAACGAACTAGTTGAGGGTCAACTATGGGTAGAGCGATTTTCAAAAGCCTGTGCCTAAGGGCCATAAAACACACTGTTATTTTTTTAGAGAGAACATTCGGTGATCCCAGATAGAAATGAAATTAAAAAAACTTTAGTCAATCTTTTACAGCGAGAAGGACCCTTGTCTCCATCTCCAGTATATATAGCTTTGTCTGATCATTTTGGCTTGAATGCTATCGATCTTGCAAAGAAAACGAACACAAACGAAAGCTTTTTTGAGAAAGAGGTTCGCTGGGCTAAGAAAGACTTAGTAGACAGCGGTGTTATCAAAAGGTCGCAACAAAGCGGTCGCGGCATTTGGGAGTTGTCGGTTAAATCTAAAGAGGAATTAAGTCCTATACTTGCTTATTCCTCTGAGGAAATGGAACAGGGACTATCTAAAGTTACTCCGACGAAGAATCCTCCGGATGGACAGAAAAAGCCTGAACGCGTTTCATCATCCAGCGAAATTTTTGCAAGGGACGTTCGCGTAGTTGCTTATGTACTAAAAGAAGCCAAAGGATGTTGTGAGGCTTGTACAAAACCCAGCCCATTTACTAAACCTGATGGTTCGCCTTACCTAGAGGTTCATCACTTGCGCCGTTTGGCAGACGGCGGCACCGATACAGTACAAAATGCTATTGCGGTATGTCCAAACTGTCATCGAGAACTTCACCACGGTAGAAACAAATCCGCCTTAAGAGACCTTGTTTATTCAAGGGTGTCTCGCATTGTCAGAGAATAAAGTCTTTTTGGTGATCAGCGATAACGCCGGGTGGCCTTTTCTTTGGTTCGTTTTTTTATTCGTCGCATCCCTGCCACTCACCCTTCGGGCGCATTCTCGTTCAAATTCGTTCCTGACAAATTTGTGGCCACGCAAAAGAAATGAACGCTCTAGCGGCAGCGAATAAAAACCACTTAAAACCAATACCTACCCCAAACAATTCACTGTCTTAAATACCTATAAAAATTAACCACCTACATTTATCCCTTTCTGATAAATATAAACAGAAGGAATTAACGCAGCGATACAAGAAGTAAGCAGTATCGCAACAAGAATCCCCACACTCCGTTCGCTATAAATGGCTCCTGAGATATGCAAACCAAACTGTGCGACCAAATAGTCTTGTGACAGTGCCAAACTCATCAGCAACAAAATAGAAGCTAGAGTAATACTCGTTAAGGTAATCACTATTGCTTCTAGCTCTAATAACAAAAACAAAAATCGTGGCGGTGCCCCTGCCACACGAAGCAATTGAATTTCTCTGTTTCGTTCTCGAATAGACGATAACAACATGGCATTCACACCTAGACAAGCTGCTACAAACACCAATGCTGAAACCAATAATAAGGTCTTTTCTAACATACTCATCATTTGCCAAAGTTCGGACAAGGCCACACCGGGTAGGATCGCTAGCAGCGGTTCGTTGGCATAGGTATTTATTTGTCGTTGCACTTTAAAGGTCGCTATTTTTGATTTCAGCCCCAGCATAAAGGCGGTGATACTTTTAGGTTGCAAGGCTGCCTGCTCTAGATCTGTTTGCGTGAGCGAATTATTTGAAATTTTCACGCCCTGCTGCCAATCAAGGTGAATGGCCTCTAAACCTTGTAAGCTCACGTGTAAGGTTTGATCAACTGGGGTTCCCGTTGGTGCTAAGATTCCGACTACTTTAAAAGGCAGATTGTCGTGTCGACTAAAGCTGGTATCAGCAATACCATGAGCAAGGGTTAAGCTATCACCCAATTGATAGCCTAGTTTTTTGGCTACAATCGAACCCAATACCACATCAAAAACTGCATCAAATTCATCACCTTGAGCAAAGCGTAATGCCTGTTGTTTTCCATAACTGAAATGTTGGAAATAACTCTGGTTTGTTCCCAATACACGAAAACCTTTATGCGAATCACCGAGTGATATGGGAATAGCCCATTTTACATTTGAACTACTTGCTATCTGTTCGTAAGATTGCCAACTAATATTATTGGTCGGCATGCCAATTCTAAAAACGGAGTGTAATAACAAGTTCACACTGCCTGTTCTGGTGCCTACAATCAGATCAACACCTGAAACGGTATTGGAGAAACTTTCCTTCACTTCATGACGAATATGCTCAACACTCAACAACACAAAGATGCTGATCGTCATCGCCATGATAGAAAGCACCACCGAACCTTTTCGATCTAATAGGCTTTGCAAGGCTAGTTTCATAAACATCAAACGTGTTCCTCTATGCGGTTGATGTCTGTTAAGGCTTCGACATGATTAAAGTAATTCGCTAACGACATGTCATGGCTGACAAATAATAAGGTGATGTTATTCTCTGCCACAAGAGACATTAATAAGGCCATAAAAGCATCGCGATTAACCGGATCAAGTGACGATGTGGGTTCATCTGCAATCAAAAATTTGGGTTTATTGATTAATGCTCTCGCAATGGCTACACGTTGTTGCTGACCAATGCTGAGTTGGCGAATAGCACAATGCCAATCTCGTTCTGGAATACTCAAAGACGTGAGTAAGTCAGTAATGTCATCATTTATGTTTGCTTGCTTTTTTCGTTGTGAAAACTGGCAAGCTAACCGGATATTATCAACGGCGTTTAAATAAGGGATCAGATTAAATTGCTGGAATACATAGCCGATTTTATTGGCGCGAAACTGATCTCGCTGCCGACTACTCATCGTATCTAGGCGTTGACCAAACAGTGAAATTTCACCTTCTGTTGGCGTTAATAAACCGCTCAATAAGTTAAGTAAAGTTGATTTACCGCCACCTGATGGGCCATAGACAAAGGTTTGACTGCCCTTAGCTAAGCTCCATGAAGGAATTGTTAATACACTGTGTTCTGGCTGTTCAGGATAAGAGAAACGAAGCCTTGAAACCTCAATAGCCATTGTATTTCTTCCTTAATTTATAATTCACCACTCAAAATGATATGATATATCAACACAACAAATAATGACTAATTAAATTTGAACCATATAAATAGGATAAACACTTTGAAACTGCTTCTACTGGCCTTAGCTAGTTTACTGTTGGTCGCTTGTGATAGCTCTGAATCAACTAATGTAGTTGAAAATAAGCAAGATGAACTTATCGTCAGTCCGGTGGAAACGGTCACGGCTCAACCAGAATCATTACCCCATGATTCGCTGACATATAAAACAGTCGACTGGGTTGATTTAATACCTAAAGATGACTTGGAGGCGCTGTTGAATCCGCCCAGTTATGTGACTGATGTCGTCGATGGTTCGCTGGAAGATCAGATCACCCAGCAACTACAAAATAGTGCCGCAATCAGCAGTGATGATCCTTATCAGCAGGCTTTGATTTCTACTAAGGTCAAAGCTGAAATGCATGATCAATCTATTCGTGTTCCGGGCTTTATCGTGCCACTAGAGTTTAATGAGCAACAACACGTTACTCAGTTTTTCTTAGTCCCCTTTTTTGGTGCTTGTATTCATGTGCCACCACCGCCACCCAATCAAATCATCTTTGTCACTTATGCTGACGGACTCAAGCTCAGTTCAATCTACGATCCGTTTTGGATTTCAGGTGTGTTAACCACATCAATTATTGAAAATGAAATGGCAACATCAGCCTACAGTATGCAGATGCATTCATTTGAAGAATATACAGGAGAGTAAATTGACTGCTTTAACTACTTAAAGATGACCGTGTAATTATCACTATCGAGTGTGGTCGCAGCTTGCTTCGACTCTGTTAGCCAAAGTACACGTGTTTGTTTAATATCCGGAAAGTCGTTAAACATGTTCACGCTCACAGCAGCTAACTCATCGGTATTATTACAGTGATATTGATAATGGGCAGAAACCTCATTGTGATGTTCTCCATCTGTTTCATGCTCATGGTGATGACCATCAAGTTCTGAATGGTCATTTTCCAGGACACTTGAGATATCGACTGACGTTTCAATAAGTGAGCACTGCCCACCTTTAAAAGAGAATAAAAGGTTGGGAGAGTTCAATAATGATTCTGCACGTTGCACCGCATCAATTTCACTTTCAGAGTGGGCTTTATGCTCAAAGCCCACCAAGTTCATGGCTGGAGACTGCAACTGGATATCAACTGTTTGACCTTCAATTGCAATCATCAATTCAGCTAAACCATGAACATGTGCATCAAGATGTGCCAGTTCTGCTTTTACATTGCCTGTAGAAGCCATCGCAATGCTCGATAGTAAAAATAAATGATGAAACTGCATTTTCATTACTGGCTCTCCCTTTTTAAACGCTAAACAAAATCTAATGTAACTAACAAGCGACGTTCGCCAGCAGAGACTTGTGGTGAACGGTGAACAAGGCCTCTGCCTTCATTACCGTCCCATGACTCTCCTTTCAACAATGCCACCTCACCATGACTGAGCTGCTGAATTTGGCTGGGTTTTGTATATACACCTGATAACTCATCAGGTTTACCTTGATTGCCCATGCCCAACTTACTGCGATCAACCGTTTCATTTTCTAGCCATTCAGTAGCGATACCTTGATAAGTGGTGACTAAACGACATGGCACACGATCAACATGAAACCGTGGACACATAGCATGTTCCAGTGTTGTCAGCCTTAAGCCCACAGACTGTAATTCAAATAGAAAACAAAACATCTCCACCAATTCAACGACATCCTCGCGGAAAATGGTTATTTCTTCTCCTTCCCCCAACTCATCACTAATCACTGAAGATACATCGTCTGGTGTCACTATCGTCGATATTTTCAAGTTCGGATTAGTACTAATAATCTTCTCTGTTGCTTGAATAAGCTTGTTCGTCAGTTGGCGTTGCCAAATAGTGATATTGATATCAGATTTAAAAATATCGGTCATCACCGTAGCTTCACTATGCAAACGGCTAGAAGATGACTTGATCTCTGCTAGAGAATGGTCGTTAATTACTTGCTGTGACCCCATTATTCTTCTCCCCATTTAGGAAACGGATCGCTTAACGTTGCCCAATGTGCTTTGCCTTTTAACACTTCTGTTTCTGGCAATAAGCAATCATCGAGTGCTTGCTTCATTCCATCTTGATCAAGTCCTTGACCTATAAACACCAATTCTTGGCGCATATCACCGAATGGTTCTTGCCATTGTTTTTCAATAGAAGCGAGAGAGTCTTCATCAGTTGGCCATTGCTCTTTTGAAATTGCTTTCCAAAACATGCCTGCAAAACCATGTCTGGCAATACCACCAGCCTGACTCCACTGGCCAGCAAACTCGGGACGAGAAGCTAACCAAAAGAACCCCTTTGATCTAACTAACTTGCCAAACTGTTCCGTATTATGAAGAAACTGATGGAACTTCTCAGGGTGGAATGGACGGCGTGCCAAGTAACTAAAACTACTAATGCCATATTCTTCTGTTTCAGGAACATGTTCACCACGCATTTCTTTAAGCCAACCTGGTGCTTGTTGAGCACGATCAAAATCAAATAAGCCTGTGTCCAAGACTTGATCAAGATCGACTTTGCCGTCAAAAATTGAAATAATTTTAGCGTTTGTATTTAAGGTTTTAAGAATAGCCATCAAACGTTCAGTATCAGAGGGCTTAACTAGGTCTGTCTTACTGATCAGAATGACATCTGCAAATTCAACTTGCTCGATGAGTAGGTCTGCCACACTACGTTGGTCTTCTTCACCTAATGATTCACCGACCTCATCTAATTGCTGCGCCTCTTCAAAATCCTTCAAAAAGTTAACGGCATCAACTACGGTGACCATGGTATCTAGCTCTGCCACATCTGATAGTGACACACCACTTTCATCTTCAAATGTGAAGGTTTCTGCAACAGGTAATGGCTCTGAAATACCTGTTGATTCAATAATAAGGTAATCAAAACGATCATCTTTAGCTAACTTGCTTACTTCTACTAATAGATCTTCACGTAATGTGCAGCAGATACAGCCATTGCTCATTTCTACTAATTTTTCTTCACTACGGTTTAGTTCTACTTCATTTTGAACAATAGAGGTATCAATATTAATTTCACTCATATCATTCACAATAACTGCCACTTTCTTGCCCTGACGGTTATTTAAAATATGGCTTAATACGGTTGTTTTACCAGCGCCAAGGAAGCCTGAAAGCACAGTCACTGGAAGTCGTGATTGTTGAGTCATTTTGGGAGATCCTATAAAAACTTCTAAATACAAAAATGATATGTTACAACATATCATTTATATTATTCAATAAAATTAAAGAAAGAAGCTGCTCAACACTTCCACATCCATCGACTCGTTACAGATGTATTTACATGAGTTACACCACGACAGGTACAATACGCTACAAACAACGAAATCTATTTCTGGTAACTCTCTATGAGCAAAATTGATAATGTCCTCGATCATGCAGAACAAGCATGCAAGGCCAACGGTGCAAGACTGACGGATAAACGTAAATACGTGCTAACTGGGCTACTTAAATCCGACAAAGCATTATCAGCTTATGAATTATCTGACTTCTGTCGCACTGAGTTTGACTCGCCCATTCCTCCCATGTCGGTTTATCGAATTTTAGATTTCCTTGAGAGTGAAAAACTTGTCCATAAACTTCACTTAGCCAATAAGTATGTCGCCTGTTCTCATATCAGTTGTAGTCATTCACATGAAGTACCACAGTTCCTAATCTGTGATGAATGCAGTGCTGTAAAAGAAATCGGCATTCAAAAAACGTTACTCGACACTTTAAAAGACAATGTTGAAGATGCTGGCTTTAAATTAAAAAGCCCTCAATTAGAACTACATTGTTTATGTGAGTCCTGTGCTAGCTCAGAAGCTTAATAATCGTAGCATTCAGCACTCAATTCACACATCAAGATAAAACTAAGATCAATTAAACCTACAATGAAAAACTTCCAAGCAGCAATCTTCGATATGGACGGCTTACTACTAGATAGTGAACCCTTAGCCAAAAAAGCATTCGACACTATTTGTGAACAATATGGTCTTGGTGATATGTCGGATGTATTTATGCGCTTTGTCGGCACCAACACTGCAAAAGGCAATGCCATAATCAAAGAAGCCTTGAACGGCGCCGTTGATGCCGAGCTTTTTAATGCCACTTGGCGAGGCTTGTATGGTAGTTGGGTTAAAGATGATCCCGTTCCTTTAAAACAAGGGGTAAAAGAAGTATTAGCCCACCTTAAATCGCACAATATCTCTATGGCCGTTGCCACCTCATCTAAAACAGCCATTGCAGAGCATAAGTTGCGAAAATCAGCGGTTCTCGATTACTTCGAGATTGTCATTGGTGGCGATCAGCTTACTCATAGCAAACCTGATCCTGAGATCTTTTTAAAAGCGGCCACCAGCTTGTCGTGTGAACCTACACGCTGTATTGCCTTTGAAGACTCACCCAATGGTGTGAAGTCGGCGGTTTCAGCCGGCATGACGGTGGTTCAAGTTCCAGACTTGATTGCACCTGATACTGAGTTGTTAAAATTAGAGCATATTGTGCTTGATACTATCTCTGATGTTTTGGAGTTCGATTTTGAACAGTACAAGAGTATGAGCGAAGCCTAGTTAATAAAAGAGTACAAACCTTGTATTCTGTCTGTTTTAAACCCACGTTTTCAAATTAAGGAAGTTCACGATGCAAGGCAGTTGTTTATGTAAGCAAGTTCAATATGAAGTCGATGCGTTGGCTACGCCTATTTTGCATTGTTCATGTCAGTCATGTCGCAAAGCACATGCGGCAGCGTTTAACACCGGTGCAGGCGTTGAACATGATCATTTTCGTTGGTTAGACGGCGAAGATAATTTATCGAGCTACGAATCATCGGCTGGCAAACATCGCTATTTTTGCAAAACCTGTGGCTCACAACTGATCTCGATTAAAGAGGATGCGCCTTTATTGATTTTGCGGGTGGCGACCTTGGATGACGATCCAGGTGTGCAGCCTGAATTTCGAATCTGGAAGTCTCATGAAGTCAGTTGGCTCAATTACTCTGCTGATATTCCTGAATATGATGAGTGGCATCCAGAACAAAGTTAATCGACCTAGACTACCCTTAGCCTTTGCCAAAGGATTATCGAGATGAATAAAGTCATACACCAAGCTAATTCACGCGGCGAAGCTAATCACGGTTGGCTGCACAGTCACCATACCTTTAGTTTCGCCGGCTATCATAATCCTGATCGGATGGGCTTTGGTAAGCTGCGAGTGTTAAATGATGATGTTGTTGTGCCGAGTATGGGTTTTGAGACCCATCCGCATGACAATATGGAGATTGTTTCAATACCACTGTCAGGCAGCCTGCGTCATCAAGATAGTATGGGTAATCAACACATTATCCGTAGTGGTGATGTGCAGATCATGTCGGCTGGCACCGGTGTCACTCACTCTGAATACAATAACTCATCTACTGAAGATGTGAACTTTCTGCAAATTTGGATCTTCACTAAACAGCGCAATATTGAGCCTCGTTATGAACAAAAAACCATCAATAAGCTACAAGCTCATAATCAATTTTTAACCATTGTTTCTCCTGAACAAGATAAAGAAAGTTCTGTTTGGATAAATCAGGATGCTTATTTATCTATGGCAGTGATTGATGCCGACAGTAGCATCAGCTACCACTGCCAGCTTGATTCACCTGCTGTGTATTTTTTTATTCTTTCTGGCGAAGTGATTATTGATGATGATTACCTATCAGCACGAGATGGCATGGCAGTGACAGAGGTAAATAGTATCGCCGTTACGGCAACCACTCCGGCTCAGGTTTTATGTATTGAGACGATGCAGTGAAGTGTTCGCAGTGTGCTGCCAAAACAAAGTGGAAAATAAAGTTTCGTGCCAGTGTGCTTGATACGCTAGGTACATTAATCATCAGCCTATTTATCTTATTACCCATTTACCTTGTTACCAAGCTAGTCTCGATAGCTGTTGTCAGTTTGTTTATTTTGTATATTGATAACCAAGTAGAACACTTTATTTTTTCTATCCTCTTGATTAAAGCAATCAGCTATTTGTTTACTCTTTATTTAGTCTACGTTTGGTTTATAGCTAAAAGAGTAACCCGCTTATTAAACTTTTTAAGCTATTTTATTAATTATCAGCTTTCCATTAGCGAGGTTTGCCAGTCTTGTACAACGATTGGTAAGCAATGGCAGTTTCCTAACGATCTCGATGACCAATAATAGCTCGCTCCATCAGCTGGCTTTACTCAACAAAGGACACAATGCTAAAGATGCAAAAAAGTAAAAGAGAAAAACTTGGATTTACTCTTATTCTGTTATTTTCATTATCAGCAATTATCGGATTAGTAAGTCTGGAGCGGATTCCACAAGACTTGGCCTATCATGCCTTTGTTGATTTTCGCACCATGATTGCCATTCCAAATTTTTGGAATGTATTGTCTAACTTACCGTTTTTAATCGTCGGTATTGTTGGTTTATATCAACTATTGATATCAAACAAGCTGACGATCATTCATGAGATGAAATCAGCTTACACCTTGCTGTTTATTGGAGTGAGTTTAGTAGCCTTTGGCTCAGGTTATTATCATATCTCACCCAACAACCAGACCTTAGTATGGGATAGGCTGCCGATGACCATTGCCTTTATGGCCTTATTCGCAATCATTATTGCTGAATTTATTTCTCTTAATATTGGTAAAAAATTACTGTGGCCGTTAGTAATCGCAGGCATCGCATCCGTTGTTTACTGGCATGTTTCAGAGCTGCAAGGAGTCGGCGATCTTCGCTTTTATGCCTTTATCCAGTTTTTTCCAATGTTGGCGATACCGGTGACATTACTATTGTTCTGCAGCCGATTTGACCGTGTTAATGGCTATTGGCTGTTAATTAGCTGTTATTTCTTGGCTAAAGTATTCGAATATTTTGATAACGCTATCTATGACATCTTAGCGTTATCGATTAGTGGCCATTCGATAAAACATATGATTGCCGCTTTGGGTTTATACGCCCTGTTAGTGTCGTATCAAAAGCGACATAAACTACGATAAAAATTCACTTCGTATTATTTTCACTAACATCTGAACTTTTACGTTATCCTGCCCGTCATATACCCGCATTTAAACTCAGGAAATACACCGTTGGAACAGTTACATTTTTATTTAGAGATGGCCACTTTTGTAGTGACTATCATTGGTTTACCCGTTGCAATTATCAGTTATTTTAGAGAACAACACGCACTGCGTGATGAACGTGAATATGGCACTTATGATGTATTAGATGATAAATATATTGAATTGCAGCAGCTGTGTTTAGATCATCCAAGATTAGATATATTTGATACGCCATTTCATTCACCAAATGAGCTCGATGAGGGTGAACAAAAACAACAAGAAGCCATTTTGTTAATCAGAATCTCTATTTTTGAGCGTGCTTATTTAATGTATCAACGCTCAACTCGGCAAGGCAAAGCCAATCAGTGGTTGGGTTGGGAAGTAGAAATCAATGAATGGTTAGAGCGAGAAAACTTTTTAACGGTATGGCTCGACCAAAAAGAATATTACGATCAAGAGTTTGTGAAATATTTTGATGCTAATATTAGCCAATCATAAATAAGACCGATAGTTAAGGATGAGTTAATACACTGTTATGGCAAACCTTAGTGCAGGACTACTCTGGGAAATTTTCAAACATGTTCGCTCATGGCTAACAAATTTGAACCGTGCCAGTGATGCTCGCAAACAACAATCAATTGCAGCATTAAGAAGACTCATTTCAGCATCCAGAGAAACTGCCGTCTATATCAGACAGATGAATGATACTCAGCAACGAGATCACGCCATTGAAACTCGACTAAGCCTGTTATGGACCGAGTTAGGTTTTGCATTGGAAGACTTGGGCATTAACAAGCTCGCTAAACGCTGCAATATTAACGGTAAGCAATGGGCAAACCCAGACCATTATGATGCTGATTTTATAAAAAAAGCCGATGTAAGCTTGGAGCGAATGGAACAAATGGCTCATTTTATCTTGCTCACTATTCGTCATTAACGCTGTGCAAGTACAAATACAATTCGTGGCACTGTTAAATAACAAAGGTTAATTTATGTACACAGATGAAGATCTAACTTCGGCTGTTAAAGCCGGCATTTTTACTGATGCATCAGTCAATGCATTTCGTGACCATACCGCTAGCTTGAATGATCTACCATCAGTAGATGAAGAAAACTTTCAATTAGTGACCAGTTTTAACGATATTTTTGTCGTCATTGCTTGTGCTTTAGTACTGACATCTATCGGATGGTTTGGCTCTTCAATCAGTGAGTTAATGGGCGCCATTTTATTTACTGTAACCACTTGGGGCTTAGCTGAGTTTTTTGTCTTAAAACGTCGGATGGCTTTACCAGCTATCGTATTGTTAGTCAGCTTTCTTGCTGGCATATTTAACATCTCCATGGCTATATTAGGACCACTATCGGAAGTTAGCCTTATTAGTTCCGGTATTATTACCGCTATTGCCGCCTGGTTGCATTGGCAACGTTTTCAAGTTCCTATCACTGTGGCAGCTGGTACTGCCGCGGCTATTGGTGGTGTCATCGCAGTGACAGTAGCCAGTACTGATGCCAGCATTAAGCAGTGGATGACTCCGCTGTTGTTTGTCAGTGGTTTTGCCACTTTTTTATATGCCATGTGGTGGGATATGGCAGATCGGGTTCGTCAAACACGTAAATCTGATGTCGCTTTTTGGTTACACTTGATAGCTGCCCCGCTCATTGTTCATCCTATCTTTTCGATTTTAGGCATTTTTGATGGCAATAATGGTTTGTTTGAAGCGGGTATTGTGCTCGTACTCTATGCGCTGATGGCCGTATTATCTATTGCCATCGATCGACGTGCCATGTTGGTTTCAGGTTTAGCTTATGTGTTATATGCCTGCTCAATGCTGTTAAAAACATACGGTATCGATAGTTCGAGTTCTGCTATTACAGGTGTTATTATTGGAGGTGCATTGTTACTACTTTCTGTTTATTGGCATAGCTGTCGAACTGTTTTATTTCATTTTATGCCTCATGCAATACAACAATATCTGCCGCCATTAAAATAACTCAGTTCGACAATAAATAGCTAAGACAATGAAATTACATTTAATTTTAACTAAATGTACTATTTTATAAACCTGACTGCGTCAGTCAACTATTGCTTCCAGTGCACTTTAACCGCTATGATTTAGACCATTATCAATAGCCAAATTAAACTTTGTTTATACCGTTTAATTTTAGCCATCACAGTGAGGTGATGAATGGATTTAAAAATAAGCAACATTTTTCCTCAAATAGATGAGGAACATCGACTACCGCGTGCGGTAGTGATTGCTGTGTTAGCAATTTGCATCGCTCCGTTTTTGCTGCAATGGTTTGGTTTTGATTTTGGCAATGCCGGTCACCTGCACACGATGGCCTCCAGCCAACCAACACTCGATGATATGTTTTATCGTTTATCCGGTGGTTTCACCCATGCCTTATTAGAATGGACCGCGTTTTGTGCCGCTATTTTTGTGGTGCTGTTAGCGTTTAGTCATTATTCCATCACCCATGATGTCACCACCCCTGTTATCGGCATTGCCCTATTTTGTGCTGGCGCTATGGATGCCTTCCATACCTTAGCAGCCACGCGTCTAATTACAGCTGTTGCTGATAATACCGACCTAATCCCTTTCACTTGGGCGCTATCACGCGTTTTTAATGCACTGATCATGATTATCGGTGTTGGTATATTTTTAACCGATAGAAAACACGAACCTAAAAAAGGTATCAAATTTATTCTTGCCATCAGCTTAGTTTTTGCTGTGGTGGGTTATATTTTAATTTACCTATCAGCCACCAGTACTCATTTGCCACAAACGCAGTTCCCTGATGCCTTTATCCGTCGACCTTATGATGTAGTGCCATTAGTATTATTTATGTTTGCCGGCTTGGTTATTTATCCACTATTCATGAAACGTCACCCGAGTATTTTTGCCACCGCATTGTTACTCAGTGCAGTGCCCGAAGTCATCGTCGAATTACACATGGTATTAGGTTCACAAATGCTATTTGATAGTGACTTTAATAGTGCTCACTTCTTAAAAATTATTGCCTATGTCGTGCCACTCATTGGCTTAGTATTAGATTATATTCAAACCTATAAAAAACGCGTCGAGAGTCATGAATCATTGCAACATGCTCACCAGTCGTTAAGTGCTCAAGCCAATGAGTTAAAAGTAACCAATCAACGGCTTGCTCAATCTAATGATGAACTCGAAAAATTTGCCTATATTGCTTCTCATGATCTACAAGAACCATTGAGAAAAATCCAAGCCTTTGGTGACCGGCTACAAACCTCGATGAAAGGCAGTGTCGATAATAAAGCCTTGGACTATATTGATCGCATGCAAAAAGCCTCGGTACGGATGCGTAGTCTCATTGATGACTTATTAAGCTTTTCTCGTGTTAGCAGCCAAGAAATTGAGCTGAAATCAGTATCGTTAAACAACGTTATTGATAATGTTATTTCTGACTTGAAATTAACCGTTCAAGAGAAACAAGCACAGATTAATATCACTGAGTTGCCGACTATAAAAGCCGAACCAGTAATGTTGTATCAATTATTTTTAAACTTGCTGACTAATGCCATGAAATTTTCCAAGGCAGATCAAGCACCCATTATTAATATCTCAACAGAAAATGTCATGCTAGAACAGCATGAATACATTCAAATCACCGTTGCCGATAATGGCATTGGCTTTGAACAAGAATATGCTGATAAAGTATTTGAAATATTTCAGCGTTTACATGGCCGCGGCGAATACCATGGTACCGGTATTGGCCTAGCGATTTGTAAAAAAATTATTGAGAAACATCATGGTCAAATTAAAGTTGAATCTGAACCGGGTGTAGGCACACAGTTTAAATTATATTTTATTACCACTAGCCCTAGGAGCGACTTCTAATGGTTGAAAATCAAGCTGTCATTACCATCCATATGTGTGATGATGATCCCGATGATCAGTTACTCGTCACCGATGCCCTACAAGAAGCACGTTTAGCTAACCCTATCGACTTCACGAGTAACGGCCGTGAATTATTACAGTATCTTAATCGTGAAGGTGATTACGCTGCCTTAAAAGATCAGCCTTTACCGGGCTTAATCTTATTAGATTTAAATATGCCAATCATGGATGGTCGTGAAGTATTAAAAATTCTAAAAAATGATGACAAATTCAAATCTATCCCAATTATTGTTTTAACCACCTCCAAAGCCGAAGAAGATGTAGCTCGCTCTTATGATATGGGGGTGAATTCTTTTGTGATTAAACCGGTCTCTTTTGAGAACTTAGTCGAAATGATTCAATCGATCACCGACTATTGGTTTAACGTTGTGGCCTTACCTCCAGTCAAATGAATAAACTAAGCTCAAATAAAGTCAAATACTCACAAATGCGTATTTTGATCGTCGATGATGATGAAGATGACTTCATTATCCTCAACGAGTTATTAACAGAAGCATTAGGTCAAGTAGGTAGTATTGTTTGGTCTCAGAGTTATGAGCAAGGCTTAGAACAAATTGAACAAAGTACTTTCGACTTCTACCTACTTGATAATCGCTTGGGTGCCAAACTAGGTCTCGGCCTCATTGCTGAAATTAAGCAAAAATTTAATATTTCGCCACCGATTATTATGTTGTCTGGCGTTGATGATCATCAAACCGATCTGACCGCGATGGAACTCGGTGCCGATGATTACTTAATCAAAAGTCAGCTGACAGCCCCCCTACTTGAACGAACAATTCGCTATTCATTAAGAGACAAAACACTGGAGTCTCGACTCAGTAAACTCGCCCACTTTGATAGTCTGACTGGACTATATAACCGGAGCATTTTTAATGAATTTCTCCGTTCTTGTCTCGAACAAAGTATCCGACTTGAGCAAAAATTTGCTTTGGTGACATTGGACTTAGATAAGTTTAAATTAATCAATGACAACTACGGCCACCCAGCTGGCGATCAATTATTAACCAAAGTTGCAAGCCGACTAAAAAATGCACTACGCCGTAGTGATGTAGTGGCACGTCTTGGTGGCGATGAATTTTCAATAATTTTAAAAGACGTCAAGCACGATAATGATTTTCTTAAATTAGTTGAAAATTTAATCGCACTCTTTCAGGACCCTTTTCAAATAAATAGTAAGCCGGTCAATATCACCACCAGCATGGGCATCGCCATCTATCCTAATGACAGCCATACCGCTGAAGGCTTAGTTAGCTACAGTGATATGGCCATGTATCAAGCCAAAGATGAAGGTCGCAATACCTTTAGTTTCTATAACCAAAAATTACACCACGCCACTAAATTTAAGCATGACTTAGAAGTTAAATTAATTGAAGCATTGCGAAATGATGAATTTCTCTTATTTTATCAACCGGTCATCTCGCTTGCTGATAATTCTGTAAGCTCCTATGAAGCGTTACTTCGCTGGCCTGATGGTAATGGCGGTATGCACAATACCGAGAAATTTATTACCATTGCTGAAGAAAGTAGCTTAATTCTGGATATTGGCAATTGGGTATTTAATCAAGCTTGCAAACAACTACAGGTTTGGCAACAACAAGGCATTAATAACCGCAAAGTATCTATCAATATCTCGGCCCATCAATTTAATGCTGATCATTTCACCAAAATGGTGGAGTCTTATATTTCCGAGCACCTAGAGTTAGCACCATTACTTACTTTTGAATTAACTGAACGTAAATCGTTAGCCAATACTGAAGAAAACATCAATAAACTGCATCGATTATCTAAGCTGGGCATCACCTTCTCTGTTGATGATTTTGGCATCGGTCATTCATCTTTGTCCTACCTGCGTGCGTTTCCCATGAATATCATCAAAATAGATCGTTCAATCACCGCTAACATCCTTGAATCAACTGCCGATTTAGCCTTAGCTAAAGCCATTATCGCCATTGGCCAAGCTTTAAATATGGACGTGATTGCTGAAGGTGTAGAGACAAACGAAATCACCAGTAAACTCAAAGATTTGAGCTGCCCTCGTGTTCAGGGCTATCTATATTCTCGGCCCTTACCTGTGGCAGAGATTGAAGCGTGGGAAAATAAACAGGCTTCTGTCCAATAAGTTTTATTGGTTACCGCCTTGCATTCATCTTTACATCTATCATATTAAAGTATGTCTACAATCCAACTAACCCAATTTGCTCAACTTAATAGCTGTAATGAACACAGCCATATTGAATTAATAAAGCCATATCAAATACTCAGCTCTGCCGTGTTAAATGGCGGACTCACTCATGCACAACACTTACTTAACATCAAAGTAGCCAAAACGAGTCAATCCACAACCAGTGCCGATGAAACACTTCGCCAATATGGTCGACAATTAGCGCTTAAAGGACCGATAGTGGGCATGATGACAGCCGCTTCAATGTCATCATTACGTATCGAAAGAAAAATAGTACAACAGGTTGAATTAGCTGTTGTCGTCACCAGCGGCTTAGCCAATGCACGACATGTCGGTGATTATGCTGAATACCGAAGTATGACAACGACCACTACCGATACCGGCACGATTAATATTATTGTTTTAAGCTCAGCAACATTAAGTTCAGCCGCCATGGTCGAAGCACTGATGATTGCAACCGAAGCTAAAGCCGCCGCCCTCACCGAGGCCAATATTTTAAGTCCTATTTCACAGCAAATAGCGACAGGAACCGGGACCGATGCCATCGCTATTGTGAATGGTGATGGAGAACATCATGTCCACTACTGTGGTAAACACGTTTTATTTGGCCAGATATTGGGTCAGATGGTCAAAGATGCGGTCACTAAATCCATCTCATGGGATGTAACTCATAATGAAAAAAAGCTACGCGCTTGATCACAGTCGAGTTTAATCTGCTCAATCAACTCCGCCAGATCAGCAAACTTTTGCTCTTCCCGTATTTTATGTAAAAAATGGACTTGCACGTGTTCACCATAAATTTCACGATTAAAATCAAATAGGTGCACTTCAAGCAGGGCTTTTTCAGCACCGACAGTCGGTCGAATACCTACATTAGCCACGCCCTTAATCGGCTCACCATCAATGCCAAATAACTGAACGGCATAAACACCATTAAGTGGTACTTTACAACGATGTAAATGAATATTCGCCGTTGGAAAGCCCATGGTACGACCGCGTTTATCACCATGAGCGACACGGCCGCTCATTCGATATGGACGACCTAATAACTTTTCGGCCAACATTAAATCACCGACTTTCAATGCTTGCCGAATACGGGTACTGCTCACTCGAATATTATCGACTGAGAATGTATGCATATTGACCACTTGAAAGCCCATTTCCTGGCCTACTTGCTGTAATAACTTGAAATCACCTTGGCGATCTTTGCCAAAGCGAAAATCATCACCGACCACTAAATAACGTACATTTAGACCTTCAACTAATAAACGTTGAATAAAATCCTGAGCACTCATCTGCGCTAATTTTTTATTAAAGCGTAAAACACAGAGCTGTTGAATCGAATAGCAGCGTAAGGCATCTACTTTTTCACGAAAACGACTTAATCGAGCCGGTGCCGTAGCGGGAGAGAAAAACTCATTAGCTTGCGGTTCAAAAGTGATAACCACCGCAGGCAAGCCCAAGGTATCTCCTTTCATCGCCAATTGGTTTAATACCGATTGATGACCCAAGTGCACACCGTCAAAGTTACCAATCGTAGCAACACAGCCTGGTGAAGAAACGGGAAGATTATGAAACCCACGTATAATTCTACGCATAAATTTTTATGTGATTACCAACTAAAAACTAACAGCCTAACGACTATTAAATAAACAATCCAGCAGACAAGGATTGGTTGATTCACATATACTGTCTGCTGGTTTAAATTTTGTTTAGAGGCGGGCATGGCGACAAGAAGAAAAAAAATGGACTATGAAGCCGCTGTTACTGAGCTTGAGTCATTAGTTGAACGACTAGAGCAAGGTGATATTAGCCTTGAAGAATCGCTAAAACTTTATGAAAGTGGTGTATTACTTACCCGTGATTGCCAAGAAGCATTAAAAGCAGCAGAACAGAAAGTACAGGTGTTATTAGAACAGTCTGGCCAATCATCATTAGTAGATTTTGATACAAATAAAAACGAATCGTGAATAGCTCTTTCTCCCTTAAAAATTGGATGCAACAGCACCAACAGCGTGTTGAAACAGCGTTAGATAGTCGACTGACAGCCGATAACAACCATACTTCTACACAATTGTTGGAAGCCATGCGCTATTCAACCTTAAATGGCGGTAAACGATTACGTGCTCTGTTGGTCTATGCCACCGGCGAAGCATTGGGTGCCCGTCTAGAGCAATTAGATGCCCCCGCCTGCGCCGTAGAAATGATTCATGCCTATTCATTAGTTCATGATGATATGCCGATCATGGATAACGACGATTTACGTCGTGGTCGGCCTACCTGCCACAAAGCCTATGATGATCCGACAGCACTGTTAGTCGGTGATTCATTGCAATCCTTAGCCTTTGAAAGCTTATGTGATGACCAGCTTAATCCTCAACAACAAAGCCAAATGGTGAAAACACTAGCGCAACGTTCAGGCATTATTGGCATGGCCGGTGGTCAAGCGATTGATCTTGAGTCGGTAGGTAAATCACTGGATCTAAATGCTTTGCAAACTATGCACGAACTTAAAACTGGCGCCTTAATTCGCGCTAGTGTAAAACTAGGTGCCTTGGCCTCCAACTCAGTAACAGATACTGAGTTAAGCAGGCTTGATCTTTATGCTCACCACATAGGCCTCGCCTTCCAAGTACAAGATGATGTATTAGATGTCATCGCAGATACTGATACTTTAGGCAAAACACAAGGCGCAGATATAGCCTTAAATAAGCCCACCTATCCAGCCTTAATCGGCTTGGAAGTCGCACAGCAAAAAGCACATGACTTAATTGAGCAAGCACAGGCTCAACTAGATGGATTAGCGTATGACACACAAGCTTTATCGGCATTAGCCAATTTTGTAGTACAACGCGCTCACTAAAATAATAATGACAAATGCCATGGAAACAATCCTTTCTCAAATTGATAGTCCTGATGATTTACGCAAGCTAGATAAACAACAGCTGCCACAACTTGCCGATGAAATTCGCGCTTTAATTGTTGATAGCGTGCAGCAGACTGGCGGCCATATATCTTCAAACTTAGGTGTTATCGAGCTGACCCTAGCCCTACATTATGTATTTAATACTCCAGATGACCGTTTTGTTTGGGATGTCGGCCATCAAAGTTATGTACACAAGATTATTACTGGCCGCCGTGATCAGATGCATACCATGCGCCAACCAGGTGGCTTGTCTGGCTTTCCTAAACGCGGTGAAAGTATCTACGACACCTTTGGCGTAGGTCATTCAAGCACTTCGATTAGTGCAGCCTTGGGCATGGCAATTGCTGCACAAGCCAGCAATGATTCACGTCGCGCCGTTGCAATTATTGGTGATGGCGCACTCACCGCAGGCCAAGCTTATGAAGCCTTAGCTCATGCTGGTGATCTCAGTGCCAACCTACTGGTCATCCTTAATGATAATGAAATGTCGATATCTAAAAATGTCGGCGGTATGTCTAATTATTTAGCACGCTTATTATCTGGAAAATTTTATACCTCGGCTCGCGAAGGCAGTAAAAAAGTATTGGAAAAAATTCCACCCGCTTGGGAATTTGCGCGCCGTGCCGAAGAACATGTCAAAGGCATGGTGATTCCAGGCACTTTGTTTGAAGAAATGGGCTTTAACTATATTGGCCCTATTGATGGCCATGATCTAGATACATTAATCACTACCTTGGGTAACTTACGAGAGCGTAAGGGACCACAATTTCTACATATTGTGACCAAAAAAGGCAAAGGCTATGAACCTGCGGAACAACAGCCAGGTAAATATCATGGTGTTAGCCCAGCAAATAGTAAGTCATCTGGCCCCAGCTACACCCAAGTATTTAGCCAATGGTTATGCGATATGGCTAGAAATTCAAAAGACTTAATCGGCATTACCCCGGCTATGTCTGATGGTTCAGGTTTAAACGACTTCGCCGAACAGTTCCCTGATCGCTATTTCGATGTCGGTATCGCTGAACAGCATGCCGTTACCTTAGCTGCCGGTATTGCTTGTGAAGGCAAAAAACCCGTGGTCGCTATTTATTCCACCTTTTTACAACGCGCGTATGATCAGTTAATCCACGACGTTGCTTTGCAAAACTTACCTGTTTTATTTGCTATAGACCGCGCTGGCCTTGTTGGAGCCGATGGTCCAACCCATGCAGGTAGCTTTGATTTAAGTTATTTACGTTGCATTCCAAACATGGTGGTGATGGCTCCCGCCGATGAAAATGAATGTCGCCAAATGTTGACCACCGGATATAAACATAATGGACCCAGCGCAGTTCGTTACCCACGTGGCAGCGGCATAGGTACAGAAGTAAAGCCTGAACTAACCTCGCTCGTAATTGGTAAGGCTGAAATCAAACAACAAGGTGAAAAAGTCGCTATTTTAGCCTTTGGCAGCATGGTTTATGCCGCTGTTGATGCCGCAAAAATGCTAAATGCCACTGTGGTTAATATGCGTTTTGTAAAACCATTAGATACTGCAGTCATCGATAAGATAGTCCAAAATCATCAGCTGATTATTACTATCGAAGAAAATGCCGTAAGCGGCGGCGCGGGCAGTGGCATTAATGAATACCTACATACTATTGCCAATAATATCCAGGTGATTAACCTTGGTCTGCCTGATAAATTCATCGATCATGGCAATCACCAACAGATGTTAAGCGACTGCGGTTTAGATGCTCAGGGCATTATAAATACCGTCAATAATCATTTTCAGGCATAATAGTTTGTTAGCCAATTTAATTCCCTAGTATAATAGTCAACTATGAGCGCAACCTACACCTTAAAAATTTTGGCAGACTTTGCCTCTGCCCATACCCTACGTGAATACCCGGGGGATTGCAGTCGTATGCATGGCCACAACTGGAAGCTTGAAGTTGAAGTGACCGCGACCGCACTCAATCAACATGGTATGGGTATGGACTTCAAGACCATTAAAACAGCTACTCGTAAATTAGCCAAAACCCTAGATCATCGTTATCTGAATGATATTCCACCGTTTGATACTATCAATCCAACGGCTGAAAATATCGCCCAATACTTTTATCAAAACTTAAGCCAGACATTAAATATCGACACAGCAAAAATTTCGGGTGTTACCCTCTGGGAAACCGATCGTGCTTGTGTCCGATACAGTGAGGAATAAAATACGCATGACTACTGATATAAAACCTGATTGCTGTGACGAAATCGAAGATGTTCAAAATATTGTCGATAAGCGCCATATCGCAATCGATAAGGTCGGTATCAAAGATATTCAACACCCGATTATCGT
Organism: Methylophaga sp. 41_12_T18; assembly: GCA_002163115.1. Lineage (GTDB taxonomy): Bacteria > Pseudomonadota > Gammaproteobacteria > Nitrosococcales > Methylophagaceae > 41-12-T18. The sequence continues at coordinate 27,434 of MAAI01000024.1, read as the reverse complement.
AAGTGATCGCTCTAGCGGCGAACAAAATACCATTGCGAACTTCAATATGTATGTCAACCTGCCACATCAGTTTAAAGGCACACATATGTCGCGTTTTGTTGAGATTTTAAATCAACACGAACGTGAAATTACGGTGAAATCATTCCGTGAAATGTTAGGTGAAATGACCGAACGTCTACAAGCCGAATCAGGCTATGTTGAAATGGAATTTCCTTATTTTGTAAATAAGGAAGCACCCATCAGCAAAGTTAAAAGCCTGATGGATTACCAAGTTAGCTTTATTGGTGAAATCACCGGTGATGAAACAATGATCACCGTTAAAGTGGTCGTGCCAGTAACAAGCTTATGCCCATGTTCAAAGAATATTTCTGACTATGGTGCTCATAATCAACGCTCTCACGTTACTTTAACTGTACGTGTTGATAGCTTTATCTGGATCGAAGATTTAATTGATATTGTTGAGTCAGAAGCATCATGTGAAATTTTTGGTCTGTTAAAACGTCCAGATGAAAAATATGTAACTGAACGGGCTTATGACAATCCAAAATTTGTTGAAGATATCGTTCGTGATATCGCAGCTAGACTGAATGATGATGAACGCGTTAATGCTTACACCATCGAATCAGAAAACTTTGAATCAATTCATAATCATTCAGCTTATGCATTGATCACCAATGGTTTTTAGTTAAAAGCGATTAGTGACACATATCAAGCCCGCATGATTTTATCTGCGGGCTTTTTTTTAACTAAAATTTTTGCTTTAAATCCATACGCAGACCGCTACGCTGCATATCAAGCTGGCCTAAAAATGTCATGCCTAATAAAGCGCGACTAGGTTCAGCGCCGTCAAGTACCATTGCTTGAACGTTATACAACTTAATCTCGCCTACTTGCACCACATCTAACTTAACCGGATAAGCAAGGGTAATCCCTGATGCTGTTTTAACTCCAACCGGTGTACTCGACTTGTAATCTAGGCCCAATCGTTTTGCTGTTGCGGCATTTATAGCAATTGCAGAGGCGCCAGTATCCACTAAAAAATCGACACTAAAACCATTGACGGTACCTGGAGTGAGATACATGCCATTAGTTGGCCACAGACTCACTACCGGTTGCGCTGGAGGAGGAGTAAATTGACCGCCGATATGCTCTCCCAATGTATATTCTTGTTGCTTGCCTTTAATCTCTAATACAGCCTTACTGCTTGTCGCTGAAATTAATGTGACACCTTCAGGGCTGGTTTGGCCGACCTTTAATAATCGTTGCTGTTTGTTGATCTCGATCACGGCCTGTTGACTAAATAGGCCCACCACGACAATTTTAAGATCATCCGCCCAACTTAGTGATGTATTTAGCAGTATAATGAGCGCCGAAAACCATATTTTATTCATGGTAAATCCTTAATATTCATTACAAAAGAGCATAACAGCGAATCCCTATGATTACATCCCATACTCCATCAATCACCGGGGTTATCCTGGCAGGTGGTCAAGCTCGCCGCATGGGTGGCAAAGATAAAGGACTGATTCAATTTCAGCAAAAGCCATTGATTCGTTATGCCATTGACGCCTTAGCATCTCAAGTTGATAGCTTAGTGATTAATGCCAACCGTAACATTGAACAATACCAAGCATTTGGCTACCCGACTATTTCCGATAGTATTGAAGGTTTTTGTGGCCCCTTAGCCGGCATGCTCAGTGCAATGCAATCCGTCGACACTGATTATATTTTAACCTCACCATGTGACTGCCCATCCGTTTCTCCACAACTTCGCCAACGATTAATGGAAAGCTTGTTGTTATCATCTGCTGATATTGCTGTGGCTTTTGATGGCCAACGTTTACAACCTGTTTTCAGTTTAATTCCTTGCCGCTTACAAGATGATTTAAAAGCCTATTTATTACAAGGTGACCGAAAAATTGATCTGTGGTTACAACGTCATAAACTCACTATGGTTGATTTTTCTGATCAACCCGATACTTTTGTAAACTTCAATCATCCTGAAGATCTTGTTATTTCTGACCCTCCGCTCACATCAACGGTTCCTTTATTAGGCTTTTCAGCCTTTAGTGGTACTGGTAAAACCACTTTATTACAGCAACTATTACCGGTATTAAAGCAACAAGGTTTACAAGTAGGCGTTATTAAACATGCTCATCATAAATTTGAGATTGATAAGCCAGGCAAAGATAGCTATGAGCTGAGAAAAGCAGGTGCTCAACAAATGCTGATTGCTTCTAGTCGGTTAATGGCTTTAATGGAAACTCAGCCTGATGATATGGATGAGCCACGGTTAAGTCAGTTATTACCGCGTCTCGCCACTGAAAAACTAGATTTAATCTTAGTTGAAGGCTTTAAACATGAAGCTTTTCCTAAAATTGAACTTCATCGGCCCAGCCTAGGAAAACCATTATTACACCCAGTCGATAATAATATTATTGCCATTGCCAGTGATGAGAAATTGGAGCTCGATAACGAGCTAATCCAGCTCGACTTAAACGATATTAACGCTATGATTAGTTTTATTAACCAACATATAAACAATTGGACCGCTTAAATGGCTGAGTTTATCCCACAACCGAGTTGTGCTGATCCACATGAAACGAGTAGCTTAAGTGTGAATGATGCTCAACAGCGCATCGAACAATTATTAACACCATTAAATGGCTGGCAAAAAGTAGCATTACGTGATGCTTTAGACCAAGTTTTACAGCAAACTATCATTTCACCTATCAATGTTCCCGCTTACGATAATTCAGCGATGGATGGTTATGCCATTAACGGTGCAGATATTAAAGCTGATAGTTTTACCGTTACTCAAGTCGGTATTGCCTATGCAGGCCAAGCCTACACCGGACAAGTACAAGCGGGTGAATGTATACGGATCATGACCGGCGCCATGGTGCCTGAGGAATGCGATACGGTCATTATGCAAGAACATGTCGAAGTAATAGGCAAACAAATCACCGTGCACGGTGAGCATCAGCTGGGTCAAAATGTACGTCTTAGTGGTGAAGATTTATCTTCTGGTGATACGGTTTTAAACCCCGGTCATAGAATCACGCCGGCTGATCTGGGTTTAATTGCTTCCCTTGGTATTGCTGAAGTTCAAATCAAACAAAAACTAAAAGTCGCATTTTTCTCCACCGGTGACGAACTCCGCTCTCTAGGCGACAGTTTAGAAAAAGGCCAAATCTACGATAGTAATCGTTATACCTTATATGGCATGTTAAAACGGCTTGATGTCGACATCATCGATATGGGTGTGGTGCCCGATCAAAAACAAGCATTACGTGAAGCTTTACTCCTTGCTTCACAACAAGCTGATGTCGTTATCACTTCAGGTGGCGTTTCTGTAGGTGATGCTGATTATGTGAAAGAAATGCTTGCCGAATTAGGTCAGGTAGATTTCTGGAAAATAGCGATGAAACCAGGTCGTCCGCTCGCCTTTGGTAAAATTAATGACAGCTTGTTTTTTGGTCTGCCCGGCAACCCTGTATCAGTAATGGTCACTTTTTATCAATTTGTCACACCTGCATTACTGAAATTATCAGGTGAAACAAATCGTCTCAAACGCACCATGCAAATAGAATGCATCAGCCAAATTCGTAAACGTCCAGGTCGTTTTGAATTTCAACGCGGTATTTTATTTGAAGATGAGCATGGTAATAGCAAAGTGAAAATTACTGGCGAACAAGGCTCAGGAATTTTACGCTCGATGAGCATCGCCAACTGCTTTATTTTATTAGAAGAACAATGTGATGGTATTGCACCTAACACTGTCGTCACAGTCCAACCTTTTGCAGGTCTTATTTAAATGTCTGAAACACCCGATAACAAACAAATACGTGAGTTCAATAAACTAAAAAAACGTTTGCGCCGTAACGTTGGCCAAGCTATCGCTGATTACGACATGATTCAAGATGGCGATAAAATCATGGTCTGCTTATCAGGCGGTAAAGACAGCTATACTTTGCTTGATATCTTAATGAATCTGCAAAAACATGCACCGATTAATTTTGAAATAATTGCGGTTAATTTAGATCAAAAACAACCAGGCTATCCGGAACATATCCTGCCTGAGTACCTTGAAAAAATTGGTATTCCGTTTCATATCATTGAAAAAGATACCTACAGTATCGTCAAAGAAATAGTACCAGAAGGCAAAACTACTTGTGGTATCTGCTCACGGTTACGCCGTGGTTCTTTATATGGTTATGCCAGACAAAATGGCATTACCAAAATCGCGCTGGGTCACCACCGTGATGACATTATCGAAACTACGTTTTTAAATATGTTCTATGGCAGTAAATTAAAAGCCATGCCGCCTAAATTATTGAGTGATGATAAAACCAATATAGTGATTCGACCACTCAGCTATTGTAAAGAATCGGATATTGAACAATATTCGCAATGGCAAAAATTTCCAATTATTCCCTGCAACTTATGTGGCTCGCAAGAAAATATGCAACGTCAAGTTATCAAAGAAATGTTGCAAGGCTGGGAAAAACTACAGCCAGGACGATTAGAAAATATTTTCCGCAGCCTACAAAACATCTCACCATCTCAACTAGCTGATGGTCAACTGTTTAACTTTAAAGACTTAGAACAACAACGCATCTTTTCTAGTGGCGAAGAAGATGCCGCTTACAATGACGGTCTATCCCCGCCCCTCGCCAGAGAAGGATGAAAATAAACTAATGAAACAACCGAACAATCACTCAGTTAAGCCTATTAAAAAATTCGCCTTATTTGAGCTTGGTTTTCGACCGTTTTTCTTGTTTGCTAGTCTATTTTCCGTTATCGCCACTCTGGTGTGGATGGCCAACTATAGCTTTGCTTGGCCTTTGCCAGTAGCAATGCTGACGCCGATAGCTTGGCATGGCCACGAAATGATTTTTGGCTATGTCATGGGCATTAGCGCCGGTTTTTTACTCACTGCAGTACGAAACTGGACCGGAGTGCCCACCATTAAAGGTTGGCCACTGCTATTACTGTGCTTTCTTTGGTTGTTGGCTCGGATATTACCTTTACTTGATTCAGCTATTTTATTTGTCTGGGCCGCTTGCTTTGACCTGCTATTTTTACTCGGCCTCATTCTCGCTGTTTTACATCCTATCGTTAAAGTTAAACAATGGCGGCAACTGGCTATTGTCACCAAGTTACTGTTCATTTTTGCTGCCAATATTTTCTTTTATCTCGGTGCATTTCATATCATCGACCAAGGTATATCATGGGGGTTATATTCTGCTGTCTACTTTGTAATGGCACTTATATTTACCCTGGCGCGTCGTGTTATGCCCTTTTTCATCGAACGAGGCGTAGGTTACGACGTTCAAGTTAAAAACTGGCCGCTCGTGGATTCAACCAGCTTGGCCTTGTTAGCAGCACTTTGGATCTTCGATGTATTTACCGATCTAGAGCTACTCGTTGCGTTATTAGCGGTTGGCTTAACCATTACTCATACAATCAGACTATGGGGCTGGCATACCAAGGGTATATGGCAGAAACCGTTATTATGGGCACTTTACTTAGGCTATAGCATCTTCGTGCTTGGCTTTGCACTGAAAGCCATTAACTACTTCGCCTTGTTCTCTGACACGCTCCCCCTACATGCCTACACCTATGGTGGCATTGGCATGCTCACCTTAGGTATGGTTGCTCGTATTTCCCTTGGCCATACCGGCCGAAATATTATGCACCCACCTAAAATAATTAGTTGGGTCTTTGTCAGTTTATTATTGGGCGCTTATATACGTGTACTGGCACCGATTATATTGCCAGAGTTGTACTTACAGTGGATAACCATTTCCCAAGCATTATGGGTAACGGCATTTAGTCTCTTTCTCTATGCTTACGCTCATATTTTAATTCGACCACGAGTAGATGGCCAAGCCGGCTAAACTGTTTAAAAATGTCATTTTTGAGCTTGACTTATCAATAGTTATGCACTTGTGACAAAACTATTACATAGTTACTATAACTAGTGCAGCTAAGTTATTGATCGCAATAAACATTAACGTAACAGGTTGATTTAAAACAACTTTATACCACTGGTTACTTTTTAACCAATTAGACTGAGCTTATTACAGAATAATGACTTAGCGATTTGCTGGAGAGTTAACCACAGAGTTATCCACAGATTATGTGGGTAACTCTGTAAGTTGTTGATAACTGGGAAATCGACCCATATTACGGTTTAAAAATAGAAAAATCTTCTGCAAACTCCAAAGCATTGCCATCCGGGTCACGACAGAAAAATGCAGGTCGGCCCGACTTACTTCTTGATATTTCTACCCCAGAATTTTCTAGACGTGCAGCCAGTTCGTCAACGTTGTCCACCACTAGAGCAATATGTTTATCTTTGCCACCATGTGCCGGACGCCCTTCTTTGCTATCTGGATTAGGTAACTTCATTAAGTGCAACTGTTGGCCACTATCACCGAGATCTAACCAGGCCCCATCAAATGGAAAGTTAGGTCGAGTCATATTCTGCGGGATCTGTAAGACCTCACAGTAAAAAGTAAGTGACTGTTGAAGATCGGCAACCAAAAAGCTGGCATGTGCTATAGATTTAATCATTTCTATTCTCAAGCTGACGTTAAGTTAATATTATTTTATTGTGTATCTGCTGTAGTTACTCGAGCAATACCATAGGCCGCTAGAATAATAAGTAGTCCACCGCACCATTCTTGTACAGTCATCACTTCCTCAGTGAGGAACCAAGCAGCAATAGCGGCAACGACAAGTTCAAATAACATGATAACGGCTGAACGATAAACCGGCATTCTGGCAACACCATAAAGTACCGCTACCGTCATCGCGACAATAGCCAACCAACCAAGTAGCCAAGCACCGGCCCATACTTGAATATCTACCGTCGGTACTGGTGCTTGTTGCCACAATAGAACCACAAGTGATACCAGTACCACCCCCCACCAAATAACACCGGTTTTTAGGCCCATTGACACTGAGGCTAACTTTCTCGCCAATACATTATTAATAGAAAAAGCCACGCCGCCGATTAATGCTAACCAATCCGCTAGACCATGCGGCCAAGGCCAACCAATAGTAGGGTTCCATAACATCACTATCGAACCAACCATGGCTATCGAAAACATCAACACTGCTGGCCGTGACAAGGTTTCACCTAACCACCAACGACCTATCACTACCGTCCACAAAGGAGAAAGGTAAAACAACAACATAACGCGCATCACTTCGCCTTCAATTAAGGCAACCACAAAGGCAACATTGGTCACCCCAGCGGCAATAGCAAGTATCAATAATTCCCAGAAATGTTCCGGTATAGATTTATATTGGCGAAATAATATCGGCACAGCTAATAAAGCTGCGGCCAAATACATTATTAATGAGCTCCAAACAGCAGACATGCCGGCTTGGTCTAACAGGCGTAAGGGATACCAAATAAGGCCCCACATGCTGGCAGAAAATAATACGCTGATAACAGCGAGGCGTTGTTCTGAAATAAATCGATTCATCATGGCAGCGTTTATACCATGATTTGACTTAATATGAGCCTAGTTATCGGTTATTTTTTGAGTTGCAACAACTCTTTAACAAAAGACAAAGTAAGCTCGGGATGCTCTTCAGCCATCATGCCTAACTTTATCCAGTCTTCGATTTGCTGTTCAGTTGTCACGTCTGTTTGTAATACATGCTCATCAACTTGCTTGATGAGTGTTTTCGGTAACTTAATATCAATCATTGAGTGGGATTTAAATTAGTTAGTAGTGATGAATAATACTCCCATAGTTCATTTGTCACATCTAGTCACTTTTTATAAAAACGTGAACTAAGTCACACTTTTATCTGCACAAAGGAAACATCGCGAAGCTATTAGCAAACCGTTATAATGATTCGATTTTATTTACAGTTAGTTGATTATGAATCCTGATTTAGCCGCGCTGCATCCTTATCCATTTGAAAAACTGGCTAAACTGAAAGCAGATTGTCATCCCCCCGCAGACAAGTCACCTATTGCTTTATCGATAGGTGAGCCTAAGCACCCTACCCCTAGATTCATCACTGAAGCGGTCATTGAACACCTGCATGGCCTTGCTAGCTACCCTACAACCGCCGGCACTATCGAATTACGCAATGCCATTGCAGATTGGCTAAATACCCGCTTCACCTTAAACGGTAATATCGAGCCTAGCAGTCAAGTTATCCCCGTCAATGGCACTAGAGAAGCCTTATTTGCATTTGCTCAAGCGGTTATTGATCGTAATCAAGATGCGCCTTTAGTATTAATGCCAAATCCCTTCTACCAAATATATGAAGGTGCAGCGATTTTAGCCGGTGCAGAACCCTACTTGTTAAACTGTGATGCCGAGAATAACTTCATTCCTGACTTTGATTCGGTGACCAGTGACATCTGGGATCGTTGTCAGCTTATCTATTTATGCAGCCCAGGCAATCCAACCGGTGCAGTCATTGACCAAGCCACTTTAACCAAGTTAATTGAGCTGGCACACAAACATGATTTCATCATTGCTTCCGATGAATGTTATTCCGAAATCTTCTTTGATGATGTCAACCCACCGGTCGGTTTATTGCAAGCGGCAGTTGCCGCAGGTTATGACGATTTAAGTCGTTGCGTGGTATTCCATAGCTTATCTAAACGCTCCAACGCACCGGGTTTACGCTCAGGTTTTGTTGCTGGTGATGGCAATGTTCTTAAAGACTTTTTACGTTATCGCACCTATCATGGCTGTGCGATGGCGCCGGCGACGCAGTCTGCTTCAGTCCTTGCTTGGCAGGATGAAACACATGTACTAAAAAATCGTAGCTTATACCGAGAAAAATTTGCTGCTGTTTTAAGTATTTTATCGCCGGTGATGAATGTACAATTGCCAGACGCTGGTTTTTACCTGTGGGCTGAAACGCCAATCTCAGATACTGAATTTGCCCAAAAACTATTTGCTGAACACAATGTCACTGTCCTGCCTGGAAGTTACCTAGGCCGCGATACCGACAATGGCAACCCAGGCAGTAATCGCATCCGTATGGCCTTAGTCGCCACATTAGATGAATGCGTCGATGCTGCTTACCGAATTCGAACACTTATTGAAACTTTAGAAAACTAATGGAGAACCCCATGAGCGATATCCAACAAATTATTGAAGAAGCATTTGAACGTCGTGCTGACATCACACCAGCAAATGCTGATGCTGAAGTACGCAATGCTGTAAACGAAGCATTAGGCATGCTAGATAACGGTAGTGCCCGTGTTGCTGAAAAGACAAATGGCGACTGGGTTGTTAACGAATGGTTGAAAAAAGCAGTTTTACTTTCATTCCGTTTAAATGAAAATAAAATCATGGCCGGTGGTGAAACAAACTTTTACGATAAAGTTGATCCTAAATTTGCTAGCTTTAATGAAGAAGATTTCAACAAAGCCGGCGTGCGTGTAGTTCCACCCGCTAATGTTCGTCGCGGTTCTTATATCGCATCAGGCGTAGTATTGATGCCTTCATACGTTAACATCGGCGCTTATGTAGATTCAGGCACCATGGTTGATACATGGGCAACAGTAGGTTCATGTGCTCAAATTGGTAAAAACGTTCACCTTTCTGGTGGTGTAGGTATCGGTGGTGTATTAGAACCATTACAAGCTGGCCCAACTATCATTGAAGATAACTGTTTCATCGGTGCTCGCTCTGAAGTTGTAGAAGGCGTGATCGTAGAAGAAGGTGCTGTTATTTCAATGGGTGTATACATTGGCCAAAGCACAAAAATATTCAACCGTATGACTGGCGAAATCACTTACGGCCGTATCCCAGCAGGTTCTGTTGTTGTTTCTGGTAACTTACCTTCTAAAGATGGTACATACAGCTTGTACTGTGCAGTTATCGTAAAACAAGTTGATGCTAAGACTTTAGGTAAAGTGGGTATCAATGAACTATTACGTGATATCTAAATAATAATGTGTCTTTTGTCCGTCTGCGGCGGTGCACTGTGACTTCCGTTGCTCATGTATAACAACATACACTCCGCTACGGCTTCTCGTACGCCTTGCAGACGAACAAAGCTCACATCATTAGGTAAAACACTATGATTTTATACGGTATCAAAAACTGCGATACAGTGAAAAAAACCCGCCGTTGGTTAGATGCCAACGGCGTGGATTTTCAATTTCATGATTTTCGTGCAGATGGCCTTGACCAAAGCACCCTTGAATCATGGTTAGAAAAAGTATCTTGGGAAACATTGCTTAATAAACGAGGCACTACCTGGCGTAAGCTAGAAGACCCTCGTAAAGATCAGCTTGATCAAACCATCGCTATTGAACTGATGCTAGCAAACCCAACATTAATTAAACGTCCTGTTGTGACTAACAACAACGACTGCATGGTTGGCTTTAAAGAAGCTGATTATGCTGCTTATTTTGCCAATTAATATATAGAGCCACCTATGTCAGCAACACTAGAACTTACTGAAGATCTTATTCGTCGTGACAGTGTTACGCCTGAAGATAAAGGCTGCCAGCAACTCTTAGCTAATCGCCTGTCAGCTATTGGCTTTGAAATTGAACACCTTCGCTTTGACGACACAGATAATTTTTGGGCTCGCCGAGGAAGCACCGGTTCGCTGTTTGCTTTTGCCGGCCACACTGATGTCGTTCCCACAGGCCCGGTAGCAAACTGGCAATCCGATCCTTTTAAACCAGAAATTCGTGACGGCCTACTTTATGGTCGTGGCACCGCCGATATGAAAGGCAGTATTGCTGCGATGGTCACTGCATGTGAACGTTTTGTAGCGGAATACCCTGATCATGATGGCAGCATTGCTTTTTTAATCACCAGTGATGAAGAAGGCCCTGCAACGGGTGGCACAGTCAAAGTCATCGAAACATTAGAAGCACGCAACGAAAAAATAGACTGGTGTTTAGTGGGTGAGCCTAGCAGCACCAATAAAGTCGGCGATATAGTTAAAAATGGTCGCCGTGGTTCGTTAAATGGCTACTTAACTATCAAAGGTAAACAAGGACATATTGCCTACCCTCACCTAGCTGACAACCCGATTCATTTAATGGCACCGATTTTAGCTGAGTTATGTGATCTCGAATGGGATCAAGGTAATGAAGACTTCCCGCCAACCAGTTTCCAAGTTTCAAATTTAAACTCAGGTACCGGTGTAACGAATGTTATTCCAGGTGATGCGGACATTATCTTCAACTTTCGTTATTCTACCGAATCCACCCATGAGCAATTACAGCAAACTGTGGTTTCAGTATTAGATAAACATGGCATCGATTTCGATTTACGCTGGGAATTATCAGGAAAACCTTTCCGTACCGCTAGTGGTGCTTTAGTTGATTCAGTCAAAACAGCCATCAAAGCAGTTACTGGCTATGAAACAGAGTTATCAACTTCAGGTGGCACTTCCGATGGCCGATTTATTGCGCCAACCGGTGCCCAAGTTGTTGAACTTGGTCCGCTCAATGCCACTATTCATCAGGTTGATGAGTGTGTTTCAGTCGCCGACCTTGACACTTTATCTGATATTTATCAGACTCTGCTACAACATTTATTCGTGAAATAAAACTATTATCATGCAACAAGTCCATCATCAACGTCATTGGTTAGCCCTGCTAACAGCAATATTGCTGTTAATGCAGTCGTTCGCCATTTGGCATGATGCTGAACATGCTTTCCATATTGCAGAAGAACAATGTGAGCGTTTTGAAGCTTATGGTCATTCACCTACGCTTGATATTGTTACTTCGCCCCAGCAGTTCACTACAGCGCCAATCAGTGTTGTCGTTTCCAGCTCCAACACTTCATCGTTGCCGATTCAGCAACGTGATGCACATTCAATTCGCGCCCCTCCTATTTTTTCATAGCAAATCCAAAACTTAACTTTTAACAGAATAGATCCCTCTAACAGATTGGCTCTATTCGCTTATTGCTATGAGAAGTAATTATGAACTCAAAAACACCATTGGCGGCGATGATTTCGCTTGCCTTATTTTCGACCGCGCCTGTCTATGCTGATGACCTAAGTGATTTAAAAGCTGAGGTTATGCAAATGCGTGCCGACTACGAACAGCGCATTGTCGAATTAGAACAGCGTTTACAACACACAGAAACAAAGACCCAGCAAGTGCAACAACAAGTTGCACAAGTAAAAGCTGCACCTAGCCCAGTTGTAGCACAAAGTAACAACCGCTTTAACCCAGCAATCAGTGCCGTATTAAACGGCCAATTTAGTGATTATCAAAACAATGCTGATGACTATGAAATCAGCGGTTTTTCATTAGGCGGAGAAGCTGGTCTTGCTCGTGAAGGATTTTCTTTAGGCGAAAGTGAAATAGTCCTTAGCGCCAATATTGATCAACTTTTATACGGTCAAGCAACCATAGCTCTACATGATCATGAAGGTGAAACAGAAGTCGAAGTAGAAGAAGCCTTTATCGAAACTCTTGGTTTAAGCAATGGCATGACCGTTCGTGCAGGTCGATTCTTCTCACCTATCGGTTATTTAAATGAAAAGCATATTCATGCGTGGAATTTTGCTGATGCACCATTAATTTATCGTGGTTTATTTGGTAATCAATTATCGACTGATGGTTTAAAACTTTCTTATGTATTACCTACCGAGCAATATATTGAAGTTGGTAGCACAGTTGGTAATGGTGACCAACACCCTGGCAGTGGTGAACACAACGGCATTGGTGATTGGTTAGTATTTGCCAAAACCGGTGGCGATATTGGTACAAACCACAACTGGCAACTAGGTTTATCACATTGGCAAGCGAGCCCTGATGATCGTGAATACAGTGGCGGTCATAGCCATGGTGGCGGTGAAGCTGAGTCAGTTGCTTTTAATGGTGATACAGATATTACCAACCTTTCTTTTGTCTATAAATGGGCGCCACAAGGTAACTTTAGACAACAAAACTTTACCCTAGTAAGTGAATATTTTTACCTAAACGATGACGGTAAGTTAAGCCATGAAGATGAGTTAGCCTCATACGAGGGCAAACAATACGGTGGTTTTGTAGAAGGTATTTACCAATTTTCACCACAATGGAAAACTGGCGTACGTTATGACTGGTTAGGCAGCAAACATCGTGCATCTGATGATGAGTTGTTAGAAGATGCTGATTTAGATGCATCAGGTTATCACCCACAGCGTTATAGTTTAGTTTTAGATTGGTTACCAAGTGAATTCAGCCGAGTTCGTGCTCAGATCAATCATGACAAGTCTTCTAGTGAAGATGATACGCAATTTCTTTTACAATATACCATCAGCATTGGTGCTCACGGCGCCCATAGCTTTTAATAGGAGTTCGACATGAGAGTTTTTATTACAAGTCTACTGCTGGCTTTCACTAGCTTAACCGTACAGGCAGAAGTAAGTATTTTTGCATGTGAACCTGAGTGGGCCTCATTAAGCCAAGAGTTAGGTGGTGATAAAGTCACTAGCTACTCGGCTACCACTGGCTTACAAGATCCACACTATATTCAGGCTAGACCTAGCTTAATTGCCAAGGCAAGGCGTGCAGATTTATTAGTTTGTACCGGCGCTGAGCTTGAAGAAGGTTGGTTGCCATTACTACAACGCAAGTCTGGTAATGCTGATATTCAAGTCGGTGCTGCCGGTTACTTTATGGCAACAGACTTTGTGCAATTGACTGGCGTTCCATCACAGCTGGATCGTAGTCAAGGTCACATTCATGCTGCAGGTAACCCACATATTCAAACCAGTCCGGTCATGGTATTGGCAGTTGCTAAAGCATTAACGAGTCGTCTACAACAACTCGATAATGCGAACCAAGCATACTATCAACAACGCTGGCTTGATTTTGAACAACGTTGGCAAGCCGCGATGACAACTTGGCAGCAACAAGCCAAACCACTCATCGGTATGCCTATCGTAGTTCAACATGATAACTGGGATTACCTGATCAGCTGGTTACAGCTAGAAAAAGTGGGCCGACTTGAAGCGAAACCAGGTGTACCTCCGACGGTGCAAGATCTTAGCAACGTAGTTAAACAGCTGAAAGTGACACCGGCTAAGTTTGTTATTCACGCTGCTTACCAATCACCAAGAGCCTCTAACTGGTTAGTTGAACAAACATCTATCGACAAACGTGTCTTACCTTTTACTGTTGGTGGCAATGATGCTGCTACTGATTTATTTAGCTTATTTGATAATACCTTATCGTTATTATTGGAAACGACTAAGTGAACGGGTTAGACCTATCATTAATCGCACCTGCCTTATTGGCAGGTGCGCTCGTTTTGTCCACACATGTGCCATTAGGTCATGAAGTTTTAAAGCGTGGCATTATCTTTATCGACTTAGCTATTGCGCAAATAGCAGCCTTGGGAGTTATTGCTGCAATCGTTTTTGGTGGTGAATTGGCCAACTGGCAAATACAAGTTTTTGCGAGTGTCAGTGCCTTATTAGGAGCAGGTTTAATTTACGGCCTAGAACAACGTCATAAAGAATCACTAGAAGCCATCATCGGTATCTTATTTGTTCTCGCTGCCAGCGGTGGGCTGATCTTAGTCAGCTATGCACCGCACAGTGATGAACTATTACATGACCTCTTAGTTGGTCAAATTTTGTGGGTCAGTAGTCAGCAACTATTATGGATAGCGGCCTTGTATATCCCATTATTGTTGATTTGGTTTAAGTTCAACCAGAAAAACCCTCTAGTCTTTTATTTGGTATTTTCATTAGCGGTGACAGCTTCGGTCCAACTAGTCGGCATCTATCTCGTCTTTGCCAGTCTGATAGTGCCAGCACTTGCATGCCGTATCATCAAACAAGCGAAAACACGGCTTATTTATGCCTATAGTCTTGGTCTTTTAGGTTATATATTAGGTGTCTTTGCTTCCATTACTTTTGACTTACCAACCGGTGCCATCATCGTTTGGACACTCTTAGTTGTTTGCCTATTAAGTCAGCCTATCTTGAATCGTTGTCAAAATTTGCTAAAGTAAGCAACAACTTAAATAGCATCAAGGACAAGTAATGGAGTTATCGAACAGCACTGGCACGGCTAAAATCATTTACATCTTGTATTTGGTAGGCATGGTATTTCCGATTTTGACCTTAATTGGTTTGGTGATGGCCTATATCAACAAGGAAGATAATTTAGACTCCGTGCAAAGTCATTACCAATACCAAATCCGCACCTTTTGGATAGGTATGTTATTTAGTATTATCAGTGGCTTACTCACCTTTATCCTGATTGGTTACTTCTTATTACTCGCCACCGCATTATGGTTTATTATTCGCTGCGTAAAAGGCTTGAAATATCTCGGCCAACAACAAGCACATCCTAATGCTGTAACTTGGATGATTGACTAGAGAAAGAAAGTCTAAATTCAACACCGGGTTCAGTATTCACCACATCAATTTGGCCGTTCATGCTGACGAGCATTTGATGTACTAACGCTAAACCTATGCCTGTACCCACCGTGTCACGTGTTAGCTCACTTTCACTACGGTAAAACAGTTGAAAGATCTTTTTCATTTGTTTCTTATCGATGCCGGGGCCATGGTCGCGGACATTAAACTGAAGCTTGCCATCAGAACATTGTTGGCAAGAGATTTCGATGACTTTTGTCTCCTCCTTAGCTGAAAACTTAATGGCATTATCCACTAAATTAATCATGATCTGACTAAACCAATCGTCATCTATCATCAAGTTAGCGTTACCCGCTTGCTCATCACAACTTAGCTTTAACTCAAACTCTGCTCGTTCAACCTGACTCGATACTTTTGATTTAACTTCATCCATCAGCTCCGCTACGGTGCGTTGTTTCAACTCTGCATGTTGTGAATTTCTAGTCAGCTTCGCCATCAACAATACATTATTTATCAAACGCGATAAGCGCTCGCTTTCATCAAAAATATAGTCGTAATAAGTCTTTTTCTTTTCTTCGCTGGCCCAACCTTCACGCAATATTTCGCCATACATACGGATCGATGTTAACGGTGTTTTTAACTCATGGCTCACTGAAGAAACAAAGTCTTGTTGTTGATTAGCTAAGTTAATTTGGGCCACAACCAGTCGATACATAAGATAAAAACCGACAGTTAATACCGCAGCTAAAATAAAGGCTAACCACTTGATCACTAGCCCACCAGGACCTGCTGGCAGTTGAGTAATACTAAACAATAACTGCACATCACTTAACGGCGCCGATAAGCTGGTTTGGTAGAGTAGCTCGTCATTTAAATCTTGTGCACTACTCAAATAACCACCAGTTGTTTGACCGCTAAAGGCCTCTAAAACGTTGCCTTGAAAGGCCACCAGCAAATTAGTCATTTGCGCCAGTGATGTTTCTCGAAATGCTGAGTTAATCATATGATTAAGCAACGCTTGCTGTTCAATCAATAGCCCTTGAGTATAACGCTGCCCATTTCGCCAGACCTTACGATATAAAACAAAATGGCCACTATCCAGTTGGTTAAATTCAAAAGGCTCAACCTCGCTGGCAAAGGTTTGGATCGTTAATGGTGCTACATTAGCTTGAATACTTGGACGTGCAGTAAGTTCACCCATGATATCCACTTCATCAGCCGCCATCATCTCAATCGATTCAGGTAAGGCACTTTGTTCTTGCCTAGCCTTATTCACTATTTTTTTAGCTCGTTCAACTTTGGACTTTTGTTCCTTGAGCAAGACCTGCTGTTCAGCTTGTTGTTGATAGCGTTGTTCAAGTTTTAAATCTTCCACCCGGCCATATTTAGTTAAATTCTTCATCTCACTAGGTGCGATGTTTTTAAGATCATCAAATGTCATTTGCTTATCTAATGGCACAAACGTCTCATTTTCTCTTACCGTGACATCACGTACATCGCGCATCTCACGTGAGAACAATCGTTCGCTGGTCAGTTCAGTAACAACAACACTATCTACAGTTACATCGTTATCTTGGCCTTGTTCCTCATCTGCCTTACTGCCTGTCGCTTTCTTGTATTGAACTAAACGGTTGTCACTCAAGATGGCTTCAATGGCTTGAACCAAGTCTGTTCTTGCTACTAATTCAGCTGTAGAGATTCCGTAACTATCAGCTTGTTCTAATACATCAGGCAATAATGGCGTCTGTAACTGCCCTGCTGCATCCACCTGAAAATAACCAATCATGCCCGGAATAGCTGACTCAACCGGAAATTGAGATAAGGGTGATCGTTGCAAAAAATTGGCGGTAGCATCGCCGGCAACATTCAAAAATGAATAATCGGTAAAAGGTCGTTGTTCTTCTGCCCTAATGAGTTGCATAAACTGATTATCAATTCGACTGGCTAACTCTTCAGCCGTAATTTGATGCTGATGAAACGCTTCCCACTTTAATTGACTATAAGCTTGTTGAATAAGCAATGCGGTTGGTATCGCAATCGCGAAGAAAAAGAACATCAACCAGCGCCGTAATGTTGTCTTATCTAGACCTGTCAGTTTATTTTTCGCCATCATTTACACCAACAAGCGATAACCAGCACCACGCACTGTGGTCAGGTAACTCGGCTGCGAAGGATCAGACTCAATTTTACGACGTAATTTGGCGATATGAATATCAACGGTACGGGTTTCCAAATCAGCATCTTTGGCATAACCCCAAACCTTATTCAGTAACTCATCTCGTGATACCGGCCGTTCAGAATTTGCCTGCAAATATTGCAATATATCAATCTCGCGACTAGTAAACGACAGGCTTTCACTTCCCTTGTTACCAGAGAAGTTTTGGCAATCAATTACCAGATCATCAGCCAATTGGATTTGCTGATTTTGATTAGCTACTTTGTGTGATCGTCGCAAAACAGATTGCACACGCAATACTAACTGGGCCACAGAAAAGGGCTTGGCCACATAATCGTCGGCACCTAAAGACAACCCTTCAATAATATCTTCATCACTGCTTTTGGCGGTGAGCATAATAATGGCTTGCTCTGGATCGTGTTGACGGATCTGGTTGCAGATTTCAAAACCATTCAAGCTCGGCAACATCACATCTAACAGAACCAAATCAAACTGACCTGTCTGTGCTTTTGTTAAACCCTCCGCACCATCACCGGAAAAATCCACGTCATAACCGTGATAGATAAAGACATCGATCAAGCCTTCACGGATAGCAACTTCATCTTCAACAATTAAAATTCGTAGTTTTTTCTGCATGCCCACAGTCTATCGTCTTCCAGATAATCAAATGTAAATTTTTTGTAAAAAATCTGCCAAACGTTTTACCAAAACACGCCTACTTACTTTTTTGCCTGCCTCCTAAACTGGGAACCAAGATATACCACCACAACAGGAGAAATATTATGACTTTAATTACACGTTTATCACGACTTTTTCATGCCGATGTTAATGCGGTTATTGATCAATTAGAAGAACCAGAACTATTACTTAAACAAGCCATTCGTGAGATGGAAGAAACACTTAATAATGATGAAAGACAACTAAAACTATTAAATTTAGAGCAGCAGCAACACCAGAAAAAACAGCAAGAGTTAGCAGAAAATTTGACTCAATTAGAACAACAGATCGCGTTATGTTTTAAATCAGATAAAACTGACTTAGCCAAAAAGTTAATTAGACGTAAGTTAGAAACAGAACAGTTCCAGTCTGCCATTATGGTTATAGCGGACAAAACAGAAGACACGATCAAACACCTGCATACACAACTCCAAGAACAACAATCTCAACTCAGCAGCATGAAACAAAAGGCAGACATATTTAGCCAAACAACAACTGATACCTCTGCAAGTACAACGTATAACGATCACGCTGCTGTCCAAGATGAAGATGTTGAAGTCGCCTTCTTACATGAACAACAAAAATGGAGCGCATCATGAAAAAAACCACTTTCTTTGATGGTGTCCTCGTCGCCTTAGTTACAAGTTTAGTCGGCAGTGCCTCGTATTATGTATTGTCATCACTTTTTGCTGACAACCTCGTAATTAGATTCCTAATTAGCGGTATAACCTTGGCATATATCCTTTACCTATTAAATAGAAGTAATGAAAAAACAGGCCGAATTACCGTAATATCTGCATGGTCTGTCATCACAATTATAATTTGGCTAGTTTGGCCACCAGCACCGTTATTTATCTTAATTAACCTAGCTTCGCTCTGGTTAATACGTTCACTCTATTTCTATTCCAGCTTATTTTCATCACTCGCTGATCTGGCATTAACAGCGATCAGTATTGTCGTGGCATTTTGGGTGGCAAGTCACACCGATAGTCTATTTCTTAGTCTCTGGTGTTTCTTTCTAACTCAAGCCTTATTTGTGCTGATTCTTAGCAGCATGAAAAATTCACGCCGCAATACAGATACAGCAACCAATAACTCTGATTTTCAACATGCATATCAAGTTGCAGAAGCAGCTGTGCAAAAACTATCTACTCACCAATAAGAGGATTGAATCATGAAAACTAAATTACTTGCTGTAAGTATCTTCGCGGCCACGGCAGTGACTGTCACCTTCTTACCTACCATTCAACATGCTTTAGCAACGACAACTTCACCAGTCATTATTGACCCTGTTAAATTGGCTCCTGTACATAACGAACAACCTAAGATTGAAGTAGTATTTGTATTAGACACTACCGGTAGCATGAGCGGCCTTATCGACACCGCCAAAGAAAAGATCTGGTCAATTGCCAGCACAATGGCATCAGCACAAACAGCACCCGATATCAAAATAGGATTAGTAGCCTACCGTGATCGTGGAGATGATTACGTGACTAAAAGTGTGCCTTTATCAGGTGATCTAGATTCCATGTACGCTCAATTAATGGACTTTAAAGCTAATGGTGGCGGTGATACACCCGAGAGTGTTAACCAAGGCTTATATGATGCCGTCAACAACATGCAATGGAATGATGATCAGCAAACCTACAAAGTTGTCTTTCTAGTTGGTGATGCACCCGCACATATGGATTATCAAGATGATGTGAAATATCCAGAAACCATGGCTTTAGCAAAACAGAAAGGTATTATCATCAATACCATTCAAGCAGGTCAAGATGTCGCCACCACTGCCAACTGGCAACAAGTCGCCAGTCTAGGTAATGGTGATTATTTCCAAGTTGGACAATCTGGTAATGCTATCGCTATAGCCACCCCGTTTGATAAAAAATTAGCTGAGTTATCTAAAAAGTTAGATGACACTCGCCATTACTTTGGCAACAAAGAAGACAAAGCGAAACAGGCATTAAAATTATCTGCCACAAAAAAACTGCATGAAGAAGCCAGTGATGCATCTCGAGCAAGACGTGCCACCTTTAACTCAAGCAAAAGTGGTAAAGCCAATTTCTTAGGTGAAAATGAGCTTGTCGACGCAATCAGCAGTGGCCGTGTAGCACTGGATGATATCCCAGAAGAAGCGTTGCCAGTAGCTATGCAAGCAATGAGCACGGATGAACAAACAGCGTATATTGCTAAAGAAGCCAAACAACGTAAAGAGTTAGGACAAGACCTTAAAATTCTAGCCGAGAAACGAGAAAGATACCTACGTGAAAAAGTAGAAGAAGACGGCAGTGCCAAAGACTCATTTGATAGCAAACTCTATGGTTCGATTACGGCTCAGGCTAGAGAAAAAGGCTTAGTTTATGACGATGATAGCGCTAAATATTAACTTTTAGTTTTATGCCCTGGTGGCTGTGCTAATTACCTTTCTCACAGTCACCTTTTTATTTTTCTCTCGATGATTTGCTTGTTATGTGGGATTAATCCATACCTAAATCTTTGACTACATGTGACTTTAGGTTAATTTGTTTGATAGGAATACCATAATCATTATGCAGAATACTTTTTAGATTTTCATAAACCAACTCGAACTCAAGATTTATTCCATTTTGCATCTCACAAGCATTTGTTACATAAACAACTAAATCGCCTACAACACCTAAATGTTCGAGACCTTCGTCAGGAATTGAAAGCCCAAACTCCTTTTCAATTATTATGACAAACTCTACTGTATCTAATCCCATCGACAAGTCATGTAATAATTATTAGACAGTAAAAATATTCAGAGTCGTATGAAAATTTATTACTCACCACGATAAATAGCCAACGGCCCCGTCGCCTGCTGAGTAGGCATCACTTCCATCGTAGTGACATTGACATGCTCGGGGGTATTCACCAACCACCACACGGTATTGGCAATATCCTCTGCAGCTAAGGCTTTGGTATTTTGATATACATCACCCGCCGCCGCTTCATTGTCTTTAAATCGCACCAGTGAGAATTCAGTTTCAGCAATACCCGGTTCGATATTGGTGACTCTGATGTTAGTACCTAATAAATCAGCACGTAAAGATAACGACAGCTGCTTCACAAATGCTTTGGTTGCACCATAGACATTGCCACCAGGATAAGGCCAGTTACCGGCGACAGAGCCAATATTCAATACATAACCTTGTTTGCGTTCACGCATTTTCGGTAATACATAGCGGGTGCAATACATCAGCCCTTTGATATTGGTATCTACCATTTTTTCCCAGTCATCAAGATCGGTTTTATCGGCAGGTTCTAAGCCTAAAGCTAAGCCAGCGTTATTCACCAATACATCAATATCAGCAAAGGCTGCTGGTAAGGTATCTATCGCCTGTTCTACAGCTGCCCTGTCTGAGATATCAAAACAACAGGTATGCACCTTGTCGGGGCCACCCAGTTCTTGCTGTAACTCATCTAAGCGTTGTTGCCGACGACCAGTAATAATCAATTGCCAATTATTGTTGGCAAACAAACGTGCCATTGCAGCACCGAAGCCAGATGTAGCACCGGTTATTAATATAGTTTTCATAGTTTAGTCTTGTGGTCGTTTTGCTAATATTTCTAAAGCAGCAATACGATATGCTTCAGCCAATGTTGGAAAGTTAAAGGTACTTTCAACAAATATGTCTACTTCGGCATTGCATAACATTGCCATATGACCGATATGTACCACTTCTGTAGAGCTTTCACCGACTAACATCACACCGAGTATTTTCTTACCTTGGCCATCTGCAACAATCTTCAACATGCCTTCGGTATTGCCTGAAATTTGACCACGTGCTACTTCTTCAAATTTTGCCCGCCCAACGATGACATCACCATGTTTTTCTCGAGCTTGTGTTTCAGTCAGGCCCACTGATGATAATTCTGGAATCGAGAAAATGCCTGCTGGAATCAGTTTACTCATATCACCCAAAGGAATATCAAAGGCATTACAAGCAGCGCGACGACCTTGTTCCATTGATGCTGACGCTAAAGATGGCGGACCAATGACGTCACCCGCAGCATAGATATTTTCGACACTGGTACATAGGTCTTCATCAACGGTGATTAAGCCACGGTCATTGAGAGCCAAGCCCGCATTTTCTAATTTCAAATCACCCACGTTAGCAATCCGGCCGGCCGCACAAAGTAGCTTCTGACTTTTCACCACTGTGCCATCGGCACATTCAGTCACTACTTCACTAATGCCATCCCAGTAAACTTTTTCAACTTTTTGTTTACCCATCCAGGTACCGCCCATTTTTTCAAAGGCTTGTACAAAGGTATCGGTCATATCTTGATCTAGAAACCCTAATGGTGTTGGGTATTTATCAATCATCGTTACCTTGACGCCCAAGGCTTGGAATATGGATGCGTACTCACTGGCAATAACGCCGCCACCCAAGACGGTTAAACTCGCAGGCAAATATAACATCGACAAAATCGAGTCGCTATCTAACAGGTGTTCGTGATCAATAGGAATATTATCTGGGTTACGTGGATAGGAGCCGGCAGCAATGATCACCTTTTTAGTCTTCAGCTCTAATTCTTCACCGTTAACTTTAGTGACTTTCACGGTATGACTATCAACAAAGCTAGCACGGCCATGAATACGCTCAATATCATTACGAGCAATCTGCTCACGCATATATTTATCATGGGCTTTTAATACATATTCAAGGCGATCAACTAAGGTCGCCATTTCAGTATCTTCGCCTAGTTTAAAGTCTACTAGAGCCGCATTTTGACGCATGTGTTTTACACGCAGTGCGTTTTCTCTTAGTGTTTTAGATGGAATAGTGCCTCGATGTACACAAGCACCGCCAAATAGGCTATCACGCTCGATAATGGCCACTTTTTGACCTATTTTTGCAGCTTGAATAGAAGACTTTTGTCCCGCAGGGCCACTACCAATAACAACGACATCAAATTCTAGTTGTGATGTGCTCATGATGACAAGCCCTCCAAGCGATTTTTTACTGCATCAGTATGCGTTAATAATTGCTCAGCTTCATCTTGGTAAAGGTTCAAAATCGACAATACCGGTGAAGATAATAATCCCGTCTTATCTAACTCATCTTCATGCAACATATGAGTAGCATAGAGCGCTCCAGCATGTACTTGTGCAGCCTGTGTTAGAGCATTAGGTGCCTTCTTATAGTCAGCATAATAACTTACTGCTTCAACCACTAAACTTGGCATTTTCCAAGCATTAATCACTGAAGTCGTGACTGAATGACAATAATTACTTTCCAGTGCAGTAATGTCTTCAGGACTTAAAGTTACAGCTTGCTGTTTGGCTAAATCTAAAATCGATTGTAATACCGCTGGTCGTCCCATTGAGTGTAAAAGTCCGGCTAAAAAAGCAACTTCAACATTCGTCCGACTATGTCTGGCAATTTCTTTTGCCCATAAACCAGATGCTAGAGCGTGACGCCAGAGTTGTTCGACGTAATCTTCATAGCCAGGTGTATTAAATAATTTTGTGCCGATGGATGCCGCTAAAGCAATTTCACTTATCAACCCCATACCAAGACGGGCAATGGCTTGCTGTAACGATACAAGGTTTGCTAGTGGTGTATAGGCCACCGAATTGGCTATCCGCATCACATGACCCGCTAAAGATTGATCACTTTGAATCAACTTCGCCATCTCTGTTGCATCAGAATCCGGATTTTGTGCCAGTAATAATGCCTTATTGGCAACTTCTGGCAACATCGGTACTTCAATGGCCGCATCATTAATTAATTGCTCTAATAATTCAGCAATCGCTTGTGCTTGGCTCGATAAAACATGACTTTCGGAACTCATAACAATACCTGACTCTTATTTATTATAGTTAGCGAGAATGACAATCCCTCGTTCAATTCACAGTGTGTGATGCATTGAGTGTTTGCGTCAAGTATTTGCGGCAATAAAAAAGGGAGGCTAAGCTCCCTTTTCTAGTTCAGTGTTGTTATCTAGCTGAAATCATAGTTAATTTATAGCTTATGCACCTTCAGAGAAGACAATCGTACGACGGCCAGAAATAATAATGCGATGCTCAATATGAGCTTTGACGGCACGAGCAAGTACTAACCGTTCTATATCTTTACCAATCATAACTAAGTCTTCCGGGCTATTACCATGCATAACACGCTCGACATCTTGTTCAATAATAGGACCTTCATCTAAGTCTGCGGTAGCGTAATGTGATGTTGCACCAATTATTTTAACGCCGCGGTCATAGGCTTGATGGTAAGGTTTTGCTCCTTGAAATGCAGGCAAGAAACCGTGATGAATATTAATCACTCGACCAGCAAACTCTTCAACAAATTGCTCTGACAAAATTTGCATATACCGCGCCATCACAACCAGGTCGATATCATATTCTTTCAGTAGCTCTTTAATCTGTGCTTCTTGTTGCGGTTTGGTTCCCTTAGTAATCGGCAAGTGATAAAACGGTTTATCAAACTGTTTGGCCATGCCCGCTAAATCATCATGATTACCAATAATTAATGGAATATCACATTTCAATTCGCCCTCTACTTCTCGCAACAACAAATCATAAGGACAGTGAGAAGCCTTGGTAACCAATAATGCGACACGATAAGGTTGATCGGTATAACGAACAGACCATATTAAGCCAGTCTTTGTAGCAAAGTCAGAAAATTGTTGTTCCAATTCAGATCGGTCCAGATTTGCTTCATCTTCCAATTTGATACGCATAAAGTACTGACCATCTTGTACATTCGTATATTGCTGACAGTGCAAAATATTGTATTCACGCTCAGCAAAAAAATTGGTGATACCGGCCACTAAGCCTTTTTGGTCAGGGCATTGAATAAGAAAGACAATTGAACTCATTGGTAACGGTTCCTTAGAACTGGATATCATTAGTATTAGACAGTTTGTATGCTAACACTTCGTTAGGAATATTCATTATATTTATCGGCGCGACCTTTGACTTTATCGACCGGGTATTTTGCTGCATTTTTGACCATTTTGGCCTGTACCACTTTATTAATATCTACACCTAAGTCATGGCAAAGATAGCTAAGATAAACGGCCACATCCGCTAACTCATCTTCTAGTTTTACTCGTCTATCAGATTGTAATTGCTGATTGATGTCTTCATTAGTTCGCCATTGAAACCATTCTAATAACTCAGAAGCTTCAATAGACAATGAAATAGCTAAGTCTTTAGGGTTGTGAAACTGTTCCCAATCACGCTCACGTCTAAATTCAACTAATTGCATTAATAGTTCAGGCTCAATCATCTTAATAGAAACTCCTCAACGATACGTTTGAATTGTTGTGGTCGTTCAGCATGCACCCAATGGCCAGCAGGTAATGAAGCAAACTCAGCGTAAGGAAATATAGCTTGAATATCATCCCTATCCTGCTCAGTCACGTATTCACTGTGTTCACCATAGACAAATAAACAAAGACTGTTGGAGTTGGAGTCGCTGAACACTTCATTCATAAACTGTTTATAGTTTGCTTTTAATGCAGGTAGATTAATACGCCACTGCAACTGTTCATCTTCTACAATTAGATTCATCAATAGAAATTGACGAACACTTGGGTCATCAACTGATAACGCTAAAGCCTCATCAACTTGTTTACGTGATTGCAGTGCCGTGAAATCCAATGCCATCATCGCATCCATTAAGGGCGTATGTTGGCCCTCGTATTGACGTGGTGAAATATCAACTACTACTAATTTTTCAACGTAATGACTATAGAGATCAGTGAACTGCATAGCCACCTTACCACCAAGTGAATGGCCCAAGATGCTAACTTTCGTTAACTGCAACTGCTGACAAAGCTCGAAGATGTCTTCAGCCATTTCACTCAGGCTTTGGCTATCATTATGTGGTGAACGACCATGATTACGTAAATCAATATTGATCACTTGATAATGCTTGGCAAAATATTTAGCCATACTTCGCCAATTATCAGACGAGCCAAATAAGCCATGAACAATTACTAGTGCTGGACCAGAGCCAGTGATCTGATAATGCAACTTCATTATTTAACTGCTTTTTTGTTGTTAACGTTATAATGTGGCAATTTTATGCCAATTGGAGAAAATTTGTGGAAGATGAAACTGTTTTAGTGATGATCGTGCAACAGTACGCAGCAAAATATGGTATTACTTTTAGTTCTAAACATTTGGATGACCCAGATAAAAAAAGCCAGCTTATCGCTTTAATCCAAGAATCATTAGCCGGTAAACGCGGCCCCGTCACTGACGACGATTTAGTATAAAAAAAAGGCCACTCAATGAGTGGCCTTTTTATTTTAATCGTCTAACTTCTCAAACACTAAGCAGGCATTGGTTCCACCGAAACCAAAGCTATTCGACATAATCGTCTTCAAGCCTGCGTTATCTTTCCGCTCAAGAATAATCGGTACACCTTCTGCTTCTGCATCAAGGTTATCAATATTTGCTGATGCGGCGATGAAATCATTTTCCATCATTAATAAGCAGTAAATCGCTTCTTGCACACCAGCTGCACCTAATGAATGGCCTGACAATGATTTAGTTGAACCAACAACAGGTAAGTCATCACCGAATGCTTTTTTAACAGCACCAAGCTCAGCTAAATCACCTACTGGCGTACTGGTACCATGAGCATTAATGTAATCAATCGGTGCATCAACAGTCTCTGTTGCTAATTGCATACAACGGATAGCACCTTCACCTGATGGAGCAACCATATCGTAACCATCTGATGTTGCGCCATAGCCAGTCAATTCAGCATAAATCTTAGCGCCACGAGCTTTAGCATGTTCGTATTCTTCTAATACAACGACACCACCACCACCAGCGATAACAAAACCATCACGATCCGCATCATAAGCACGTGATGCTTTATCTGGAGTGTCATTGTATTTAGTTGATAATGCACCCATCGCATCAAACAATGAACTCATAGTCCAATGCTCTTCTTCTGCACCACCAGCAAAAACAATGTCTTGTTTGCCGAGTTGAATTTGTTCCATCGCATTACCGATGCAATGCGCACTGGTTGCACACGCTGACGACATCGAATAATTCACACCTTTAATCTTAAATGGTGTCGCTAGACAAGCAGAAGTCGTACTGCCCATCACTTGCGTTACTCGGTAAGGGCCAACTCTACGTAGACCTTTATTGCGTAATATATCTGCTGCTTCAACTTGATTAGAAGAT
>MAAI01000025.1 GCA_002163115.1 Methylophaga sp. 41_12_T18 | reverse complement strand
ATTAAGAATGACTGTACCATTTGATGGTTCAGTATAAGCAGTAACACTTCCACCATTTGCGCCTAACTCATCGTTATCTAATACATTGATACTAACAACTGTATCTTCATCAGTACTAACGTGGTCAGCACTCACTACTGGCACATCATCAACAATAGCATCTTCTTCAATGGCATCTTCAAAAGCAACGTTTACTCCCATTGTTTCAAAACCAGCATCAGGTGTAACTTCTGGAGCTTCATGAAGAATTTGAACTATATCTACACCTTCATTGCTTTCGCCGGAAGTACCTGCACCAGCAGCGGTAGCATCAGCTATCTGGCTTAAGTCACCACCTTCTAATAAGGCTTGTTGCAATGCTTCAACATCCGCATCAACAGTTGGTTGAGCAATGTCTTGTGGACTAAAGGCTTCATTATCAAGCACGGCTTGAGAGTTACGACCTAATGTCATAACAGAACCGTCACTAAATTCTACTTCTACTGCACCCGCTGGGCCGGTAGTGATGACTTCATCCTGAAAAATACGGTCGCCAGCTTGCAAAGTACGTTGCGAACCATTAGTTCCGGTTGCGACAGCTGTTCCAATAAGTGTTTTGATAATACCGATTTCTGTAGCCACTGTTATTTACTCCTAAAAGTTATATCGCTCGCAAATTTTGCTGGTCGATTTACAGTTGGCTACATTAAGTGATTGTTAAAGCTTAATATATTGTACCTTGGTACTAATTATTTTATTTTGTGATGAATGTCACATTTATTACTCGCTTGCTTACAACAATTCACTATTATCTTCCCCCTCCCCCCTAATAAAGAACTGCTGGCACCTTTAAACTATATTCTAAAGATGTGCCTTTTAACTATTACACTTCAATAACGGTACATTGCTCTATCTAGATAGCTCTGCTGGATTTATGCCGACAGTCTATTGCCTGGTTAACAAGCAGGACTGCCATGCAGTAACTTAACGATTTATCACTCAAATTAACATTAAACATCGATGTAGTTCACAAAATTGAAATTAGAAGCCCTAACCCGCTAGACACAATGATTTTGTATACGCATAATGCCTTTTGACATAAGCAGTTCAGATAAAAATTAAAATTTTAGAGTAATGGAGATAGAGCTCTTTCTTATCAATCGTGGAATATTTGCAGGAGGAGCAAAAAAACCACGCCTTTTTAGATGGAGTAACGTCTCTTGACTGGCGATAGTGACAAAAATGCGGTACTACAACCTTATGAAAGTGCAAGACGACTCAGCATTATGAAAAAAGATAGACAAGTATTAATTTTAGATGATCAATCAACTGGCCGGGCCATATTAGAAAAAGTTATTCAACAAATTTCCGATAATATTGTTGTCACAGCATTTGCCGATCCCCTTGAAGCCCTAACTTGGCTTGATGACAACAGTCCTGACTTAATCGTGACCGACTATCGAATGCCTGGAATGAATGGCATTGAATTTATTCGTCGAGTACGTCAAAAAGAACTGCACCAATACGTGCCGACAATGATGATCACCGTGGTGAGCGAAAAAGAAGTCCGGTATGACGCTCTAGATGCAGGTGCTACCGCTTTCTTAACTCGGCCCATCGATCAAATTGAATGCCGCACCAGTTGTAGAAACTTACTACAAATGCACGAGCAACATTTAATAATCCAAGATCGTGCTGATTGGTTGGCTAGACAAGTCGATGTTGCTACCGAAAAAATTTCCGCGAGAGAAAGAGAAACCATCATTCGGTTAGCAAAAGCCGGTGAATATCGTGATGAAGGCACAGGCAATCATGTCATTCGCATGGCAAAATATGCCCGTCAGATTGCTGAAGCGACCGGAAAGTTCACCCCAAAAGAATGCAACGATCTAGAGTATGCAGCTCCTATGCATGACATTGGAAAAATAGGCATTCCAGATAATGTATTACTCAAACCCGGTAAGTTCACTCCTGATGAATGGGAGATCATGCAAGGCCATACCACCATTGGTCATGCAATATTATCGGATAGCCAATCTATTTATATGCAAATTGGTGCGGTTATCGCCTTAAATCATCATGAACGTTTTGATGGCAAAGGCTACCCAAATGGCTTGCAAGGCGAAGAAATTCCACTCATAGCCCGCGTAGTCACTATTGCTGACATTTATGACGCTCTGGTTTCAGAAAGGCCTTATAAACATGCCTGGTCAACTGAAGAGTCGATCGACTATATCAAACAACAAGCAGGAACGCAGTTAGACCCTGAGTGTGTACAAGCTTTCCTATCTCGAATTGACACTATTAAAAAAATTCAGTCAGACTATGCTGATAAATCCTGATTATTCTATCCAATAGGTACTTATGTCCGCTTCCGATAAGAGTCATAGATCCATTCTAGCCAAACTCAAACAACGCTTGGCTCAAACAACGGACTCTGAACCGGAGCAAGCAGTAAAGATAAGGCTCAGCCTTGGCATTGGTTTAATTTTATACTTTTGCTTTCCTTGGGCTGATGGTGAAACATTTTTCGACGCCATTTCATCTCAACCAAGCTTAATTACCCTAAGCTATTACCTTGTTGCAGTTCTCATTGCAGCGTCATTAATAGTTAACCCAAAAC
The DNA here is from genome assembly GCA_002163115.1 of Methylophaga sp. 41_12_T18. Taxonomy (GTDB): domain Bacteria; phylum Pseudomonadota; class Gammaproteobacteria; order Nitrosococcales; family Methylophagaceae; genus 41-12-T18. The sequence continues at coordinate 171,165 of MAAI01000025.1, read as the reverse complement.
CTTCCCCCGTCCGAAGAGTAATGGGAATATTATTAGATCTGGTATCACTTTCCATTGTCATGTTCTTGGCCGGTTCCGAAAGTGTATTTCTCTTTGTGCTCTACCTTTGGGTGATTTTAGGTAATGGCTTTCGGTATGGAGTCAATTACCTATATATATCACTCGTGGTTGGCCTTATAGGCTTTTCAATCGCGATTACTTGGGGACATTACTGGCAAGGTAACGAGCAGCAATCCTTTGCTATTAGCCTCATTCTTTTATTAATCGTCGTTCCGCTTTATTCAGCTTTTTTAATTAATAAACTTCATGCCGCTATCACAGCCGCCAAATTTGCAAATGAAGCCAAAAGTCGCTTTCTGGCCAATATGTCTCACGAACTAAGAACACCATTAAATGGTGTCATTGGTATCGCAGATTTAATAGGGGAAACCAAGCTAGATCAACAACAGCATGAATTTATAAACATCATGCGTAGCTCAGCAAATACCCTCTTAGGCCTGATTGAAAATGTCCTTGATATATCTAAAATTGAGGCCGGAAAAATTATCATTGCTAATGATACTTTTGACTTACATCAACTGATTAACATCATTATTCAAATGCAAAGCCCTGCGGCTACAACAAAGGGTTTATCAGTTAATTACAATATTAATGCCGCGACACCTTTTTTATTACAAGGTGACGAACAACACTTAAAACAAATTCTTATTAACTTGATTGGCAACGCAATTAAATTTACTGACCAAGGATCGGTTAAACTATACGTCTCTCTTGCCGATATGAGTATGGAAAACCCTACCATCCGCTTTGAAGTACAAGATTCAGGCATAGGAATAGCTAAAGAGTCGCTATCGACAATTTTTGATGACTTTACCCAAGCATCGTCAGGATTGAATAAGCCCGGAGGTACCGGCTTAGGTACGACAATATCTAAAGAACTCGTTGAATTAATGGGAGGAGAAATCGGCGTAGAAAGCGAATTAGAAGTGGGCACCACTTTTTGGTTTGAAATACCTTTCACCGCGATTCCTTATGACAATTTGAACTTATCTGACAATCACTTATTACTACTTACTACACCAGAAACAGCCTCCATCATCGAGCCGGCACTCAAAACGTGGCAGACTAACTTCAGCTCGGTTAACTCACCTGCTCGTGCATTATCAGAATTAATGACTGCCATTGAAAATGAAGATAGCTATAAAGCGTTAATCATTGATCAAGCCTGTATGCTGGATATTGAACCCATCAAATTTGCTCAAATGATCAAGTCAGAACAGAGTTTAGAACAGTTACCGCTTATATTAATTAATACAGCTGAGCGTAACCAATTCGATCCTCAAATCCGTGAAAACTTTATCTCAACGATTGCTGACCCAGCAGATAAAAGACTGCTGTTTAATGCTATTCATGCTTCGCAATCAGTAGCATTCAGTGATAAAAAAGTAGTCACACTAGCCGAACATTACGCTTCAAAAGCAGTAGCCCATGGACTAACTATACTGATCGCAGAAGATAACCGCGTTAACCAACAAGTATTGGAAGGGGTGTTACAACATGCCGGACATAATATTCTGACGGCAAACTCAGGCGACAAAGCCCTAGACATCCTTGCTGAAGATATAGATAGCATTGATATGTTAATTCTAGATATGAATATGCCTGAAATGTCAGGACTTGAAGTTATTCAAGCATTACGCTATCTAGATACAACGAGTGATATTCCCATCATTATGTTGACGGCCGATGCGACACCAGAAGCGAGACAAGAATGCATGGCTGCTGGTGCTAATGCATTTTTGACCAAACCTATTAATTCAAAAGCACTACTTGAGCAGGTTGCTCTTTTTTCTTCAAGTGCAACATCAGATAATTCCACAGCCCAACCCGCTCGTCCAACACAACTTAGCACGCAGTGGATTGATCATGCAGTGATTAATGAACTGTCAGTATTAGGTGGTGGCGAATCATTTATTCAAACACTCATTCATGGCTTTGAATTAGATGGCAATCAACATGTAAGTCAAATCACCAACGCAGCCAATGATGACTATCTTACATATCGCGAGAGCTTACATGCATTAAAAGGCTCAGCCACAGAATTAGGCGCACTACACCTAGTCGAACTCTGCATACAAGCAGAGTTGCTTAAACCTTATGATATCGGCAGTCAGCAACTCATTACGTTGTGTCATAACATTGATGAAGCCTTCAAAAAAACCGTATCTGTATTACAAGCCACCTTATTAAAAAACAAAGAACAGTCTCCGCCTTCGTAAAATCAAGCTGATTTCGAATTTTGGCGGCTAACTAATCTAGTCATCATTTTTAAATCTTTAGGCGTGAGGTTAAGAGCCGCATCAGCCCAAACATTAGCAATACTGACAAGCTCTTCATAACTTATCGGGTTACAGATATCTTTTACTTTAGCCATCGCTTTAAAGCTATTTGGTGATCGTCTGGCATTTTTTATATATTTATAAAGTGCCAGCTCACCCTCACCTTTTTCAGCAAGAATATCGATTGCACCCATCTCATATAGCTCTTCAGCAGTATACAATTTACCAGACATAATCATCTTTTCAGCTTGAGCTGGGCCGACTTTTCTAGATAATATTGAGTAAGCCCCCATGCCCGGGAATAAGTTAAAGATAACTTCTGGCAAGCCCATCTTTACACCGCGCTCAGCAATAATTAAATTGCTTGACAGTGAAGCTTCAAACCCACCACCTAATGCATCACCTTGAATCAAAGAAACAGTCGTTACATCAGCATCGAAGTGGAACATATTGGCATATAAAATATCAACACAATGAACGGCATACTTCAATAATGCATCGCGATTACCATCTTTAATCAAAGACATAAATAAGTCTAAATCACCGCCAAGATTAAAAACGCCATCAACTTTGGAACCAACAACAAGATAATCATATTTTTGATCATTCGTCTCATCTAACTCTACTTTTACAGTCGTTAAATAATCAGATAGTTCATTCAATAATGTAGGAGTAAAGCAAGGTCTAGGAGCTCCATCCATCAAGAACCAACCAATTTTATACTTTTCATCGTAATAGGTGTGTAACTGTGAATATTGTGCGGCCCTGTCTCCATAAGAGGCTTCATCAAATTCTTTCAGTTGTGCTAATGCGTTCATTTCCTTCTCCTAAATATCCCTTTAGTGTTCGTATCCTAAAATCGACAGTGACTTTTTATTGTCATCCACATATGTGTGCGGATTAGGTAAAGCATGAAGCATGCCTAGTTAAAATATTCTTCCTTTTAATAAAATCAAGGCCTTGTTAATTAACAACTATTACTTAATTAACTCTGTTAGGTGACTTATGACAGCACTCGCATTTCCTTGAATGTTATAGCCGCCCTCTAATAAGGACACTAGTCGGCCATGACAATGTTGTTGTGCCAAATTTTTAACTATTTTGGTCAACTGAGCAAAGCCTTGATCGGTAATCTTATGACAGCCTAGGAGATCATCTTCACGACTATCGAAACCGGCTGAAATTATAATGAAATCAGGTTTAAACATGGCCACAGCAGGTCTAAGTCTTTGTTCGAATACAGTGATAATGTCATCATCTGTGGTACCACAACCTAGGTGAACGTTTATATTAAAACCTTTGCCCTCACCTTCTCCTTCTCGCTCAGGAAAACCAGTGCCTGGATAAGCAAACTTATCATGTGTCGAAAAATATAATACGGATGGATCGTTATAAAACGCCCATTCAGTACCATTGCCATGATGGTAGTCCCAATCAACAATCAATATTTTTTCTAGCTTATATTGTTGTTGAACATAACGAGCCGCTAGCGCAGCATGGTTGTAATAACAAAAGCCCTCTTCCTGGCCGGTATTTAAAGCATGATGACCAGGCGGCCTAGAAGCACAGAAAGCATTGCTGACTTGCTGTTGGCCAACGGCATCAACCGCAGCTAATACAGCTCCTGTTGCTAACATCGCATGTTGATGTGCCACTAAACCAGCTTGCTTGATGGACTCAATATGCTGCTCAGAATGGATAAGCTTCAATAATGCCTCAACATTATCTTTAGGCTTAATTAACACCAGTTTAGACAAAAGGTTTTGTTGTAGTAACTGCTCACTAATGGCTTGATAGCGTGCTGGCGACTCCGGATGAGCTGGACTAATATGATGCTCAATAAAACGCTCATCTATTACTAAACCGGTATGTGACTTTTTGTCTGCTGCAATCACAGCTTGAGCAAACGTTGCTAGCGATGATAAAGCAAGAAACTGACGTCTTTCCATTTCTTTTCCTTCGAATATAAAATATATTTTCTCTGGTAGTTAGCTCACCAGTTTGATAGTTAACAGCGTATGATAAATATCATAACGAATATGCAGTTAGGTAAACAAACATGGCTAGCTATCTCATCACCGGCGGCACCGGTTTAATAGGAACTGCGCTGAGTAACTATTTATTAAATGCTGGCCATGACATTATTATTTGGACACGACGTCCTAACTCCGTTGCCAAATACAACGAACGTCAGCTGATGGCTATTAGCTCACTTAACCAGATATCTCCGCACACCACTATTGACGGTGTCATTAATTTGGCAGGAGCAGCTATTGCCGATCGACCTTGGACACCAACAAGAAAAGCCATGCTTGAACAGAGTCGAATTGCATTAACTTCGTCACTAGTTGATTGGTTATCATCTCGTAACCACCAACCCAGTGTTTTAATCAGTGGCTCTGCGGTAGGTTGGTATGGCAATAGTGGCAGTTCGGTATTAACTGAGTCCAGTCACTATCATGATGAATATACTCATCAACTCTGTAATCAATGGGAACAACAAGCCCTTCGCGCCAACAAGTTAGGTATTCGTACCTGCATCGTCCGTACTGGCTTAGTATTAGCTCATAACGGTGGCTTCCTCAATCGCTTGCTACTGCCATTTAAAATGGGCCTGGGTGGTCGGCTAGGGAGTGGTCAGCAATATATGTCATGGATACACCTTCAGGACATGATCAAGCTGATAAACTTTTTACTTGAGACCAATACGGCTGATGGCGTATTTAATGCCTGTAGCCCTTCGCCGGTAACTAACAAGCAATTTACACATTCTTTGGCAAAACAATTACGTCGACCAGCAATAATTCCTCTACCGTCATGGCTACTTAAACTGATATTGGGTGAAATGTCTTGTTTATTAGTTAGCGGACAACGCGTCATTCCTGAAAAAGCTCAGGCACAAGGCTTCCAGTTTGACTATACTGAATTAGATTCAGCTTTGGCTGATACTTTATCAACTAATAAAAAAAACAATACATGAGAAAAAAAGCAGTATTATTAGCGAATTTAGGTTCACCTGAGCAACCTGATTTATCTTCGGTACGAACCTATCTCGATCAGTTTTTGATGGATCCTTACGTCATCCAGCTCCCTTGGTTACTGCGCCGTTTAATTGTCAGTTTATTGGTTTTACCTTCTCGGCCCAAAGCATCAGCTGCAGCCTATCAAAGCGTTTGGCTGGAGCAAGGTTCACCTTTAATAGTTCTTTCCGAACAACTAAAACAAGCACTTCAACAGCAAGTGGATATTCCTGTAGCCATGGCAATGCGCTATGGCTACCCCAGTATTGAATCTGAGCTATTAAAACTCCATAAGCAAGGCATTGATGAGGTGTTATTCATTCCTCTCTACCCCCATTTTGCTGAGAGCACAGTAACTACGTCGATTAAAGAAGCCGAACGGGTTATCAACAAAAATAAGTTAGATATAGCACTCACTGTTATGCCACCATTTTATAAACAACCTGACTATATTCAGGCTTTAGTAAGCAGTGCTCAACCTTACCTCGATGGGGATTTTGATCACATTGTTTTCAGTTATCACGGCTTACCCGAATCTCACATTACTAAATTTGATAAGCCAAATACACACTTTATTGAAGATGAAGATTGCTGCCAACGACAAGAAAGTCAGACTCGATGTTATCTACACCAAGTATTGCAAACAACGCGGTACTTTGTAGAGAAAACGACACTAACAGAACAACAATACTCCATCGCCTTTCAATCACGACTGGGTAGAGCAAAATGGTTAGGACCTAATACCGAACAACGCTTGCAAGAACTGGCACACAGTGGCGCCAAAAAAGTACTCGTTATTTGTCCGGCTTTTGTTACTGATTGCTTAGAAACGTTAGAAGAAATTGCCATTCGGGGTGAAGAGGTATTTCTCGAAGCAGGTGGTGAATCACTCACCCTAATTCCCTGTCTCAATGATCAGCCTGAATGGGTTTCAACATTGGCAACATGGTGCCAAAAATAGCTTTGAATTTAGTTTAAACGCGACCTAATAACGGTTGACGTACAACTTGGCTGCTATATTCACCACCGGGGCCGTAAGAAGTTGCACTGCCATCACTACCACGGAAAATACTGATTGCACGCTGTAGATGTTGACGGTTTACATTAACAATACCGCCATTAATTTGATTGTTATCTCGGCACTTATGAGCCGTACCTTTCAACTGTTCTAATACTCGATTTAAAGCTGCTGAATCTTGTGGTATTTGGTTAGCGATAAAGGCTGCTAAGCCTTCTTTATCAGCGGTAAAACCTTCAGCTTGTAATACGCCATCTCGTTGGCGGCCTAACTGCTCTAACTGAATCACTAATGGCTGTTTCTTCTCAGCCATACTTTTCATAAATTCGGCATCTGATTCAATCAAAGCTTTACGTTCAGCCATAATAAATTCAAGTAGTTGTGCTGAAACATGTTGTTCAGCTAATAAAATACTTTGTAATTTTTTTGAAGTCGTCGTCGCCATGATCGTCACCTAATTAAGTTGTTGTTCAAACCCAATCAAGTTCTGTGCCAATTCATTTGAATCAACCGTATATGAACCATCAGCAATCGCTGCTTTTAATGCTTCAACACGGCCACTATCCACTTCAGGTACATCTGATAATGTTTGCTGTAATGATTGCAGCTGAGTTGCCGTATTGGTCAAACTAACCGTATCAGAAGACTGCTCAGTTGCACCGGTAACGGCTGCTGCTGCACTATCAGCACGCACATTCACATTGCGGTTTGCTGTTAGATCCGCCTGTCCTGTCGATTTTATATTATTTATTTCAGACATATTTATGTCTCCTAATGCTCCCAGCTATTACAGCGGCACCAAAGCTAAAAACTTGAATAAAAAGATTTTGTTCTAGCATTACATTGTGACCTTAACGACACCCGGTCCCTCGACCACACCTTCTACAATTCGTTTAGAAGAGATATTTTTGACACGTACTTTTTGACCTAAGCTGCCATCAGATAGTGCCATGCCACTCATTCTCACTTCCATTTTACCAGCAGTTGCGACCAACATGATCTGTTCGCCGCGAGCGATCACTTTAAGTGGACGTAACATATTAGGACTAATCACCGTGCCCATGGCCAGCGGGTATTTTAACTGTTGGCCGATAATTTGTTGTGACTTTTTAATATAACCTTTACGTAGGCTACCGATATCCCTGGATTGCAACTTAATATCGGCTTCACTGATCACGTGATGAACAGCCAAAGGACGCAGCGCAACAACAACCGGCTCAAGCACTATAACTTTCACCGGTACATAGACTGTCCACGCCACGGGTGATTTACATTTAACGCCGATTGTTTGCTTACCTAAACCTAATATCGGGTTATTAGCAAAAGCCTCTAATTTAGTTTCACACGCCTTCAACCGTAACCGTTTATCTAATGGTGTCATCATAATCTGGGCGTTATCAAAACTAGCCTGCACCGTAGATAAGGCATAGCTATAAGCGACTTGTTCAACACTAGATGTTGATTGTAACGGTACACTGTAAGCCGCTGTAGCAGGCAACAGTAACCATACGATGCCCGCTAGTATTTGTTTAAAATTTAAAACCATAATGTCTGTTTGTCCTGTTTAGACCATCGTCATTTTTATGACATTTGTCTTGTTTATGAAAGATAAAAGCAAAGTCTATGCCTAACAAATTCTGACGGTTTCAATCTATGGAAAAGAAATACTCGTTTATACTGTTAAGAAAACAAAACTTTTGCCCAGTTCAAAAGAAAAATATTTAGAAGGAAATGCTCATGGCAAGCATGATGGATGGTGTTGACCAACGCACCCAATTAGTTGGTCATAATCGCTTAGAGTTACTCTTATTTAGACTCGACTCTAAACAACTGTATGGCATCAATGTCTTTAAAGTAAAAGAAGCCATTCCCTGCCCGCCGTTAACCAAACTGCCACATTCACACCCTGTTATTTCTGGTGCTGCACATATTCGAGGTCATGCCATTAGTATTTTTGACCTGGCAAGAGGTATTGGTGGTACGCCTGTCGAAGATTTAAACAAATCTTTCGTCATCATCACCGAATACAATCGCTCTATCCAAGGCTTTCTAGTTCGAGATATTGTACGAATTATCAATACCAGCTGGGCTGATATTTTGCCGCCACCAACCGCATCAGGTCGTAATAACTACATGACAGCTATCACTAAATTAGATGGCGAACTCATACAAATTATTGATGTAGAAAAAGTGATGGCTGAGGTTATTGGTGCTGATGAAATGGTATCCGACGAACTGGTAGATGATTTTGCAGCTAAAAATGCCGAACAACGCCCTCATATACTGGTTGCCGATGATTCTAGTGTCGCTAGAAATCAGGTGAAACGTGCAATGGAACAAATTGGTGTTGATACCACCATCGTCCGTGACGGTAAAGAAGCATTAGAACAACTACAAGCTTGGGTAGAAGAAGGAATAGATGTAAAAAATCACATTTCCATGCTTATTTCAGATATAGAAATGCCAGAGATGGATGGCTATACCTTAACAACTGAGATTCGCAAAGACCCAAACTTGCAGGATATTAAAATCCTGTTGCACAGTTCAATGAGCGGTACCTTTAATAACAATATGGTAGATAAAGTAGGCGCAGATAAATTCATTCCTAAATTTTCACCGGATGATTTAGCTATTGCAGTGCAAGAGCTACTTGAAGAATGGAAGGTCGAGCATCCCAATGCTCTGTAGTTAGCCCATAAAAAAAGGCTCCCGAAGGAGCCTTTTTTTATCACTTTAAATCAAACTTACTGACCAAAACCTGTTAAGTCAGCAGGCATAGGAATGGCCTTGCCTGTTTCAGTCACAATATCCGCCTCAGCGCGCATTAGGTTAGTACCAATAAAACCACCAAAGCGATAAACCCATGATTGCAAGTCTTTGGTAATTTTTTGTGCTTCTTGCTGAACCTCTGCCACTGATTTTAGAACATCGGCCTGTTGAATATCTTCTGGCGCTGTTTTCACCGCTGATGCATCATATTCCGCTTTGAAAGTAGAATAAAAGAAGCCATCAATAAATGATGTTTCAGAGGTTACTTTCAAACCATCAAAGGTAATAAACTCAGCAGTAACCACTTCACTATCACCACGAGAAAAATCAGTTAATGGCTGCACATCTTCCATTCGCAACTGATGTAATGTGCCGGCGATGTCATAGCCTAACTGTTCATATTTAAATACCGTACTTTCCATCAGTCTTGGTATACCAAACTTATTCTTTTTACCAACATTCACAATCGTTGCAGTTTGACCATTCGGTTGGATAATATTCACTTGAGCAATACGTTCACGAGCAACGTTAACCACTTCACTCTTAATCCAGTTCAACATCAGTGGATTAAGGTTCAAATAGCCTTCCGCTAACCAAACGCGATCTTCATTGCTACGGCGTACATAAAACTGACGTGGGCCCATATTCTTATCAATTTCACGCTCATTACCTAGGATTAAGCCGGCAACTTGTTGCTCACCATTTAACAGGGTGACTTGAATAGACAGACCGCCGTCTTCAATACCTTCCACCCCTAATAACGGATGATATTCACTACTGTCTGTTTTCCGCTCTAGAACTTTAGCTTCAGCAATATCAATTAATGCCCGCTTAACCAAGTTAAAGTCAGCCGGGAAATTCCAGCGCTCTTTAATTAGCCAGTCTTCACCTTGTTTATATAAGGTAAATTCATCCTGACTACTTTTAAACTTAATCGTATCAACATCACCCAACTGGTCAAACAGTTCAGGATATAAAATGGAGTAATCTTCACTCACATTATCGGGCCGTTGAATTGTTACCAACATCAATACCAGCATCACCATGGTGACAATGAATAAAATAGTCAGGCTATTTAATTTTTTTATCATCTTTCTTCAAACCTATTTCGAGGATCAGACTAAAACAACTGTTTTAGCATGCTAATTATTGTTGATTCCGGCCTTGTGTACGTTTACGTACTCGCATCCAGCCACTAATAACAGCAATCAGTGCAACAAGTAATGGAATTAAGCCAATATTGAAAAACTTCAGTTGGGTATCCAAAGTATCAATATCTTTACGTAAGTCACCTTGCACTTCACGTAACTGCTGCTGCGTTTTGTTCATCACTAAACGGAACTCGGCTATTTCTTGCTGCTGTTCTGGGTTGAGAATTTCTTCGCCGCTACCACTACGTTCCACCTGCATTCTGGCAATACGTTGTTTCGCTTCTTTTAATTTCTTCTGTAATTCACGCTCTTTGGTACGGTAGCGTTTTTCAGCTTCGCGTTGTATCGCTAATACACGATCAAAGGGGTGAGAAAAGTCAGCACGAGACCGGACACTAATCAAACCATTGCTACCAGACATATCATCAATAGCATTGATGATGAAATCAATATTATTAGACGTGCTATAAGCAATCTGTTCGCCATAAAAGTCTTGTAACTGTACCCAGAATCGATCTTGCAACATATCAACATCGGCCACAGCAATTACATCAATATCTTGCTTAGACTGTTCAACATGTCCGGATATTTTTTTACCTTTATCATCAACAATTCCCCCCGGGAATGCAGATGTAACAGGGCCATTAACTCTAACAGCCACATCATAGCTGAGCGTACCAGGCTGGTATTTAGTCAATAAAGCCATTGGATCATTACGAAACTGTACGACCCGTTTATCTACTAACATTGCTTCATTACTTGATGAAAACAATGGTGTTACGACTGTAGTTGCATCGTCGAGCGCTTTAAAGCGACCGGTTGTAGCCACTTCTACTCGTTTTAATTGACTGGTAATCGCTTGTTCACTATTAAATTGCTCAGCCGGAATCGCATGCCATAAGACATAGTCAATCGCTTTGTTATTAGAACGCGCACCGAAATCAACTTTTATAGCTGTTTTACGATCAGCAATAATATCGGCACCAACACGCTCAATACCCCATTGCTTAAATAGTTCAGGCATATTTGAGCTACGAGTTGCTAACATTGCCGCCATTGGGTTATCCGGATCTTTCTCTGGAATATCAATTTCAGCGTAAGGATCAACAAAGGTAATCAGCTTGCCACCACGTAAAACATATTGATCAATCGCGTACAGCGTTTTCTTATCAAAGTCTTTAGGATGCACGACCAACAACACATCTAAGCTAGATGGAATGCGGCGAATATCTTTTGGCAATACGGTCACATTAAACATTTGACGTAACTCAGCCATTACCGCCCAAGGCTCAGGGCCATCACCAGAAGGTGACTCACCTTTTAATGGATCAAATTCTTCACCATCAATCGGCAAAGCACTGATCACACCTACCGATTTTCTTTCTGCACTGGACAGTTTATAAACTAATTTAGTTAAGTCATATTCCAGTACATCTTCTTTTTCAGGCTGGAAAAAGGAAATACTTTCACGGCCATCTAATAAGTTACTACCCGCTAAACCAAAATAAAGCGCATCGACTTCGCCTTCAATCGGCACCCCTTGCAAACCATATTGCTGAGCACGTTGCTCATTATCTGAGTACGGTTCAGGATTAATAACGACTAATTCAATCATGCCGTTTGAAGCACGCTGATATTCAGCCAATAGTTCCTGCACCCGTTGTGCATAAGCTTTTAAGCTAGGAAGTTCTTGTGCTACTTGGTCAGAGTAGTAAAAACGTAGGGTCAACGGCTCATCTATCGCTTCAATAATATTTAATGAACCTTCAGATAAGGTATAAATCTGAGCTTGCGTAAGATCAATTCGAGATGATTTAAAATTACCATTGGTGACAATATTAAACGATATAAATAAGAGTACCGCTAATATCAATCCGCTGGTCGATAAGAGTTGTTTATTCATGTTAAAAATTTCCTAATCGGCCTTACGGGCATTAATTACAATGGCATTCGCAAACAACCACACCATAATGACCGATGCAAAATACAACATATCGCGCATATCAATTACACCCTTAGATATAGCGTCAAAGCGAGTATAGAAGCTGAAATTACTAATAGCTTCAACCAATGCGCTTGGCGCCCAACTACTAAAGAAGTCCAAAACGATGCCGTAACCACTTAATACAAAAATTAAGCTGACTATCAAACTTAATACAAAGGCAATAACCTGATTTTTAGTCAATGCTGAAACACATGAACCGATAGCTAAAAACCCACCTGCCATTAAGAAGCTACCTAAAAATCCAGCAAAAATAACACCGTTATCAGGCGAGCCAAGATAATTAACCGTGATCCATAAAGGAAAGTTCAAAATCAACGCCAGGCCAGTAAAAGCCCAAGCCGCCAAGAACTTACCCAATACAGCTTCAAATACCGATATCGGTAACGTCATTAATAATTCTATTGAGCCACTTTTTCGCTCTTCTGACCATAAACGCATTGAAATAGCTGGAATTAATAAAACATATAACCATGGGTGCAAGGAGAAAAATGGATATAAATCAGCTTCGCCACGCTCAAAGAAGTTGCCGACAAAAAAGGTCGAAAACCCCGTTAGTAATAAGAAAATAATAATAAAAACATAAGCGACTGGCGTTGCAAAATAGCCATTAAACTCACGTTTCATAATGAACCAAATGTTACTCATATTCATTATTTTCCACCTTGAGCACTGTTGATTGTAATGGTACGGAATACTTCATCTAAACGACCATGCTCGGCGTAAAGTGAATCAATGCTCCAACCATTAGCTCGAATCGCTTGTGATAATTCAGCGGTGATTTGCTGGCCTTGATTCGGATAAACACGTACACCACGTTCAGCTGATAACAATTCAATGTCGCTAACAAAATCGAGTGATTTCAAAAAGGCACTAAATTTATCTTGCTCAGCACTTTCAACCGAAACACACACCGCATTATGGTAACGAGACATTGCTTCTAACTCATGAGGCGTACCATTAAACTGTACTTTACCGTTGGCAATCACCACATTGCGCGTACACAATGCATGTACCTCTTCCAAAATATGGGTTGAAATAATGATGGCTTTATCATCAGCCATTTCATTAATTAAATTACGTACTTCATGTTTTTGATTTGGATCTAAACCATCAGTTGGTTCATCCAAAATGAGTACTGGCGGATTATGCAAAATAGCCTGTGCTAAACCAACACGACGCTTATAACCTTTAGATAAGGTTTCAATCGGTTGGAACATGACGTTCTTAATTTGTGCACGTTCTGCGGCAAAGTCTACCGCTCGCTTTTTTTCATTACCTGACAAACCACGTATATCAGCAATAAAGCGTAGGAAGCTGTATGGCGTCATATCTGCATAAGCAGGCGCACCTTCCGGCAAATAACCTAAACTTGCTTTTACCGCGATTGGGTCAGTTAAAACATCATGACCACACACGCGCACTGTGCCCCGTGTTGGCGTTAAGAAACCGGTGATCATTTTCATGGTAGTGGACTTACCCGCACCATTTGGCCCTAAAAAGCCTAAAACCTCACCTTTCTTAACCGAAAATGACACGCCATCAACGGCTTTAATCGCACCAAAATGTTTGGCCAGATCTTCGATTTCGATTCTCAATGTCATAATTAAAAGCGTCCTCCGCTTTCCAGCATTTTTGCAAATCGCCCATTATTCGGAGGTTAGGCCCCACAAGTCAAGTTTGATTTACTTTATATCTTATATAGTTATTGTCATTCTGATGTTAAGGGCATAATCTATCAGCCATTATCCCTATCAAGATTGAGTTCTATGAACTTTACCAAACTACCTGCTCAACTCCGCGAATTGAGCTTAAATTTACTCGATAACATTAATGACCCATCCTCTCGTAATAAAGTCCTGTCTATTGCGGGCATTAGTCTGAGCATTATTATCTTGTTATGCATCCTACTAATGCTGTGGTGGAGTTGTGAACCCGATCAATTTTCTCCAGCCCAAAATGCTCACAACATCGCCAGCAGCCGCCAACACACTCTCGTCACTGGCTACACCTCAACAGCTACGCTGATTACCATCAGCAATACTTTATTAAACAAATCCGGCGGCTACCTTAGTAATGATGTGATGCCGCCGTCGATCTGGATGGACAATATTCCTAATTGGGAATTTGGGGTATTAACCCAAATCCGTGATTTTTCCCGTGCCCTTCGTAATGATATTAGCCGTTCACAATCTCAATCATTGGAAGACAGTGATTTAGCGATTGCTGAACCACAGTTTAATTTCAATTCTGAATCCTGGTTATTCCCACCGACTGAACGTGAATATAAAAAAGGCATTAATGCTCTGGAGTCTTACTTAACGCGACTCAGTAGTTCTGAACAATCAAGTGCGCAATTCTATGCGCGTGCGGATAACTTAGCCGATTGGCTCGCTATCGTTGAAAAACGGTTAGGGAGCTTATCGCAACGCTTAAGTGCTAGTGTCGGTCAGGTCCGTATTAATACCGACCTTGCCGGCGATCCTGCTGCCAACCAATCTACACCAGCTCCAGCAGAAATAGTCATCCAAACACCATGGACACAAATTGATGATGTCTTTTATGAGTCTCGCGGTACTAGCTGGGCACTTATCCATTTATTAAAAGCTATCGAACATGACTTTGCCGACATTTTGACTAAGAAAAATGCTTTAGTCAGCTTGCGTCAGATTATTCGCGAATTAGAAGCTACCCAGGAAAATATCTGGAGTCCCGTTATTTTAAATGGCAGCGGTTTTGGTCTAGTGGCTAACCACTCGCTAGTCATGGCATCGTATATATCACGCGCTAATGCAGCCATCATCGACTTACGCAGTTTACTCAACCAAGGTTAAAATCAACCTATTTACTATATAAAAGGAATTCAAGTATGAACAAACTAACGTTATCTGCATTAATTACAGCTAGTTTCGCTTTATCGGCCTGCGATCAAGCTGCTGATACGCCTGAAACAATGAATAGGAGTAGTAATACTATTATCGAAGAAACCATGGAAGTAGCGCCTCAAGCAACAGAAATGGTTGCAGACGAAGCAGCAAAACTAAACATCGATACCACCAGCACAGAAACTGTAATAGCAGAGCCAGTTGCAGAAATGACCAGCGATGAACAACCATTAACATCAACCGCTGATGAAATGGTTGAGCAAACAACCGATGCTACAGAACAAGTAAGCGATGATTTAATGGCTAAAGCCAAAGCGATCGTTGAACAGCAAATGGGCGAACAGTCTACTGATGATATGCAGGCAACAGCGACTGAGATGGTTAGCGAGCAAACAACCGACTTACCTGATGCTAGCCAATTAGATACAACAGCAACGATGTCAGATGATGACATGATGGATAAAGCTGCTGATGTAGTTGACCAAACAACAACTATGGACGTGGATGCTGAACAAGATAAATTAAAGGCGGCTGCTGACAGTTTAATGCCTTAGTAAACCTGTATTACATTTCAGCCATAAAAAAAGCCGGTAACGTTTAACGTTACCGGCTTTTTTTGTACTCATCGTTATTTTAATGCATCAGGGTAAAATAACTGTTGCTCTGCTTTACGAAAATTATTAATAATCGCTTGGCCTTGCTCACTAGTAACAAATGCAATGTACTTGCTCGCCAGATCATAGTTAACATGACGGTGTTTTTTCGGATTAACTGCCATCACATGATAGGGATTAAATAAGACTTCATCGCCTTCAAATACCACTTTTAAACTCATTTTATCTTGATAAGCAATTTGAGTTCCGCGGTCAGTCAATGCATAAGCTTGCTTCTCATCAGCAATTTTCAATACCGCGCCCATACCTTGACCTGCTTGCACATACCATTTCCCTTCAGGTTGGATATCAGCAGCAGACCATAATGATTTTTCTTTTTTATGAGTTCCGGAATCATCGCCACGCGAAATAAATGCCACTTGCTGCTCAGCAATAAGTTGCAATGCTTGTACCGCAGATTCAGCAGTCAGTAATTTTGCAGGGTCGTTTTGACTGCCTACCACAACAAAATCATTGTGCATGACTGCTTTGCGATCAATAAAATCACCTTGTTCAACATATTTCAGTTCAGCAGCAGGCGCATGAACAAACACTACATCCACATCGCCATTACCACCAATTTTTAATGCCTTACCTGTACCTACCGCAATCACATCCACTTTTGCATCATATTTAGCTTCAAATACTGGATGTAATACTGCTAATAAACCTGAATTATCGGTACTGGTTGTTGTCGATAGTTTTAAGTGTTCAACCGCATGGGCTGACAACGTTGCCAAGCTCAATATGACAGTTAACACCAATTGCATCTTTTTCATTTATTACCCTTCAAACAAACCTTCATAACAACAGTTAATTAAAATGCCCACTGACTACGCACTTGGTACAAACTAGGTTCATCATTATCATTAGCGCCGCCATCCACATCCAATACGTCCACGTAGTTAGCTGAGAATCGTAAACTTGGTGTTGCATACCAGTTCAAACCAAGAGTGACCGAATCAACTTCCCCGCCGTCAATGTCTGAATCAGATAAATCTAAGCTGCTATAACGTAAACCTAGCTCCCATGCACCAATACCGCCTTCACCAACAATGCTCTTTGGAGTCACACCACTGAACGCACCTTTTTTATATTTACGAGACTCGCCAGTGATAAAGTAACCTGTTTGCACATACCAGCCATCAAAGTCCAAATCACTGCCACTGCTACGACTGACAGATGTTGTCGTGTATTCAGCTTGAGCATGTAAAGGACCAAAGCTCGCGGCAGCTTCAACACCTAGTTTTAAATAATCATCAACATTTGCAATAGTGCTGGTATCAACAATATTTTCTCCCGCAATATGTGTTTCTGGTTGCGACTTAAATTGCGCAGTTTCAGCATCATCGGTATCGCGATAATTTAAACCTAAGCCTAAATGAACCACCTTTCCTTTTTCATTGATCGGAGCGAAAGTAGCACGCGTACCTAACCCCCAACCTTCATCTTCCGCTCCACCTTTAGTGGATACAGAATCACCAAATACAGCGGCAGCTAATGACCAATGTTTTTGCTTAGTACTTGCCATCGCACCCATATGACGACCAGGAATAAACGCACCCGCTAATGAACGTTCAGTAAACAAGGTGTACTTCGAACTGGCTTGATATTCAAGACTAAACGGGTCTTTGAAGTTACCCACTTTTACCTGCACATCATCAAAACCGTTATAAGTTAAATAAGCATCGGTAATACCTTTACCATTTGCACCGGTATTAGCAAACTCATACTCTAACTTGTACCCCCAATCGTGATACATCGTGCCCGATATATAGATACGACCACGGCGAATTTCAGTTCCGTTACCCATATCAGGATCACCACTATATACAGCAGCATCCGCTTGCACTCGGCCACCAAGATTAAGATTAAACTTGCCATCTCGACTGTTGACAGCCAACGCACCTTTATTAAATTTCACTTCAACATCAGAAGGTTTTGTTGCTTCCGCCAGTTGCTTAGTAACTTCTGCTTTTTCTTCATTCGCCACAGTTTGGTTTTGTTTTAGCTCAGCAACTAAGCGGCCATATTGTTCATCGCTGACCATGCCATTCTCATGCAGCATATTTATCAACGTTTCAATTTCTGAACCCGCAGAGGCAGTCATACTGTTTAATGACAGTATTGTGGCCGCGACCATTGTCATTTTAAAATTCATTTTCTAACTCCTTAATTATGCTTCTAGCTACATCAAATATGAACCACCTAACATATTTAAATGTGACATAAATACATTCTACGCCTTGTTTTTACATTTAAAAATATGATTACATGTTCATATTATGAATATTAAAATCAATTTAAATTGGCAGATCAGTTTCGATAAAGAGCACTCTATCGATCCAATCTTATTTTCCTTATTACAATCCGTTGAAGAATTAGGATCGTTAAAACGTGCAACTGAAAAAGTAAATGTCTCGTATCGTTTTGCTTGGGGATTACTAGGTAAATGGGAAAAAGCATTGCAACAACCCCTCGTCATACTTGAGCGAGGGCGCGGGGCGCATCTATCTGTCATTGGTGAAAAACTGTTAAAAGCACACTTACAGTTACAAGCCAGATTCTCACCCGATCTAGATAATTTCGCAACTCAGTTCAAGCAAGAGTTCGAATCGTTATTAATTCAAGATAAACAAACATCGCTGAATATATTTGCTAGTCATGGCCTAGCCATTGGCTCATTGCGTGATTTGATAAATCAGCAAACTGACTTTAAGTTAGATTTACATTTTCATGGCAGCCTAGAAAGCTTACAAGCGCTAACACAAGGCAGCTGTGATATTGCCGGCTTTCATATTCCAGCTGGCGACATTACAAAGCAGCTCAGCCCACAATACTTATCGCTCATTAATTCCCAACAACATCAGCTGATCTACGTGGTTAAGCGAAACCAAGGCTTGATGGTGCAAGCATCAAACCCGAAAAAGATCCGTGGCGTGAAGTCTTTGACGAACAATAAAGTTCAGTTTATTAATCGTCAATCAGGCTCAGGAACACGCTTATTATTTGATCAGTTATTAGCTGCAGACAATATTAACGCAGAGCAAATTAATGGCTATCAACATGAAGAATTCACCCATATGGCAGTAGCAGCGATGATCGCGAGTGGCGTAGCTGATGTAGGACTAGGAATTTCAGCCATGGCTGAAAAGTTTAACCTCGAATTTATACCGTTGATTTGGGAACATTATTGTCTTGCTGTGCCTAAAACAATTCTTAATGATGGTCGGGTTAGCAAGATCATCGCGTTATTACAAAGTGATGCTTATCAACATAGCCTGTCGAACTCAACAGGCTATGACAGCTCACAATCAGGACAGTTAGTCAACTTTAATTCGATCTTTGATTAATCGTCACGCAACCAATGACCCGACTTACCACCTGCTTTCTCTAATAAACGTGTTGCAGACATCGTCATCCCACGATCAACGGCTTTACACATATCGTAGATCGTTAATAAGCAAACTTGCACCGCCGTTAAGGCTTCCATTTCAACCCCCGTTTGACCACTGGTTTCAACCTGAGCACGACAAACGACAGCGTTTTCGTCATCTAAAATATCAAATTCAACCGAGACTTTTGTTAATGCTAGAGGATGACATAGAGGAATTAAATCTGCTGTTCGCTTTGCGCCCATAATACCGGCAATGCGGGCAATTCCTAATACATCACCTTTTTTATGATTACCTTGCTTAATCAAGTCTAAAGTTGGAGCCAACATCTCAATTTTTCCTTCAGCAACCGCAACGCGTTTTGTTACTGACTTGCTACCGACATCAACCATATGCGCTTCGCCAGCTTGATTAAAATGCGTTAAATCTGACATCAAATGTTATCCTTTTAGTTTTCAATGCAAGAAACAATTAACCATATGAGTATTCAAGTCAAATTCTTTGCTAGTTTGCGAGAAAAAGTAGGCATGGAAGAACTGTCGATAGATGCCGCAGAAACTGCAGGTGATGCCTGGAACATAGCCACTGATAATGCAGAAGCACCTGATAATATGCTCGTTGCCGTTAACCTTGACTATGCTCAACTGAATACTGCTGTCTTTGATGGTGATGAAGTGGCGTTTTTTCCACCTGTTACTGGTGGTTAATAATGGCCAGTAAGATTATCAGTACCGCCTTTGATCCATGGTATGAATTAAATGGCCACCAGCAACAAGCTGATTTAGGCAGCCAATTTGGCGCTACAGCGACATTTATCGGTAGTATGCGTGATTTTAATGATGATGCTGATGTCAGTGAGATGACTCTAGAGCATTATCCTGCCATGACACAGCGTTATTTAGAGCAATTAGAAGCAGAGGCCAAACAGAAATGGCCTGCCTTATTAGACTGTCTCATTATTCACCGTGTTGGCAAAATAGAACCATCCAACCCAATCGTACTTATCGCATGTTGGTCTGCTCATCGTCGCGCTTCTTTAGATGCGTGTAGTTGGTTGATAGAAGAGTTAAAACAACTCGCCCCTTTCTGGAAAAAAGAAACCAGAAAAGATGGGGAGCGCTGGGTCGAAAAAAATACTGATGGTCTTTAGTTAGCGACATTCCAGCTATGTAGCTGAAGTTTCCACTCCCCTTGATCATTTAGCTTTGAAACTAAGGTCACAACACCACCAAATGTTGGTGTTTCTCCTTCTTTAGTTTGACCGTTAGCCTGCCATTTAGCGACTTGATATAAGGTATTACCTTCTCGATAACTTTCGACAATATCAATCCCATGGTTATGAACACCGCCATCAACAAAGCTTTGGAATAACGTTTCAACTTGCTGTTGGCCTTTTAAAATCTGGCCATTGCCTGGCGATAAGATGGCATGTTCACTATAAAGCTGGGCTACGGCTTTTGCATCACCTTTATTAAAAGTAGCATTCCACGTGTTGTTTAACTGCTCCGCTAATGCCTTATTATCAGCTGAGCTATCCGCAAAACTGCTGGCAGAGAAAGCGAGCATCAATGTCGTTAACAAGGTTTTTTTAATCATTTTCATAGTGGGCTCCTGACGATAGTTTTAAATTAGCAATACTGCCAATCGACCAAAATTATCCGTAGACATCTGATAACAGTCCAATATAGAATTAAGCTCAAATGATGCCTAATTTATATCAGTTTAATTTTGACCTTCGCCAGTTAAGAACCTTCTTAACTATTGCTCAAACATTAAATTTTCGCCAAGCAGCTGAAATATTACATATAGCTCAACCGGCCTTATCTCGCCAAATAGCACAATTAGAACAAGCGCTAGATTGTCAGCTATTTAATCGCCAAAAACGTCAGATATCGCTAACTGATGCCGGCCAGCACCTTTTTGAATCCTTACCCTCATTGTTTGAGCAACTTAATATCATCACCAACCGAACCCAAGCGATTGCTAATGGTCAGTTCATCAATATTAAACTTGGCTTTTCTAGTGCAGCAATGTCGAGTTTTCTACCTAGCATTATTAAACAATTGCATCAGCAGTTAGAACAATGTGAATTTGAGTTTAAGGAAGCAACTTCTGATGAACTAATACAAGCCGTATTAGATAAACAACTCGACGCCGCCTTTATTTTGCACCGACCTGAACATCCATTATTAAACACCTTAGCCATCAAGGCAGATCGAACCGGCATTATCTTGCCTGATAATCACCCATTGCTTGCCAAGACAATACTTGAAGCTGGCGACTTAAAAGGTCAAACCTTGATCGTATTTCCTCGTCATACCAACCCCAGCATGTATGACGACATCATAAATTACTGTCAGCAAGCAGGCTTTCACCCTCAGCATATTATTGAAACGGCACCACGCTCAACCGCTATTGGCCTGGTGGCTGCAGGTCAAGGCATTGCTACTATCGCTGAATCATTGAAACATAACTGCGTCAACGGAACGGTTTACCGGCCGCTAGCAATGCCTTGCCCAATGATTAACTACAGCTGTATTACTCGCGTAGAAGTATCAGCACCGTGGTTAGCTGTAATACAACAGGCTATTAACAAATTAGCTAATTAGTCACTCTCAATTAACTCGATTTTGTAACCGTCAGGATCTTCCACAAAAGCTAAAACGAGTGTGCCATGCATCATGGGGCCCGCTTCGCGAATCACCTTGCCACCTAACTGTTTAATTTTGTCGCAGGCGGCATAGGCATCTGGGACCGCAATTGCAATATGACCAAAGCCTTCGCCTAAATCATAGTTATCCGTGCCCCAGTTATACGTGAGTTCAATAACGGTATTTGACCGTTCATCTCCATAGCCTACAAAGGCGAGTGAAAATTTACCTTCAGGATATTCTTCTTCGCGTAACACGGTCATGCCCATAACATCGGTATAAAAGTGAATTGATCGCTGCAAATCACCAACTCTTAACATCGTGTGTAACATTCTCATTGGGCATACTCCTAGCTGTCATTTAATAATAGATGGCTTAAAAATACATACTGTACTTAATGGACAAGGCTTGATCGGTATAGTCTTCACGACCATAAAAATTATAATTGGCTGTTATTTCACTGCCATTATCACTACTGTATCTAAAGCCTAAGCCTGCTCGATATACCAGTTCATCAGGTTTGATACCAATAGTGGAAAACGTACCGCCACCACCTTCAAAACTTGAAGTAATGCTAGAACGTCTTGCCATAAAGTCATAACCGACTGCAGCATCGGCCAATATTGAGATGCTTGAGCTAGCAGCATAATCAGCTTTAGCCCCGACACCGACTATTAACGTTTCATTACTATCTTGTTCAACAGTCAGGTTTAAAGCGGCGGCATTTTCTTCTTCATAACCTTCAACAGCAACATAGCTGTAATCAGCATAAATATAAGGCGTCATAACAAAGTTATTGGCCACGTATAAGCTGTGTTCTAACTCTGCATTAACTTGAGCATGCCAGCTGTCATATTCGACTTCGGCCACATCTAACGTAAAGACACGACGCTTACTATCATAGTCTGAGCGACCAGCACCAAGCTGAAGATTCAAAGCAGTAGCGTCACTTAACATGGCTGTTGCATAGAGTTTTGCCTGATAACTATCGACATCAACACTATGTCTACCAAATGCTAAATCACTCTCTATATCACTACGTGTATAAGCAAAAGCAAGCCCTAAATTAAACCACGGTGATAACTCTTCATCCACGCCAATCGCAAGACCATAGCTATCGACTTGATAGCCAGATACACCTTGGCGATCATCTTGATCGGTCCAACTTCCATAAGGTGCTATCCAGAAATTTTTATCCGAAATGATGTCATCACCGGATGAAAGGCCTCGTGCAACATCTTGACGTGAACCAATCAAACTCGTCATTGCTGTGGTCGCGAAACTGGTTGCTTGAGCAATACCACCAGATAAGCCAGGTAACGAAGACTCAATGGCATCAGCCACTTCTTGTTCGGTTTCAAGTGGTCCAAATACAGCTAATACATCTGCTACTCCAGGTGTATCTCCACCATTTAATACCCAGTCATCAAAGACAGCTGCAGCACCAACTGCTGCTGGTGAACCTGTTCGACCGACAATATCTACAACCGAATCAGCATTGACGACAAAAATATCAATCGCATTGCCATTTATCGCACCGGTGAAGTTAAATAATGCTGAGTTATCAGTTACTTTGAATGTGCCATCAGAAACTAAGCTGGTAGCTGAAACGACTGATGATAACGTTTCGCCGATTGCTAAGGTGTTGACCATATTTACATCAACATCAAACTTCGCGTTACTGGCAAATGTTGCTGTACCCGTTACCGTCATCTGACCAAAGTTAGTATTACTATCAGCACCCAGCTGGAAAATACCGCCAGTTGTTTGTGTGTAGTTACCAACTAGTGCTGACATCACTCCAGCATCCACACTAACGACAGCACTTGCAGCCTGACCTACCGTCAAATTACCGGTATGAGTAAAGTTATTAGCAATATTGAGCTGACCACCATCGTTGATCGTCGTATTGCCAACCATCGCACTCGCAGTAGACTTATCTAACACACCTGCAATAGCCAAACTAATCGCATCACTTGCTTGATCTAAGGTTAAAGTTTGGCCAGCATTGACAGTAATAGATGCCAAAGAATTTGCTGACGTACCTAAAGCAGCATCGGTATTGTAGTTACCACTAAATACTAAGTCACCATCACCATCTGCAGTTCCTTGGATAGCACCGGTACCTTGATTATTAACGATTAAAGTCGAAGCATTACCAAGGTTGATATTAGTTGCGTTTACGGCACCTGTTCCCGATTGAGTAAAGGTATCACCGGCATCAATATTTAAGGTGGTCATGTTTGCTGTGCCAGCACTCTGATTGACGGTGCCATTGTTATTAAATGTGGTAACGTCAGCATTTTGATCTAAGGTTAGAGTTTGACCGTCATTTACGGTAACCGAAGCTAAGGTATTCGCCGCCGTACCTAATGCTGCATCAGTGTTGTAATTACCACTAAAGACTAGAGCACCTTGATTATCTGCAGTGCCTTGAATAAGACCTGTGCCTTGGTTATTCAACGTTAACGTTGCACCGTTGCCAATATTCGTCGTAGTGCTGTTAATTACACCTGTTCCTGTTTGAGTGAGCGTATCACTCGCGCCGATATTTAAAGTCGTCGCAGCTAATGTGCCGGCAGTTTGATTAACAGTGCCATTATTAGTAAAGGTCGTAACATCACTATTTTGATCTAACGTTAAAGTGCTTCCGCCATTGACAGTAACCGAAGCGAGGGTATTTGCCACCGTGCCTAGAGCTGCATCAGTGTTGTAACTACCACTAAAGACTACAGCACCTTGGTTATCAGCTGTTCCTTGAATAAGGCCGGTACCTTGATTATTCAACGTTAACGTTGCACCACTGCCAATCTTGGTGGTCGTGGTATTTAATATACCAGTACCGGTTTGGGTAATCGTTTCGCCCGCAGCAATATTTAAAGTACTGATATTAGCCGTGCCAGCACTTTGATTCACGGTGCCATTGTTGTTGAATGTGGTAACGTCAGCATTTTGATCTAAAGTTAGAGTTTGACCGGTATTTACGGTAACTGAAGCTAAGGTATTCGCCGCCGTACCTAATGCTGCGTCCGTATTATAGTTGCCACTAAATACCAAAGCACCTTGATTATCTGCGGTACCTTGAATAAGGCCGGTACCTTGGTTTAATAAAGTTAAGCTACCACCAGCACCTATATTCGTCGTAGTGCTGTTAATTACACCTGTTCCTGTTTGAGTGAGCGTATCACTCGCGCCGATATTTAAAGTCGTCGCAGCTAATGTGCCGGCAGTTTGATTTACAGTGCCATTATTAGTAAAGGTCGTAACATCACTGTTTTGATCTAACGTTAAAGTGCTTCCGCCATTGACAGTAACCGAAGCAAGGGTATTTGCCACCGTGCCTAGAGCTGCATCAGTATTGTAATTACCACTAAAGACTAGAGCACCTTGATTATCTGCGGTGCCTTGAATAAGGCCGGTACCTTGATTATTCAACGTTAACGTTGCACCACTGCCAATCTTGGTGGTCGTGGTATTTAATACACCACTGCCCGTTTGAGTGTAGGTATCGTTATCACCTATGTTTAAGGTGGTAATGTTTGCTGTACCAGCACTCTGATTAACGGTGCCATTGTTATTAAAAGTTAGTACATCTGCATTTTGGTCTAAAGTTAAAACTTGACCAGTATTAACGGTTACAGAAGCTAAAGTATTCGTTGAGATACCTAGCGCTGCATCAGTATTGTAATTACCAGAAAAAATCACATTACCTCGATCATCAGCACCACCTTGTATCTGTCCGCTACCTTGATTTTTTAAGGTCAAAGTGGCTCCCGAACCTAATCTTGTCGTGGTTGAATTTATGACACCGGTGCCTGTTTGGGTAACCGTATCATTATCACCAATATTAAAATCTGCTGTACTTAAAGTCCCAGCGCTCTGATTAAGCGTGCCATTGACACTAAATGTCGTCGAATTAAATGTGCCTGCACCCGACATGCTTACAGTAGAAGTGAGAGTATCAAATGTCGTGACCGTTATCGCATCACCAACTCCCGTATTGATCGATACCGCTGTTGTACCAGTACCAATATCCAACGAGCCTAGTAACGAGCCGGTTGTTAATGTCACTGAATTAGCAGCACCGTCGCCTAAATCAACGTTGCCATTGATCGTGGCCCCATCTAAAACAAATGTATTTGCAGTTGTGCCATTGAGGGTTATGTTCCCAGTGATGCTACCACCTGTGAGATTAAGACTATGTGCAGCATCTGCAGTAGATGTGATATTGCCAGTGATTGCTCCGGCTGTTTGGCTAATGATTAATGCACCACTCGTTGCGTGCTCAATATTACCGGTGACTGTTCCGCTATTCGTTAAGGTAAATGCAGCTTCTGCATCAATCGCCGCTCCACCACCACTTATAGTGCCAGTATTGACAAAACCATTGGTCGCACCAGCCATCGCAGTATCAGCATTAATTGCTATACCTGAATTAGAAGATATCGTGCCTGTGTTGGTAAAGTCTTGAGTTTGTGCTTCCGAGTCTAACTTTAGGCCGTCGCCATTTGCGGTGTTACGGATGATACCTGCATTGGTTATGGCATTATCTTGATCTTCTTGAAGATATAAACCAGCACCAGTGCCAGTAGCTTCAATAATTCCACCGGTATTATCGAAAGCTGTTAACTCGGCACCATCCTGTACTAGTAAACCATTTAAAACCGATGAAAGCGTACCAGCATTGGTGATACTTACACTCGCAGTGCCACCGCCGCCTACAACCACAGCTTCAAGATCACTTGATGAAACAGTAACGCCACCATTGATTGTTAATAAACCGTTGGCGCCATTGCTATCGTTGATGCGAATCGCCGCTCCAGAATTATCGCTAAAATCGACAGCTTGAATATGATTATTTGGTGCAATAATTGTCGTCGTTGCGCCTTCAGTAGCATCATCATCTATTACGATATTGGCAAAAGCGGTATCCATGGATAACAATATTGCAGAAGAAACAAGCAAAGCGTGCCTTATGCTCGATGTTAATAGCGTTATTTTATGAAAAGTATAATGAGCAGACGAAAAACTTAATCTCATGAACAAATATTGACCTTGGTAAAGACTATTACTAAATAAGAATAGGGGCACCGAAGCAAGCTTTACGCCATACACTAACACATCAATATAAGTTATTGTAATTAATGCATTTAAAAATTATTTACAGAGAAAATTATTTTTTTACCGTCAGTAAAATGTCAGTCACTTATTTTTCAATTTATACTCATCATTTTATAAGCCCTATTTGATCAAAATACTGATGAAAAATTTTTGCCTATTTGTAATGTTATGGACTTTAGTTGGCTGTGGTCATACTGCTGCTAATATAAGGTTAGATTGAGCAAGCACTTACACAAATCAAGGTAGCGTTTGGCGCTAAGCACATTGTATTGGTCGGTTACTCTGGAGGAGCTGCCTTGATTACCGTAGCAGCTAATTTAGATCATCAGGCTTGGACTCAATTACATCGAGTAAGTCCACTAATAGGCTCATTAAATCCTGTCGATTATCAACAACAATTACAAGCAATCCCACAAATTCATTTTATTGGGGTAAATGACCAAACTATTCCAGCCAGTTTAGTGCAAGACTTTGTCGCTGGATATGATTCGCCAAAACTAGCTAAGGTCTTTGTTATAGCCAATCAATCTCATCATTGTTGCTGGCAAACAGCTTGGCAACAACTAATTGAAGATAGGCACTTCTATTAAAAAATTAAGCCTTTTCTTCATCAATGCCTAACGATGCCCAGATCTCATCAATCCTTGCTACAACAGCAGAGTCACGTTCAATTGGTCTGCCCCATTCACGATCAGTTTCACCTGGCAATTTATTGGTCGCATCCATACCCATTTTTGAACCTAAACCTGAAACCGGTGATGCAAAATCAAGGTAATCAATTGGGGTGTTTTCAATGATTGTCGTATCTCGAGCAGGATCCATACGCGTGGTAATAGCCCAAATCACATCATTCCAATCACGCGTATTCACATCATCATCAACTACGATGACAAATTTGGTATACATGAACTGGCGTAAAAATGACCATACGCCCATCATCACCCGTTTGGCATGACCTGGATATTGCTTCTTCATGCTCACAACAGCCATTCGGTATGAACAACCTTCAGGTGGCAGATAAAAATCAACAATTTCTGGAAATTGTTTTTTCAGAATCGGTACAAAAACTTCGTTTAAGGCCACACCTAAAATAGCAGGCTCATCGGGTGGCCGACCGGTATAGGTGCTGTGATATATCGGTTTTTTTCGCTGGGTGATGCGTTCAATAGTAAACACCGGGAACTGGTCAATCTCATTGTAATAACCGGTGTGATCACCATACGGGCCTTCATCAGCTATATCATCAGGGTAGATCACACCTTCCAGCACAATTTCAGCACTGGCCGGTACTTGCAGATCATTGCCTTTGCATTTCACTAATTCGGTTTTAGACCCACGTAATAAACCCGCAAACGCATATTCTGACAAGGTATCTGGAATAGGTGTCACTGCAGCAAGAATCGTTGCCGGATCACAACCTAAAACCACCGTTACAGGGAAAGGTTCTCCCGGATGTTCTTTCTGCCATTCTTTAAAGTCTAGAGCGCCGCCTCGGTGAGATAACCAACGCATAATGACGCGATTTTTACCGATCACTTGTTGGCGATAGATACCCATGTTTTGGCGTTCTTTATGTGGCCCTCTAGTGACCACTAAACCCCAGGTAATTAACGGTGCAGCATCTTCTGGCCAACATAATTGAATCGGGTATTGGCTTAAATCAACATCATCGCCTTCAATGATTTGTTGCTGGCAGGCGGCTGACTTCACCACTTTGGGGGCCATATTTAATACTTGTTTAAAGATGGGCATTTTCTGCCACGCATCTTTCATGCTCTTCGGTGGCTCAGGCTCTTTCAAAAAAGCTAATAACTCACCCACATCACGCAAAGCATCTACCGTCTCTTCGCCCATGCCCATCGCTACCCGATCCGGTGTACCAAATAAATTGGCCAATACCGGAATGTCATAACCTTTGGCATTTTCGAATAATAAGGCGGGGCCACCAGCACGCAAGACGCGATCACTTATTTCGGTCATTTCCAGTACTGGATCAACTTCCGCACTAATGCGCTTTAACTCACCTTTTTCTTCTAAGTGAGCCATGAAGTCTCTTAAATCAGTATATTTCACGTAGTGAGTCCTTGCTTAGGCTGCGATACCCGTATGGCGAAGCAATGCATCAATTTCAGGTTTACGGCCACGAAATTCAATAAATAAATCCATTGGCTCACGTGAACCGCCCTGCTCTAAAATTGATTGCAAGAACTCTAAACCTGTATTGCGATCGAAGATGCCTTTTTCTTCAAACTTAGAAAATGCATCTGCTGATAATACTTCCGCCCATTTATAGCTGTAATAGCCTGCGGCGTAACCACCAGCAAAAATATGGGAAAAGCTATGAGCAAAACGATTAAATGTTGGCGGCTTAACCACCGCGACTTGGTCACGCACTTCCGCTAAGATTTTTTCAACTTGCTTATCTTGTGTTGGATCAAATTCTAAATGCAGACGGAAATCAAATAATGAAAACTCCAACTGACGCACCATCACCATTGCAGATTGGAAGTTCCGTGCAGCAATCATTTTATCGAACAAGTCTT
The DNA here is from genome assembly GCA_002163115.1 of Methylophaga sp. 41_12_T18. Lineage (GTDB taxonomy): Bacteria > Pseudomonadota > Gammaproteobacteria > Nitrosococcales > Methylophagaceae > 41-12-T18. The sequence continues at coordinate 141,618 of MAAI01000025.1, read as the reverse complement.
GTGGCAATACTTCACCAGTTTCATAGTGACCAGAAATCAAGTCTAAAGCTTCACGCTCCCAGGCCCAGTTTTCCATAAATTGGCTCGGCAATTCGACCGCATCCCATGGCACACCATTAATGCCTGACACTCCTGCATAGTGAATCTTAGTCAACATATGGTGTAAGCCATGACCAAACTCATGGAACAAAGTAGTGACTTCATCATGGGTAAATAAAGCAGGTTTATCACCTACCGGCTCAGAGAAGTTACAGGTTAAGAATGCCACTGGCGTTTGAATACCGGATTTGGTTTGACGACGCACTGCACATTCATCCATCCAGGCACCGCCACGCTTATGGTTTCGAGCATATAAATCTAGGTAGAACTGGCCGCGTAACTCGCCTTCATCATCAAAAATATCAAAGAAGCGTACATCTTTATGCCAAACATCAATATCGGTACGTTCTTTAATATCTAAACCATAGAGTCGATTTACGACAGCAAACAAGCCGGCAACAACCTTATCTTCAGGGAAATAAGGCTTAAGCTCTTCTTGTGAGATTGAATAACGCTGTTGACGTAGTTTTTCAGCAAAATAAGTAACATCCCATGCCTCTAACTCAGTCATCCCTGCCGTTTCTTGAGAATAAGATTTTAATTCTTCGAACTCTTTTTCGGCGATTGGTCGTGAACGTGCAGCTAAATCAGTTAAAAAGTCGAGAACTTGTTCTGGTGACTGGGCCATCTTGGTGGCTAATGAGCGCTCAGCATGGTTTTCAAAACCAATCAATTCAGCTAATTCATGACGTAACTTTAATATGTCGGCCATGATCTGAGTATTGTCCCACTCACCCGCATTCGGACCTTGATCTGACGCCTTGGTGGCAAATGCGGTATACATTTCTTCACGGAATTCACGATTATCGGCATAAGACATTACCGGCATATAGAGTGGGAAATCTAAGGTAAACAACCAACCTTCTAATTCATCACGCTTTGCAAACTGTTCAGCCATCGCCTTAGTAGATTCAGGCAAACCTGCTAATAATGTCTCGTCAGTAATATGCTTTTTCCAAGCATGCGTTGCATCTAATAAGTTCTCTTCAAACTTAGCAGTACGCTCTGTTAGCGACTGTGAAATCTTTTTAAAGCGATCACGGTCATCTTGTGACAATTCAACGCCTGATAAACGAAAATCGCGTAAGGCATTATCAATGACCTTTTTCTGAGCACCATCTAACTCATCATAAGCAGTGCTATTGGCCAAGGTTTTATACGCTTTATATAAGTCTTCATTCTGCCCTAGTTCAGTTCCAAACTCACTCAGCTTCGGCAAACAAGCATTGTAGGCGACGCGTAACTCATCAGAGTTCATCACTGAATTTAAGTGGCTCACTGGCGACCAAACTTGGTCAATACTCGCGTCCAGCTCTTCCATTGGTACCGCTAAATTCTGCCAGGTGGGCTGTTTAATCTTTATTAATAGGTCATCGACAAAGATTTTCGCCTGCTCTAATGCATTATCTAAAGCAGGTTCTACGTGTTCTGGTTTGATATCTGAAAACGCAGGCAAGGTACGGGCTTGTAATAAAGGATTTGTCATTATCGTCACACTATTAAAAAGTTAGGTTGATTATACGTTAAGGAACATAGACAGGTTAAATCGTCATATTACTGCAATAAAAACTTCATTTGTTTGCAATAGTTATTCGTTACTGTGCGCTCAAGATACTAAGCAAGAGGTGTTTTATGCAAACTGAACTTAATCTAAACAAGCCAATGAAAGTCCGTAGCGTCTGGATTTCAGATATTCATTTAGGTTTTCGTGGCTGCAGCGCAGATTACTTACTTAACTTTCTGCAACAAGTCGAGTGCGATTACCTTTACCTAGTTGGCGATATTGTCGACGTATGGGAAATGAAAAAACGCATGTTTTGGCCACAAGCACATAACAACGTTATTCGTACCATTCTTGGTAAAGCCAAACACGATACCAAAGTAATTTATATTCCTGGCAACCATGACGAAGTATTGCGTGATTTTGACGGTGCGGTCTTTGGCAATGTTGAAATTCAAAATGAAGCCATGCATACCACCGCAGATGGCCGCAAACTATTAATTTTGCATGGTGATAAGTTTGATAGCATCGTAAAAATATCACCTGCTTTAGCCAAAGTAGGCAGCCGTTTATACGATTACTTATTACGAACTAACCGCTGGGTTAATTTCGTAAGGCGTAAGCTGGGTTTCTCTTACTGGTCACTAGCAGCATTTTTAAAACATAAAGTAAAAAATGCCGTTCAATACATAAGTAACTTCGAAGAAGCCGTTGCTAATGAAGCGGCTAACTTAGACGTTGATGGTGTGGTCTGTGGTCATATTCACCGTGCTGAAATGACCACCATCAATAACATTGAATACTACAACTGTGGCGATTGGGTGGAAAGCTGTACCGCATTAGTCGAACATCCTGATGGCAAGATGGAAATACTAAAATGGACTGATGAAGCACACAATACCGTATCGCCATCAGTGCTAGCGCAGGCGGCCTAAATGAAAATAGTCATTGTTAGTGATGCCTGGCAGCCACAAGTTAATGGTGTGGTGCGTACTTTAAAACAGACCAGAGATAATTTAATCAAGCTTGGCCATCAAGTCACCATGATGACGCCGGAAGGCCATCGTACCTTGCCCTGTCCTAGTTACCCTTCTATTCCTTTAGCACTCTTTCCTGGACGGAAAGTGTCTAAACAGCTAGATAAACTTCAAGCAGATGCCATTCATATTGCAACCGAAGGGCCTATTGGCATGGCAGCTAGGCGCTGGTGTTTAAAAAACAAGGTCAAGTTCACCACCTCTTACCATACTCAATTTCCAGAATATATTCGCTTAAGGCTACCTATTCCGCTGTCATGGACTTATGCCTGGTTAAGACGTTTTCATGGCAAATCTGAACGCACTTTAGTGCCTACTCAATCACAGAAACAACGTTTAGAAGATAATAAATTCAACAATGTTTGTGTTTGGGGCCGTGGCGTCGATACTGATATTTTTAGCCCAAACAATCCTCAACTGATCAACTTACCGAAACCGATCCTATTAAATATGGGCCGTGTTGCGATAGAAAAAAACATTGATGCCTTTTTATCATTAGATTTACCTGGCAGCAAAGTCGTAGTTGGAGATGGCCCTGATTTAGAGCTGTTAAAACAACGTTATCCCGATGTGCTGTTTACTGGGGTCAAGTTTGGTAAGGAACTCGCCTCATGGGTGGCGGCTGCAGATGTTTTTGTCTTTCCCAGCAAAACAGATACCTTTGGTTTAGTCTTGCTCGAAGCTATGGCCTGTGGCGTTCCCGTTGCCGCCTACCCGGTTACCGGCCCCAAAGATGTCATCCAACATGGCCTAACCGGCCAGCTTAATGACGACTTAACACAAGCCATTACTGATGCCTTAACCATGGATAACCGCGCAGCAATCAATTATGCTCAACAAAATAGCTGGCAAGCCTGTACCGAAACGTTTGCAGCTCTGATGTATGACAATCAAACAACAATAGACAAGTCCCAGCGCGCAATCACCAATCAAACTTTTTGGTGCATATAACATACAAAATTGTTAACTGTTGTTAAATAGCGACTAAAACGGAATTAGTTCACTATTCTTGCCACAGACAACTTGCTTACCATTGGTGTCCATGAGATTATCGGCATAACTTTGAAATATAATTTTAGGACAAATAGGTATATGTCTACACTCAAATCCTTATTTAAAGCCGGACTATTAAGTTCAGTGCTTTTGGCGACTGGATGTGCCACCACCAACGATGCAGCAAGTGTTAATGACCCTTTTGAAGGTTATAACCGTACCATGTACAGCTTTAATGATACTGCTGATCGCACGCTACTGAAGCCTATTGCAAAAGCATACGATACGGTAATGCCGGATCCGCTAAGCCAGGGTATCAGCAACATTTTCAGTAACTTAAATGAAATCACAGTAATCATTAATGACTTACTGCAATTTAAGTTTGGTCAAGCACTGGATGACTTTGGTCGATTCGGCTTAAACACGACAGTAGGCTTCGGTGGTTTATTTGATGTCGCCGGTCATGCTGGTTACGAAAAAAACAACGAAGACTTTGGTCAAACATTAGGAGCCTGGGGTGTAGATACGGGGCCTTATGTCGTTTTACCTTTCTTTGGTCCTAGAACAGTACGCGACACAGTAGGTATGGTCGGTGATTACTATTCTGATCCAATTACTTACATTGATGACAACGGAACTCAAAATGCATTTTATGCAACTCGCATCGTTGATAAACGTGCAAACTTGCTGAAAGCAGAAAAAGTACTCGATGAAGCAGCACTGGATGAATACTCTTATGTACGTGATGCTTACCTGCAACAGCGTCAAAACTTAGTCTTTGATGGTAATCCACCAGAAGAAGACTTCGATGTATTCTCTGAGTAGAACATCTCAATGGGACAACTAGCTCCCAGCAACATATAATAAACAGCCGGGCATTAGCCCGGCTTTTTTATTTAACTGAATTGATATTTGCTATTTATGACTACTGTGCTTTTTATTGTTGCTATCGTTACTGGCTTTGCTGTTTTAATCTGGGGAGCCGATCGCTTTGTTGATGGTGCAGCAAATATTGCCACTAACTTCGGTATTTCCCCTCTGATTGTCGGTCTAACTATCGTTGGTTTCGGTACCTCAGCACCGGAAATGCTAGTTTCAGCACTCGCCTCCTTTGATGGCGCCCCATCCTTAGGTATTGGTAATGCACTCGGTTCTAATATTGCTAATACTGGTATGGTGCTCGGTATCACCATTTTGGTCACACCGTTAGTCGTTCATTCCGATACACTGAAACGTGAATTCCCTATGCTAGCGCTAGTGATGGGCTTAGCTTTATATTTACTTTGGGACCAATATTTAGGCCATGTTGACGGCATTATCTTATTCACCGGCTTCATCTTAACCTTATTTGGCATGGCTTTATTAGCCCTTCGCAGCAGCAAAGATGATCCGATGGAACAAGAGTTTGAGCAAGAATATGCTGAAGCTAAGATGACCACCAAACAATCCATCATCAGCTTCATCATCGGTTTATCCGCCCTACTGATTGGCTCTAAAGCGTTAGTATGGGGAGCAGTAGGTGTTGCCACATTATTAGGTGTGAGTGAGCTAATCATCGGGTTAACTATTGTGGCCATTGGTACTAGCTTGCCAGAGCTAGCCGCATCAATAATTTCAGCTCGAAAAAATGAACATGATATTGCCATCGGTAATATTCTAGGTTCCAATATGTTTAACATCTTAGCGGTGTTAGCAATGCCAGGCTTAATTCAACCAACCGTCATTGAAGCAGCCGTGCTGTACCGCGACTTTGTCTTTATGGCAGTCCTATTTATCATGCTTTATGTATTTGCACTTAAGGGCAAAATTGGACGCTTAGCTGGCTCAGCATTATTAGTCGTTTATATTGCCTATAATGGTATGCTTGCTTACCAAAGTAGCTTAGGAATGCCTGCGTGACCCAGATCGAGCCTCAACAATTAAAAAAGCTCGCTTTAGCTGTTATCAATACAGAGATTGCTTCTGTTTCGGCATTACGCGACCGTATTGATGACGCCTTTGTTAGTGCTTGCCAGTATTTACTAAATTGTGAAGGGCGTATTGTTGTTCTTGGCATGGGTAAATCTGGCCATATCGGTGGCAAACTAGCAGCAACCTTAGCCAGTACCGGCAGCCCTGCTTTTTTTGTTCACCCTGGTGAGGCCAGTCATGGTGATCTAGGCATGATCACTAATAACGATGTGGTCTTAGCCTTATCAAACTCAGGTGAAACGGCTGAAGTATTAACGATACTGCCATTAATTAAGCGTCTCGGTGTACCGTTAATTACCATGACCGGTAAACCACATTCCACACTAGCCAAAAGCGCTGATGCTCACATTGATGTCAGTGTTGCTGAAGAAGCTTGCCCCTTAGGCCTAGCACCAACATCAAGTACCACTGCAACCTTAGTAATGGGCGATGCCTTAGCCATTGCCTTATTAGAAACACGAGGTTTCACCGCTGAAGACTTCGCCTTATCTCACCCTGGTGGTAATTTAGGTCGTCGCTTATTACTGCATGTCAGTGACATTATGCATACTGGCGATGAAATCCCTCAGGTAAAACAGTCGGCACTCATCAGCGAAGCCTTAATTGAAATGACCAATAAAGGTCTAGGCATGACGGCTGTAACGACTGATGATGATAACGTTACCGCTATATTTACGGATGGTGATCTACGACGTGTATTAGCTCAAACCGTAGATGTACATACCACTAAAATCGCTGAATTCATGACCCCAAACTGTAAAACAGGCCATGCTGACATGTTGGCAGCAGAAGCGCTCGAACTCATGCAGCGTCACAAAATTAATGCCTTACTTATTACCAACGAACAACAGCAATTAGTAGGCGCATTAAATATGCACGATCTACTACGTGCTGGTGTCGTTTAACAACAGGATTTATAGATGCAGGACATAATAGCTCGCGCTAAACAAATAAAATTAGTTATCTTTGATGTTGATGGTGTATTGACCGACGGTAGCATTATCATTGGTGACGATGGTGAAGAATATAAAGCCTTTCACTCACGTGATGGTCATGGCATGAAACTTTTACAATACACTGGCGTCGAAATTGGCATTATTACCGGCCGAACTTCTCAAGTGGTAGAACATCGTATGACTAGCTTAGGTATTAATCATGTCTATCAAGGACAGCGCGTTAAGCTACCAGCTTTTGAAGCAATGATTGAGCAACTCGACCTTAAACCCGAGCAATGTGCTTATGTCGGTGATGATTGGGTAGACTTATCCATTATGAGCCGTGTCGGTCTCGCAATTGCAGTACAAGATGCCGATCCATTAGTGAAAAAACATGCTCATTGGACGACACCATCAAAAGGCGGCAAAGGTGCTGCTCGTGAAGTCTGTGAATTAATTATGGAAGGACAGGGCACCCTGCAGGACCAAATTGAACGCCATTTCTAACCTTTCAGTTGCTAGCAAATTTGCCTTAGCTTTTATTGCCATCATCACCTTGTGGATGATAGCTAGTAATGGTGATGACGAAGAGGAGCAGCAGCCTGAAATTCATCGTAGCAGTGATTATGCGATGACTGATTTCACTATGACGGTAATGGATGACCAAGGTCTGCCTTCTCGCATTATTAAAGGCACAGAAATGGCCCACTACCCAGAAGATGACAGCACTGAGATCATAGACCCCATTGCCCGTCTTATTAAACCTGGCAAAGATACTTGGCGGCTCACAGCCAATAAAGGCCACACGGTAGGCAAAGGTGAAAACATCTTACTGACCGGCAACGTCATTATCAGCCGTGAAGAAAATAATGAAATCGAATTACGCACCGAACAGCTTAATTTAGATACGGTTTATAACACCGCCTACACCGAACTCGAAGTAAGTATAAAATCACCCTATGGCAATACCAACTCTGTTGGTTTACATGCTGCAATGGAAGATAAAACAATTAACCTGCACTCTAAAGTGAGGGGACGCTATGATGCACCACCAACTAACTAAATTTCTTATTATTACACTCAGTCTACTGCCAGCATTAGCAATGGCACTGCCTAGTGATCGTGAACAACCGATTAATATTGAAGCTGATCATGCTCAGCTTGATGATGAACGGGGCATAACCCAATACAAAGGCAATGCGATCTTAACGCAAGGTACCTTACGTATCACCGGCGATATCATCACCTTTTATTATGATGATGACCAGCAAATCACCAAGGCAATTGCTGAAGGCAATCTAGCCAAATACCAACAAACGCATAAACCGGGTGAAGATCCTGTTAAAGCACGTGCTTTGCAAATGGAATACCATGCTAAAACCCAAAAAATACACCTGTTAGGCAAAGGTTATGTTTGGAATGATGGCAATATCATTACCGGTAACCGCCTCGACTACGACATTACTAAAGGCGTCGTTAACGTCAGCTCTTCTGCAGTGACTGTCGGTGATAAAGTAGAAAAGCCTAAAGAGCGTGTCCACTTTATTATTCAACCTCCAGGCAGTAAAAAGTCAGCAAAACCAGCCAAAGTTAAAGAAACACCTAAAGCGGCTCAGCCAGATAAAGTAGTCGCACCAGCAGCTGAAGAAAAACCAGCACCGGTTGCAGCTGAAACGAGTGCCAAAAAATATCCTACTGGCACAACGATGACCCACTTAAACTTACGTTCAGGTCCGGGTACACGTTATAAAAAACTCAATACTTTTGAACCAAGCGCCACAGTCACCGTGCTAACTCGTCAAAAAGACTGGTATCAAGTGCGTGGCACCATCAAAGGTAAAGATGTCATTGGTTGGGTGAGTCGCCAATATATCAAGTTAAATAACTAAGGAAACCTAGCCGTAATGAGCATATTATCTGCCCAGCAGCTATCAAAACGCTTTGGTGATCGCCAAGCAGTTAAAGATATTTCACTGGAAGTTAGCAGTGGCGAAATTGTCGGTTTATTAGGCCCTAACGGTGCAGGTAAAACCACCAGCTTCTATATGATCGTTGGCTTGATCCCAGTTGATCATGGAACGATCTTTTTAGATCAGCAAGAACTTACCCATGACCCCATTCATCACCGTGCCCAACTCGGTATAGGTTATTTACCTCAAGAAGCATCCGTATTTCGCAAGCTATCGGTAGAAGATAATATTTTTGCCATCATCGAAATGCGTGATGAACTCAACGAGGATGCCAAACAAGACTTACTAGAACGTCTCTTAGCTGACTTTCATATCGACCATATACGTAAATCTATGGGCATGGCTTTATCAGGTGGTGAACGCCGCCGAGTCGAAATTGCTCGCGCTTTAGCGATGGATCCTCGATTCATCTTATTAGATGAACCATTTGCTGGTGTTGATCCCATTTCAGTTCTCGATATTCAAGGCATCATCAAAGAACTAGCAGAACGCGGCATCGGTATCTTAATCACCGATCATAATGTCCGTGAAACCTTAAAAGTCTGTGAACGTGCCTACATCTTTAACGAAGGTGAAGTCATCGCCAAAGGCACACCAGAAGAAATTCTAAAAGATAAAAAAGTGCTTAGTGTTTATTTAGGCCGTGACTTTAGGCTTTAGAAAAAAATATCACAATGTTTAATATGCCTGCTTAACCCCAAAGCAGACATTGATAATCACTAACAAGTTGAGGCTATCGTCCTTTCAGCTTCAAGGCATGACAATTATGGATTATGAATTTCAGCGCGATACCTTAACAGGTGTCTTAGTTGCCAACTTTAGTATGGACCAAGCAGCATTAGGCATTTGGTTTGTCGAAGAACTAGGCGAGTCCCAAGAAAAATCTGAAGAACTCAGCCAAGTCATCACTAAATTGCAACTCAACCAGCTAACAACTTGGCGTAGTGCAGGTAACGCCCTATCCATTGAACTCGATAGGGACGAAGTTAGAGTTTTTGCCAATGCACTTGAAAGTGATGAAGAGTTTGAACTGGAAGAGGCCACCTCTCTCTACGATGGTGAATCGGAAGCGTTCTGTGGCTTAGATGATTTCCTAGTTGCACTAGAAAGTTGGCGTGCATTTATAGATGATGGCTATTAAGTTAAATCAATTTAGCCTTCACTCTCAAAGTAAAACGTTTCCCCCCTCCTCTATCTAAACCTTGCTTAAGAAAGTTTTATCTTAAATGGGTCCGCTAACAAAATATTAGCCGATATCTGTTAACCGTTGGCATTAAATAGCTTACGCACACTTTTAGTGTCAGTTTTTATTTAGGGTCACACCCTAAAATGGATAATAAAAAACGTAAAGTGGACACATTGGATAAATACTAACTATACTCCAGTGTCTATCTAACACGCTGGTACAAGGACGTTTACAACGATGTTACCTTTCAGAATCTATAATATGTTAGCGGACAAAGTGTCCGCTAACCCCTAGTTATGGCTCTAAATAGGCATGAGAATGAAAAGTAAAATTTCAATTTTAGTTTTTTTACTCTTTATTACAGGTTGTGATTCCCCGAAGGGAACAGACTATGAACAGAAATTGTATGTTGGTTCAGATGGATTAGTAAAATTGAAAGGAACAGATGACCTTTATTCTGGTGAAGCATACGTATCGGTATGTAGTGAGTGCTTTGAACCTTTTCTTAATAGTTATCCTGTTCATTCAGTCGAAAACTATAGAAATGGTAAGAAGCATGGTGTCTCTTGGCATCCAAAGTCAGGAAGGTCAGATGACTATTTTGACTACAAAGAAAGACATAAGCAGAAAAGTGTTAAATATAGTAATGGCAAAATGCAATATGATAAAAACCCATAACAAAAAGCGCGCGCCTTACTAAACGTTATACACTTTGACAAGACCTATTAACAGGTGCTATAAAAAGTACCTTATAGGAGTACCATTATGCAAACAAAGTTTTCAGAAGACATCATTCCACTTTCAGACCTTAAAGTTAATCCTGGTAAGGTTGTAAATCATGCTAAAGACACCCATAGACCGGTGCTATTAACGAGTCGTGGTCGTGGGGTTGCGGTTGTTCAAGGCTTAGATGACTACGAGAGAATCAAAGAAGAACTAGAGTTTGTTAAGGCAATAACTCAGGGGTTAATGGAAATCAAAGAAGGTGAAACAGCTGATATTAATGATGTGAAAAAAAAGCTAGGCCTTTAGGTAAGTGAGCATTTATTTTTCCAAGTCTGCAATATCAGACCTCGAAGGCATTAAAGCGTTTTATTTAGAACAAGGAGTGCCTAATATCGGTCTAGACTTTGTGGCGAAAATTATTGAGCATATTGAAACTCTATCAGCTCATCCTGAGATCGGTCGCGTGGTACCAGAATTTGATGATAAGTTAATTCGTGAACTTATTCACTCACCATTTCGGATTGTGTATATACAAGAAAGTAAAACAATACAAATTATTAGGATATGGCGTAGTGAAAGGCTTCTTAAACTAGCCTATAATTGAGTCTAACCAAGTACTCTATTTGTCTTGGCATCGAATTAAAGCTGAAATCAGTGAAATGATTCACTGTTATTATTCTTTTTCATCACCTTCAACCGCTTGCCGTGCTGGGAAGAACAGTCGAGGTTCTACTCGGACATCATTCAAGCTGACGCCAAGATGTAAGTGTGGGCCTGTGACTCGGCCTGTTGCACCTACTGTACCTAATATTTCACCTTGTTTAATCGGCTGGCCTTCTTCTACATTGATACTGTCTAGGTGACAAAACATGGTGACTAAGCCTTGGCCATGATCAATAAACACGGTGTTGCCATTAAAGAAGTAATCACCGGTATCACGAACAATGCCATCGGCTGGGCTCATGATCTCCGTACCGGTAGGGGCAGCGATATCCATGCCGCTGTGTGGACGTCGAGATTGACCGTTAAATACGCGACGACGACCATATAAACCACTGACACGACCTTCTATTGGCCAGATAAAGTTAAATGGAATATCGCTTTGCTCTGACCAATGACGTAGAGCTTTTTTGATTTTGGCAGATTCAGGGCCAATGCGATCCATATCTAATTTATTAGGATTAACCTTTCGTTTATTAGTAATGGTGATATGTTGAGTTGGATATTGTTTATCGACGATATCAAATATTGCTGAGCTGGTTTCACCGCTCGCATTAACCTTAACTCTCTGTATGCCAATTTTGGCTGATAGTGGTACACCGACTATAGCTAACCATTGGCCATCTTCTTTCACCACCATCACTTTACGTTTGTTGTAAGTAACCTGTGGCTTGGTTGTCGTGTCGACATTTAACGGCACAATGACAACCCCGCCCGGAATCGCATCTTGCTGTGGCAAGCCAGCTGCTTGCACTGATGAAACAATGAAAAAGAGTGTTGTTAATAATAATTTAATCATGTTTTTTGTCTTTTACTTCACACATTAATTGGCCTTGTTGCAATCGGACATTAATCGTTTGACCAAGTTCAACATCATCACTGTTTTGCACCACTTGTGCCGAATCAGCCAAGGTCGTGATGCTATAACCACGTTCTAAAGTATTGAGTGGACTCACCGCAGCTAAAGTTCGCATATGTTGGCTCAGCTTTGTTTTTTGCTTATTAATAACGAGCTGGATGCCACTGGTTAATTGTTTATTGAGTTGCTGCATGGCTTGTTGCTGTTGTTGCACTGCGTGTAGTTGCTGTTTAATCGTTTGTTGCAGACGAGTTTGCAAGCCGGTGACTTTTTGCTTTTGAGTATCAATCTTCGCTTGTGGGTGCGTTAGTCGAGCAGATAACAAATCCAGTTTTTGCTGCTTATTTTCCACCCGACGCAACCAGCTTCGCTTTAACTGTTGTTCTAGTCGGCCTACCAAATCAAGTTGCTGTGTAATCTTAGTTTTCGGTTGCGGTAATCGTCTAAATAAATGCTGAACATGACGGTGTTCATCGTTTATTTGTTGGCTGATCAATGACGTTAACCGGCGACTAATTGTTTGCACTTTTGCTAACATTTCAGCTGAGTCTGGCACTGCTAACTCAGCAGCAGCTGATGGTGTTGGTGCACGTACATCAGCGACAAAGTCAGCAATGGTGAAGTCTACTTCATGACCCACCGCACTGATCACGGGAATCTCACTGGCAAAAATCGCTCTTGCTAACGCTTCATCATTGAAGCTCCATAGATCTTCTAAAGAGCCACCACCACGACCAACAATTAATACTTCACATTCTTGCCGTTCATTGGCGGTAATAATAGCTTGATGAATTTGTGCAGCGGCATTATCACCTTGCACAGCGACAGGATATAAAACAACATTCACTGCCGGGAAGCGACGCTTTAAGACACTGATAATATCGTGCACAGCAGCACCGGTAGAGGATGACACAATACCAATGGAACTAGGCATGACAGGCAATGCTTGTTTATGAGCTTGGTCAAATAAACCTTCAGTGCCAAGGCGGTGTTTTAATGCTTCATAAGCATGTTGCAATGCACCACTGCCCGCTTCTTCCATATGTTCAACAACAAGCTGAAACTCGCCGCGACCTTCATATAGCGTCACTCGGACCCGCAATAAAACCTGCATACCATTTTCAGGGGTAAAGCGAAGTTGGCGATTGCGAGTGCGAAACATGGCACAACGAACTTGAGCGGCTTGGTCTTTTAAAGTGAAATAAATATGACCAGAACCAGGCATTGCTAGGTTGGAAATTTCGCCTTCAACCCAGGTCAATGTGAAAGAGCCTTCTAACACTGAGCGGGCTTCACGAACCAAGCGTGAAACAGCATAAACATCTTTAACTGATCGGTTTGCTACCTTCGAGTTGTTGTCAGGTGAAACTAGTGATGCCATAACGCCTTAAGATCCTATATAATTACCCGATCATATTACAGTAATTTCAGGAACATGCCCGATGCGAATTGCTCAAGAAGCTCTTACCTTTGACGACGTTTTATTGTTGCCAGCCTACTCAAACGTGATGCCACGTGACGTTAGCTTAACAACAAAATTAACACGTAACATTACCATCAATATCCCGCTATTGTCTGCGGCGATGGATACCGTAACTGAAAGTCGCCTTGCCATTGCGATGGCTCAAGAAGGTGGTTTAGGCATACTCCACAAAAATATGACTATTGAAGAACAAGCTAACGAAGTTCGCAAAGTCAAAAAATTTGAAAGCGGTGTCGTTCGCGATCCAATCACTGTTGGCCCAACAACCACTATTGGTGATGTGGTTGCACTGACTCATGCGAACAAGATTTCAGGTGTACCTGTTGTTGATGGTGACAACCTAGTTGGTATCGTTACTAGCCGTGATTTACGCTTTGAAACCCACTTTGATAACCCAGTATCTTCTGTGATGACACCGAAAGAAAAACTGGTCACCGTTAAAGAAAATGCCGATCGTGAAGAAGTTTTGGCTTTATTGCATAGCAACCGTATCGAAAAAGTATTGGTTGTTGATGATGAGTTCCATCTTCAAGGCATGATCACTGTTAAAGATATCCAAAAATCAACAGATAACCCACTTGCATCAAAAGATGATCAAGCCCGCCTACGTGTAGGTGCTGCAACCGGTATTGGTGCAGAAAGCCAAGCACGCGTTGCTGCATTAGTTGATGCGGGTGTTGATGTTATCGTTGTTGATACAGCGCACGGTCATTCACAAGGTGTATTAGACCAAGTACGTTGGGTTAAAGATAACTATCCACAAGTTCAAGTTATCGGTGGCAACATTGCTACTGGTGGCGCAGCAACCGCTTTAGTTGAAGCTGGTGCTGATGCGGTTAAAGTCGGTATTGGTCCTGGTTCAATTTGTACTACTCGTATTGTTGCTGGTGTCGGTGCTCCACAAATTTCAGCTATCAGTAATGTTGCTAAAGCACTTGAAGGCACTGGCGTGCCATTGATTGCCGATGGTGGTATTCGCTATTCGGGTGATATTGCTAAAGCATTGGCTGCGGGTGCACACACGATTATGTTGGGCGGCATGTTTGCTGGTACTGAAGAAGCACCGGGTGAAGTTGAATTATTCCAAGGTCGTTCATACAAGTCATACCGCGGTATGGGTTCGTTAGGCGCGATGCAACAGAAACAAGGTTCTAGTGATCGTTACTTCCAAGAATCGAGTGAAGCAGACAAATTAGTTCCTGAAGGTATCGAAGGGCGCGTTCCTTACAAAGGTGCTTTATCTGCAGTTGTTCATCAATTATTAGGTGGTATTCGTTCTAGCATGGGTTACACCGGCTCAGCAACGATTGAAGATATGCGTACCAAACCTGAGTTTGTGCGTGTTACTTCAGCGGGAATGAGTGAAAGCCATGTTCATGATGTGACTATCACTAAAGAAGCACCGAACTACCGCGTTAACTAGTCTTACTTTTCCATTGCTATCACGCTTGTCATACCAGCGTGATAGCTTGCTTAAAACCGTTATTTGTTAAGAGAAAACCATGAGCGACAATATTCACAACCACCGTATTTTAATCCTCGACTTTGGCTCGCAATACACGCAATTAATTGCTCGTCGTATTCGTGAAGCGGGTGTTTATTGTGAATTACGTGATCCTGAAATGTCAGCTGAAGAGATCAAAGAGTTCGCTCCAAAAGGCATTATCTTATCGGGCGGCCCAGATTCAACTATTGGTGCGGAAGCACCGGTTGCTCCACAAGCTGTATTTGACCATGGCGTTCCGGTATTAGGTATTTGCTACGGCATGCAAACCATGGCGATGCAGTTAGGTGGTCAAGTTGAATCATCAGAACATCGTGAATTTGGTTATGCTCAAGTACGTGCTCGTGGCCATTCTGCGTTATTACGTGACATTGAAGACCATACAACAGAAGAAGGTTTTGGCCTGCTTGATGTATGGATGAGTCATGGTGATAAAGTCACCGCGCTGCCTGAAGGCTTTAAAGTTATTGCTAGCACTGATAGTGCACCCATTGCTGGTATGGCCAATGAAGAAAAACAATTCTACGGTCTGCAATTCCATCCTGAAGTAACTCATACCGTACAAGGACAACGCATGATTGAGCGTTTCCTGACTGAAATCTGTGGTTGTGACGCTTTATGGACATCGGCACAAATCATTGATGACAGCATTGCAACGGTTCGTAAGAAAGTCGGTACTGATCATGTATTACTTGGCTTATCGGGTGGTGTTGATTCATCTGTTGTAGCGGCATTATTGCATCGTGCTATTGGCGACCAATTAACCTGTGTATTTGTTGATAATGGCCTACTTCGTCAAGATGAAGGCGATCAAGTGATGGCGATGTTTGCCAAACATATGGGCCTTAATGTCATCCGCGTCGATGCTGAACAACGTTTCTTAGATGAATTGGCCGGTGAAGCTGATCCTGAAGCCAAACGTAAAATTATTGGCCGGGTATTTGTCGAAGTATTCGAAGAAGAATCTAACAAAATTGATAATGTTAAATGGTTAGCACAAGGTACGATTTACCCTGATGTAATCGAATCTGCTGCAGCAAAAACCGGTAAAGCTAAAGTCATTAAATCACACCACAACGTGGGTGGTTTGCCTGACCATATGAAATTGGAATTGCTAGAACCGTTACGCGAACTATTTAAAGATGAAGTACGTAGATTAGGTGTCGAATTAGGTTTGCCTCGCGATATGGTTTATCGCCATCCGTTCCCTGGACCCGGTCTAGGTGTGCGTATCTTAGGCAAAGTTAAAAAAGAATATGCCGATCTATTACGTAAAGCGGACAAAATCTTTATTGATGAGCTTTATAAACACGATCTTTATGACAAAACCAGCCAGGCATTTACCGTGTTCCTACCGGTTAAATCAGTCGGCGTTATGGGTGATGGCCGTCGTTATGACTATGTTGTGTCATTACGTGCTGTTGAAACTATCGACTTTATGACTGCTCGCTGGGCACACCTACCTTATGACTTCCTAGGTTTGGTTTCTAACCGAATCATTAACGAAGTAGAAGGTATCTCTCGAGTTACCTACGATATTTCAGGTAAACCACCTGCTACTATCGAATGGGAATAATTCGTTATCACTTAATTATCAGTGGTAAAGTTCAGGGCGTTGGCTATCGCATGTCAGCCCTTGAAGCAGCCCAAAGCCTAGATTTATCAGGCTGGGTTAGCAATTTAAGTGATGGTCGAGTTGAGATCATTGCTGAAAGTGAACAAGAAAAACTAGAACAGTTTGTTACATGGGCAAAACAAGGGCCGGTCTATGCAGATGTTGCTGAGATAAAACTCGAAGAACTTGCTGCCACCGGTGAATTTATAGGATTTAATATCCGTTAATTTTAGGATCGGTTATGGCTGCAAATCGTTTTACTTGGGCAAGTTTTTTTATTCGTTTTGGTTTTGCATTAGTGCTGGTTTATGCAACCTATAACCCAAGTGGTTACAGCTTTTATCATTGGGCTTCTGAAGCCGT
This sequence comes from Methylophaga sp. 41_12_T18, assembly GCA_002163115.1. Lineage (GTDB taxonomy): Bacteria > Pseudomonadota > Gammaproteobacteria > Nitrosococcales > Methylophagaceae > 41-12-T18. The sequence goes on along the minus strand of MAAI01000025.1, from coordinate 124,656 downwards.
CTTTGGTGAAGCCTTAGCCCTAACACCACCCTTCGCTATGTCAGCTGTGGTCTTGCTCATTGGTTGGACTGTTTATATTCGAGCTACGTTACAATCGTTAGGTGCTTTTGGTCTTAGCCTTGCCTTTGCCTTTTTTGCCATCATCGTCTGGTGGTTAGTCGATATCGGCTTACTGGGCATCGATAGTGTATCCATCTTTACCTATATTATTCTATTTCTATTGGCTGCCATCTTAGCCACTGGCATGTCTTGGTCTCATATTCGTCGTAAGATGTCGGGCCAAGTTGATGTCGATGATATTGATGACTAATACAAAGTATTAACGACAATACCGGTCAAAAACAATACGCTGAAACTCAGTGTTAAAAATCTAAAGTAAAGCATATAATCATCTATACGTGATGTAAAAGTAGGTGATTCCATGCAAGAACCAGCTTTTCCAGAAAACGAAGACTCCCGCCTCGAAACTCTGCGGTCTTTACATGTTTTAGACACTCCAGCAGAAGAGCGTTTCGATCGACTTACCCGTTTAGCCAAACAGCTATTTCATGTACCCATTGCCGTCGTCAGCTTAGTTGATGCCAATAGGCAGTGGTTTAAATCCTGCTTTGGTGTAGATGCAACTGAAACAGGACGAGATATCTCTTTTTGTGGCCATGCCATTCTCGGCGAGGGTATTTTTTTAATCCCTAATGCCACTGAAGATCCTCGGTTTTCCGATAACCCACTTGTCACCGGTCCTCCTCATATTCACTTTTATGCTGGTTGCCCTTTAAGTGCTGCTGATGGCAGTAAATTGGGTACATTATGTATTATCGATACTGTTGCTAGACAGCTAGCTGATGATGAACTGACAGCATTAAAAGATTTAGCGTCCATGGCTGAGCAGGAATTAATGGCTGTGCAGCTCGCCACCCTTGATGAACTCACCAATATATCAAACCGGCGAGGCTTTATTTCATTAGCAGAAAAAAGCCTAACGCTTTGTCATCGCCAACAAATAAATGCCTCTCTGATCTTTTTAGACTTGAATAAATTTAAGCAAATTAACGACAACTTCGGTCATGCTGAAGGAGATCGTGCACTTATCGCCTTTGCCACTTTACTTAAGCAGTCATTTAGAGAAAGTGATATCTTTGCTCGCATCGGTGGCGATGAGTTTGTAGTCCTGCTCACTGGTGCCAATAATAACTTAGCAAAACATGTCATTAAGAAGTTCCAACTATTGCTTCAAGCCTATAGTAAAGCCTCAAAACTAGAATATCAGCTGACCTTTAGTTATGGACTGGTATCCGTCGATTTCGAGAGTGATTATTCGATAGATAGCTTATTAAGCCAAGCTGACAGTCTCATGTATGAAAATAAATAAGTCATTACACCATATGTAGTAATCAGGAGATTCTGTATGAGTAATAGCTACCAGATAATCTTAGATAACATTGAAGACCTCGCATGGTTGGTCAATAGTTCTGGAGAATTTGTTGTCGTCAATCAGGCTTTTTTAACACTCTATCAATGCAAAACTGAGCAGGTTATTGGCAAAACCTATTATGATCTGGTTGATAAAAAAACCGCCGATCAATATAGCAAAGAAGATCAGGAAGTCATTGCCAACTTAAAAGCAAAAGTTGTTGAGTGTAATGTCGAAATTATCGAAAAAGATGGCTGGATAGAAACGGAATGGTTAGAAACACTATTAGCCCCAGCTTTTTCTTCTGATGAGCCGGAAAATTGTATCGGTGTAATTGGTATTAGTCGGGATATTACCGAGCGTAAACAAAAACAACGGCAACTTGAAGAACAACAAGAGTGGTTAAAACTTTACTTTGATTTACCTCTAATTGGTATGGCTGTATTAGACAGCAACCTTAAATGGTTAGACTGTAACCAAAGGTTGTGCTCTATCTTAGGATATAAACAGAGCGATTTAATGCAGAAGCCATTATCAAGACTCGTCCTTAAACAGTACCAACAGGTATTTAATGATTTCATTACAAGTTTTAACTCTAATAATAAGGAGTTCTCATCAATAGAGTTAGAGGTGTTACATCAAGAAAAACAGGCTATTTTTATTCAGCTTGTTATCCGTCGCATTGAAGTAACAACGCCTGTAACCGGCTATAACTATGCCGTTGTCATTGATGATATTACCACTCGAATAGATGCAGAACAAAAACTCAGGTTAGCAAACCAAGTACTCGAATCTTCGACAGAAGCGATATTAATAACCAATCAAGATAAAGAGATTATTCGCGTCAACTCAGCCTTTTCTAAGCTAACAGGCTACGAAGAGCAAGATGTCATTGGCAAAAATCCCAATATCCTCAATTCAGGCCGAAATCCCCAAGAACTGTACCGAACCATGTGGAATTCATTAGACGTTCAAGGGCACTGGCAGGGTGAAGTATGGGATAGACGTAAAGATGGGTCCACCTTTCCAAAGTGGTTAAATATTAATGCTATTTACCGAGATGATAATAAAACCGTATCACACTATGTTGCCCTATTTTCAGATATCACTGAACGGAAAAAAGTAGAAAATAAAATTAAATATATGGCCTATCACGATGCATTAACCGGACTACCCAATAAAACACTACTAGAAAACCGCTTAATCAGGTCCCTTATTGAAGCCGAAGAAGAGCAAACACAGTTAGCCTTGATTCAAATTGATCTTGATAACTTTAAAACCATAAATGACAGCATGGGCCACTATGTTGGCGATGAGCTTTTAAAAGAAGTTGGAAAAGTACTAAAAAACTGTTTTCGTACTACAGATCTTATCGCCCGAGTGGGTGGTGATGAATTTATGATCATGATTGATAAGTTAAATGATTGTGAGTCGGTGAAGAGTCTTGCTGAAAATATTCTAAAAACATTTTCTCAACCACTCAATGTATTGGGTTACACCATGCATGTCAGTCCAAGTATCGGTATTTGCCTGTATCCAGAAAATGGCGAGAATCATGAATCGCTACTGCAAAATGTTGATACGGCCCTACATAATGCAAAAAAACAGGGCAAAAACCGTTATACCTTTTTCAGTCAGGATATGAGCAAGCAAGTCCTCAGACGTATTAAAACTGAATATCAGATGCGGGGTGGTATCAAAGACAAAGAGTTTGAAGTGTATTACCAACCTCAAGTTGATCTACAAACTCAACACATTGCAGGTGTTGAAGCATTGATTCGTTGGCCTGGGCATCCAGAAAAACTCTCTCCAGTTGACTTCATCCCAGTTGCTGAAGAAACCGGCTTAATCCGCCCTATTGGTGAATGGGTCTTAGAGCAGTCTTGTCGAGACTGTATGGTTTGGCATGAACAAGGTTTTCCAATCAACGTTGCTGTCAACCTCTCTGCGCAGCAGTTTGATCGGTCATACCTACTTCAGCTGATCAATAGAGTGCTAAGTAATACCCAGTTACCAGCACAATTCTTAGATCTAGAAATAACGGAAAGCATGTTAATGACAGATTCTAATGCCGCCGTTCAAACACTTAATGAATTAAAAAAACTTGGCCTCAAAATATCTATCGATGACTTTGGTACAGGCTATTCATCCCTGGCTTATCTAAAAGCATTTAATGCTGATAAGTTAAAAATTGATCGATCTTTTGTCATCGGCCTACCAAATGACAAAGATGATATTGCGATAGCTCAAGCGATCATTCAAATGGCTAAAAGTTTGGGAATGAAAATCGTTGCCGAAGGTGCTGAAACTGATGAGCAGTTTCACTTCCTAAGACAACATGAATGCGATCAAATTCAAGGTTATTATTATGCTAAACCGATGCCCCATGATGAACTGCTTCCGTTCTTAGCCGCATGGAAGGACAAGCATTAGATGCTCTTTATTGCTTAATGACCTTAATATATTCGCCCTTTGCTTCACGACTAGAACCTACTATTAAACGACAGTCACCGGTTGCAGTATTTCGCTCCACCATGCCAGACACTTCTATCACTTCACCTATTTGTGCTTGACCAACATAGGTATGAGTAAATGACAGGATTTGAGGTGTTTCTTGATCATCAATCTCATAGCAAGCTGGGAAATCAAAGGCGCGAGCATCGTCTTTAACCATGGTTTTAAATGTTCTTGGGCCTAGTTTTTGATAGGTAGCGGTATCTTGTTCAAACTCATCCGCTAAGCAAACCATGCCAATATCAAACTTACAATTGTCTATCGCCGCTTTGTTGTATTTTCGCTGTTCATGCCAAGCAAACTCATCAAAATCTAGCTCGCTATCACGGCGCTGAAAGTTATCTTGCATCAAGTTAATGTCTAACTCATCAATCAAGCCTTGTGTTATCGCTTGTTGAGTCGCCAGTCTAGCTTGTTGGAATGCTTGCCGACCATAGACCACCAAGTCGATATCAGACGTTGATTTTTGTTGGTTAATTAACATCGAACCGGTTAAGCCTAAGGTTTCAGTGCTGACACCAAATTGATTCAATATCGGTAATAACTTATGTAATTTCCGCTCTATATCATCATTTGGCGTTTGCTGTAATAGCTGCTGCAAGCGTTGTTCAGGCTGATGGTGAGTGGCAATATCAGTTATCGCGACAGCATGAAATTGGGCATCGACTTTACGGGAACGATATAAATAGTTCGGAAATGACTGTTCTAGTAACTGGTTAGCCTGCTCAGTATCGACTTTTTTCCAGCCTTGACCGTCAGGAATATAACGTAAAAAACAGCCCACTTTTTTATCCTGCGGCTGATAACTAACCACAGCAAAAATAAGCCCTTCTTTAGTTTCGATGAAATCTTTGGGTAAAAAAGGAAATGTTGAATTTCGAATAGTCATCATCTGTGGTTAAAGTTCTCGTGTTACTTTGCGTGAACGCTGGCGTCCCCACATCCATAAGCCAGTCAATGAAATTACAATCATCATCAGCGCAAGTATATCTAAGATCCAGATACCATAACGTTCGACAATATGACCATTATGGATATCCAATATCAGTCGCTCTACAGTAATTCCTTTGCCATGGAAATATTCTGCTAATTCTATTTCGACCGAGTCAGGCATCGGTTGTGGCGTACTCCAGCCTATGCCCACCAGAGATATGCGCTCCCACTGCTCTAACAAAAAGTCACTACGAAACATGCCATCACGCGTTTGAATAACGGGATCGCCATGAAATAAGCCGATATTTTGAATCATTGCTGGCACACCAGCAGCGCTACCCATCCGTTCAATAAACTCACCTTCTGGGCTTAATAAAATAAGTGCATCATCGGTAGCGATCACAATCAGATCATCGAGTACCACGCCACCTAATAAGGCACGCTGCACATGAGTAACCGGCTTGGCATCAACAAAAACTTGAGTATCAAATTGAGAAATGACATGTTGATCTAACAGGAAGACAGCATCTGGTTCAACATTGGCGACACCGTAGTGTTCTAATAGCCAATCCCAGGTTAAATAACGCTGATCTAACTTGAAGTCGACCGTATGATTGAGCAGGACACCGGTAACGGCTAACATCATCACAAACACAGCGACAATGGCGCCCATACTTCGATGCACGCTTCGCAATTGGCGGTTCATAGTTTAACTCTACTAACTGGTAAATATATCCAGATATAATGCCAGTGTTACTACCGCCGTCATAGCCCTAACTGACAATGTCGCACCAGATATACCATCAATATTACGATCTAACTTCTTTTTAGCTAATTGGGCATTATTAAATTGCTGAGTAAATGCGGGATAACGTATTTCACCGCCACGACTTTCACGAAAGGCTAGTACTGTCACTTTTTCAACTTTGCCATTGGCAGTGATAATTCCAAAGGTAATCGGCCGTTCTTTACCAATTTCTTCTAAAATCCAAGCTTTACGCTCATCTTGTTGCCAATAACGAATTCTAAGTCCAGCATAGCGATGGCCTAAAATGTCAGCAACAGAAGTTCGTACATCACCTTTCAGCCATACAACATGACTGGTTGGTTTTTGCTCATTAAATGTTTCTGCCAAAAACGCATCATCGGTTTGATAAATACCCCGCGCAGATACAGAAAAGGCGGTCATAAGAGATATGACCAACAATATTATTAAACTAAAATATCGATAAATCTTTCTACTCACAACCGCCTATCCTTAATTACATAATGCTTAGCTAAGCGCTATAGTTTACCTTAGAACTGCCAACCGATACCGGCATTAAAGCCATCACGTTCTTTTGTTGCTGGTGCATCTTGATCTTGGTAGTCAAGCTTAACGACGACTCTTTGATGAGGCCACCAGTTCACACCAACTGCCCACTCATCGTATTCACTGTCAGAAGAATTACCCGCTTGGTTATCCCACTCACTATAACGAGTGAATACGCCAAAGTTGTTGCTGAATTGGAATGAAGGCTCGATATACCAACCTGTTTGCTCATCCGCACCAATTGATTTAGGACCATCGCCCTCTAAATCCCATGTTGCATATAAAGCACGTAAACCAAATGCGCCACGTTGAATGACTGCGTGCGTTTCAAACAATGTCGCGCTACCCGCAGTCGCATCATTACTTTGTGTTAAATCTTCTTGGTATTGTAATGTTGCACCTAACTCAATACCAGGTATACCTGTCCATTTAATACGACCAGTGTATGCATAATCATCTGCTTCTGCTTTTGATACTTTTTGACGACCGCTACGAATTTTATAGCTAGAACCACTTGATGTATTTAAACCCGATGTTGCAGCAACGTCATAGCTGAAACCTTCAGCAATATCACCACTGAACATGACACCCGCTTCCCACCATGTTGAGGGAATAATATTTTTTTCTACAGAATTACGCTCTGTTCCATAAAATGTTGGTGGCTCATGAGTTTCGTTCAAAATACCAACAGGTGTTAAGAATAAACCACCCTTAACACGATGATTATCATTAATATCGTATTCGATATATGCTTGCTCTAACTCAACTTCACCGCCATTACTACCATCATCAGTATCTTTCACTAATGCATGCTCAAGCTCTAATTCAGAGTAGAAACGTAAATCATCTCTGAACTCATGGCCGACGAACAATACAAAGCGGTGGAAATCGACTTCTTTCTTATCTGAAGCGCCGTTTTTACCCGTTAAGTTGTTATAGTGAAGTTCCCCATAACCGCCAAGCGTTGTTTTATTAGAAAACAATCCGTTTGATTGTGCTGCGACAGCTTCTTCAGTAGCAATGGCAACAGCTTCAACAGCTTCACTCGCCTCTAGTGCGACTTGCTCAGTTGCATCTACTTTATTTTTTAAAGCGGTATTTTCAGCTTGTAATTGTTGGTTTTGTTGCTGAACGTCAGCCATTTGGCCTTTCATTTCTTGCAATAAAGCCCAAATTTCTTCATTAGATGGTGCCGCAGCTTGTGCAGCGCCAGCTAACAACAAACTTGTTGCTAATAAGGTACGTTGAAATTTCACAGGAAGATCCTTTTTGTTTTGAAAAATGTAACCCACACGCATGTTAAGTTATGTAAGCATTATACGTAACAGACGTAACAAACACGAACTATTCGTATTTAGAATGTGATTAAAATCAATTTTCCTACTTGCATGTTGCTTTAAAACAACACGATAAACGGGAGGCGTAGGTTTCCTAGGATAGGTCGCTATTAACTAGCTCTATGGATAGATCAAGGCAGTTAAGAAATTTTTATTTATTTAATATAAAAATCATTCAGTTACATTGTTTTATCGCAACGTAGAAAACTATAGACTCATGTTTGCCAAGAAAAAAGGTAGATAGCCAATAAGCCAAAAGGTGAAAAAACTGCGACGGTGATTAATTTAATTGCTTGTCTAGCAACTAAAATAATATCAATTAGATAACTCATTATTGTCCCTTTTATATTTGCACTGACGACAATAATGGCTAGTGTGAGGGTGGAACTGTTAGAAATAGACACCGCTAACAAGTAATGAAAAATGAATTTCTTTTCTTAACTTGCTAGCGGTGTTTGCAGTGATTGTTACTGACTGGTTTATTTAGTCAAAATCAATTTATTATTTCTAGTGACACGTAATAGATATTCTTCACCGCGATGTTCAATCACCAAGGTTTTTCTGCCCTGAAACATCTGTTCGGTGGTGTAATCTACCTGCTTTGGTACTACAACAGCCGTTAATTGCGTTACATCCAAATTTTGTTCTAATTTCATATTCATGATTTACCCTCAACTATGCAATGTACGTACGTTGTTTTTGACAACGCTGTCTGAAGAAAAACTTTTTGCTTTCAATTGAATAAGTCCCTTATTCATATCTCCCGCAAACTCACTGAAATGCTTCTTTGATAACCGTAACGTCAGCGGCCCCATCGTTAAATGGACTAAGCCACAATCTGCACAGTATTGAATCTCACTGCTCGCAGACGTTGCTAACATTTCTAATTGACACTTCGGTTCACTCATTTTAATATTTTCCCTTGTTTTTCAATCAAATACCGTCGTAGAACAGGCTGAATAACTTACTCGTTCTGGCCTGTCGGTATTTGCTTTGCCATGTTTTAGCTTTCGCTTGCCACTCGCTACGCTCGTTTCTATTTTTATACTGACCTAACAATAAGTGATAGTTGCGTGAAATCAGTAGTGCTACACAGGGATCATGTTGTTGCTGATATATCCCTTCCAACTGATTATTGGCGCTGATCAGTAAATCCCGTGTCCATCCAACTCGCTGCTCTTGTATATTCATATCAATTGAATCTTGCCAGCAGCGACTGAACGCAACATTGCCCATACGCCTCTTTTAGAAGAGTGATCAAGGCAGTTAAAGTCTGATGCATGGAGTTTTCCTGATCGAATCAAAGACTCGAGCGTACTGGGATCAAACGATAAATGAATTATATCTATTGGTTTCGTTGTCGCATTACTCTGTTTCATAAACATCCCTCCTTAGCTATTGAGGAATGATTATAGACACCAAATAAACTAAATGCAAATCATTATCATTTAGATCTGGTTAATGCTGATTTTTGAGGGTAACTGTGTTGGAAGTTTCTTGTTGCTTGCGTCACTATGGGTAATAAGAGCCGGTCCCATAATAGCCATAGCCTACATAGCGTCCACGATGGTGATCGAGATAATAATGGCTTTGATCTAGGCTTTTTTCTGGCCAAAGATGCATTTCAGTAATACTGATAACAGGTAACTCTAATGATTTTTTATCAATCAGGACGGTTTGCTGGGATGAAATTGTGCCGGCAAAGGTGACAAAGCGTCCTTGTTCATACACTTCTGGATCTAAGAACTGATTAGTAATGGCTAAAAAACGACCTTGATTGTCCTTATTGCTTCTAACATTGCCATAACTGGCTAAGGGATAAGCTAACAGCTGGATGACAGACTGGCTGTCATCATTATTAACTTTAATTATTTTACCGCCCCAACGCACAGCTGAGCCGCGATACTGCTCAATATTAGAACGAGTGATTTGCTGTGGCTGAATATCGTCTGCCGGAGCAGATTGAATTGCGGGCGGCAAGGAACTGCAACCAGAGAATAAAACAACTAACAAACAAAGGAGATTTTTCATCTGAAACTCCATCTTATCTAATAATTTATTGGAACACTTCGACTGGTTAATATTGTTATTTGTTGAAGTTGTTAGTTATTTTTTTATTTATAGGCTATGAACCAACAGCTGGCATTAACGTGAACCCTGGCGTTTTTTCTTACGTGCTTCTTTTTTGGCTGCCTTGGCGGCACGGATCTGCACCAGTTCAACTAACTCTTGCTGCATCATGGCAGGTGTTTCTAAAGTGATCTTGCCTAACATCGCCGAACGAAATTCCGTTAATAAAATTTTAGATACCCGCTCCAGTTCAACTTGGCCACCAGCACGCAAGCAACCACGTTTTGCACCAATCGCTTCTAATAGTTCCATTTCATGGTCAGGTAGCTCTACAAACTCATAACGAGACTTTAATGAGTCAGGATATTGTTTAATAAAATAGGCCGCCGCATAAAACGCGATATCAACGTTATCAACTGCCGTTTCTTTAATCGCACCGGTCACAGCCAGCCGATAACCGGTATGTGGGTTTTCTAAGTTTGGCCATAACATGCCCGGTGTATCCACCAGCACAATGCCACGCTCTAACTTAATGCGTTGTTGGAACTTAGTCACTGCAGGTTCATTGCCTGTTTTAGCAATTTGCCGGCCAGCTAACGTATTAATCAAAGTTGATTTACCGACATTAGGAATGCCCATAATCAATGCTTGAATATTTTTCACGCTGGTAGATTTGCCTGGCACCATCTTATGACATAACTCTAATATATCAGAGGCACGTTCAGGCTCTTGAGCTGAAAGTGCTATCGTTTTTACATTATGTTCCTGCTCTAAAAAGTCCTGCCATTGTTGGGTCTTTTCCGGATCTGCAAGATCAGATTTATTTAAAATCTTGATGCAAGGTTTATCACCACGAATCTCTGCCAGCATCGGGTTTTCACTGCTGAACGGAATACGCGCATCAAGTACTTCAATAAAAATATCAACCTGGGTTAAGATCTTTTTAAGCTCTTTGCTGGCCTTATGCATATGGCCGGGATACCACTGAATTGCCATCTTATTTCACCAACGTTACGTTATCTTTATTTAGCACTACCAAGCGTCGTTTATATAGCTTGCCTAAGGCTTTTTTATAACTCGACTTGCTAACTGAAAATGCTTTGGCAATATCTTCAGGCTTACTTTTATCGGTTAAGCTAATCACGCCACCATGCTTATTTATATAGTCTAATATTTGCTGAGATAAAGCATCTAAGACCTGACGGCTGGCAATCTGTAAACATAAATCGATTTTCTTATCTTCACGGATCCGTTTGATATAGCCCTTCATTTGTTGGCCATTTTTAATCGGTTTAAATACATCGCTATTAAATATCAAGCCCATCGCAAAGCCATTCACCACCGCTTTATAACCCAAGTCAGTACGACCGTAGATCATTAAATCAACTTGTTGCTTTTCTTTAAAATACGGTGAGGATTCCGCTAAGTGCTTATCTAATTTAGTTGTACCGGCAATACGTTCTGATGCCGGATCAACGTATAAATACACCACATAATCTTGACCTTTTTCCATCGGCTTTTGCTGCTCGCCAAATGGCACTAATAAATCTTTCGGCAAGCCCCAATCTAAAAATGCCCCAATTTGATTGACCTCTACCACGGTAAGGACGACACACTGGCCCACCATCGCTTTCGGTGTATCAGTCGTCGCAATCAACATATCTTCTGAATCAAGGTAAATAAAGACTTCTAAATTATCTCCCACCCTTGTGCCCGAAGGTATTGAACGAGCAGGTAGTAAGATTTCACCATCACTACCGCCGTCGAGGTAGAGACCAAAGTCAACGAACTTCACTACTGTTAGTGTATTTAATTTACCTAGTTCTACCATTATTTTTTATCTCTAGTTATTGCTGATTTCAAGCGAATGTTGTTTTATAAATTTTGTACACGCGCAGTATTAACAAGTTGTTGCTCAGACCATTGCACCATCGCCTTGAGCACCGACCCTAAACTCTGCCCAGACTCTGTTAATTGATATTGATATCTGACCGGTCGTTGTTGATAAGGCGTTTTTACAATTAACTGCACCGCTTCAAGCTGCTTAAGGCGGGTTGCCAAAATATTCGTGGGTATATTTTCTGCCGATTGTTGAAATTCTGTGAACTTCGTTTTGCCAAAAAATAAATCGCGGACAACTAACAATGTCCATTTATCGCCCATTATATCGAGACAACACGCAATAGGACATGCTGAACGTTTAAAACTGATTTCATCTAGGCTTGATATTTGTTTATTCATCGTTCAATTATATTTCTTCATCTAGTAACTTGCAATTTTAAAGTAACATCCTATAATTATAGTTACTTGCATTTTTAAAGTTACTGTTTTTATTCTTGGAGATAACGATGGAAACCAATTCCCTATTACTTATTATTGCTTTGTTTATTGCACCGGTTTTTATCTCAATATTGATCGAAGCATTGCGAAAAACACCTACAACACCAGAGAATCTCTATTGGGATAACTCACTTAAAATTCAGTACCTAGATATAGAGGGGGCTAAACTTAGATATATAAAAACAGGTCAAGGCCCAAACCTAGTGCTACTACATACCTTACGAACTCAGCTCGATATTTTCGAAAAAGTCATTCCAGAGCTCAGCAAAACATTTACTGTTTATGCCTTAGATTATCCAGGCCATGGTTTTTCATCTATTCCAGACACTGCCTATGTGCCAGAGCTATTTGTTAACTCTGTCGAGCAGTTTATGGAGAAATTAGATATTAGCGACGCGACTCTAGCCGGCATCTCCATTGGTGGCTCTATTCCTCTACTAATCGCAGCGAAACAAAACCCACGAGTAAACAATGTCGTGGCCATCAACCCTTATGATTATTTCAAAGGTCGCGGTGTCACCAGAGCAAATGCTGTTGCTTGGTTAGTATTTAGCTTGGCACGCTTCCCCATTGTTGGTGAAACATTTATGCGCTTTAGAAACCCAATGATTGAACAGTTAATTCTACAAGGCGGTGTCTCTGAAAATCGCGCCCTCAGCACTGGTTTCTTAAAACAAGTGTGGCAGTCTGGAGTTCGTAAAGGCCACTATCGTGCGTTAATAAATTTGATCCGTAATGCACATAAATGGGAACAAGCACGATCTGCTTATAGCAAAATTAATGTTCCTGTTAACCTTGTGTATGGTGACAATGACTGGTCAACATCGGAAGAACGTGAAAAAAATAATCGTGCTATACCCAACTCAACTATCAAAATAATTAAAGATGGTGGTCATTTCTTAAGCTTAGACCAACCTAATGAAGTTGTTGAAGCGATCACACAATCAATAAAATAAGGAGAAAGGTTATGCCTACACATGCATTTAAATGGCAGTTATATATTTCTTTTTATACGGCTCTACTTGGGATCCCCTTATTGTTTTTCCCTAAAGCAGTGATACCAATGATGGGCTTTGATCCGGCCATGGTCGATGCAGGCCCGTTTGTGCAACTCACCGGCATGTTTCTATTGAGCCTGACCTTAATCACCTTTCGAATTTGGCAAAAGAAAATAGAAGAAATGGTCTTAGGCACCGTCTTTGTGCGCTTATTTATTATTGTGACCTTAGCCGTCTTGTATCTTAACGGTTCATTTTCATTTTTGCTGATGATGATTGCGGTGGTCAGTATTGGTGTTATCGGTACCTTATGGTCTTTACGTGGTGTGAATTTAAAACAATTTCTATAAAGGAACTATTTCAATATAAAAAGTAGTGGCCCGAACCATAGGTGCCATAACCTTTAAACTCAGATTCAGTGCCTGTATAGGTATAGGCCTTACCATTTGACCTGTAATGCGGCCACAGTTTGGCATCAGTAATCTCTATGTGTGGCATAAACTTGTGATGGTTCACTGGGACTTCGCTCAGCTCAGAAGTAATCGTCCCTGAAAACGTGATAAGTAAACCTTCTGAATACACCTCAGGATCAAACGCTTCATTACTTTCGGCAAAAAAGTTTCCCTGACTATACAAGTTCGATAATGGAAAGCCATGTCGCATTAATGGGTAATGTTTTATCTCAAAAATTGAACGACCATTTTCTGTGCTAACACTAACAATGCTTCCACCCCAACGTACCTGTTCGCCAACATAGTTATTAGCCTCACTATCGACCAGTTTTCGCAACTGAAGATTACCTTCTGGTAACGCATTAATAGTCGGTGAAGTATTAGTACAAGCACTTATTAACAAAGTTATAAGCAATACAATTTTTTTCATTATTCTCTCCATCACGTCAGCTTTCGCCCCAAAACGCTGCTAATATTTACTTAAGATATCAATAGACCACAAAACAGTACTAATGTTACAGCTCTTGCAACGAATTATGCGTTATATTACTCACGTATAATCAATTTTTTCATTTAATAACCAAAAGAAGAACATGCCTAAAGCCAGTGATTTAAAACGTGGAATGGTCGTCGAAGTTAATGACGAACCCTATTCAGTTAAAAATATTGAAGTAAGAAACCCATCGTCGCGTGGCGCTTCGACCTTATATAAAATTCGATTCAATCATCTAAAAACCAAACAAAAACGAGATGAATCATTAAAAGGCGATGACTTTTTAAAAGAAGTCGATTGCGAACGAAAATTGGTTCAGTTTTCATATAAAGAAGATGATGCTTACACCTTCATGAGTCTTGAAGACTATGAACAATATGCTATCAACAGCAGTGATATCGAAGAGGACGCACCTTACTTAATAGAAGGCCAAGAAGGCGTTGTAGCCATATTACTCGATGGTATTTTAGTTGCCATCGAATTACCTGCTGCCGTATCTATGGAAATTACCGAAACGGCACCCGGTATTAAAGGTGCATCTGCTTCAGCACGCACTAAACCCGCTACCCTGCCAACCGGCTTAGAAGTACAAGTGCCTGAATATATCGAACCCGGTGAAGTGATCAAGATCAACACTGTGTCTGGCAAATTCATGTCGCGAGCTTAATCCTAGCTCATGCAAGAAACCTTAAAACGGTACTTTCTAATCGGCCTAGGTTGGCTGTTTGTCATCCTAGGCGCGATTGGTGCCGTATTACCGCTGTTGCCAACCACGCCCTTTCTCATTTTAGCGCTGGCCTGTTTTGGCAAAAGCTCGCCCCGCTTTCATAAAATGTTATTAGACAATAAATGGTTTGGCCCGCCGCTCGCCCAATGGGAACAAAGCAAAACTATCCGTCGCAATATTAAACGCCGTGTGTTCGTCTTAATCATCGCCACCTTCGGCATGTCCATCTGGATCTTGTCCGGTCGAATAGAGCTACAACTGATGTTAGTCAGCTTCTGCCTAATCTTACTAACCTTTGTTTGGCGATTGAAAGAGTCTGAAAGTAGTTAAAAATAATCTTACCTCTCCCGTTTTTATCGCCATCGAAAAAACTGTGTTTTTCGGATAAAGTGGCTAAGTGTTTGAGCGTAGCGAGTTTTTAGTCACACCGAAAAAGATAGCTTTTTCGATGACAAGCGATAATCCGGGTAGCCTTTTCTTTGGTTCTGTTTCTTTTGGCCACGCAAAAGAAATGAACGCCCTGCGGCAGCGTTCAAACTTTCAAGTAAAATACCCACTTTAAATTTCAACCAAAATATCGGATCAGCAGATGAACTTAGAAACATTCCTAGAAAAACTAAACAACGAACCAAACCAAGTTGCCTTCACTGACACCATGGCAACTATCGAACAAAACTACACCTTTAGCCCAACCACCTTCAGCAACGGTGACACAAAAAATCAAGCTGATACCAACAACGGCTCATGCAAAATCTTCGCATTCGGTTTATTGAACAAGTTAAATAAAGAACAAACTCTAACTTGCTTCGGTGATTATTACCGTAAAGACGTATTAGAAAACCCAGCAGCTGATGACCATCAAAACATTCGTAACTTTATGGTTACAGCTTGGGCAGGGATCACATTTGAAGGTGAAGCTTTAAAACAAAAATAGCTTTAAAAATATGAGGCAGCTCTGATAGTTAGTGAATATGCTATAATCCGCGCTCTTTGCACCCTTAATTCAACTTAATTATATAGATAATCATGGAATTACAAGCTAACGAAAAATCCGATTTTCGCTTTCTATTATTAGAAGGTGTTCATAAAAATGCTGTTACCGCGCTTGAAAAAGCCGGCTATACCAATATTGAGTACCTTACTCATGCATTAGATGAAGACGCTTTAATTGAAAAAATTAAAGGCGTTCGCTTCATTGGTATTCGCTCCCGTACACAGCTAACAGAAAAAGTAATCAACGCTGCTGACAGACTCGCCGGTATCGGTTGCTTCTGTATTGGTACCAATCAAGTTGATTTGAATGCTGCCAAAGTTAAGGGTATTCCTGTTTTCAATGCACCTTATTCAAATACACGTTCTGTTGCTGAATTAGTGATTGGTCAATTAATTCTATTATTACGTGGTATTCCAGCACGCAACCACAGCGTACATAACGGCAGCTGGCCTAAAACGGCTAAAGCGTCTTATGAGGCGCGTGGTAAAACGCTGGGTATCGTCGGTTACGGTAGCATTGGTTCTCAGTTATCTGTTTTGGCAGAAAGCTTAGGTATGAACGTCATTTATTATGATGTGGTAACCAAGCTGCCATTAGGTAATGCAAGCCAAGTAGGCACTATGCATGAGCTATTAAGTCAGGCTGATGTCGTTTCTTTACATGTACCTGAGTTGCCATCAACCAAGAACTTCATGGCAAAAGCGCAATTTGAGCAAATGAAAGAAGGTGCTATTTTCATTAATGCTGCTCGTGGAACCTGCGTTAAGTTAGAAGATTTAGCTGAAGTCATTGAAAATAAAAAGTTGGCTGGTGCGGCAATTGATGTATTCCCATCAGAACCAAAATCAAATGATGAACCTTTAGATTCACCATTACGTGGTTTCCCAAATGTTATTTTGACGCCTCATATCGGTGGTTCAACCGTCGAAGCACAAGAAAACATTGGTTTAGAAGTTGCTGAGAAGTTTATCCAATATGCTAATAACGGCACCACGATTTCAGCGAAGAACTTCCCAGAAATTGCGATGCCTCAACAAGCGAATACACACCGTATTTTGCATATTCACCACAACATGCCTGGCGTGTTATCTCATGTGAATATGTTATTTGCTGAACATAACATCAACATTTTGGCACAAAGTATGATGACCAGAGATGAAATTGGTTATTTGATTCTTGATGTTGCAGAGCTAGATTCTGAATTAGCCTTTGAACATTTAAACAGTGTTGAAGGTACAATTAGACTTCGAGTTCTATATTAATATTTTATAGACGCTCAATAAAAAAGCCCTCTTAACGAGGGCTTTTTTTTATCTATGCTTTTCAGCCCAGTTTTTCAATTTGCTGGTTTTACCGATGCCGGGGTTAAAGGTATTGGTAGGATCGACCTTTTTATAAAATCCCTTCAGTGCCGCCTTGGCAGCATATTCATGACCGACATTATGCTCGGCTGGGTATTCAGCACCACGGGCATCGAATGAATCCAAAATTTGTTGCTTAAGCTTTTTCGCATCAACACCTTTTTTCAATACATAGTTCTGATGCATGACATGACAGAATAAGTGGCCGTAATAAAACTTCTTGTCGATTTGAGCATCAATTTCTGCTGGTAACTCTTCAAACCACTGTTGCTCATTGCGTCTTAGTGCCACATCAATGGTCATCATCGCCCCCACTCGATCACTATTCATGATGTGATAGCGACCAATCGCTCCACCGGCTACAAATCGATGTAATATCGCTTTATCAGCTTCTTCCGGCGTACATTCAAAATAATCACCTTCATGGGTTTTAAAAAACTCGGTTAGATAAGCACGCGCTTCATCAACACCACCGTTATTCATTTCTAAAATCCAATGATGCTCAAATCGTTCACAGTAAGCTTCCATTTTCTTCGGCAAATGATTCGGCCATAAATAGCTCATGTATTGCATCATGCGATCTGAGATCTTGCTCGGTAAAAACTTAAAGTTACCGGCAATACGATCGACAGTTCTTTTTAAGGCAAACATTTTAGGCATGTATTTCGCACCTAATTTATCAATAACGATAAATGAATCTTTACCGTAATCTTTACTTACTTGATAACAGTCACGATGTAAATATTCGCCTGATACAGGTAGCGTTTTAAACGACGATAAAATATCACGGCGCATAGTAGCCAATACATTGGCATCATTCGTACCGACATAAAATACTTGCTGCTTTTTCGCAATTGGATAAGTATCTAAGCGCACTGCAAACACAGCTAACTTACCCGCACAGCCCGAAGCTTCATGTAACCGACGGCCATCATTATTAAAACGTGAAGGTGTATCGGCATCAATTTCACGAACCCGTTCATGGTATTCATTATCTGATGCTCGTTTTTCGGAATATTTAACATCCGCATCCGTGTATTTTTGCTGATCTAAATTGGTCAGAATTTCTTCTGCTGTTGAACCTAACTCAATACCTAAGTTATTAACTAACTCTAATTGGCCATCTTCTGTTACTTGGGCAAATATTGATAACTCAGTATAAGCCGGCCCTCTTTGTACTAAAGCTCCGCCCGAGTTATTACATACACCGCCGACGATTGAGGCGCCAATGCATGATGAGCCGATGACTGAATGAGGTTCACGGCCATAAGGCGCAAGTGTTTCTTCTAAACCAAATAAGGTACTACCCGCCAAACCAATAATTTGTTTGGCATTATCAATCAACTGAATTTGAGAAATTCTCATCGTATTGATGATAACTATCGGACGGTCGTAGTCGTTACCATCAGGGGTAGAGCCACCAGTAAGCCCGGTATTAGCTGCTTGCATGATGATTGCAACACCCGCAGCAGTACATGCCTCTAAAGCCTGCCATATCTCTAATAATGAAGCCGGTCTAATCACCGCCATTGCTTCACCTGAACCAAAACGAAAGCCTTTACAATAGGCTTGCATCTTCGCGCTATCTGTCAGCGTGTAAGCATCCCCAGCTATCGCTTTTAATTCGTTTATTAATTCAGGCTTGGAAATCTGTGCAGTCATGGTGCATCTCGGTTTATGCTGGAGGTTTAAATTCAGAGTCCCAGCTAGGCTGGGTTAACTAACTAATTATAGCGTATTGCTACTAAGTAAATAAGTGATGGCAAAAGCTAGCTATCTGTTTAATGCAGGCTGTTATCGTGAAATAAACTCAGCTTTATATAGTAGTTTAGCCCTATACTTTGTCCAATCTTTTTTAAGTAATCTGTAATTATGGACATTATACAAATTATCGCACTGGCCTTAATGCAAGGCCTCACTGAGTTTTTGCCTATTTCAAGCTCAGCCCATTTAATCCTCTTACCGATCATTGCAAACTGGCAAGATCAGGGCTTAGCATTTGATGTTGCCGTCCACGTAGGTACTCTAGCAGCCGTGATCATTTACTTTAGGGCTACCTTACGCTCACTGATAAAAGATTGGCTTGGCTCAGTGTGTGTTCGTAAAACAGTGGGCGATAGTCGCCTGGCCTGGGCAGTATTAATCGGTACCATTCCTGTTGGTCTAGCCGGTTTATTATTAGGTGATTACATTGAGGTCTATTTAAGAAGTCCGTTGGTGATTGCCGCAACTACAATTATTTTTGGTTTATTGCTTGGTTGGGCAGACTGGCAAGGAAAACAACAGCGCACCGAACATCAATTAACATGGCAAGATGTGCTTATTGTGGGCTTAGCTCAAGCAGTTGCATTAATTCCTGGTACCTCACGCTCCGGAATAACGATGACCGCAGGACTTATTTTAGGGCTAAACCGGAACGCTGCTGCGCGTTTTTCTTTTTTATTATCTATTCCAGTTATTTTTCTTGCCGGTGGATTAAAAACTATTGACTTGATTCAGGCAGCTACAGCCACAGACTGGTTTGCCCTTATTGCTGGCGCTGGGCTGTCAGCAGTTAGTGCCTATCTATGTATCCACCTATTCTTAAAGTTATTAGAAAAGATTGGCATGTGGCCTTTTGTTATCTATCGACTGCTATTGGGTGCTATACTTGTCTGGTTATTTATCTAATTGAATCAAGGCAGTTGACAGTCTCATATTGAGTACGTAAAATTCCCCCTCTTTATTTGAACCGCCTGCGTAATTTTTCAGGAGCTATTCGCGGAATGAAAACAACCACACTAAGTGCAAAACCAGCTGAAGTTCGTCGTGACTGGTTCGTCGTTGATGCTAACGGCAAAACATTAGGCCGTATGGCTACTGAAATCGCGCATCGTTTGCGTGGTAAACACAAGACTATCTATACACCCCACGTAGACACGGGTGATTACATTGTCGTTATCAATGCAGAAAAACTGCATGTTTCTGGTAACAAAATGAAAGATAAGATGTATTACCATCACACGGGCCATATCGGTGGTATCAAGTCTATTTCTTTAGAAAAACAACTCGATAAAGCACCTGACCGTGTTATTAAATCTGCTGTTAAAGGCATGTTACCTAAAAACCCTCTCGGTCGTGCTATGTTCAGCAAACTTAAAGTTTATGCTGGTACAGAACACCCACATACAGCCCAACAGCCTAAAGTGCTGGAAATCTAATCGGATATCATCATGGCAGATACATACTACGCAACAGGTCGTCGTAAAAGTTCAACCGCTCGTGTTTTTATTAAACCAGGCAGCGGTAACCTAACTATCAACACACGATCTATAGAAGATTATTTTGGTCGCGAAACATCTCGCATGGTTGTACGTCAGCCATTAGAGCTTGTTGATATGCTAGACAAGTTTGATATTAAAATCACTGTTCGCGGTGGTGGTAATAACGGTCAAGCTGGTGCAATTCGTCACGGTATCAGCCGTGCACTAACAGCATATGATAGTGAATTGAAATCAGAACTACGTAAAGCAGGCTTCATCACTCGTGATGCTCGTGCTGTTGAACGTAAGAAAATTGGTTTACACAAAGCGCGTAAACGTCCACAGTTCTCAAAACGTTAATCGTCAGAAAACTGTATATACGGATTTATTTCGTATTCAAAAAAAGGCCATCCATGTGATGGCCTTTTTTTTGCCTAAAA
This sequence comes from Methylophaga sp. 41_12_T18, assembly GCA_002163115.1. GTDB lineage: Bacteria > Pseudomonadota > Gammaproteobacteria > Nitrosococcales > Methylophagaceae > 41-12-T18. The sequence goes on along the minus strand of MAAI01000025.1, from coordinate 104,032 downwards.
TTCACCTAATAACTAAGCGCTTAATCTGCTTGCCACTGTTTTCAGCTAATATTTCGCACTAGCTAGTGATGTTTTAGCGACATATCTAATCGCTGACCCAGTCAGTTAGTAGAAATAAGGGGAATAAGTGCCTCGATGAAGCTAAGGATAGTGCTTATAAACAGAAGCTATGACTAGAATGAGCTTAATAACTCACTGCTCATTCATTGTTAGATTCAGGGGCCGATCATCTGTGTAAGGCTAGCACTGTAGATTTCAGCCCTAGTATTGAGGCAATGATATTTAGGCTATCGCTTTGTAACGGATCTATATTCGCTGAACCCTGACATTAACTTATTTAGTGACGCTTTTTTTATATAACAAGCCCTTACCTTCAGGTTGTGTTTTAAAGCGACGGTGGACCCATAAATATTGTGATGGCGATTGGCGAATTTCAGTCTCGATAATATCGTTAATACGCTGTGCATCCACCATATCATCGCCACTTGGAAAATCAGTTAATGCTTTGCCTAAGCTTAAGGTATAACTGCCATCTTGTTCGCGTCTAGGAGAAAAAGGTACTACTGCAGCACCACTTATTTTCACTATCCGAGATGTGGCTGGGATAGTCGCAGCATTTACGCCAAAAAACTTTACAAACACACTCGTTTTACGACCAAAGTCTTGATCCGGTGCATACCACACAACTTTATTTTTTCGTAATGCCCGGATCATCGCTTTAGGATCATCTCGCAATATGATGCCTTCACTATGGAAAGTCCGCGCGCGCATCATCACCGCATTAAATAATGGATTTTTCATTTGATGAAACATCACGTGGCACGGTGTCTTCAACATTATTAACCGACCACCTAACTCCATACTGGTGAAGTGACCTGTTAATAAAATGACACCTTTACCTTTCGCTAGGGCTTGTTCTAAATGCTCTAAACCTTCATAACGAACTCGTGACTCGAGTTGTTTATCACTGGCCCACCAACTCAATGCCGTTTCAATGGTCATCATGCCCATGGTTTGCAACGTATCCTTAACCAATTGCTGTTGCTGTACTTGGTCTAAATCCGGAAAGCAAAGTTCAATATTTCTAATGGCAATTTTTTTACGTTTTTCCATAAATGGCCGCATCAAAAATGCCATATGATTTCCCGCCCATAATTGAATTACGGGTGGTAAATAAATTGAAAGGCGCATTAAAGCAAGGCCTAACCAACTTAACCAAAAACGGGGATGAGCAAATTGCCACTGAAAAATTTTCATGGGATCCATCAATAACTAAACTGGTGCCTATGCTATCATTCCCGTTCGATTTACGCCTCAAATGTGATGAGTTTTATTTGAAATTTTTCTATACCAGCTTATTTACTTTAGCTCTGCCACTAATCATCTTACGACTGATTTGGCGTGGTTTTCGTGCGCCCGCTTATTTCAAACGCTGGCCGGAACGCTTTGGTTTTAATCCTGCATTAACATTTAGTAAACCTGTTATTTGGATCCATGCAGTCTCTGTCGGCGAAGTAGAGGCCACTCGACCGCTGATAAAGTCACTACACACAGATTATCCAGAGCACCAATTATTAATCACCACTATGACGCCAACAGGTAGCGCCCGTGTAACTGCAATATATTCTGATACCGTCAGTCACTGTTACCTTCCTTACGATCTTCCATTTGCAATCGACCGTTTCCTCGCCAGCTGCAAACCTCAGTTTGGCATTATTATGGAAACAGAAATCTGGCCCAATTTGCTCACTCGCTGTGCCCAGCAAAATATTAAGTTAGTACTTGCTAATGCGCGCATGTCAGAACGTTCATATAAAGGTTATCAACGTGTTGCTTCACTTACCAAGGAAGTCTTACAAGCACTGACTTTAATTGCCGCGCAAGGACAACAAGATAGGCAACGCTTTGTTGAACTCGGTGCTGATGTAAAAAAAGTCCACGCTATCGGTAATTTAAAATATGAAATTAGCTTGCCTACTAGCTTAAAAGAACAAGCTGAAGTGATGCGTTCGATGTGGGACACCCATCGTCCAGTATGGATAGTGGCAAGTAGCCATGAAGGTGAAGAAGAAATCGCCCTAAATGCTTCTCGAAAAGTACGTTCACAGTTCCCCAACCTATTGCTTATTATCGTACCTCGCCATCCCGAACGCTTTGATCGTGTCAGCGCATTAAGTCAACGAGCAGGATTCAAAACATTACGCCGGAGCGAACACCGTCCCTGCCCTGCTGATGTGCAAGTTCTTGTGGTTGATACTATGGGTGAGCTACCGTTATTTTATGCTGCCAGTGATGTCGCTTTCGTCGGCGGCAGTTTAGTTGCACATGGTGGTCATAATTTATTAGAGCCTGCCGCTTTAGGTAGAGCCGTTATTACTGGGCCACATTACTTTAACTTCCAAGAGATCACCAACCAGTTCATACAAGCACAAGCAGCGATTGAAGTAACAGATACTACTGAATTAGCTGAAACGGTGATTGATTTATTACAAAACTCGCAAAAGCGCGTGGACATGGGCGAAGCAGGCTTAAAGCTCATTGTTAATAGCCAAGGTGCCAGCATGCGTCTTAGCAACTTAATCAAGCATCATATTACTCATGTCTGAAGATATACGTTGGATGTCCCATGCTCTAGCCTTGGCACAACAAGCAGAGTTACAAGGTGAAGTCCCTGTCGGCGCAGTGATCGTTAAAGACGGTCAAATATTAGGCGAAGGCTGGAATCAACCCATTATCAACCATGATCCAACCGCACATGCCGAAATAAATGCTTTGCGTAATGCTTGTCAGAAAGAAAATAATTATCGGCTGCCTGGGGCGACTTTATACGTCACTCTAGAACCCTGTTTAATGTGCGCTGGCGCTTTAGTGCATGCTCGAATTGACCGAGTCATATATGCAGCTAAAGAACCTAAAACCGGTGCTGCGGGCAGTTGCTTTGATATCTTTAATACCAAAGCACTTAATCATCACGTTGACTGTAAGCAAGGCGTTTTAGCCGAACAAAGCGCAGAGCTACTACGAGACTTTTTTCGCGCTCGCCGTAAACTATAACCTGCCGTTCCCCCGGTTTAGATTCCCCCACTGAATAAATTTCTTCACTAGCTACAGCAACAATAAAACTGCGCAGCAGTAGCATGTACAGCAATCTAGCTACTGGCAATAATCACTCTGCCGCATTGATAAAGATAACAACTAATCCAAAAAGCTTACAAATTATAAGTGTTCTTAGAAAAACTCTAATAAAAACAATATTCTTTACTAAAGACAAAACTTAAAACAGTGCAAATAGGTCAATATGAGGAGATAATCAAAACTCATCCCTTATTAGGCTCAAAATTGAAACGCATTTTTCTACTCCTGTTGGCTATATCTTTAATCGTTGCTTGCGACGAAGCACAGCCACATTTAGAAGAAATTATAGAGCGAGGTGAATTACGCGTTTTAACTCGTTATGGACCGACTAGTTATTATGTAAAAGGCGAGCAACTAGCTGGTTTTGAATATGAACTAGCTCAAATGTTCGCCCAGCATTTAAATGTCCATTTAAAAATAGTCATTCCAGATAATTTAAGCAATATGCTGACGTTGATCGAGCAAGGAAAAGCAGATATTGCTGCCGCAGGCTTAACAGTTACTTCTGCCCGCAAAGATGTCATTCGTTTTGGCCCCGTTTATCAAGAAGTCACTCAACAGCTTGTTTATCGGCAAGGTACTAAAAAACCAAAAAATATCACCGCCTTAACAAATGGTCACTTAGAAGTTATCACGGCTAGCAGTCATGTTGAACAATTACGATCTTATCAACAAGAAGTTCCAGAACTGCTCTGGACTGAAAATAGTGACATTGATAGCAGCGGTTTACTAGAACTAGTACAGCTGGAAATGATTGATTACACCATCGCTGATTCGAATGAAATTGCCGCTAATCAAACTCTATTTCCAGAATTACGCGTCGCCTTTGATATTTCTAAACCACAGCCTTTAGCGTGGGCGATGCCGCTATCTGAAGATGGCTCACTCTATAATGAAGTGGCATTATTTTTTGAAGCCATCAAAAAGTCAGGTGAGTTAGATCAGTTAATAGAAAAATATTATGGTCATATCCGCCGTTTTGATTATGTCGATACCCGTGCACTGCACCGCCGAATCTTAACTCACCTACCTAAGTATCAAGCCTTATTTGAACATGCGGCTCGTGAATTTGATTTTGATTGGCGGTTACTAGCTGCTATCTCTTATCAAGAATCACATTGGAACCCTGACGCAGTATCAAGTACCGGCGTTAGAGGGCTGATGATGCTAACTCAAGCAACCGCTAAACAGATGAAGGTAGATGATCGTGAAGATCCTTCACAGAGTATTTATGCTGGAGCAAAATACCTGTCTTATATTCGGGATCGCTTGCCTGAGCGCATCACTGAACCTGATCGGCTGTGGATTGCCCTAGCATCATATAACTTAGGTTACGGTCACATCGAAGATGCACGCGTATTAACGCAGCGCCAAGATAAGAATCCAGACCTGTGGTCAGATATTCGGCAAATATTACCCTTATTATCTAAAAAGCAATGGTATGAACAAACACGCTATGGTTATGCCCGAGGTGGCGAACCAGTGCATTATATTGATAATATTCGTCGCTATTACGATATTTTATTACATCACCAACAAACAGGTGATGTTCCTGAACTTGATATGGATACCACTCCATCACAATTTCCGTCAGCCCTGTAATAAAGGACTTTAGAATGGCGAATGATGATTTAAAGCAACAATTAGAAGAATGGAAACAAAAATACTACCAATCAATCACCACACTAGAGCAGCAGCAAAGTTACGATGAGTTATTACAACGTAGCTTAGGCCGTTTAGCACTTGCTGCTCAAGGTTTAGATTCATCTTTAGATAAACAGCTAAAATCATTACGCAAAGTATTACGTGGCAACAATGGTGAGCAGAAAGATATTCAGTACATCCTCGAGCAAATGGAAAAAGCCATTGCTCGAATGGAAGTAAGCAAAACCAAAGACAATACGATTTCTTCTGGCCAGATTCTGGCTGACTTATTAAAGTCACTCAAAATTCGCAAAACATTTAAAATGGACGCAAAAAACCTAGTTAAGCAACTTAACTCAGCTTCTAGTAGTGAAGTCACTTCACTCATCCCTGAACTGTTAATGTTGATAAATAGTTGCCTCACCACGGCTGAACAAAAACCCAGTAAAGGATTTAGCTTCCATTTATTCGGCATTGGTAAGCCAAGCAAAGAACAAGAGCAGCCGAGTAGCTCAGTCGAGAATTCCACTCTCGATGATGATGAAAAGCAAAGCAACACTGCCGCTATACCAATCAATTTCATGTTAATGCAGTTACTTGAGCGACTCTCCCTACCCAATGGTTTAAGCAAAAAGTCGACCAAACTTCGCCACCAATTAGAAAATGGGATTGATGATCATCAGCTGCCCAATATTATCAATGAAATCGCTGATATTGTCAGTGAGCTAGGCTCAATGGTGGTGACTGAAAAGCAAGAGTATCAAGCTTTTTTAACCGGCCTCACCGAACGCTTAAACGAGTTTGATCAACATATTCGTAAAGCCACTGATGACAATGCTGAGGCCTACAAAGAACGTACAGTGCTTGGCCAAGCTGTTGAGGATGGCGTATTAGAGCTGCGCGATAATGTCCAAGGAGCAGACAATCTTGAACAACTTAAGTCTACCGTTACCGAGCGTCTAGATTTTCTCGATCAACATTTTGAGCGATATCAAAAATCTGATCATGACCAATTTGAACAATCACAACAACAAATTTTAGAACTCAATCAGCGTATCAAAACAATGGAGCAAGAAACGGTTGATTTACGTCAGGCTGCCGACAAGTCACGTAACTTAGCTTTAAAAGATGCGTTAACTGGGATTTGGAATCGCCAAGCCTTAAATGAAGTATTAGAGAAGGAGTTTTCTCGCTGGCAACGCTATCAAAAGCCGTTGAGTATTGTCATTTGGGATGTTGATTATTTTAAACGGGTCAATGATAACTACGGCCATGCCGCTGGCGATAAAGTGTTAAAAACCATTGCCGGTATTTTTCAAAAAGCCACCCGTGATGCTGACTTTATTGCTCGTTTTGGTGGCGAAGAGTTTATGGGTGTTTTTCCAGAAACACGCTTAGAAGATGCGCTTATTTTAGCTAATAAAATAAGAGAGAAAGTTGAAAAATCAAAGTTTCATTATGAAGATAAACGGGTATTTATTACAGCTTCTGCTGGTCTAGCCACGTTTAGACCCGGTGACAGCGTCGATGATGTATTTAAGCGTGCTGATACGGCCTTATATCAAGCTAAAGAAGGTGGCCGTAACCGTTGTAGCTCAGAAGATTAAAACAAAGCTCCCTGACAGTTCTGTCAGGGAGCTTTATTGTTTGAATGTAATTATTTTGTTTCTTGTTGAATTAAGAAATCAACCGTTTCTAACATCTCTTCCATGCTGCCCGCCAATGGCGCATCAGTACGAAATTTACCGTTCACAATCATTGCTGGAACACCGGTAATTCCTGACGTTTGACTCATTACCAATGCTTTTTTCACTTTAGATTTCACTGTGAAAGAATTCATCGTTTTTTCAAACTCAGCACGGTCTATACCTTGTTCAGCCACAAAGTCTAATAACTGTTTTTCTGTAGTTAATCGACGCTTTTCAACATGAATAGCATTAAATAACTTGCTATGTAGTGTTGCTAAGTCACCCGTTACTTCAGCTGCGTAAAAAACTCTAGCTAATTGTAACCAGCTGTCACGAAAGATAGCTGGCACCGCCACGAATTTTACATTTTCAGGTAGTGTTTTTTTCCACTCCATTACTTGCGGATCTAGACGAAAACAATGCGGGCAGCTATATGAAAACAGCTCAACCACTTCAACAGTGTTGTCATCATTCGTCGCCATACGCTGTGCCGTCGGCTTGTAGTGCACGCCTTCGACATAAGCCATCGGCATTGCTACTGCACTTGCAGATAAAAACAAGCCTGCGACGGCTGCGACTACTGTTACCATTTTGTTCATATTTTTATCCTTATGTACTATTTAGAATGTTATAAAGTGCCGTAAGAATGCAGGCCTGACAAAAACATATTAACGCCAAGAAAAGCAAACAAAGTGACAAATAAGCCAATTACTGCCCACCAAGCCATAGGTCGACCACCCCAGCCTTTTGTCATCCGCATATGCAACCAGGCGGCGTAATTTAACCACACAATCAAAGCCCATGTTTCTTTCGGATCCCAAGACCAGTAGCCACCCCAAGCTTCTGCCGCCCATAAGGCGCCCAGAATAGTTGCCACGGTAAAGAAGGCAAAACCTAATGCTATCGCCTTGTACATCAGCTCATCCATTATTGCTAATGAAGGCATTGATTGAACCAAGCGTGAGTCCGCTTTAACTTGTTGGCGCCATGACACCAATAGGTAAGCCACACCAATCATTGCTGCCATAGCAAAGGTGCCATAGCCGACAAAATTAGCAGGCACATGAATTTTCATCCAATAGCTTTGCAATGCCGGCACCAATGGCTGAATTTCATGAGCGTTACGTTCAAAGGCATACCAAAGTTGAAATACAACTGCCGCACTGATCACTAATAAAACAAAGCCACCTAAACTACGTACTTGATAGCGACGTTCGTAAAACAAATAGATTATGGAGGTCATCACTGCAAACAAAATAAAGACTTCATAGAGGTTGCTAACCGGAATATGGCCTACATCAACACCAATAAGGTAAGATTCTTTCCAGCGTACCATCAAGCCGACCATGCCCATGGTCGCTGCCGACCAGGTTAAGCCAGTACCAACCTGCTGGGTGAAATCAGAACGCAATATCAGTCCAATGAAATACGTTACCGTCGCCAACACAAACAAAGCACTCATCCACATAAAGGCTGACTGACTGGCTAAGATATAACTTAATAAAAAGTCGCTATCGGCTAACGATAAATCTGCGCCATAGCGTTGAATGGCAAGCAAGCTTAATATCGTTACCGTAATACTATGATGCCTAAAGCCGGCCCAATTTTGGCCTAACAATGCCATCGTTACCGCAGTAAAAATCACTATGCTTATTTCGTATACATCAAATACATCAGCATAGATTACTAGTAGCGCCAGTGCAGCCAAAGCCATTGCACCACGCCATAACCACTGTATAAGTGGACGATCTTCAATCAGATTGAGTGTGCCTATTTTTGTTGTCATTAGTTTTTCATTACTGGGTTAAATTACAAAAGCTATGAACATTTAAATCAATGAGAGTTCCCATCGAGTTGTTTTAAGCGATTAGAAATTTGTTCAAAAAAGGGTTCGAAATCACGTGAATTACGATTACTCATACCCGCTAAAATTACTGTCGAGCCTTGTTGTTGTGTTTTTGCTAGTGCCCAGAAACGGCGTTGCGGTAAATAAAACAATAAGAAAACACCGGTAATTAAAAATGCACAGCCTAAATACACCACCGGTTTACCTGGAGCATGAGCCACTTGTAAACCACTAGCTTCTACTTGCTCATAATCCGTTAACATCAAATAAACAGGCGAACCATAGCGAGGTAAACTACCCATCGCGTCGACCGCATCTTGCAAAAATAATAATTGCTCGTCAGCAACCATTTCATTATCACTGAGATCACTAAAATAAATACGCGCCAACATCTCACGCAACATCGCCAAATAAGCAGGTCCTAAACTAGCACGTTCCACTTCCGGCAAACTGGTTTCAATGAACTCAGTTACCGATGCAAAACCACCTTGCTCAAACATCGCTATTAGTTTGACTAATGTCGACTGTAAGCTTTGCTGCAAGTTTTGTTCATCACTGTTAATTGCCGCTAAGGTTTCGGCCATCATTTGCTGAGCAATTTCAGCAACCAAGGCCTTATCTCTTACCCGCATTAAAAACTGATTAAAGCCGGTAATTTCACCTTGTGAGTCCACTGGAATATATAAATAACCAAACTCATCGGCAGGACTAGAACGCACGCCACTTAAAAAGAAATCTCGTCCTTCGCGCTGTACTGGCAACATGTAGTTTAAGTACTCTAACGCCTCTCCTGTTTCCGACCGTAATTTAAAACCCATGGTCGGGCCGAAATTACGCAGCCTCGCTGGATCTTCTTCGGTCGGATCAGGGTTGATATTAAACGGTCTAAATGCCGTCATTTCTAACTGAAATTGTTGTTTCCCCCAGTGAAACTGGGTATTTTCAAATACTTTTGTTTCCACCAAGGTAGCTTGTGCCGCTGCAAAAGGCCAAGCTTCAATCTCTAATTTAGAGCCGCCATCACTAAAGCTAGCTTGATAAATAGCATAACCTTTATAAATCAACGGATGATTGACTGATATCGTGGTAGCCAGTGGCTCCGCTAAATCAGTGTCATGAATCACGAGATCAGTTTCAAATGATTTTGGTTGGCCGGTTGCATAGTGCTCAATGCGAAAATCTTTAACTTCAATCCTAAATGGCAACGACTGCACCAGGTAACCATCACGCATGGCAACAAAAGCAATGCTAGAAGAGCGACCTTCAGGGATATTGATGCTGCCTCGAAATGCTTGCCTTCCTACCGGTAATTTACTGGCTTCCGGTATTTCTGACACAGCAATATCTCGAGTTTCAATCTTTATCGTGCCCCGCCACTCAGCCCACTTTAATGGTAAATTACTATCTAATAAACCGCCGAGACAGATCACCACAATCGCCGAATGCGTCAAGATATAGCCCATACGATTCATGCCGCCGCGCATGGCTGAAACTAAAATACCTTCCGGCTTTATCGTTTGCTTAACTCGAAAACCTTGCTTGGCAAACTCTACTTGTAATGCATTTGCCGTCTGTTCAGCTTGGCTAGCCACCGTCCAACGTTCATTATGCTTCAGTGCTTGTAATGACTTTTCTTGCACATGAGTACGCAAATTCCACATATCACGCAACATTGAAGGGGTATGGCGAATAACACACACCGATGTCGAAATAACTAATAAGGTCAAAATAGCTAAAAACCACAGCGAGCTATAGACATCATATAAACCAGCCGATTCAAAAAGTTCAAACCAAAAAGGGCCAAACTTGATGACATAATCTGTATAGGGCTGATTCTGTTGTAAAACCGTGCCTATTATCGACGCAATAGCCAAGGTCAACAGCAGAGTGATGGCAAGATCCATCGAACCAAGGAAAAGAAAAAGTCGCTGACTTAATGTCTGGCGCTGAACTTGTGGAGTGCTGGAATCAGCCATAAATGTAAGACCATCGCTAACCTGGGATTGGGTCAGACTAAAAAAGAAGCCGCATGATAAATACCATGCGACTGTGTATCAATATAGTTGTCTAGTGTAAGCCTGAAACATAGGCAGAAACCGCCTTAATCTCATCTTTAGTCATTTTTTGAGCAATATCTCTCATCATTGAATTAGGATCATTGTCACGACTACCATCAGCAAAGGCATTTAATTGTGCCTCAATATAGTTGCTGTATTGACCTGATAATGCTGGCCACTTAGCAGCAGGCACACCGGCACCAGTTGGTCCATGACATGCCATACATGCTGGTAAACCTGATTCTTTATTACCCGCTCGATACACTTGTTGTCCCGCAGCTAATAATTCTTCAGATACCGCGCCTGGCGTTGTTTTTTTACTGGCAAAAAAAGCACCTAAATCAGCCATGTCCTGCTCTGTTAATGTCGCAACCATTGGTGCCATAATCGCATTTTTGCGAGCTGCACTTTTAAAATCTGCTAACTGTTTTGCGATATAAGCTTCATGTTGACCGGCAAGTTTTGGAAACATATCTGAAGGGCTATTACCATCACTGCCATGACAAGCAGCACATGCAACAGCTTTGCCTTTACCGGCAGCTACGTCTCCAGCCGCCATTGCTGGACTAGCCACAGAAAACGCCACAGACATAATTACACTCAAAACCAATCTTTTCATTAATATCATCCCTATAAACACTATCAGTAGATAAAACTGTTGGTATGCTACTCTTATTGGTGTTTTTTTGCATCTTGAGTCCATTATATGTCACAGCTTTATCGCCAAGCCCACTATACAATCAGCGCTACCCAGCTATCTGAACTGCCAGATGATGTAGGGATAGAAGTCGCATTTGCGGGCCGTTCCAATGCGGGGAAATCAAGCGCAATTAATACCATTACAGATATTAAATCCTTAGCCCGAACCAGTAAAACACCTGGTCGAACTCAAATGATTAACTACTTTGAACTCGATGAAGGCCGCTCTTTAGTCGATTTACCTGGCTATGGTTACGCTAAAGTGCCAGAAAAAATGAAAATTCGCTGGCAGCAAACCTTAGGCAAATACTTAGAAACTAGGCAATCTTTGCGCGGTCTGATTTTGATGATGGATGTTCGTCATCCATTAAAAGACTTTGATCTGCAAATGATTGGCTGGGCTAACCATGCCGATTTGTCTGTTCATATTTTATTAACTAAGTCTGATAAATTAAAACGCGGCGCAGCGATGGCGACGTTACATAAAGTCACCGCCGAATTAAAAAAGCAGAACTTAACGGCAAGCGCGCAGCTATTTTCTTCATTGAAAAAAACGGGCAAAGAAGAAGCTATCAGCAAACTAGACTCATGGTTCATAACTGATGAGGTTACCAACCAAGACTAAGGAGACAATATGGCCAGCAAGCCACGTAATGAACGTCGCCAATTTTTACAAAAAGCAGGACTAGGAGCAGCATTAACCGGTATCGCCAGTACTTTAAGTACGCCGATATGGGCCAAAACTATCCCCCAAGAATTAACGGCAACTTTACCGGCAGGCATGCGCCAGCCCGGCTCCGAGTTTAGTAACTACGGTCAACCATCGACACATGAACAGGGAGTCATTCGTTGGATTTCAGCTAACTCTGCAGCTTCTGGTAACGGCGTATCTTGGACACCATTACATGACTTACAAGGCACGATAACGCCGAATGGCTTGCATTATGAACGTCACCACAATGGCGTTCCTGCCATAGACCCAGCTCAACACCAATTGCTTATTGATGGCTTAGTTAACCAACCGCTATCTTTTGATATCAAAAGCCTGTTGCGCTATCCGATGCAGTCTCGTACCTGCTTTATCGAGTGTGGCGGCAACAGCAATAGTGGTTGGCGAACTAACCCGATTCAAACTCAGGCTGGCTATGCCCATGGCCTAGTCTCTAATTCAGAATGGACCGGTATTCCAGTCAAACTGTTATTGCAAGAAGCGGGTATTAAACCTGAAGCGAAATGGGTTATAGCTGAAGGTGCTGACGGTGCATCATTAAATATCAGCATGCCACTAGAAAAACTGATGGATGATGCGCTACTCGCTCTGTATCAAAATGGCGAACGGTTACGGCCTGAAAATGGTTATCCACTGCGACTGGTCTTGCCTGGCTGGGAAGGCATTTTAAACGTTAAATGGCTACGACAATTACGCTTAACGGATCAGCCACTTATGTCTCGTGATGAGACAGCTCAATACACTGAGCTGCAAACTGATGGCAAAGCTCGCCAATTTACTTTTTTGATGGAAGCAAAATCACTGATCACCTCGCCATCATTAGGCATGATGTTGCCTGACAACCCTGCGACTTATCAAGTCACCGGTTTAGCATGGTCGGGACGAGGCAAAATAACTCGCGTTGAGGTTTCTGCAGATGGTGGTGAAACTTGGCTGGATGCAGAACTACAAGGCCCGATACTAGCGAAGGCATTTACCCGCTTTAACTTACCTTGGCACTGGCAAGGTGAGTATGCCATTTTACAAAGTAGAGCTACCGATGAAACCGGCTATGTACAACCCACACGAGAAACCCTGCTCGATAACCGTGGCAAACACGGTTTTTTCCATTACAACGCTATTGTCAGTTGGGAAATAACAGAAGAAGGAGACATTAATCATGTCTATGGTTTCTAAATTACTCTTTCTGATTATTTCACTCAGTGTTTATAGCTCAAGCTATGCCGAACCTGACTATCAGCCTTTAGGAAATCCAGCAGCCGAACTCTCTGAATCACCACAATGGAACCTATCCATTTCAACTGACGGTCAGGGCTTACCTGTAGGACAAGGCATTGCAAGTCAGGGCGCAAAGATTTTTGCTATCCAATGTGCAGGCTGCCATGGTCCAGCTGGTATCGGAGCAAGCGCAGAACCTTTAATGGGAGAAGTCGGTTCGCTAGCCAGTGAATATCCGGAAAAAACAGTTAATAGTTACTGGCCTTATGCCAGTAGTTTATTTGACTATATTCGCCGTGCTATGCCGATTAACGCACCGTTTTCATTAACGGCCGATGAAGTCTATGCTTTGTGCGCCTATATCTTAAATAGCGATGGTATAATTAGCGCTGATTTTGAACTCAACGAACAAACATTACCGCAGGTAACGATGCCAAATCGTGATGGCTTTATTGCCATCTATCCTGATAATCACTCACTATTAAGGACCCATAAATGAGCCCTCGATACGCCAGCACTGTTACGCCTGATCCAGAACTATTTAAAACACCGTCATTGGGCATGGATAAAGATGCATTGACTCATGATTTTAAAAATTATTACGGTAACCACTTAGCCCAAGATAAAGGCAGTGCTTCTGGTCACTACCTTTATTCTGCTATCGCATTAACACTGCGTGACCGCCTTTTTGAGCGGATGAAACATACCAAGCACGCCTACGCTGAATCAAAATGTAAGCAAACATATTACTTATCCATGGAGTTCCTAATGGGCCGCGCCATGGGTAATGCGGCACTTAACTTAGGTTTAGATGCAACCTTAACCAAAGCAATGCATGACCTGGGTTTGGACTTTGAAGAATTAACGGAACTTGAGCATGATGCCGGTTTAGGTAATGGTGGCTTAGGTCGCTTAGCAGCTTGCTTTATTGATAGTTGTGCGACGCTACAATTACCTGTGACGGGGTATGGTATTCGTTACGAATATGGCATGTTTCAACAGAGTATCGAAAATGGCAATCAAATTGAAATGCCTGATCACTGGCTGCGCGATGGCAATCCATGGGAACTAGAACGTCCTGAATTTACCCAACGTATTAAGTTTGGCGGCCACACTGAATTTCATAAAGATGAATCAGGCGAAACAAAAGTCTATTGGGTTAATAGCAATGATGTCTTAGCCGTACCTTATGATTTACCGGTACCGGGTTACCAAAATGGCACGGTAAACAAATTACGGTTGTGGAAAGCGGCCGCAACCGATGAGTTTAATTTAGAAGACTTCAATGCCGGCTCCTACCCTGATGCCGTTGCTGCAAAAAATGAAGCTGAAAACATCAGCATGGTGTTGTACCCAAATGACAGTAGCGAAAATGGTAAAGAACTACGCTTACGCCAACAATACTTCTTGGCATCAGCAAGCTTGCAGGACATTCTCGATTATTGGGTAACGACTCATAGTGAAAACTTCGATGATTTTGCTGATAAAAACTGCTTCCAGCTCAACGATACTCATCCCACAGTAGCCGTTGCCGAGTTAATGCGCCTGTTAATTGATGAACATAATTTGAGCTGGGATAGAGCATGGCATATCACCACTAAAACCATGGCCTATACCAACCACACTTTATTGCCAGAAGCGCTCGAACGCTGGCCGGTAAACATGTTTGGTCGTTTATTGCCTCGTATTTTAGAAATTATTTATGAAATAAATGCCCGCTTCTTAAGTGAAGTAGCGCGTCATTGGCCGGGTGATAAAGAACGTTTAAAACGCATGTCGATCATTGAAGAAGGCCACCAACAACAAGTTCGCATGGCACACCTTGCCATCGTCGGTAGTTTTTCTATTAACGGTGTTGCCGCTTTGCATTCTCAGCTGTTGCAAAAAGGGTTGTTCCATGATTTCTACCAACTGTGGCCTGAAAAGTTCAACAACAAAACCAATGGCGTAACTCAGCGACGTTGGCTAGCTTGGTGTAACCCTGAACTCAGCACTTTATTAGATGCAACTATCGGCACCGAGTGGATAACAGATTTAACTCAGCTAGAAAAATTGGCTGCTTACGCCGATGACGATAACTTTCAACAAAAATGGTTAGAAGCCAAACATGCTAATAAACAACGTCTTGCAGAATTAGTGGCAGAACGTTGTGGAGTCAGCTTTAACGTTGATGCCATGTTTGATATTCAAGTCAAACGTATTCATGAATACAAACGTCAATTGCTTAACGTATTACACGTGATTCACCTTTATGACCGTATTAAGCGTGGTGATACTGACGGCATCGTGCAGCGTTGTGTTTTATTTGGTGGTAAGGCAGCCCCTGGTTATGCCATGGCCAAAGACATTATTAAGTTGATTAATAATGTCGCTGAAGTGGTCAACAATGATCCTGAAGTCGGTGATTGGTTAAAAGTCGTCTTTTTACCTAATTATCAAGTATCAGCAATGGAAATTATTTGTCCGGCCGCTGATTTATCTGAACAAATTTCAACAGCCGGTAAAGAAGCATCAGGTACTGGTAATATGAAGTTCATGATGAATGGTGCGGTGACTATCGGCACATTAGATGGCGCTAATATCGAAATTCGTGAGGAAGTAGGTGATGATAATTTCTTCTTATTCGGTTTAACCGAAGACGAAGTTGAAAAACGCCATGTAGGTTACAACCCTCGTGCAATTATTGCTCAAGATGAAGACTTAAAGCGTGTTGTTGACTTGTTAGAAGGCGGTCACTTCAATCAGTTTGAACCTAATCGCTTTAACAATGTTATCAACGCATTCACTAGCCATAATGATCCGTGGATGACTGTTGCTGACTTCCGTAGCTACATTGATGCACAACATCAAGCCGGCTTAGCCTATCAAGATGAAACGCGTTGGGCTGAGATGAGTATTCTTAATGCTGCATACAGTGGCAAGTTCTCTACTGATAGGACTATGGAAGAATACAACAATGAAATCTGGAAACTAGAAAAAATTAATCCTAAGTAATTGGGATTAATGCGTGCAGCCAAGGGCGTCATTAACCTTGGCTGCCATTATTACTATTAAAAACTCACTTGCTCGATCGGTATTGGCTTACCAATACCATAACCTTGCACGTAATCAACACCCATCTCAGTCAACCGTTGTTTAATGGCATCATTTTCAACAAACTCTGCAATGGTTGTCATCCCCATCAGATGACCAATTTCGTTAATCGATTTAACCATGGCTTCATCAATAGCATCATCAATAATATCCTTCACAAACATGCCATCAATTTTTAAAGAATCTACCGGCAAATTCTTCAAATAAGCAAACGATGATAAACCGCTGCCAAAATCATCTAAAGCAAATAAACAACCAAATTCACGTAAGGTTTTAATGAAGACTTGCGCATCTCTCAGGTTAGCGATTGCTGCTGTTTCGGTGATTTCAAATTTAATTTTATTAGCTGGTAAGCGGTGCATTTGGAATTGCTTAATAATATGACCCAGCAAAGCATCATCACCTAAAGAGCAGCCTGATAAATTAATGGCTAAATGGTCTAAATCATTTAACTGCTGTAAATGTTGTTGCAGCCATAAAAATGCATGGTCAATCACCCAGCGATCAATTCGACCTGATAAATTATATCGTTCTGCCGCTGGCAAAAATGAACCTGGAGGAATAACGTCACCGTTCACTCCTTGCAACCTCAACAGTACCTCGTAAATTTTTCCTTGCTGGATATTAGCTAAAGGCACTATCGGCTGAACATAAAGTAAAAATCTATTTTCTGTTAAGGCTTGCTTGATTTGATTGACCCAACGAAATTCACCTTCTTGCTTTGCTAACTGCTCATCATTATGGTGATAATAATGCACCCGGTTTCGCCCTAAATTTTTAGCGGCATAACATGCCGAGTCCGCCTGAATGAGCGCTTCCGTTGCCGACGCTGTTTTCTGGTTGATCTCGGTGACACCAATACTAACCCCAACACTGAAAATATGCTCTTCCCATAAAAACTGAAATTGTTCAATTAAGTTACGGACTGCATCAGCCGTGGCCATAGCATGGTCATGACCACAGTGCTCCATCAAAATAGCAAACTCATCGCCACCCAACCTGGCCAAGGTATCATGCTGTCGTAAGTACTCCTTTAGTGCCAGACCAAGTTGTCGCAATAATTCATCACCAGCCACATGTCCACAAGTATCATTAATAATCTTAAACTGGTCTAAATCAAGAAAACACAAGGCATGCTCAGAATCATCTTGTCGTGCCATATCTACAACAGTATTTAACCGTCGTTCAAACTCATGTCGATTGATTAAACCTGTCAGCTCATCATGTGATGCTTGATACGATAATTTTCGTGAAACCTCTTTCGCTTCCGTTACGTCTTCTTGAATGCCAACATAATGGGTGATGTTGCCGCTGCTGTCAGTGATTGGAGCGATGTAATGTTGCGCCCAATATAAAGCGCCGCTCTTCGTTTTATTTTGCAACTCACCTCGCCATTCTTGGCCAGAGCTAATCGTTTGCCAAACCTCCTGATAGTGCGCGGATGTTTCTTCTTCAGTCTGAAATAATGTCGGTTTTTTACCTATCACTTCTTCAGCACTGTAACCCGTTAAAAATGAAAACTTGGGGTTCACATATTCTATTTCACCATTAGCACTGGTAATCACAATGGCATTGGGACTACATTCAACCGCCCTAGATAATTTAGTCAGCTTGACCGTTGCTTCTTCTTTAGCCGTAATATCTTCAAAGACGCCAACCCCTCCAGTCACCTTGCCATCTTCTGAGTACACCGGCACAAATTCAGCATGTAAAAATAATGAATGTCCACCCGCAACAGATGTATAAAGACCATGAAAATGGCCTACCTTCCCTAGAAGAGATTGCTGGATCGCTGACAATATTTGTTCATCAACCATATTTTCTAGCATATTAAAACCAATTAGCTCATCACGCTTCGCCGCCAAGATCTCTTCCAAGTGTTTATTTACGGTGATTAATGTGCTGCTTTGGTCATAATAGAATATGCCGACCGGCGAATATTCTATTATCGAGTTTAATCTTGATTCACTATCCTGTAGACGTTGATTGGCATCTAATAAGTCCGATGTTCTTTCATCAATCAAGCGTTCTCGTTGTTTAATTTCACCATTCAGTTCAGCGACTAATGAGTCGTTTTTACATTGCAAATGTAACGACTTGAGAATATTGCTATTGGCCTCTTTATTAAGAGAAATTAACATGGCGTAATAGATCACCAGTGCCGCAGCAATGTAGCTGGCTTCAAGTTCCGATGAGTACAACAATACACCAACAAGAGCGATAAACTGTGGCAATGTATTTGCGTAATAGGCGCTACGCCATGCAGCCATCACCGGTGCTGCAGCAGCTAAAATTCCACAGGTTAAAATAACAAAAATACTTTTTAAACCGGAGTCGTCAGTCACCAAATAAAATAAACTGAAACTAGCCCAAGCCAAGCCTGCCAGAGCAGAAAGGAAAGTGAAGGACTGTAACCATGGTTTAACGTCAACGCGTTGCTCTGCTCGATGGAACGACCAATATAGCAATAACCTCGACATGATTATGCAGAAAATAGCACCACACCACAGTAGCAATAAGCTATGGTCTAAGATCGAATTAAAGATGGCATAGAAAACCGCTGCCACCCCTATCTGCACAACATTTGAAGCAAAACCTGCTTGGAATAATTGGCGTGTTTGTTCCATCAATACGTCATTTGAGTTTAACATTCATAACTCTCCGTTAACGCGTATAAGTTGATTTAACTTAACATAGTTTTAAACTCTAAATTTGACTTCACTTAGGTAGACTCATGCTCTGATACAACAAAAATTTTTAATCTTAAATCGGGTCTTAAGAGCCTATATTTAAATTAACTATGAATAGATAGCGGAAATAACGCTAATTACGTATAATTCAGCGCCTAAGACTTAAGCTCAAAAGCGCCTGTAGCTCAGTTGGATAGAGTGTCAGTTTCCGAAACTGAAGGTCACAGGTTCGATTCCTGTCAGGCGCGCCATCTTTATTCTCATTCGGGTACCGAGTTAGCAAGGTCAGCGTTATAAAGTTGAGTATTATTTTTACCTAAAGCTTTAGCGTAATACATCGCCATATCAGCCGACTTGAGTAAAGCGTTACTGTCTCGGCCATGCTCTGGATAAATAGCGACTCCTATACTTGCTGAAATATGTAATTCTTTATTATTAATTTCAAACAAACCTTCTGCACAAGCACGAATTTTTTCTGCTATGGCTAAAGTCACTTTCGTAGATGCCACATCTGGCAGCAAAATAATAAACTCATCACCACCAATTCTTGACAGTGTATCTGTGCGTCTTAAATTTGTACTTATCCGCTTCGACATAGCAATAAGCAGCTCATCACCTACATCATGGCCATGAGAGTCATTAACCATTTTAAAGCCATCAAGATCCAGAAACATAACACCAATGAAAGTTTGGTTTCTTGCCGAGTTCCTGAGCGCTTGTGATAGTCGATCATTAAACAATGCTCGATTGGGCAGGTCAGTTAATACATCGTGAAAAGCTAGGTGTGATATTTTTTGCTCTCTCACCGTAGCGTCCAATCTTAACTGATAATTTTCAAAGATATTCTTACCTTGAACTCGAGCAGAATAAAACATAAATGCTGTATATAAAATAAGCATCCAACCAAGTCCAACAGTCGTCATTGTAGCCTCATTTAAACTAAAGTAATGGACAATATTAGGCACAATGGTTGGTATGAAAAAACAGAAGACTGAGGTTTTATCTGCTGCTAAAGATGATGCTCCTCCAGCAATCAAACCACCGAGCATAAAGGTGATATATATCTGCAGCACAGCATCGACCTGACTTGCAAAAAAGAAGGCTGTCCATCCCCATAAAAGCCCGGAAGAGAAGGTTCCAATTCGAAAACTATATAAGTATGGAGCAACATCCTCTCGCGAAGCAGGCGAGCGATGGCTAAAACTATAAAATACCACCAACCGAAGTGATGAAATGATAATCAGAGCTGATAACCAAAGGGAAAGTTCTAGCTGCGCTACTTGCTCAGCTAAGCCCCAAGTTAATAACAGTCCTAAAGCAACAGAAATAAAGACCGATATTGGCAAGGAAGCCGCCAATAACTTTAGACTTTCTTGCTTAATGCCTTTATTCAAAGCCTGAGCGCGGTTACGATCTACTAGCTTTGATAAAAACATTCTAATCGTTTTATAAGCCAATTTTTGAATTACCTATTTCAGGTCAAAATATTGAGCTATCGTAAGGTAGCCCTATTAACATTGACTATACCTTAGGTAGACTTAATATTAATAGGGTTATTAATACTGGAGCCTATAGGAATTAATAAAAAAAACAGTCGCTGGAAGCTCATATTAAAATCGCTTATAGGTGTACAATATCTACTAAACAACTTGTAACTCAAGGGGACTCTGCAATGATTGAGAAACCTTCCAACCACCAAAGACATTTCCTTACGCCCCACCTCGCTCGATATCTATTGTTTTTTGCTGCCTGCTGCTTTTCTGCGCCTAGCTTTTCCGAACAAACTCACTGGCAACTACCTAATTATATCGTTGATAGTTTTGTAGAAATTGCCTTAAAGAATGAGTATTCAAAAGTGGTCAGTCCATTAAGGAAATGGCAACAACCTATCTATTATTTCATCGAACACCGTACAGCAGATGAAGAGCTACACACAAAAATAACCAACCTACACCTTGCTCACCTTAGTAACATCACTGGGTTGAAAATAATTCCTACCGACAACGCTGACAAAGCAAATCTGACGATCATCTTTTCAACTGAAAAGCAGCTCGCGCAAGAACTTAAAAGTGATTTTAACTTACTCGATCAGCGACAAATACTAAAGTTTTCCCGCCAAAGTGTGTGCTTAGCCAACTTTGCAACAAAGAGTGATAACAGTATTCATAAAGCAGTCGTAATAATACCAGTCGATCGCGCCCGCGCTCATGCAAAATTATTATCATGTGTAGTGGAAGAACTTACTCAAGTATTGGGCCTGCCCAATGATTCAGATAACGTATTTCCATCAATTTTTAACGATAAGTCACATAACGATTATTTATCTGGCTTGGATTATTTACTACTAAGCTTGTTATATCACCCGCAAATAAAAGCGGGCATGAAACAAAAAAAGGTGAAGCCTATTTTAAGAAACATAATTCAAAGCCCAAAATTTAAACAACAAATTGAACAAGCTAACTACCTTGTCAATCAACAAGGGATATATCTGCTATTAAATTAAAGCCATAAAAAAAGGCCCTCGAAAGGGCCTTTTTAGTGAGTAACTAAATTTAGCTATTATTCACTAACAACAAAATCAACTCGACGATTTTCCGCTTGACCTGCAGCAGTATCATTTGTAGCAACAGGGAAACCTTCTCCCATACCTACTGGTAATAAGCTGTCAGCATCAACACCTTGAGATACCAAGTAAGCAACAACAGCTTCAGCACGTTTTTGTGACAATGTCATGTTGTAAGCGTCTGCACCACGGCTATCAGTATGACCTTCAACACGAACTTTAAGTTTTGAATCAGCTTGTTTCAATAGCGTTACTGCTTGCTCTAAAAACGATTTTTCTACCATAGATAAAACGGCTTTATTCGTTTCAAAATTAACGCCAGTTAATGATAATAAGTTTTGGCCCGGTAAAGGACAGCCATCTGCATTAACAATCGTACCTAATGGTGTCGCTGGGCATAAATCTAAATAATCAGCAACGGCATCACGGTCAGTGTCTAATGCACAACCTACACGATCAACTGATACGCCTGTTGGTGTGTTTGCACACATATCGATACCATCAACTACGCCATCAGCATCACTATCAAAAGCACAACCTTGCGCATCAAGTAATGCGCCAGCAGGTGGAGTATCAGCACAAGCCTCTGTAGCAACAGCCATTGGAGCAGGAGCTGTTTCACCATCCGAACAGATAATTAAACCAGCCAATGCACCAACGAAAGCACCGGCACCAGCAGCTGGTCCAGTTGTAGCTGCCCCAGTTACTGCACCACCAGCTGCACCACCAGCTATGGCACAAAATAAGTTCTTCTCATCCGTTGCTTTGTTGCCTGAAGCACAACCGGCTAATAAGCCAACAGTAAGGGCTACTGCGGTTAATTTCACTAATGATTTCATTATTATTTCCTTTGTTTAAATTTCAACGATGTTCTTTAATTTATTTTTTTATGGCGTTACTGTATTTAAAGTACTACCCAAGGCGTTCTGCGCATGATAATACTATTTACAAACACTGTCTAACATATTCATAAAAAAGGATTATTTATATATTTTCACAACTTTACATTCGACCGATTACGTCACTCTCAACCTCTTCTAATGACAAACCACCAGCGTCGGCATCTTCAGCTAATTCACCTGCTTCCGCACCCAATTTAATTTTCAAACGGACTTCATTAGTCGAATCAGCATTTTTCAATGCATCTTCATAAGTGATTTCACCCGCCTTATATAAGTCGTAAATAGCTTGATCAAACGTTTGCATGCCTAACTCACGTGACCGTTTCATCACATCTTTGATCTCGGCGACTTTACCTTTTTCTATTAAATCAGCGATTAAAGGCGTATTGATCAATATTTCAACCGCCACACAGCGTCCAGTACCATCTTTTCTAGGAATTAATCGTTGTGCAACCACCGCTTTTAAATTTAACGATAAATCTAAAAATAATTGCTTATGGCGCTCTTCTGGGAAGAAGTTAATAATTCGATCCATAGCCTGATTAGCATTGTTAGCATGCAAAGTGGATAAACATAAATGGCCGGTTTCCGCAAAAGTCACCCCATAATCCATGGTTTCTCGCGCGCGAATTTCACCAATCATGATCACATCTGGTGCTTGCCGTAGTGAATTTTTTAACGCGACATCGTATGAATCGGTATCAATACCCACTTCGCGCTGCGTCACCACACAACCGCCATGATCATGATCAAATTCAATCGGGTCTTCTATCGTCAATATATGGCCAGTACTATTTTGGTTTCGGTAGCCAATCATTGCTGCAAGCGTAGTTGACTTACCACTACCGGTTGCACCAACAAAAATAACCAGACCCCGTTTAGTCATTGCTAATTCTTTAATTATTTCAGGAACATTTAACTCTTCCATCGTCGGGATTTCATCTTTAATTCGCCGTAAGACCATGGCAATTTTATTACGCTGGAATAATGCACTGGCTCTAAAGCGACCAGCCCCCGAAGTGCTGATCGCATAGTTACATTCCTTATCACGCTCAAAGGTTTTTTTCTGTGCATCGGTCATGGTGCTGACCACTAAGTCGCGCGCTTCATCATCAGCTAATGGTGTCTGTGACAAGGTTGCTAACCGACCATTTACTTTTAAACTTGGCGGCCGACCTGCAGTAATAAATATATCTGAGGCATCATGTTTTACCGCTGCTTTCAGTATCGTTACGATATCCATTGTGAGCTCCTAGCGGAATAAATCTTTATTAACTGCACGAGGTAAAGCTTCTGCTTTGGAAACTTGCTGCCGGCGAACTAAGTCTTGCAAACATTGATCTAAAGTTTGCATGCCGACGGCGCCACCGGTCTGAATCGAAGAATACATTTGCGGCACTTTATCTTCGCGAATTAAGTTACGAATTGCCGGCGTACCAATCATGATTTCATGAGCCGCAATACGGCCACCGCCTACTTTCTTCAATAATGTTTGTGAAATAACGGCGCGTAATGATTCAGATAACATTGATCGCACCATATCTTTTTCCGCAGCAGGAAAGACGTCAATAATCCTATCAATTGTTTTGGCTGCTGAAGATGTATGCAAAGTACCAAAGACTAAATGGCCGGTTTCAGCAGCAGTTAACGCTAACCGAATCGTTTCCAAATCACGTAACTCACCCACTAAGATAATATCGGGATCTTCACGTAAAGCCGATCGTAAAGCTTCATTAAAACCTAAGGTATCGCGATGAACTTCGCGTTGATTAACCAGACATTTTTTACTTTTATGAACAAATTCGATTGGATCTTCAATTGTTAAAATATGCTCACTATCTTTATTATTTTTATAATCAACCATTGCCGCTAAAGTGGTTGATTTACCTGAACCTGTCGGGCCAGTTACCAACACGATACCGCGAGGATTATCTGAAATTTGTTTAAATATATCTGGAGCGCCAAGATCTTCTAAGCTTAATACCGTTGATGGAATAGTACGAAAAACAGCTGCTGCACCGCGGTTTTGATTAAAGGCATTAACCCTGAACCGCGCTAAATTTGGAATTTCAAATGAAAAATCTGCTTCTAAAAATTCTTCGTAATCTTTACGCTGCTTGTCATTCATGATGTCATAAATCATGGCATGCACTTCTTTATGTTCCATCTCCGGTAAATTGATGCGTCTAATGTCACCATCCACCCGAATCATCGGTGGCTCACCTGCTGAAACATGTAAATCTGATGCATTATTTTTTGCACTAAAGGTCAGCAATTCAGTAATATCCATTCACATTCCCTAACGTAATTCATTTAATATTTAATGCTTCCACCAGGAAAGCAACAAACATAAAGGTAGCGCGCTCATCAGTGGCTTGCAACATGATAGATATAAAAAAACAACTACAGAACATAAATAATTCAATTAATCAGGCTGAAATCAAAGCTCAACGCAGCTCTGGTTCAGTACAATTACTTGCTGTTAGTAAAACATGGCCAGCAGCAACATTACGTTTAGCGGCACAAGCCGGGCAAAACTGCTTCGGCGAAAACTATTTGCAAGAAGCATTGGTTAAAATTGACGAATTATCCGAACTTGAACTGGAATGGCATTTTATTGGGCCGATTCAATCTAATAAAACCAGAGACATTGCGGCACATTTCGACTGGGTACAAAGCATCGATAGGCTGAAAATTGCTCAACGATTAAATGACCAACGTAATGAGCAACAAGCGGTCTTGAATGTTTGCATTCAAGTAAATATAGATAACGAAAATAGTAAGTCAGGTGTTAATGCCGAGAACGTAATATCTCTTGCCCAACAAATATCACAATTATCGCGATTAAAATTACGCGGCATCATGGTGATTCCGACTAAAACTGACCATCTCAGTCAACAACAATCGGCTTTTCTGCGTGCCCATCATTTATACAGCGAGCTTCAACAGCAGTTTCCAGGCATTGATACTCTCTCTATGGGCATGACTCACGATATGCAAATAGCAATCTCAGCAGGTAGTACCATGGTCCGGGTTGGTACCGGCTTGTTTGGTCAACGGCTTACACCTAACGTTTGATACCAAGTAAACTATTGCCGAATCCTCAATTAACATTGGAACCTGTTATGAAAGACTGCAAGATCGCATTTATTGGTGGCGGTAATATGGCGAGAAGCCTGATTGGCGGCTTAGTTGCTGATGGATTTTCAGCACAGCATATTCACGTAGCAGATCCTTCTGCTAGTCAATTAGAAAGCATCAACTCACAACACGGCGTCCATACCTTTACTGACAATATTGCAGCGATCAAAAACTGTGACATCATCATTTTGGCAATTAAGCCTCAGCAGTTACAAGCGGTGGTAAAACAAATTGCTCCATCTTGGCAAACAAGCAGTTTATTAATCTCAATTGCCGCCGGTATCCGTCTTGAGGATATTAACCGTTGGTTAGACCAGTCAGCCCCAGCTATCGTACGGGCTATGCCCAACACACCATCATTAGTGCAAGCCGGTGCAACGGCGTTATGTGCCAATGAACATGTCAGCACCAATCAACATGAAATGGCCGAGTCTGTTTTACGTTCAGTAGGATTAGCATTGTGGGTTGACGATGAAGTCCAGATTGATGCTGTCACCGCGCTATCTGGTAGTGGCCCAGCCTACTTTTTCTTAGTAATGGAAGCCATGGAAAAGGCTGCAATTGAACTTGGCCTGGCTCCTGAAACCGCTCGTTTACTCTGTCTACAAACAGCCTTTGGCTCGGCAAAAATGGCACTAGAAAGTGAGGAATCAACCGAAGTGTTACGCCAAAGAGTGACATCACCAGGCGGTACAACTGAACGGGCATTACACGAGTTAGAAGATGGCGATCTAAGAGGCTTGTTTGAAAATGCATTGGTTGCTGCAGCGTTACGTTCGCGTGAATTAGCAACTCAACTAGGAAAAGATGATGCCTAGCGGATATTTCAGTAACCCGATTATTTTTTTAATAGATGTATTATTTGGCTTATATATGGCCATTGTTGCCCTGCGGATCATTATGCAATGGGCGAAATGGGAATATCATAATCCCTTAGTTCAATTTATTGTCCAAGCCACACAATTACCGGTTAAATTTTTGCGCGGATTCATCCCGGCTATGGGTCGCTGGGATATGGCAACCATTGTTTTATTAATTGCTTTAGCGATGATAAAACTACTGTTAATCACCTTGTTCCAAACAAGTATGCCACCGCTGTTCTCATTTATTATTTTTGCACTGGCAGATATTTTTTCACTGTTTATCACCATATTTACGGTCAGCATCATTGGCGAAGTAATTTTAAGCTGGGTCAGTCCTCCCGGTAGCTACAACCCAATAGCCCCACTTATTAACCGCATGAATTCGCCGTTATTGAGACCAATACGACAATGGATTCCTCAGATGAGCGGCATTGATTTTTCGCCTTTAATTGCACTACTTAGCCTACAAATTTTATCGATGCTGGTACTGCCTATTTTGACTGGTCACGGTTAATAACTTCGCTATCAATATTGCACCCAGATCGCAGTCTCATTAGACTTGCAGCCAAAAACCAAGGAATTATTTAGCTATGCCGGTCATCATACCAGCTGATTCAGTCGGCTTGGTCAGTCCACAAACCTTACATATCGATACGCCAATTACTTTGGATTGTGGTCGTACGCTAGCCAGCTATGATCTGGTTTATGAAACCTATGGCAAGCTCAATACTGATAAATCCAATGCAGTTCTGATCTGCCACGCTTTATCAGGTGATCACCACGCTGCCGGCTACCATGATATGGATGATAAGAAGCCCGGCTGGTGGGATACCGCTATTGGCCCTGGCAAAGCTATTGATACCAATTATTTCTTTGTCGTCAGCTTAAATAATCTCGGTGGCTGCAAAGGCTCAACCGGTCCCACCAGTATTAATCCAGAAACGGGCAAGATTTACGGACCAGACTTTCCAATCGTAACCGTATCAGACTGGGTAGAGAGTCAGTCGGTATTGGCCGATCATTTAGCGATTCAGCAATGGGCGGCGGTGGTCGGTGGTAGTTTGGGCGGTATGCAAGCAATGCAATGGGCGATTAGCCAGCCAGAACGTTTACGTCATGCATTAATCATCGCTGCAGCACCTAAATTATCAGCTCAAAACATTGCCTTTAATGAAGTGGCTCGTACCGCAATAAAATCTGACCCTGACTTTCATGACGGTCATTACACTGCTCACAATACCTTGCCACGACACGGCCTTGGCTTAGCTAGAATGCTTGGCCATATCACCTATTTATCTGATGTAGCGATGGGTGAAAAGTTTGGTCGTGCACTACGTAACGACACCATAAACTACGGCTATGACGTTGATTTTCAAATAGAAAGCTATTTACGTTATCAAAGTGAAAACTTTGTTGACCGCTTTGATGCTAATACCTATTTATTAATGACTAAAGCATTAGACTACTTTGATCCCGCAAAAGAATTTAATGATGACCTCACCGCTACCATGGCGCAAATAAAAGCAAAATGTTTGGTGGTTTCATTTAGTACGGATTGGCGTTTTTCTCCTGAACGCTCCAATGAAATCGTCAATGCCATGCTCAATGCTGGTACCGATGTTACCTATGCTGAAATTGAAGCTCACCAAGGTCACGATGCTTTTTTAATGTCGATCGGCCGTTATATCGACATTTTCCAAACCTATATGCAGAAAATCGCTGCTGAAGATGGTGACTCATGAACCTACGTATCGATTTACAGATCATCAGTGATTGGATACCGGATGGTGCACGGGTACTTGATTTGGGCTGCGGCAACGGCACCTTACTTACTCATCTACAGCAGCGCAATGTCACTGGTTATGGTTTAGAAATAGACAATAGCAAGTTTGCTGACTGCATTAAAGCCGGAGTGAATGTAATTCAAGTCGATCTGGATCAAGGCTTGCCCCAGTTTGCCGATCAAAGTTTCGACTTTGTTATTTTGTCACAAACCTTGCAAGCAATTAAACGACCCGACTTTTTATTACAAGAAATTGCTCGTGTCGGCAAACAAGGCATTATTGGATTTCCTAACTTTGGCCACTGGCAATGTCGTTTGCAGTTAGCTTTAGGTGGCCATATGCCGGTATCACGCACCTTACCTAATGAATGGTTTGAAACACCTAACATTCATCTATGTACCATTAATGACTTCGAACAACTTTGTAAAAATAATAATATAGCCGTCCTCAGTCGCAGCATCGTCAACCATAAGCATAAAGACACGCTCGGTACTCGACTATTACCTAATTTATTTGGCCAAGTGGCCCTTTACCAAATTAAACCACAATAACTATGAAACCTTATCAACAAGAATTTATCGAATTTGCTTTGCAGACAGGCGTCTTACGCTTTGGCTCATTTACCTTAAAGTCTGGCCGAATTAGTCCTTACTTTTTTAATAGTGGCTTATTTAATAGTGGAGCAAGCTTAGCTCGCTTAGGTCGCTTTTACGCCCAAGCCATTAGCGAATCAGAGCTTGACTACGATGTCTTATTTGGCCCTGCTTACAAAGGCATTCCTTTAGCATCAACAACCGTCGTTGCCTTAGCCGATCATCATCAACGCGATGTACCCTATGTCTTTAACCGTAAAGAACTAAAAGATCATGGCGAAGGTGGCCAATTAGTTGGCGCAGAGCTACAGGGCAAAGTATTAATCATTGATGATGTTATTTCTGCCGGTACCTCAGTCCGTGAGTCTGTAGCAATCATTAAAGCTGCTGGTGCCATGCCTGCTGGCGTTATTATCGCCTTAGATCGTCAGGAGCGAGGCCTAGATCAGCGTTCAGCTATTCAAGAAGTAGAACAAGAACATCAAATCCCAGTGAAAAGTATCATCTGCTTGAATGACCTACTTAATTATCTTGAAAACAATACTGAGTTTGCAGAACACTTGTCAGCAGTACAAGCTTACCGCGAACAATACGGCGTTTAGTCCCAGCTCAATTTATAGCTGGGGAGTAGTTAATGCTCCCCAGATCAACTTAATTGAGATCAATATAGTCACGATCTCAAATGAACGTTTTATCCAGCGATTGCCATGCTTAAGCGCCAAATGCGAACCAACATAGCCCCCTAATAACGAGCCGACCAATAATGCTGGCAGCCATTGCCAGTGAATGGCCGTTAATAAGCCTAATGTGATAGCACCAGCACCATTCCAAAACAGGCCGACTAAGATTAAGGTATACGCAACAGCTCGCTGATAATCCATTCCAAACCACACCACCAACCAAATAGTGACAAACAATCCAGTGCCCGAAGTTAACGAGCCATTAAGAATGCCTATCAAAAAGAGCATGCAAGCACCGAGTAGGTAACCAGCGTTGTCGCGATGCTTGGGCTGATATTGCTGGCCTAAAGCCGGTTTAAATATCGAATATATGCCGAGACTGCCAGTCAATACTCCGAGAGATAGAATCGCCCATTGTTCAGGCACATGTAGAATTATATTACCGCCAACTATCACGCCAGGTAGACCAGCAAGCAACATCACCACAATAAACTTCCGCTCTAATTGGCTATTTGCTAGGTAACGCAACACGGCGCCTAAACCAAGTGCTACACTCGCCACTTTATGTGTCGCTAAAGCCACGGTGAAACTGAGTCCGAGGAAGATTAGAACTGGAAATTGAATTAAGCCGGCACCGCCACCGCTAAACGCTGAAAAAGTATTGGCAACTAATGACACTAAAAAAAGGACTAACTGGTCGATAAGGCTCAATTTTATTAATTCTCACTCTAAAATATACAGATGATGATGCAAACTATGATTCAATCACGTTTTTTAGCCCCGGTGTTACTCCTTTTGACTACACCATTATTTGCAGGCCAACTTTATCGCTTTCCTGACGAAAATGGCGTGCCCACAATCAGTCGCAGTTTACCGCCCTCTGTTGCCCAAAACGGCTACGATATTCTCGATGATAAATCACTACGTTTGATTGAACGTATAGAACCCGCACTCACACCTGAGCAAATAATCGCAGAAGAAAGTGAATTAAATGCACAAATTCTAGCTGAAAAAGAAGCCCAGAAAACAAGGACTAAGACAGAACAGGCAACTAAAAGAGCAAAGCAAAAACAGGCGGTTTACGAGCAGAATTTACGGGCGAGTTATTCGTCGGAGCAAGAACTTTTAACTGACCGTGATAATAATATCACCCGTCGCACAGTTAAAATTCAAGAGCTGACAGCTAAAATACCCAAATTAAAACAAAGTTTAGCAAAACAGCAGCAACAAGCTGCAGAACAAGAACTTAGAGGTCGAGGCCTTAGCCCTAATTTACAAAAACGACTTACTGCGTCGCAACAAGCAATTGAAATTAATGCCAATACGATCAGCAGTCTTGAGCAAGAAATTATCCAGCTGACTGAGCAGTATGCGGCTGATTTAATACGGTTACGAGAGCTACTTCAAGCAGCCACTAGCAGCAATTAAACCAAGCTATCTAAGACTGCTAATAGCTGCTGATTTTCTTCTGCAGTACCAATGCTAATTCTTAAAAACTGACTGATTCTCTCGTCGGAGAAGTGACGCACAATCACCCCTTGTTTTCTCAGTCCATCAGCTAATACTTTTGCATCAATTTGCGGATGTCGTGCAAATACAAAATTGGCTGCTGACGGCAAAATATCAAAACCCAAGTCCGTCAACTCATTAACAACTAACTCACGACTAGAGATAACTTTGTTACAAGTCTGTTCAAAGTATGGCTGGTCTTCAAATGATGCGACACCAGCATGAATTGCTAAAGTATCAATTGGATATGAATTAAAGCTATCCTTTACTCGAATCAAGCCTGCAATTAACTCAACATTACCCAATGCATAACCTAGTCTAATTCCGGCAAGGGAACGTGATTTGGATAAAGTTTGAGTAACTAATAAATTTGGATATTGATTAATTAACGTAATCGCACTTTGACCGCCAAAATCTATATAGGCTTCGTCAATCACCACCACCGAATCAGTATTCTTTATCAGTAACTTTTCAATCTCAGCTAAGGCTAATAACCGCCCTGTCGGTGCATTAGGGTTAGGGAAAATAATGCCACTATTTGGCTGCTGATAATCATCAATATTAATTTCAAACTCAGCCGTTAACGGTATTTTCTGAAACTCAATCTGATAAAGCTGACAATAAACCGGATAAAAACTGTAAGTAATATCTGGAAATAACAACGGAGCTTCATGCTGAAAAAAAGCATGAAAAATATGTGCTAAAACTTCATCAGAACCATTGCCAACAAACACCTGCGCTTCATCTAATTGGTGATACTCAGCAATGGCTTGTTTTAATGCCTGAGCATTCGGATCAGGATATAAACGAAGTTGATCACTGGTCGCAAAACGAATCGCTTCCAATACCTTTGGAGATGGCCCATATGGGTTTTCATTGGTATTGAGCTTGATCAGGTTAGCGACTTTCGGTTGTTCACCTGGTACATAAGGCTCTAAATCATGGACGATCCCACTCCAGAATCGGCTCATAACTTAGTCCTTCAAGCGATATTCAGCAGAGCGAGCATGAGCAGTTAAACTCTCACCACGCGCTAATACCGATGCAATTTGACCTAATGATTGAGCGCCCGCCTCGGAAACATTGATCAAACTTGAACGTTTCTGAAAATCATAAACACCTAGTGGTGAACTAAATCGAGCGGTACGCGAAGTGGGTAAGACGTGATTAGGACCAGCACAATAATCACCCAAAGCTTCAGCGGTATAACGACCCATGAAAATAGCACCGGCATGACGAATTTTCTTAGCCATGGTCATTGGCTCAGCCACCGATAATTCTAAATGCTCAGGTGCAATATAGTTAGCAACTTCGACTGCTTCGTCTAGATCTTTCACTAAAATTAAAGCACCGCGTTCTGCCATCGAAGCGGCAATAATTTCTTGCCGCTCCATGGTTGGCAATAATCGTTGAATTGCAGCATCAACTTGTTGTAAAAACTCCGCATCATCTGACAACAAAATTGATTGCGCATCTTCATCATGTTCAGCTTGTGAAAATAAATCCATCGCCACCCATTCAGGATTAGTTTTACCATCACAGATCACTAAAATCTCTGATGGACCGGCAATCATATCAATACCAACCGAACCAAATACCATCGCTTTAGCTGTTGCGACATAGATATTGCCCGGGCCGACAATTTTATCAACTTGCGGAACAGTCTCAGTGCCATAAGCCAATGCCGCGACAGCTTGCGCACCACCAATAGCAAAAATACGATCTACACCAGCAATTGCAGCTGCTGCTAATACTAATTCATTAACGACACCATCAGGTGTCGGCACCACCATAATCAATTCTTCAACACCGGCAACTTTGGCAGGAATAGCGTTCATTAACACTGAAGAAGGATAGGCAGCTTTGCCGCCCGGCACATATAAACCGGCCCGATCTAATGCTGTGATTTGTTGACCTAATACCGTGCCATCAGCCTCAGTATAAGTCCAAGACTCTTGTTTTTGATGCTCGTGATAACTACGTACTCGATCAGCCGCAGCTTGCAAGGCAGCTCTTTGTTCTGCTGGGATAGTCTCTAAGGCGTGCTGAGCACGCTCTAAAGATATTTCTAACTCAGCTAGCGTATCAGCCTCAATCCGGTCAAAACGACGGCTATAATCTAAAACAGCGGCGTCGCCTTTGCCTTTAACTTGCTTCAGAATATCTTTGACTGTCTCAGTCACTGTTTCATCTGATGCGGCATCCCATGCTAACAAGGCTTCAAGTTGAGCCTGAAAGTCATCATCTGCAGTAGTTAATTGTTGTACCTTAATCATTTCTTTGTTCTCTAACCGCTGCACGAATCTGACTAATAAATTTTTGGATGCGAGCGTGTTTGGTTTTCATTGATGCTTTATTGACCACTAACCGCGAACTTATATCAGCAATATGTTCTAACGGTTCCAAGCCATTTGCACGCAAGGTATTGCCGGTATCAACCACATCAACAATACGATCAGCCATACCAACTAACGGTGCCAACTCCATCGAACCATATAATTTAATGATTTCAACTTGTTTACCTTGTTGAGCATAAAATCGGCGGGTACTTTCAACAAATTTAGTGGCTACTTTCAAGCGGCCTTTTTTCTCAACTTCATTGACTCGACCTGCTGTCATCAACTTGCAACATGCGATTTCAAGATCAACCGGTTCATACAGTTCAGCATCAGGGTGCTCAAGCAACACATCTTTACCTGCAACACCAATATCAGCACCACCGTACTCAACATAAGTCGGTACATCAGAGGCACGCACAATGATTAACTTCACATCAGCTTGATTGGTATCTAGGATCAGTTTGCGACTGGTTTCTGGATCATCAATCGGCTCAATACCTGCTGCTTTCAGCAACGGTAAAGTTTCTTTATAAATACGTCCTTTGGATAAAGCCAAAGTTAAAGTATTAGGCATTGTCACCTCTCACGGAACTAGGAATACGGCGAATGCTTGCGCCTAATTGTTGTAGTTTTTCTTCGATACATTCATAACCACGATCGATATGATAAATACGCTCAACTATCGTTGCACCTTCGGCCACTAATGCCGCCAAAACTAAACATGCTGAAGCACGTAAGTCTGTCGCCATCACCGGGGCAGCGGTCAGTGTTTGTTGCCCCTTGCAAAACACAGTATTGCCTTCGATCTGTAAGTTAGCACCCATGCGCTGCATTTCTTGCACATGCATAAACCGATTTTCAAAGACGGTTTCAACTATAGTTGCCGAGCCTTCTGCAACACTATTTAACGCCGTAAACTGTGCTTGCATATCTGTTGGAAATGCCGGGTATGGTGCGGTACGAATGCTTACTGCTTTTGGACGTTTGCCATGCATATCAAGTGAAATCCAATCATCACCCACTTTAATATCGGCTCCGGCTTCTTCCAGCTTCAATAACACCGCTTCTAATTGATTAGCATCAGTATCTTTTAACTTTATTTTACCGCGCGTAATCGCTGCAGCAACCAAATAGGTTCCTGTTTCTATTCTATCGGGCAAGATATCGTAGTTAGCACCATGCAAGGTTTTAACCCCCTCAATTTCTAAGGTTGCCGTGCCAATGCCTGTAATTTTGGCCCCCATCGCATTCAAGTAATTAGCTAAATCGACCACTTCAGGCTCACGAGCCGCGTTCTCGATAATAGTTTTACCATCCGCTAAGGTAGCAGCCATCATTAAGTTTTCTGTACCGGTTACCGTCACTTGGTCGAGAAAGATATGGGCACCTTTCAAACCACCACCATCCGTCGCTCGAATGTAACCATTTTCTACTTTAATATCTGCGCCCATTTGCTCTAAACCACGCAAATGTAAATCCACAGGTCGCGAACCAATCGCACAACCACCAGGCAACGATACATCCGCCTTACCAAACTTGGCCAACAAGGGACCCAATACTAAAATCGATGCCCGCATTGTTTTAACTAAGTCATAAGCGGCTTCAGTATCGGTCAATGTTGTCGGATCGATTTCCACACCCGAACGTTCATCTACCGTTAACGTCACGCCCATGCGACCTAATAATTCTAAAGTGGTGGTGATATCATGCAAATGCGGTACGTTGCCGATGCGGACAGGTGCATCAGCAAGCAAAGCCCCCATCAGTATAGGTAAGGCTGCATTTTTAGCACCAGATATGCGGATTTCGCCGTCGAGGGCAACACCGCCATTGATAATTAATTTATCCAATTCAATCTCTATTACGTTGGCGCGAACGGACTAGCGTGGCGCTGAAGTTTTTAATGCTAGTGCGTGGATCGCACCTTCGAAACTATCACCTAAAGTGCTATACACCATGCGATGTTGCTGAATCAGTGATTTACCCGCAAACGAAGGACTCACTATCATAGCCTCAAAATGTTGGCCATCATCACCCAACACTTCTACTGTTGCATCAGGCAAGCCAGCTTCAATCATATTTTTTATTTGTAACGCATCCATCACTTAATTCCGATATCTCTATAAATTTTAGTGCAAAGGTAATAATTCATCTAAACCACTGGCACTCGCAATGGCTAACATTTGGCTAGGGATATTTTGAAAAACAATCGACTTATTGGCAGCTTGTGCAGTCCGCATCCAATCAATCAGCAATGCCAGTCCCGCACTATCACTCCGGCTCACAGCGGCTAGATCTATCTTCAAATCTGTCACCGGTTCGAATACTCGACTGGTTTGTTCTAGTACCTGACTAACCGTGGCAAAGCTGAGTTCACCGCCGACACGAATAACCTTACTATCAGTATCAAATACTAAAGAAAATAATTCATTACTCATGTTTTAACTTTTTCGTTACGGGAGGCTAAACGCTCAATTAACTTATCCATTCCGTCGATACGAATTTGCTTGGCAAAGGTTGAGCGGTAGTTGGTCACCAAACTAATGCCATCAATTTTGACATCATACACTTTCCAGGCATTTTCTTTGTTGAGATACATCGATAAAGCCATCGGAATTGAAGGACCGCCCGCCTGTAAAATTTCCATTTTAACTTTTACTTTCTTTTTAGCGACATTGCCGCGGAAAGGTATAAACTTAATTTTTTCATCGCTATATTCCAACATTGCAGTTGAATAGGTACGGACCAATAACAACCTGAATTCTTCGGTAAATCTAACTCGTTGCTCAGCTGAAGCTTTGCGCCAGTTTTTGCCTAAGGCTAATTTTGACATTTTATCAAAATCAAAATTAGGCATTATGATCTCTTGTACTAAACCATAAATAATCGATGAATCTTCTGCTAACTGCTCTTTATTATCTTTTAGTGATTGCAGCATTTTCTCAGTGGCGTCTTGCACCAAGCGTTGAGGAACAACGACCTCATCAGCATAAACAACAGCAGGCATAGCAAACAAAGACAATAACAACGCTGCCGTTACCACCAGCTTATTCATGAGCTGAACTCCTGACATCATTATTCATCACCTTCAGCTTTACTAAACAGAAATTGGCCGATCACTTGTTCTAACACTAAAGCCGGTTGAGTTAACTCTACGACATCACCTTCTTGTAAAAATTCTTCTTCAGCACCCGCTTCCATGCCAATATACTGCTCACCTAACAAACCAGCGGTATAAATACTTGCTGAACTATCGGTAGGAATAGTGTCAAAAGAGGCATACAAATCTAATGTTACGCGTGCGTTATAACTTTCTGGATCCAAGCTAATATCAGCAACCCGGCCGATGCGTACACCCGCCATTGTTACCGGTGAACGTACTTTCAAGCCACCTATATTCTCAAACTCAGCGATGACTTTATAGCCAGGATCATTGTTAAAATCAGATAAGTTACTGACCTTCATTGCTAACATAAATAGTGCAGCAATCCCTGCAGCTACAAACATACCAACGGTAATTTCGGTACTTTTCTTTTGTAACATCTAATTCTCTCCAAACATTAACGCTGTTAGCACAAAGTCTAAACCTAAAATAGCAAACGCAGAGTGTACAACTGTGCGTGTTGTCGCTCGTCCAACACCTTCCGATGTCGGTACTGAATCATAACCTTCATAAAGCGCGATCCAAGTCACTACAAAACCAAAAACAATACTTTTAATCACACCATTTAAGATGTCGTCATACCAGTCTGTTTTGACCTGCATTTGTGACCAAAAGGCACCGTCATCGACACCCAATAAGCCATGACCAACTAAAAAGGCGCCAATTATACCAACTGCACTAAACATTGCAGCTAATAATGGCATCGAAATCAGTCCAGCTAAAAATCGTGGTGCAATAATCCGACGCATCGGATCTACCGCCATCATTTCCATACCTGATAGTTGCTCAGTACTTTTCATTAAGCCTATTTCAGCAGTTAATGCCGAACCGGCTCGCCCTGCAAATAACAAAGCACTAACCACTGGGCCTAATTCTCGTACCAACGATAAAGACACCATGACACCTAACGATTCTTCCGCGCCAAAATCAACCAAGACGTAATAGCCTTGTAAGCTTAGTACCATGCCCACAAACAAGCCTGATACCGCAATAATTAATACTGACAGTACGCCAACCGAAAATAGCTGCTGGATAACTAAGGAAAAACGCAAAAATAAGCCAGGTATGCCGGCCAGCATTTGCACTAAAAACAAGTGACCACGGCCTAGCCTTTCAAATACACCTAAGCCCCATCGTCCAAGGCTGCGAATTATACCTATCATGCTTGTACCTCAGGAGTTAACAGGTCTTCTTTGAAGTCCACACCAGGGAAATGAAATGGCACGGGGCCATCTGGTAAACCTTGCATAAATTGCTGCACCCACTGTGAAGAAGAACGTTTTAACTCCACTGGCGAGCCTTTATCAATGACCTTGCCAGCAGATAATAAATACACATAATCTGCGATTTCCGTCGCTTCAGCGACATCATGCGAGACCACAATACTGGTTAGGCCCATTGCTTCATTCATACGATGAATAAGGTTGACCAAAGTCCCCATCGAAATAGGATCTTGGCCAGTAAAAGGCTCATCATACATAATCATCATCGGATCTAAGGTCACCGCTCTTGCCAAAGCAACACGACGAGCCATACCACCAGATAGTTCACTTGGCATCAAATCACGAGCACAACGTAAACCAACAGCCTGTAACTTCATTAGTACTAAGTCACGGATCATCGTTTCTGGTAGCTCAGTATGCTCTCGTAGCGGGAAGGCGACATTCTCAAACACGGTTAAATCCGTCAGCAAGGCACCACTTTGAAATAACATGCCCATGCGCTTACGCAGTTCATATAATTCTCGATGTGACATCTTATGTACGTTTTTACCATCGACTTCAATTGTCCCTTTATCAGGATGCAATTGACCGCCAATCAACCGTAATAGCGTTGTTTTACCCGTACCACTCGGGCCCATGATAGCAGTGACTTTGCCGCGCTGAATATCAATATTCACCCCGTCAAAAATCGCCCTGTCACCACGATAAAAGTGCAAATCCCTGATCTTTATCAGTGGCACTATCTTCTCCAAGTCATAAAGTAAAAGGCGTTAAGTTTCATTAATATGACCATGTAAGTCAAATCTGCTTATGGAAATGTTCACGCTGTTGGGCTAGAGTATGTGCACCAAATTATGGTAATGGCCACACTACTAGAGGCAATACTGTTCAGTTTTTGTTCATATTCGCTGTGATACTGTTGCCATCAAGCTATCGTTACAACCGGAGAGAGAAATGAAAAAATTTTTATATCTAATCGCTGCAGCATTGATTGCAGTACCCATGATCTCATCAGCTCATGGCCCAAGTCGCCAACAAGTTAAAGAAAAAATCACTATTAACGCTAGTCCTGACCAAGTATGGGCAATGGTTAAAGATTTTGGCGGTATCAGTAACTGGCACCCAACCGTTGCTAGTGCTGAATTAACAAGTGAATCTATGCGTGTATTAACGCTGACATCAGAAGGCAACCCAACGATTACTGAAGAGTTAATCAAAGTTGATGATGAAAAAATGATGGTAACAACTAAAATCAAAAAAATGTCAGTTGTTAAAACCATTACTTTTAATAGTAAAGACACGCCATATTTCACATTACCTGTCGCTACATTCAAGTCATGGATCAGTGTAAAGGCAGTTGACGGCGGTAGTGAAGTTTTATGGAAATCTAAATTCTACCGTTCATTCATGGATAACCCTCCAGTTCCTGAAGGTCAAAGTGATAAAGATTCTGTTAATGCGGTTAAAGCATATGTAACAACAGGTCTAGAAAACTTAAAAGTAATTTTGGAAAAATAAATGCCAAAGCAGTCTCGCTTAGCATTATTAAAGGCGGCCTTTGTTAAGGCCGCCTTTTTTATTGTTTTACCGCTCTCAATTGCAGCTTGTGGCAGTCCATCACAGCCTCCTTATGCCTATATAACCAATCAACTCAGTGATACGCTCAGCATCATTGATACCGGCAGTCAGCAAGTCATCAAAACCATCGCTATTGGCCACCGACCAGCCGGTATTGCAATTAGCGCTGACAATGATCTCGCCTTTATCAGTAACCCTGAAGGCAAAGACATCACTATTTTAAATACCAAAACACTGACCGTTAAGGCTCATATTCCTGTTGGAGCGGGTCCTGTCGGCATTGCAAGCAATAGTGATGGCTCACTTATTTATGTTGCTGATTGGTATCAAAATACGATCAGTGTCATTAACAGCCAGCAACAAAAGCTTATCTCTACTATTCTCGTCGGCAAGTCTCCTGCAGGCGTTATTGTTAACGGGCAACAACTGTTTGTTGCTAACCGCGATGGCAATACTGTGATGATTATTGATACCAACAATGAACAAATAACCCAGACAATCAAAGTCGGCACCGCGCCTTTTGGCTTAGCGTTATCGCCAGACGGTTCAACCTTATATAGTGTTAATGTTCGTTCTAGTGATGTCAGTGTTATTGATATAAAAACAGCTAAAGTTACCAGCACCATTAACGTAGGTTCCTGGCCTTACTGTGCCGCGGTTAGTCCTGATGGCAAGCATCTTTATGTCACCAACCAAGATGACAGCACCATATCTATTGTCGATACCGTCAATCCATCCATTATCAGCACCGTTGATGTCGGCGATTCACCCGAAGGAATCGCAGTCACTCCTGACGGCCAGTTCGTTTATGTATCAAACTGGGGAGATGGCACTGTTTCTATCATTAATACCAGTAGTTATAAGGTTGAAAAAACGATTGAGACAGGTCAAGGCAGTCGTGCCTTCGGCCAGTTCATTCAGTAGCTAACTTGCTGAACATAAAATAGTTAGCCATAATCCAGCATAAAAATTTAAGGATTTATGCTTG
The DNA here is from genome assembly GCA_002163115.1 of Methylophaga sp. 41_12_T18. Taxonomy (GTDB): domain Bacteria; phylum Pseudomonadota; class Gammaproteobacteria; order Nitrosococcales; family Methylophagaceae; genus 41-12-T18. The sequence continues at coordinate 63,906 of MAAI01000025.1, read as the reverse complement.
TTATGGCTATAGATATCGCCAAGTTAAAAATGCCTACCGTCACAGCTGAAGGCATGGAAGCAATGGGATTAATTGCCTCCGGTGACTATAGTCTAGCTGAGTTAAGCGATATCATTTCTCGCGATCCAACGCTTTCGGCTACCTTGCTTAAATACGCAAATTCGCCAATGTATAGCCCACTGAATGAAATCACTAATGTCCATCGAGCTATCGCTACTTTAGGCTCTAAAGCCTTGCGAGCAGCCATTATGGTCGCAACCATGCGTAGCTTTCACAAACCGAACCAGACCTCTGAACTATTGTGGCAACACAGTCAGGCTGTTTCTAATATCGCCAAGCATATTGCCAAACGTCACTACCCTCGGTTAGCTGACGATATTGAATTAGCAGCATTAATACATAATATGGGGGCCCTGATCTTGGCATCTAATTTTCCTGTTCAATATGATGAAATAATTAATACCGTAACAGATAAAAACAACACTTTTAGCTTGTCTGAAATCGAATATGAGACGTTTGGCGTCAACCATGATGACATCACCATCGCTTTTATTCGCTCGTCACGCTTACCAGTAACATTGGAACAAATCCTAGCTGACTTTCACTCTCGACCACCACTTGTAGATGCTCGCGATGTCATTCATCAACAAACAGCCATCATCAGTTTGGCTCATTTACTAGAGCAACAAATAAACACACATTCCACTCGCTTGAATGAATCCCCTTCGGACTCAATAGAAAACTTACAATCCCTGTTAGCGTTAACTGATGATGATCTGGAAAACTTCATTGAAGACTACGATGACTTATATATGGCAACTGCATGACCCCACAAGTACAACTCGCAATCGGTAGTGAAGTCCCAGGCCGCATCACACTAGCAAATGAGTTAGCAACAAAATTACAGATAACACTCACAACGTTAAACCCTGAGCAACTACAACTTGTCGTTACCGACAACGTCGTTGAAATTCGAGCTCCCGGTCTCGGTAAACCAATCTTTATTGATTTTGTCGCCGGTAAAAATGCCCATCGCCGGCAATTTGGTGGTGGTCGCGGTCAACCCTTAGCAAAAGCAGTTGGTTTAAAAAAAGGCGCGACACCAACCATTATCGATGTCACAGCAGGCTTTGCCCGCGATGGTTTTGTATTAGCAAATCTAGGCTGCCCGATCACCCTTGTTGAGCGCAATCCTTTAATCGCGACTTTGATTGAAGATGCTCTAAACCGTGCCCAAGAGGATGATGACATTGCAGATATCATCAGTCGTATGACCATAACTAATGATGATGCCGTTAATTTCCTCAACAACCTTAATGAACAACAACGGCCAGAAGTGATCTACATGGATCCGATGTACCCTAGTCGAGAAAAGTCCGCCCTAGTCAAAAAAGACATGCGACTGTTACACCAACTTGCTGGGCCAGACACTGATAGTGAGCAACTACTTACTACCGCACGAAATACGGCTCTTAAACGAGTTGTGGTAAAGCGACCCAAATCAGCTCCTTTCGTTGGCGACCAAAAACCAGCCACCAGCATAGAAAGTAAAAATACTCGTTATGATATTTATCTCACTTAATATCATTTCAGCAGTAAGATAATTGATACTATATTTTCACCCAACGAATGAGCCAGAGGCAAAAATGAAAACAATGACCTGTAAGCAACTTGGCGGCGCATGTGACAAAGCTTTCCAAGCCAGTACGTTTGAAGAACTAGCGAAACTAAGTAAACAGCATGGAATGGAGATGTTTCAGAAACAAGATCCTGAACATTTGGAAGCGATGAAAAGAGTAATGCAGATGATGCAGCAGCCACAAGCGATGGAAGACTGGTTTGCAGATAAGAAAAAAGAGTTTGAAGCCTTAGCTGAAGATTAAAGCTTAGTTAACTTACCTGTTCGCCTGTTCATCTAACGCTTTTAAACGCTTCAATTTCTCAGCAATCTTAATTTCTAAGCCTCGCTGAACTGGCTGATAATACTGCTGTGGTGCCATGCTTTCAGGAAAGTAGTTTTCACCGGCAGCATAGGCATCAGGTTCATTGTGAGCATAGCGATATTTCTTACCGTAACCTAACTCGCCCATTAACTTGGTAGGCGCATTACGCAGGTGCAAAGGCACTTCTGCAGAGCCTTGTGAACGCACATCACTCATTGCTTGATTAAAGGCCATGTACACCGCATTACTCTTCGGTGCACTGGCTAAATAAATCACTGCTTGAGCAATAGCGAGCTCACCTTCTTGCTTGCCTAATTTTTCATAGGTATCCCAGGCATTCAAAGCAAGCTCCAGTCCACGCGGATCAGCGTTACCGATGTCTTCAGAAGCCATTCGTACCACGCGGCGCATCAAGTAAATAGGGTCACAGCCGCCATCTAACATCCGGCACAACCAATATAGAGCGCCATCAGGGGATGAGCCTCGGACCGACTTATGTAAGGCTGAGATCTGGTCGTAAAAGGCTTCACCTCCTTTATCAAACCGACGTAGCGTGCCTGACAACACTTCTGCTAGATCAGCTTCATCAACTTTTTTCTGGTCTTTACTATCTGCTAAATCAATGGAGATTTCTAATAAATTTAAAACACGACGGCCATCGCCATCTGCTGTTTTAGCAAGCTCATCTCGTAAGGCTTCCGGAAAATCGATATTCCTATCTGCCAAACCGAACTTAGCATCTAACATTGCTCGATCGATAATCTCACGTAAATCTGTAGTTTCCAGCGATTTGAGCACATATACTCTGGCCCGCGATAACAAGGCATTGTTAAGTTCAAAAGAAGGGTTTTCAGTGGTCGCACCAATAAAGGTAAACGTGCCATCTTCAACAAAGGGTAGAAACGCATCTTGTTGGGATTTATTAAAGCGATGCACTTCATCTACAAACAGCATGGTTCTTCGGCCTTGCTCTTGTTGTAGTTGTTGCGCCCTTGCAACTGCAGCACGTACATCTTTAACACCCGCTAACACAGCAGAGATGGTAATAAATTCAGCATCGCAATAGCCGGCAATCAGCTTTGCTAAGGTCGTTTTGCCTGTGCCAGGAGGGCCCCAAAGAATCATTGAATGAGGCTGGCCAGATGAAATGGCTTGCCGTAATGGCTTGCCTTCAGCTAATAAATGATGCTGGCCGATATATTCATCGAGATTTTTGGGCCGCATTCGATCAGCAAGTGGTCGCCCCGCTAAGTCATCAATGTTTTCAAATAAACTCACAGACCACTGTCACCTACAACATCAACGCCGGCAGGTGGTACAAATACAAAAGCCTCTTTATCTAACTCTACATTTTCAGCTACTTGGGTAAACAATAACCGAGTACGCTGGCCAAAACTGTCTTTCATCACCATTTGCTGTAGACCTTGTTTATCAAAAGCTAAGCTGACTGTTTGAAAGTTTGAGTCGACATTTTTAGGAACCAACTCTACCCAAAGCAAACCATCTTCTGATGGAATATCGGTAAGTAAGTACTTATCCTCAGGCATTGTTTCACCTGATAACAATGTCGCTGGCGTATCGGCTAAAACTTGTTGTTGTGACTGCACCGTAACTTGCTCTAAATCTTCATCATAAAACCAAATTCGTTGGCCATCAGCCACAATTTGTTGTGGATACGGGTATAGATAATCCCAACGAAACTTACCTGGCCGCTCTAAAAAGAATTCACCTTCAGCTTCCTCAGCAACATTGCCCTGAGCATCTAATACTGTTTGTTTAAAGCTGGCTTTAAAGGTCACAACTGACTGTACAAACACGTTTAACTTCTCAGTAGCCGAGTCCGCTGCTATCGCTGAACAAGATATAAACAAAGTACAAATGGCCATCAAGCCCATGCGAAGATTTTTAGTTATCATAGAATTTCCAAGTTTAATGCTTTCTAATGTAAGGGCTTTGACCAAGCCAACTTCAATTTGTTGCAGCCGTTCAATTAAAATTAATCTGATCGTGGTGCTGGCGCGAGTACTTCACGGCTGCCATTGCTTTGCATTGCAGTAACAATACCGGCCGCTTCCATTGCTTCCACAATTCGGGCTGCTCGGTTGTAGCCAATTTTTAAGCGGCGTTGCACGCCTGAAACTGATGCTCGACGACTTTCAGTGACAATTTGCACCGCTTGATCATACAAGGCATCCTTTTCTGCATCACTAGGGTCGCCGATACCTGACTCACCATCATCACCAGTCAGATCCTGGGTTATTTCTTCTAAGTAGTTCGGCTCGGCATTTTTCTTAAGGAAAGCGACCACTTGATGCACTTCATGATCATCAACAAAAGCACCATGCACTCGCTCAGGAATCCCCGTACCCGGTGGCAAGTACAACATATCACCTTGACCTAATAACTGCTCGGCACCCATTTGATCCAAAATAGTTCGTGAATCAATCCGAGATGATACTTGGAAGGCCATACGTGTTGGAATATTGGCTTTAATCAGGCCGGTAATAACATCGACCGAAGGACGCTGAGTTGCCAGAATCAAATGTATGCCTGCTGCTCGCGCTTTTTGTGCCAAGCGAGCAATCAATTCTTCTACTTGTTTACCGACCACCATCATCATGTCGGCTAACTCATCAATCACCACCACAATGAAAGGTAACGGTTCTAAGTATGGAGCAGGCTCACCAGCAACAAGATCAACCGTTGGATCAGTAATCGGTTCGCCACGGTCAATCGCTTCTTGTACCTTCTTATTAAAGCCAGCGATATTCCTTACGCCCAATGCAGCCATCAATGGATAACGACGTTCCATTTCAGCCACACACCAGCGCAGGGAGTTAGCGGCTTCTTTCATATCCGTCACAACAGGCGTTAATAGATGAGGAATGTCTTCATACACCGATAGTTCCAGCATCTTTGGATCAATCATAATCATGCGGACTGCTTTCGGCGTTGCCTTATAAAGCAAGCTTAAAATCATCGCATTAATACCCACCGACTTACCTGAACCGGTGGTACCCGCCACTAATAAATGAGGCATTTTTTCTAAATTAACCACCACTGGCCGGCCGGCAATATCTTTACCTAAGGCCATAATCAATGGCGATTTACTATTCTCATAATCGCTTGCACCGATGATTTCTCGCAGCCGAACAATTTCACGATTTTCGTTTGGAATCTCTAAGCCGACTACTGGTTTACCAGGAATGACTTCGACAATCCGGACACTGCTCACTGACAATGCTCGTGCTAAATCTTTAGCTAGACCACTAATACGGCTTACTTTAATGCCCGCTGCCGGCTGCAATTCAAACCGTGTTACTACCGGGCCAGGTTGCACTTCGACTACTTGCACCTCGACCCCAAAGTCTTTCAGCTTTAATTCCACTTGCCGAGATAAAGCTTGTAACACTTCTTCGCTATAACCACCGACGCTCGCTTGCGGCATATCTAATAAGGCGAGTGTTGGCATGCCCGGCTCATCCGGTGTTTCAAATAGGGGAACTTGGCGCTCTTTTTCTTCTCGCTTACTTGGTTCAGCTGCTTTTAATACCGGCTCAACACGCACTTTTTCGCGTTCATTAATTTTGGCATTTTGTTCTTGGAAGTTTTGCTCGCGCTTTTGCTTAGCATGGTGAGCCAATAATTTTTCTTTTGTTGCTCGAATATGCCTTGCAGCAACAGTCATCACCAACAAGGCCATTGCGCCTAAGCGATCAACCACCATCAACCAGGATAAGCCGGTAAATAAGGTGACGCCGGTTAATAAAAGGGCCAGTAATAATAAGCTCGTTCCCGATGCCCCAAAAATAGCTTCGAAACCATGGCCTATTATTTCACCTAAAACACCACCCGAGCCTAACGGTAATAGTTCCGCATAAGAAATCAAACTTAATGTCGACAACCCACTGGCAGCAGCCAAAGCCATCATTAAACCGACCGCTTTTAATACCCAAAAGTGAATTGCCCCTTCGGAGTCGGCTGTTTTACCCCAACTAAATAATAACCAGCCGCTAAAAGCGAGCATCAGTGGGGATAAATACGCTGGGAAACCAAAACCATATAATAATGTGTCAGATAACCAAGCTCCGACGATGCCGCCTCGATTAATGATGACATCATCTGTACCGGTGGTTGACCAGCCCGGATCCGTCGGCTGATAAGTCCATAATGACAACAGTAAATAACCAGCTAAAGCCAAGGCCAAAATCAACGCGGCTTCACGTAGACGGAAGCCAACCGCGCCTGCAGCTATATCCTGTTTCTCTTTATTGCTTACTCGCGTTGCTTGTGCCAAGGTCTTTTTCCAGTATAGCCAACATATTAACGGCTGATTTTAACACAGCTTTTCAACTGTAACGCTTTACCAAATTAACTAGGGTAGGTACTCTAAAAACAATTACTAAAATTCGCTTTGGAGATAAACAATTATGGCTGACAGTAAACACTGCAGATTACTTATTCTTGGTTCTGGTCCTGCAGGTTACACCGCTGCTGTTTATGCTGCACGTGCGGCATTGGAACCGGTACTAGTAACCGGCATTGAACAAGGTGGCCAATTAACCACTACCACCGATGTTGATAACTGGCCTGGTGATGATGAAGGTGTGCAAGGCCCAGAGTTAATGCAGCGCATGCAACGTCACGCGGAACGTTTTGGAACTGAAATTGTATTTGATCATATCCATACTGCCGATCTGAGTCAGCGTCCGTTCAAACTAACCGGCGACAGTGGTGAATATACGGCTGATGCCTTGATTATTGCCACTGGTGCATCTGCTAAATATTTAGGCATGGAGTCTGAAGAAGCATTTAAAGGTCGCGGCGTTTCTGCGTGTGCAACCTGTGATGGCTTCTTTTATAAAGGCCAACCGGTTGCAGTTATCGGTGGTGGCAACACGGCTGTCGAAGAAGCCTTATACCTGTCAAACATTGCATCGAAAGTGACGGTAATTCACCGTCGTGATTCATTCCGCTCAGAAAAAATTCTAACTAATCGTTTATTGAAAAAAGCAGAAGAAGGTAATGTAGAGATTCTGTGGGATCACCAATTAGATGAAGTCTTAGGTGATGATGCTGGTGTAACCGGAGTACGCGTAAAAAGTACCAAAGATGGCAGCACACAAGAAGTACCTGTACAAGGTGCCTTTATTGCCATTGGTCATCAACCGAATACCGGTATCTTTGCCGGCCAGTTGAAGATGGACCATGACTACATTTTATTAGAGAAAGGCACTCAAACCAGCGTACCAGGTGTATTTGCTGCTGGCGACGTGACTGACCAAGTTTATCGTCAAGCCATTACCTCCGCCGGGGCAGGCTGTATGGCGGCACTGGATGCCGAACGCTTTTTAGAAAGCGAAGACTAATTATTAAGGGCAGGTATTTTACCTGCCCTTTTTTTTGTGAGGAGTAATGCCATGTCACACTATCAACATATTTTGATTGCGGCCGACTTTTCTAACCATAGCCAACTGGTTTGCGATAAAGCCCGTCAAATAGCTGAGCGAAATAATGCCAAACTTAGTATTTGCCATATCGTTGAAGACTTCCCCATCACTGACTTTGCTTATGAGCCAATGATCAGTGTAGATATTGATATGCGTGATGCCTTGTTAGAGTCTGCGACCAAGCAAACTTTAGCCCTCGCTGCTAGCTTAAACATTGCCGCCGACAACCAATGGGTGCAATTCGGCAGCCCTAATCACGATATAGTTCGAATCGGCCAAGAAAATGATGTCGATTTAATCGTCGTTGGTTCCCATGGCCGACATGGCATTCAATTACTATTAGGATCTACTGCTAATGGTGTTTTACATCATGCCAAATGTGACGTATTGGCCGTTCGCCTACACGATAACTAAAAGTGTTGTATGATGGCGTCGTCTAGCAAAGCAAGATGCCATGCTAATGATGTCCCACGCACAGACACTCATTTTGATAACAGGATGTATTAAACTTCAACTATTCCTAGTGAGTGAACTTTGTCTAAAATAGCGTCGTTTCCACCTATATACAACCATGTTGCCCAGCATGCGTCTGAAAACTTAAGACGTGCTTTACCTCTCATTAATAAACACAAAACGCCAATAAACCCAGTTAATTATGCCGTTTGGTACGAATATGTATCCGGGGATAATCAAGCACTTATTGATGCCATTGATGTTCACCTAAATAACGGTGATGCTATTACCGCCGACATCACCCAGCATATGTATGAAAAATACGTATTAATGGGCATGCCTGAGCGTATTCAAAAAACTAATAATGGCATGAAGCTCATCGTAGACAACACCTTAAGCAATATTAATAAGGCAGAAACCAAAGCCAGTGCCTGTGCTTCGGATATTAACAATACACAATCATTACTGGAAAACTTGAGTGATGTTGATGAATTAAAAAATCTTATCGGTGAAATTTTACAACAAACGCAAACCCTCGCCAGTACCAGTAGCGATCTCAAACAAGAGTTAGCGCAATCATCTCAAGATATGCTGAAGCTCAAGTCCGAGATGGAAGCAATTAAAAAGACTGCCCGTACAGATGGCCTCACCGGCTTGCTTAATCGCGGTGCGTTTAATCAAGAAATTGCCGTGTTATGTCAACAAAGCGAAATTACAGTTACCTTGGTGATGTTTGACCTTGATAACTTCAAAAAGTTAAATGATACCTTTGGCCATTTACTCGGTGACAAAGTGTTGCAATACTTTTCAGGCATCATGAAAAAACACGGTGGCGATACTCATCTGTCGGCTCGTTATGGTGGCGAAGAAATGGCGATGTTGTTGTTAAATACCTCTGAAGAAGAAGCAGTCAAGGTTGCCAATAAAATTAAAGACCAACTTGCCAATAGCCGCCTCAAAAAGAAAAACAGTGATGAAAGCATTGGCCAAGTAACCGTCTCTATTGGCATGAGCTTAATGAAAGCAACAGATACACCAAATGAATTAATTGATCGTGCCGATCAAGCTTTATACTTATCTAAAGCCAATGGCCGCAACCAAGTCAGTGTCTTCTAAGCACGTTACAACTGATAAATCGCAATAGCTAAAACCGTTTGCTGTTGCTCAGCCGAGCAACAGCAGCTACACACAGCCTCGCGACGCAACCATACAGCCATCCCGTTTAACTTTCGCACCCACAAACATAAGACTGACTCCGCTCGCTAATAAGTGAAGCAAGCGCATGAGCCACTGCTGGCAGTACTAACCATACTGCCAGCAGCAAACCTTGTTCTTAACTATTATTTTTTTGTAAATGTGCCACACGCAATGTAGCTGGTGGATGTGAGTCATAAATTGCAGACACTAATGGGTCAGGCGTTAAAGTACTGGCATTTTCTTGGAATAACACAACTAAGGCCTGGATTAAGTGATCCGCACTAGAAACCGAAGCGGCATACTCATCTGCCTCGAATTCATATTTACGTGATAATGCCGTCATCATCGGATGTAAAAAGAAGCTAAATACCGGGATAACCAACATGAATAATACTAATGCCATAGCACTACTATTATCAGTAACTCCTAAACCGCTATAAAACCAAGGCTCAGCTGAAGCCCAACCTAAGGCGGCTAAACCAACCAAACTAAGTAGCGCCATTACCGCCATGTTTTTCATTACATGTTTGCGACGAAAATGACCTAATTCATGTGCTAATACCGCTTCAATTTGATCTTCATTTAATGATTCCAATAAAGTATCAAAAAATACAATACGTTTATTGTTACCTAAGCCAGTAAAGTAAGCATTACCATGACCTGAGCGACGAGAACCATCCATCACATAAATGCCTTGGCTTTTAAAGCCACAACGTTGCAATAAGCTTTCAACTCGTGCTTTTAACTGCTCATCTTCAAGTGGCGTAAACTTATTAAATAACGGTGCTATGAATGCTGGGTATGCCCACATCATCACCAAACCAAAACCGATCCAAGCCGCCCATAAATATAACCACCAATATTCACCGGTACTGTTCATTAACCACAATGCAGCCCAAATTATCGGTGCACCTAATGCAATCATTAATACAGTTTGTTTGACCAGATCAGAAAGAAATAAGCTCGGTGTATTTTTGTTAAAACCAAACTTTTGTTCTAAAACAAAGGTTTTGTACCAAGATAGTGGCAGTTCAATAATCGAACCCACAATAAAAAAGCTTAAGATGAAAGCAATGCCCGTTATTGGTGCTGGCCAGCCTAAATCAGCCCAAGCACCGGACAATAGTGCAAGCCCGCCACCTAAGGTCCAAACTAGCAATAACACCATGCCAAACACACTTTCAAATCGGCCAAACTTGCCCTTCGCTTGAGTATAGTCCGCCGCTTTTTGATGGGCCGCTAAACTTACTTCTTCTTTAAAGGCTGCTGGAATTTTATCGCGGTGAGCCAGTACATGCCGACCTTGTCGCAATGATAGCCATAACTCAACGGCGGTCATTAAAACCAACGCAATTAGGAAAACCCAAGTAAACTCATTCATATCGTTATATTTTCACTCTTTAAAACATTACATGCCATGCAGATTAGCGTTTGATACAATCTGTGGCAAGTAAGTTCACCGAAATAATAAAATAAAGACGGATATTATGGCTAAAAGCAAAAAAAACCTTATTTGGATTGACCTTGAAATGACAGGTCTTGATACCAATAATGACGCCATCATTGAGATTGCGACCATTGTTACTGACGCTGATCTTAACGTCATCGCTGAAGGACCTATTCTAGCGATTAAGCAATCAGATGAACGACTTGCAGCTATGGATGAGTGGAATACCCGCCAGCATGGTAACTCTGGTTTAGTAAAACGAGTTAAAGACAGCAGTTTGAACGAAGCTGATGCTGAACGCCAAACCATCGAATTTCTAGCAGAACACGTGCCTGCGGGCGTATCGCCGATGTGCGGTAATAGCATCTGCCAAGATCGCCGTTTTATGGCGCGTTGTATGCCGGAGTTGGAAGCCTACTTCCACTACCGCAACCTAGATGTCAGTTCCCTTAAAGAACTGGCCCGACGTTGGGCACCAAAAGTAGAAAAATCATTTAAGAAAAAATCTTCCCACCTGGCGATGGATGACGTTAAAGATTCAATCCGCGAACTACAACACTATCGCGAACACTTTATAAAGTTACCTGAAACAACCAGCTAATTAACTGCCGATAATGCCGCCATCGTCTTTTGTAATCATGACGGTGGCGGAACGCGGCCGACCATTCTCAGCCTTATCAGGCCAGTTACTGGCAGCATTCGGATAGTCAGGCGTCTTCACCTGCCCTTGCTGCTTCAATTTAGCTGGTACATCTCCTGGGTGCTGAATATTGACCCACATCGCAGTTAAGTCTGGTGTCATTGCTACGCCGGTCACCTCACAGCCCACCGGACCAGTTAAAAACCGACGTGACTCTCCTGTTACCGGATCAATAGCTAACATTTGATTATTACCAAACGCTTCAAATGCTCCGCTATTCAGCTTACTGGCACTAATATCAGTCTGAACCCACAATACTCCTCGGTCATCAATCATTAAGCCATCTGGGTTTGCATAACCATCACCATAGATAGTGCTTTGCTTATCTTGCTCAGCTCCGGCAAGCGTAAAAATCTGCCAGTTAAACTGTAGGTCTGCAGCATCTTGCTCATTTAACTGCACTATATGACCAAAGTTATTGTGATCACGAGGATTAGCCGCATCTTTGGCCGGCTTGCCTTCCTTACCCCGTTTACTATTATTGGTCATCGAAACAAAAATAGCACCGGTATCAGGATGTACTGTAATCCACTCAGGTCGATCCATTGCTGTTGCACCAACAGCGTCAGCTGCTAATCGAGCATGCACTAATACATCTGCTTGACTATCAAAACCATTTTCCTTAGTTAATGCACTTAGTCCAAAGACTAACGGTAGCCATTGGCCGCTACCATCATCATCAAACCTAGCGACATACAATACGCCTTCATCTAATAACTGACCATGATGTGCGCCTGGCGTGCCATCCCACGATTTAGCACTGATGAATTTATAAACATATTCAAACTGGGAATCATCACCAGAGTACAAAGCAATTCGCTTATCTTTAGCTAATTTATGTGCCACATTTTCATGAAAAAATCGGCCTAGCGCCGTTCGCTTCACCGGCTGGCTTGTTGGGTTAAAGGGGTCAAACTCAATCACCCAGCCAAAACGATTAGCTTCATTAGGATGCAGATCTAAATTAAAACGCTGGTCATGCTGATGCCAACCATAATAACTATTACCAAAATTATAGCGTTGCCAAGCTAACTGTTGTTTATCACTCTTTTTTTCAGGGTTTGATAGCTTGAAATAGCCATTAACATTTTCTTCACAGCTTAGATAAGTCCCCCAAGGCATCTTGCCATTAGAGCAATTATTAAAAGTACCAAGAATTACTTTGCCATCAGGATCCGCTTCGGTTTTTATATAGTCACTGCCAGCGACGGGGCCAGCAACTGTCATCGCTGTTGTCGCCGTGATGCGTCTGGCCAACGATGACGGACGAACTATCTGCCATTGAGTATTATCTTTTTTTATTTCAATAACAGAGATGCCATGTGCATATTGTTCTTTTAATACTTTTTCAGCACTAAATTGCAGTGGCTGGTCAAATACACCACCGCCAATATGTAAGATTTGTGGATCTATATATTCATGATTCATCACTAACAAACCACGCTCATCCAGCGAGGAGTCTGTTGTTATTGGATAAAACTGAATAGCATCATGATGCATGCCTGCTTGTTGCAACTGTTCTTGGGCAGTATTACTACCATCCATCTTAAAACTTGGCCCATCAGAGACAGGATCTCCCCAACGATAAAAAACCTCAGCACTATAACCTCGTGGCACCACCACGTCATCAATGAGGTCACTCACCGCAACAGAGTTAAAGCCTAATAAGGCAGAGCTCACAACCGGTGATAACTTCGTTTCAGCCAGACTCGATAACGGCGTAGCAACCAAAGCAGTTAATCCCGCCTTAACAACTTGTCGGCGAGAAATAGCACATTCTAATACTGTTGAAAAAGGCCGACCTTTACGATGTCTGTTATCCATACTTGTTTAAATCCACCACTTCAAAGTTCATATAACCGTATCAAGCTATGCTTTTAATTGCTCAACTAAGGTACTTATTGTGCCAATGACAGTTAATTAGCTCAAAGTCTGCCTCAACCTTTACCGTAATGAACACCCGCTAAGCAGCAGCTTAACGATAATTCATGACTCTTTAATTACCTTACATTATTGAGCTAATGCCCACTCAACATGTTCTCGAACCATCGCTGATGGGTCATTCAGACGTCCTTGCAGTGCAGCGGTAACAGTTTCGCTCTTGTTGGCATTACCTAAGGCAACAGCAATATTCCTCAGCCAACATTCATAACCTATTCGTCGAATAGGACTACCTTCTAACCGGCTCAGAAATTCTGGTTCAGTCCACGCAAATAAATCGACCAGCTGTGGCGAATCCAGTCCCAGTCGGGGGGAATAAGCGGATTCATCTGTGGTTTGAGAAAACTTATTCCAAGGACAAACTAACTGACAATCATCACAACCATAAATTCGATTGCCCATAAGAGAGCGAAACTCTACGGGTATCGACTCTCGCAATTCAATGGTCAGGTAGGAAATACAGCGTCGCGCATCCACTTGATAAGGCGCAACTATTGCTTTAGTAGGACAGATATCAATGCAAGATGTGCATGAGCCACAGTGTTCAGATGTTTCCGCAGTGACTGGCAGCGGGATATCAGTGTAGATTTCACCCAAGAAGAAATAGGAGCCATGCTCGCGGTTTAAGATATTACTGTGCTTGCCAATCCAACCGATACCCGACTTCTGAGCTAAGGCTTTTTCCATCACTGGCGCACTATCACAAAAAACGCGATACGCTGACGAGGCAACTTCCTCCTCCAGTTTTTTAGCCAACTTTAATAAGCGCTTTCGCATTAACTTATGATAATCACGACCTAAAGCATAACGAGAAATAAAGCCTTGCTGTTCATCATTAATAACTGACCATGAGTCTTCAACATGATCAGGCATATAATCCATTCTGACGGTGATGACTCGAACCGTACCCGGCACTAACTCTTCCGGTCGGCTGCGTTTAGTACCATGTCGTTGCATGTAATCCATGTCACCATGAAATCCAGCTTTAAGCCAACTAGCAAGTTGCTCCTCAGCTTTAGATAAATCAATATCACTAACGCCTAGCTGCTGAAAACCGAATGATTGTGCCCATTGCTGAGTTTTTATTAATAAATCATTCATCGTAATCGCTGTCTTTAGCTCCGCCATGCTAGCTATTATAGGTCAGGCAGTGATTAATAAGCATTACTTATCATAAGAATCAAAATATTTGAGTTTTATTGATACAATAGATGACCTACACTGCGTGACGTTTCACTAATATCATGAATTGACGATTTTTGGACTGCGACTCTTTCGCACCCCTTACAATTCTGAACCGGAATACATTCTATGCTTAACCTACCACACGATCTTTATACTGCAGCACAAACTCGTGAATTAGATCGCATCATTACTGAACAGCACGATATAGCTACATCTACACTTATGGCTAGAGCAGGCGCAGCAGCGCTAACAACAATCAAGAATCATTGGCCTCAAGCTGAACGATTATTAATTGTCTGTGGTACCGGTAATAATGGCGGCGATGGTTTTGACCTTGCTAAACAAGCCTTAGAACAAGACTACCGTGTTGTTGTCTACCAAGTAGGTGATGCTAATAAATTAAGCCTAGAAACGGCTGCGGCTCGTGATGCATTGCTGGCTACAGGAGCAGAAGTCCACACTTTTAAAGATACATTACCTTCTACCGACGTCATCGTAGATGCTATGTTAGGCACTGGTATTAATCGTGAAATAACAGGCCAATTTAAAGCCGCAATAGAAGCGATCAACAATGATAAGCGTGCGCCGGTGCTATCTCTTGATAGTCCATCAGGTCTACATTCAGATACAGGAAGTGCCTTAGGCATCGCAGTTAAAGCGAGTATAACCTTAAGCTTTATCGGCTTAAATAAAGGCCTATTCACCGGTGAAGGTCCAAACTACTGTGGCACCGTTTGTTTCGATTCGTTAAAAATCCCATCATCTATCTATCGCGAACTAACGCCCATTGCCCGTCGGGTCAGCTTAGAAAATGATGCCGCTGGATTAGCAGCTAGAGAGCGCACGGGTCATAAAGGTTTATATGGCCACCTATTAATTATTGGTGGTGACCATGGCATGTCAGGCGCGGCACGCGTTGCTGCTGAAGCCGGTGCACGTGTTGGAGCAGGCTTAACCAGTATTGCCACTCGTAGTACCCATGGCCCATTGTTAAATCTCGTTCGACCAGAATTGATGTGTCACGGCGTGGAACATGCCGATGATCTAGACCCTTTCTTACGCCCAGCTAACGCGCTAACTATTGGTCCAGGCTTAGGACAAGGCGAATGGGGTGCTTCATTATTCCAAAAAGCAGTCGATTCTAAGCTACCTTTAGTGGTCGATGCTGATGCATTAAACCTGCTTAGTAAAAACCCACAACGTCATGACCAATGGATCCTCACACCGCATCCAGGTGAAGCCGCTCGACTGTTAGGTTGCTCATCTGCTGAAATCCAAGCCGATCGTTTTGCAGCAGTAAAAGAACTTCAGAATCGTTATGGCGGTATTATCGTATTAAAAGGTTCCGGCACACTTATTTATAACGGTGAAGCACCAACCCGCTTATCAACATGGGGCAACCCAGGTATGGGTAGTGGTGGCATGGGTGATGTACTGGCCGGCGTAATTGGTGGTCTATTAGCCCAACATTTCCCATTAATGGATGCGGCTTGTGTCGGTGTGACACTGCACGGCATGGCAGGTAATAAAGCAGCTGAGAAAGATGGTGAGCGCGGTATGCTTGCCATGGACTTGATGCCACATTTACGCCACTTATCTAACTTAATCTATTAATCCAGGAATATTTTGGACATATTTTTAGCAGATGAATCAGCTACATTAGAGCTGGGCAAGCAACTTGCCCAGCTTTGTCCGACATCGCAATTCACCCTCTTTCTGGAAGGTGAGCTCGGCGCAGGAAAAACAACCCTGAGCCGTGGTCTACTACGAGCATTAGGTCATCAAGGCAATGTCAAAAGTCCCACTTACACCTTAGTCGAACGTTATGATTTAGCCTCTCGCACTGTATTTCACTTTGATCTTTATCGCGTCATCGATCCGGAAGAGCTCGATTACCTAGGACTTGATGACTATTTTAGTAATCAATCTTTATGCATTGTTGAATGGCCTTCGCAAGGTAGTGATTACTTACCCACTGCTGATTTAATTATTGAAATTAGCTATAAAAATCATAGTCGTAATGTCAAAATTACTGCGCATACCCCTGCCGGTGAAAATGTGCTTGAGCAAGTTAATAATTAATTCAGCATTCAGCGCTATCTCCTTTAAATAAAAAGAAAACTTGATTTTTATTTAAAGGAATCACACAATTAACTTTGTGTAATTTTCGGAAGACAACGATGCTCCGTATTCTGCTGGGCTTTTTATTTAGCGTAATATCCTTCAATCTGTGGGCGGCATCTGTAGATGGGCTGCGGATTGCCAATTCAGAACAAGGTACACGCTTAGTTTTTGATCTTGATGATAAAGTGCTCTATCGCACCTTTACCTTAGCTAACCCAGCTCGGTTAGTCATCGATCTTAAGCAATCCAAGCAGAAAACCAAACTCAGCATTCCTTCATTGTCGAATTATCCGATTAAAGCAATTCGTCATGCTAGTTGGGATAAAAATACCCTGCGTATCGTCTTAGATCTAAAACAAAAACTAACATTTTCAACCCAAACTCTAGCACCTAATCAACAGCACCCTCACCGTTTGGTTGTTGATCTAAAACACACTGATTCGACAAAAGTAGCGACTAAACCAAAGCCTAAACCACAAACAGCTGCTGTAACGAAAAAGCCCGCCATCAAGCTGACAGTCAAGCAACAAACGGTGGCCAAACCACCCGCCCCTATCATTAGAGTTACCAAGATCACGCCACCAAAAGTCAGACGAGATATTGTAATAGCTATTGATGCCGGTCATGGCGGACAGGATTCTGGCGCCTTAGGCAAGCGAGGCACCAAAGAAAAAGACGTGGTACTGGCTATTGCCAAAAAACTCGCCAAATTAGTTGATAAAGAACAGGGTATGACCTCATATATGACCCGAGAAAAAGATGTATTTATCAGCCTACGTCAACGAATTAAACGTGCCCATCAACGTGGCGCAGATATGTTCATCTCTATTCATGCCGATGCTTTTCGTAATTCGAAAGCTCGAGGTGCATCGGTCTACGTATTATCAGAACGTGGTGCCAGTAGTGAAGCGGCACAGCTCATCGCCGACAAAGAAAATGCCGCCGATCTTGCAGGCGGAATTAGTTTAGAAGATAAAGATGACTTACTGGCATCGGTCTTACTCGATCTATCCCAAACCGCTAGTCTTGAAGGCAGTATTGAAGTTGCCAATACGGTGCTTTCAGGTTTAAAGCGGGTTGGCCATGTTCATAAAAAGCATGTTGAATCAGCCGCATTTGTAGTTTTAAAATCACCTGATATTCCGTCACTACTGGTTGAAACCGCTTTTATCTCTAACCCTGATGAAGAACGGAAACTAAAAAGCCCAAGTCATCAAAACAAACTGGCGCGTGCCATGTTGACCGGAATTCGTAATTACTTCCAACGTAATCCACTGCCTGGCAGCAGCCTGCCTCAACAGCATATCGTAAGTAGTGGCGACACCTTAAGTACTATTGCTCAGCGTTATCAAGTATCAATGGCGCAAATAAAAACGGATAACAAGCTCACTTCAAGCCGACTGCAAGTGGGTGATGTTTTAATGATCCCATAACGTATCTTATTCACAACACTTCGACGACATACTGATAAAATCGCCGTATGACTGCCAATACTCGTATCCACCCCCTACCCATTCACCTCGCCAACCAAATTGCAGCCGGTGAGGTAATCGAACGTCCTGCATCAGTCGTTAAAGAATTGGTCGAAAACAGTATTGATGCTGGCGCCAAGCAAATTGATATCGATATTGATGGTGCGGGTAGCAAATTGATTCGGGTTCGAGATAATGGCTCAGGTATCCATGCCGATGATTTATCGCTGGCGCTGAGCCGTCATGCCACCAGCAAGCTCTATTCCAGTGAACAACTCAGTCAAATTGATAGTCTGGGCTTTCGCGGTGAAGCACTGCCTAGTATTTCATCGGTTTCACAACTCACGCTCAGCTCTCGCCAACAAGAGAGTGACAATGCGTGGCAACTAGCAAATGATGAACTAAGTCCGACGGCACACCCTCTTGGCACCACCATTGAGGTTCGTGATTTATTCTTCAACTTGCCAGCTAGAAGACGTTTTCTACGCAGTAATAAAACTGAACAGAATCATATTCTCACCACTTTATATCGCCTAGCATTAAGTCGGTTTGATGTTGGTTTTAGCTGCCAAATTTCTAATCATACTCGGCTAAAACTGCCGGCTAGTGATTCCACATTAGGCCACCAGCAACGAATAGCTAAAATTTGTGGCCAATCATTTATCAAAAGTTCGCTGTATCTTGAACAAAGTTATGATGAAATCACCCTGACCGGCTGGTTTGCAAAAACCTCTGCCCATCGACCACAGACTGATATTCAATATTTCTTTATTAACGGCCGTGTAATCCGCGACCGAATAATCAACCATGCCGTCCGTCAGGCCTATGCAGAACATATCCCTGCCGGCAGGCATGCAGGCTATGTGTTATATCTAACTTTGCCTTTAGATCGTGTTGATGTGAACGTTCATCCAACTAAACATGAAGTGCGTTTTCGTGATGCTCGCTTAATCCATGGTTTGATCACTTCCGCATTGAGTGATGCTCTGCGACAAGCAGATGACAGCGAACTACCAGAGCAAATTCAAACAAGTATCGAGCTCGAACCTGCCAGTACACAGCCTGCCATTGCCGAACAAGCTGCACCTTATCGTTCGTCAGCTACCAGTAAGCCTATATCGAGAGCAAAGAAACAGTCACCCTCAATCACGATTGAAACGACAAGTAATTTATTACACCAACGCTACCTTATCGTGCACGCCAATCATCAACCAATGCTGATTGATTTACAGCAAGCGGATCATCACCTTCGTCAACAAACATTTCTTGATGCATTGCATACTAAAACGCTTAAATCTCGACCGATTCTAGTTCCAATCTCGGTTAGCTTAAGCCAAACACAACTCGCCTTAGTGCAACAACATACAACTGTTTTGCAAAACTTAGGAATTGAGCTGGCCTTTAATAACGATAGTGTCCAGGTTAAGAAAATACCAAGCCTGTTGGCTCAAGTTAACATTCAGCAACTTGTCCACAAGATCAGCGATGCGCTTTCTGCTCAACAAGTTGGCTTTGATCAACTTAGTTTGATCTTACTGAAATTATTGCCAAGCTCGGCAATCAGCTCTATAGAGCAAGCTAAGCAAGTCATTCAACAGCTTGATGAACAGCTTGCTGACCCTCGCTGGGCAAGACCACTTGATCAACAAACACTGTCTAGCTTATTCTGCTCCTGAGCTCATTAACGACAAAGTAGATAACTATGGCGAACGAATCAGCAGCAAAACCTTCTCTAGTACCGGCAATATTGGCGCTATTAGTTCTTATTGTTGTTGGTTATTTTCTATTTTCAGACTCCAAACCTTCTCGTACTGAACATACTCTCAATCCCCCGATAGAAATCGTTGATCCTGAGCCGCCACTAACGATCATCGAAGAAGTAGAGCCCGCACCGACTAGTGATGAAGTCACTGAACAAGAAGCGCAAGCCTTCGTCGAAGCGTTAACTACGCCTCAACAGCAAACTATTATTGCTATTACCGAAGGTCAAGATCAGTTTGTGCGCCATGATGGCTTTATCTCGTTACCTAACTTAGAAAACCGAACGACCACAGCAGCACAATTACTTGCCGATACCAGCCTGACAGGCGATACCGAACTGACTGTTAGCTATATAAACGAACAACATATCACCACTAGCTTAGCTGAACTTGCAGAATCAATTGAAGATCACACGGCCGCCATCACCATTATTAATAACGATGGTTCGCAAATTACCGCGCCATTAGCAGACTTAATTAATCAAGCTAACGGCAATACCGCTGCTTCGATTACCTACATCAAAAAAACAACCGTCATCAAACAACTTACCATCAGTGAATTCGCTCACTTGGACATCGCAAGTAATCAAGCTATTCAAGTAACGATCAACCATGGTGAGCAACAACTGTCTATTAAAGAAATTATTCAATCTGCAGACATCGCTGATAATGAACTATTTTATTTACACCGCGTCAGCGAACAAGATCAACAAGGTTTATGGGGAATTATTCAAGCAGGTTTGATTGATAAATTTAGACAAGGTTTGAGCATTGAAGGTATTAGCCGCAATAAAGACTTAATGCAAGTCACCATTCCTGCTGATGCCGATGAAAAACTCACTTCCGGGCTGAGCTCCTTCCTTGGCAAAATTCTTAATTCTAAAGTCACATCCAGTTATATCTATAACTACAGCAGCCAGACTATGGGTCATGATCCAGATGTCATTCATCCAGGCCAACAGCTAGTATTGATCCACTTCTCTGCCGGTGAATTAAAACAGGTCTATCAATTTTTCTCTGCTAAACGCAATCAAGGCATTCAAACCTTTGCTATTGTCGACTAATGCTTGACTTCATTATGTTAGGTATCGTGCTCATTATTATCGCCGCAGCGTTTCTAATACCGTTGGATTAGCAGTTGCCTTAAAACGACCGTATCGCAACATGATGCTTGGCAAGACTAATAAGTTAAGGATGGTTGAAGAAATCAAGCCACCAATGATAATGCTTGCCATCGGCCCCATAATCTCGCGACCAGGACTGTCTGAATTAAGCGCTATCGGTAACATTGCTAACGCTGTCACCAGGGCAGTGATTAAAATAGACGGCAAGCGTTCCTGAGCACCACGTTGTGCTGTTTCAGCATTCCACTCATGACCTTCATCAACCACCAGATGCTGGTAGTGGGAAACCAACATAATTGCATTACGTAAAGTAATGCCAAACAACGTTACAAAACCAACCAAAGAACCGATTGATAACACCCCGCCGGTCATCAACACCGCGATCACGCCGCCCACTAATGAAAATGGCAGGTTAATTAATACCAACAACATATTACGCAAGCTCTGTAAGGCCATATATAACAATAGTAATACGGCAATACCTGCTAAGGTTGAATGCACAATCAAGTCTTCTCGTGATTGTGCTTGTGCCACTGCTGCACCGGTAAATTCAGGATAAATATTCGCCGGAAAATCCACTTCAGCGTGTACGCGCTGTTTGAGTTCAGCAAAAAATGACGTTAAATCTCTGCCTGCTACATTACAGGTCACGGTTTGTAATCGTTGTGCGCCTGCATGCAAAATCATATAACGACCAGAGACTTGTTGTACGCTAGCAATATCTTGCAGCTGCAACATTGCACCCGATGGCGTTTTGATAGGTAAAGTCATCACATCTTGCGGTTTCTGGCGTTGCTCAGCGGGTAATACCACCACTACATCAAATACTTGGTTACCTTCATACACCTGACCAACGACAGCGCCCTCAAAGCCTGTTCGCACTGTCTGCATCACCTCAACAGGTTTTAACCCCCAATAGGCCAGTTTATCCAAGTCTAAACGTACTTCTAATTGCGGCTCACCAGGAGGCGCACGCAATTGAATATCGGTAGCGCCTTCAACATCAGCCATCACAGCAGCCACTTGCTGAGCCTTTTGATCCAGCTCATCCAAGTTTTTACCGTATATATTTACCACTACCGGTGATGTATAACCTGAAATAGTTTCATCAATACGTTCTGTTAAGAAAGTATTTACCTCTGAATTAATACCAGGAAAGGCCGCCAATACTTCACGGATCTCATCTAATACTGCTTGTTGCTCTGCTCCCTCTAGCGGATCTAAGTCAATTTCGTATTCACTGTAATGGGTGCCAAAGGTATCAGCGCCACGCTCAGCACGGCCAGCCCATTGCGATGTCGATCTCACACCCGGAATTTCAGCCACCCGTTTTTCAATTTGGCCACCGATTCGAAGCGACTCTTCTATAGATGTACCCGGCACACTGGCTGTGTGAATAATATAATGACCTTCTCGTAGTTCAGGTAAAAAACTACCGCCCAGTAGAGGCAAAATACCTACACCCACTAAACAAAAACCTAACACGCCTAATAAGGTTAATTTAGGGAAGTGGCTAACACCACGTAAAGCTAAGCCATAGGCTGGCTTCATCATTCTAACTAATGGCGGCTCTTTAGCACTCAAGTCGCCCATGCGGGTTAACAATATATGACATAAAGCTGGTGTTAAGGTCAGCGCTACCGCCAGTGATGCAAAAATAGCGAGAATATAGGCCACGCCTAAAGGCTCAAACATCCGACCCGCTACACCGCTCAAGGTAAGTAGCGGTACAAACACCAGCATAACGATAAAGCTGGCATACACCACCGAGCTTCTTACTTCCATTGAGGCTTCAAATACAACCCCCAGCGTCGGCTTCGGCACTGCTAAATTGGCATTTTCTCGCAACCGCCGAAAAATATTTTCAGTATCAATAATCGCATCATCAACGACTTCACCCAGTGCAATGGCCAATCCACCTAACACCATAATATTGATATTGACGCCCATTTCTAGCAATACAATCAGCGCTGCAAATAATGACAATGGAATCGCTGTCATTGAAATAATGGCGGTGCGTAAGTTGAATAAGAATAAAAACAATACCAGCATCACCAGGCCACCACCGACCATCAAATGTTCTCGGATATTACTTAAAGAGGTTTCAATGTAGTTAGCAGGACGAAATAGCTCATCATGCAAAGTAATACCGTCAGCCTCAAAGCCATCTTTAAATTCTTCTAATGCCGCTTCGATGCCTTGGGTTACCGCCAAAGTATTGGCTTTATATTGACCTATCACCATCAACACTACACCGGGCTTGGTATTAATTGCAGCTCCGCCAATAGTTGGGGCCGGCGCGGCTTTAACTGTCGCCACATCACCTAAATATAAAGTGCTGCTCTCTGTTTTTTGTAATACGACTTTTGCTAACTCAGTTGCCGTGACTGGCTGGCCAGTTAACTTCAACACCATGCGTTGGTTTTTGTTTTCGATAAAACCACTGCCAATCAGGCCGGTTGCTTGCCGTGCTGCTTGGGTCACTTCGTCAACTGAGATGCCATAGCGAATCAGCTTGTCACTATCAAGCTGAATTTGCAGCTGCTTTTCATGGCCGCCAAAGACATTAATATCAGCGACCCCTTCAACACTGAGCAGCCTTGGAGATAAAGTCCAGTCAACCAATGAACGTAAGGTCATTAAATCATGTTGATCAGAGCTTAAGCCTATCGTCATAATTGTGCCTGACGACGACTCCAAGGGCACCATTAACGCTGGGCCGACACCCTCAGGCAAAGTTTGACTGAGTCCTAATAATCGTTCTGAAACTAGCTGACGATCTAAGTAGATATCGGTACTGTCATAAAACGTTAGAATCACCACTGATAAGCTAGGAATCGACTGAGAGCGAATCGACTCGGTACCGACTAAGCCACCTAAGGCATTCTCAATCGGTTGGGTCACTAATATTTCAACTTGCTCAGCCGTCAGCCCCTGCGCCTCCGTCTGAATAATGACTTGCTTCGGTGCAAACTCAGGAAAGATATCGAGACTAGAGTTAAATAAGGTATATAAACCATAACTAAATAATAGTAATGACAGCGCTACAACTACGCCACGAAATCGAACAGAGAAAGCTACAATTTTAGATAACATGATGATTCAATCGCTAATGTAAAGTTATATCGTTAATTTAAGGAAAGAGAGATTAATTAAACTTATTAATCATCATCTTCGTCTTGAATCTGCCATCTAAACTCTTCTGATAACAACATTTGTGAACCAGAAAGCACTAATGAATCACCGACGGCTACTTCTTGGTCAACAAACATTCCTCCAGCTATATCCACCCCTTGTCTAATAGAACGACGTTGATACAAGCCATCCTCCAACTCAACATAAACCCAAGCTTGACCGGCATACCACACCACCGCTTCATCAGGAATTAAAACGCCCGTTAACAACTCATTATCTTTAGGTATCCAACTATCTAGTCGCATACCCGTTCGTAACTTACCGGTAGCAGCACGGAAATAATATGTTTCTCCCTGAATCAGCTGGTCAGAGCTCATCGCTGGAGCAACAAAATAAGCTTTTCGAGCATTGTCTCGATCGCCGTTTCTAGATACTCTAATAAAACTGACTTCTGCCGCTAAACTGTGATCAATCGGCAGGGTGACGAAAAGTAAACTGTCTTGCCGTGACAGCAAACGTTCGAACTGTTTTGAATTTGGCGTCATAATCCATTTCGCAATCGTTTCTCCCCACTGCTGACGTGTTTGGTCTTTCACATCCTGTAACTTAAATTGAGCACCTTGCAACTTGACTTGTTGTTCCCGCCAATCTGCATCCGCATAATTAACCTTTTTTGCAGCAACGCTACTCGTGCCTTGAGTCAATTTCGTCAACCTAGCCAACTCTTTTGCTGATGACAACTCAGCAACCTTGGCAAGATTCAATGCTGCCCGAGCCTGATTATATTGAGAGCGAAGTGCAAGTAAGTCTGTCACCGCTAACACTTTAGCTTGCGCTTTTATTTCAGCAAAATAATGATATTCAGCCAACTGAGAAGTTTCGATGCCAGCATAGCCTTCAGCATCGTCATCCAATTCAACCATCATATTAATACTGGCAGCTTCATCGTCATCGTCGTGCTCATCATCATCGTCGTCATTTTCAGACTGTGCCGCCTCCACTGCTTCACTATATTCCGCAAACAACTGTCCAAACATATTCGTCCAAGACGTACCGGATACAGCTGGTGCTACAAAGAGCAATACCGCTGACACGATCACAATAAGCAAGTAAATAGCTAATTTTCCACGTAACTTCATTACCGAGTCCAATCAATAAATGGCTAAAACAAGCCGGTCATTACAACATGCCCCAAACACGGCCACAAGAGACTTGAATAAATTAATCAGCTTTTACTTGACATGAAAGCCGCCACACGGTTTAATACGCGTCCTTAACGGCTCGATAGCTCAGTCGGTAGAGCAAGGGATTGAAAATCCCTGTGTCCCTGGTTCGATTCCAGGTCGAGCCACCAAGAATACAGAAAGCCCCTGAAGTTTATCCTTCAGGGGCTTTTTTGTTTCCGTAGTAAAATAGATTTGTAATAGCTTAGCTATACAACTTCAAGCTATCATCCTCTACCTATTATATATACCTAACTGTTAATACCTCTCCAAGCCCAAGTCCGTACTCGACTATCGTATAGCTTTAGATCAAAAAACAAACGATTTCACCTTGAATGTTGTGGTAAAAAAAACACAATCTTCATTTAACCAGCAAATATGTCACCTATTTGTTGTAAAAGTGTTGCAATGTCCGTTTAGATATGGAGAATACAGTCTTAACCGCGATTAATCCGGTTACGAGAGAAATTTAAAGTAATCTGTTAACAAATATAAGGTATACAGAAAATGACATTTAACAAAAAATTATTAGCAGGCCTAGTTGTACTAGCTGCTGCTAGCACATCTGCTCAAGCAGTAACATTAGTTGCTGAAGATGGTTGGGAAGTTAAAGTTGGTGGTTTAATCAACCAATTCGCAACATTTACAGATGCTAAAGGCGTTGATGATGTTGCAAATCTTGAAGACGGTCTTTTACCAGCATTCTTGAACTTTGATTTCAAAGCACCAACAATGAATGGTCTTGATGTAGCAGCTCACATTTCTTTCAGCCCTTCTACAAGCAGAAATAGCTATGAGTCATTTGAACAACGTGAAGTTTACTTCACAGTTGACGGTTCATTCGGTCAAGTTTTAGCGGGTAAAGCATTAGGTCTTTATGCTTCACAAAACATCCTAACTGACCAAACTCTATATGGTGTGGGTTACGGTGCAGGTAGATCTGCAGCTGAAAATGTAACTACATTAGGTGGTATCGGTCTTGGTTATGACTACGCGTCATGGCGCTCACAAGTTAAGTGGACATCACCTGACATGAACGGTTTCAAACTAGCTATTGCTATTATGGATCCTACAGCTGAAGCTACAGGTGCTCTAACGGCTTTATCTGGCGGTCCTACTGGTTCTTTAACTTCTGGTGGTGCAGATTCTGATGCATTCCGTTACGAAGCTAACTTATCTTATGCTGGTACTATGGACAACGGTTCATACTCTGCATGGTTAAGTGCTATGACTCAAGACGAAGATAATGCTGGTAACAATGATACACATGCATGGACTGTTGGTGGTACTGCAGTTATTGGTGGTTTTGAGTTAATGGCTCAATACTCTGATGCAGAAAACAAAACTGGTGCAGTTGCAGCAGCAGCAGCAGTAGCAGCAGTACCTGGTAACGCAGGAACAGCTGCTGTAGCAGCTTCACCATCAATTACTACTGAATGGGATCAATTCCTAGTTCAAGGTGGTTACCGTTTCAATGGTACAACATTAGTTTCTGCTCAATATGCAGAACTTGATAATAAAACATCTGGTGTTAACATTGATCAATCTGAAAAATGGACTGTTGGTGTATACCACGATGTAAACTCTAACCTTAAATTGGTTGCTGAGTACACAAACGTAGAAAACGATGATTTAAACATCGATACAGATATCTTCTCTTTAGGTGGTTTCGTATTCTTCTAAAGACTACTTAACAGCTTAAAAGTCTCAAGTCTTATGATTTGATTCTTGAAGTAAGATTTAAAAAGCCTCAACTTCGGTTGGGGCTTTTTTTTACCAAAAAAAACTAAACACCTATTTTTTCTCGAACACATTGATTTAAAATTAGCTGCTGATTAACTTACCTTTCCACTTAGAGCTTGAGAATTTTTATATGTCTTTATTACCTAATGCCATTACCGCTATCCAGCAAACGATAAAAAATCATGAGGCTGAAATAACCGAGCTGGATAAAGCTATTGGTGATGGTGATCATGTAATTAACTTACAACGTGGCTTAGCAGCATTAGCAGCTATCAACGAAGAGTTATCAAAGTTAAGCTGGCCTATGGCATTACAGAAAGTAGGAATGACGTTGATGTCTACTATGGGCGGCGCTTCAGGCTCATTATTTGGCACTTTATTTGTCAAAATGGCCAAAGCTTCTTCGGCCGAGATGAACCTTGCCACATTTAGTGACGCTTTTTCTGCAGGTGTTGAATCCGTCCAGCAACGTGGTAAAGCTGAACTGGGTGAGAAAACGATGCTCGATACCTTGATTCCTGTTGCCAATAGCCTACAACTAAGTGCCAACAGCAAGCTGTCGATGACGGAAGCGCTTCAAGCCGTAAAGCAAGTTGCAATTGCAGGCATGGAGTCCACCAAAGAATTGCAAGCAACTAAAGGCCGTGCTTCTTTTCTTGGTGAACGAGCAATTGGCCATATTGATCCTGGCGCACGGACCAGTCAATTAATGATTTGTGCTATTGCTGACCTGTTATTAACGAAACAGTAAGCTTTTCTCGCAGCTTACTCAGTAACAACTACTGAAAGTAATCCATTACCAGCGTAAATTAGCGGTATGAACCGGAGCATCCCAAAGTTGAGTCAATTCATCATCTAATAAGGTAACGGTGATTGAACAACCAGCCATATCTAATGATGTGGTGTAATTACCCACTAATGAACGTTCAACCTCTACACCGCGTTGTTGCCACAATTCGGCTGCTAATTCATAAACAAGATATAGCTCCATTGCTGGTGTCGCGCCGAAACCATTAACATGCAGTAGTATTTTTTGTCCCGCTTGCGGTTTGAGATCGGCATCAATCGCTGTAACTAAATGCTCGACAATATCGCTAGCACTCGTTAAGTCCATCGGCTCACGGCCTCGCTCACCATGAATGCCAACCCCCATTTCGATTTCATTGTCACCAATTTCAAAGGTCGGTTGGCCTAAGGCAGGCACGGTACAACTGGTTAAAGCGACGCCCATCGATGCGGTATTGTCATTAACTCGCTCACCTAAGGCTTTGCACTCTAGCAATGTTGCTCCAGCTTCAGCTGCTGCCCCTACTATTTTCTCAACAATCAAAGTACCCGCCACACCACGTCGACCAGTACTGTGGTCTTTAGGCAACGAAACATCATCAGTCACTAATACTGTCTGATGCTGACAGTCCAGCATTTCAGCGGCAATTTCGAAGTTCATCACATCGCCAGCATAGTTTTTAACTATAAATAACACCCCAGCTTCATTTTCAACGGCTTCAGCAGCCGCCATCATTTGATCTGGTGTCGGTGAGGTAAATATTTGTCCCGGACAAGCGGCATCCAACATGCCACTTCCAACTAAGCCGGTATGTAATGGTTCATGACCTGAGCCGCCACCTGAAATCAGTGCCACTTTACCTGCTTTCGTTTGCTGTTTACGAGTAACAAAATGAGGTTGTCGGTTAAGCTGAATAATATCGCTATGTGCTTTTGCAAAACCATTAAGGCTTTCTTCTAATAGACTTTCTACGCCATTGATAATTTTCTTCATTAACTTTTCTCCAACATTTTATTAAACCGAATGCCGTAAAACTGCAGCTACTTCAGTAATATCCGCCATGAGCCAATCAGGCTTGTAGTCAACTAGTTCAATATCATCTTCCGATGAAATTCCTGTTAATACCATAATGCTTCGCATGCCCGCATTGACCGCCCCTAAAATATCAGTATCTAAACGGTCACCAATGGCGAGTGTATTGTCAGCTTGGCTACCTAATATTGCCAAGGCTTGTTGATATAAAATAGGCTCAGGCTTGCCAATCGATATGGCTTTGATGCCCGTTGCAGCTTCTAAGGCAGCAATTGTTCCACCATTGCCCATGACTTCACCTAACTCTGTAGGTAAGGTTGTATCGGAATTAGTTGCATAAAACTCTGCGCCCGCTTTTATATTTAACGTTGCTGTCGCTAACTTATCCCAGCTTAATTGTCGATCTAAGCCAGAAACAACAATGTCCGCACCTTGGTCAACGATATGTTTATCTGGCTGATTTACTTGATATAGGTCCGTTAAAACAAAACCTTGCTCTAGCAATGGTTGACGCAAACCCTGCTCGCCGATCACGAATACTCGCTGCTTTTCTTTCGGTATATGTTCAGCTAAATAAGCTGCTGTCGCCATACTCGAAGTAAGAATTTCACTGGCAGTTATATCAACTCCCATCTCCCCCAATTTATCTATATATTGTTGTTGGGTCAGACTGGCATTATTAGTTGCGAGCACAAAGGGCAGTGATAACTCTCTCAATGTAGTAAAAAATTCAACCAAACCATCGACAGCTTGATTGCCATGCCAAAGCACACCATCCATATCAATAATTAAGCCGCTAATATTATTAATTTTTTCCATTTCAACCTGCATATTTTGTAGTGTCATATTGGTAAAAAGCTGCGCTCATAATGTAATTATGACCAGAACTGTCTCTCGCACAACCCTCACTGCATTACTGTACATCAGTGATTAAGAATAAAGAGACTATAAAGAAAATTGACATTATGAGTCAATTTGACTTATAGTCTTCCGGCGTATTTTTAGCGTAATTACAAATTTAAATCAATATATTAGGAGCATGTCAGCATGGCAAAAGCACTTATCCAAATGGCTCTAGATTCTCTAGATTTCGATGCAACAATTGCACTTGCAGAGCAAGTAGCACCATACGTTGACATCTTGGAAATTGGCACACCTTGCATCAAGTACAACGGTCTTGAGCTAGTTACTGCATTAAAAGCAAAATTCCCAGAAAAATTACTCCTTGTTGACTTAAAAACAATGGATGCTGGCGAATATGAATCAACTCCATTCTATGAAGCCGGTGCTGATATCTGTACTGTTCTTGGTTTTTCAGATAAAGCTACAATGGGCGGCGTAATTAAAGCTGCTAATGCAAACACTTCTGAAGCTCAAATCGACTTAATCAGTGTTAAAGATAAAGCCGCTGTTGCTTCTGCTGCAGTTGCTAATGGCGCTCAAATCATCGGTGTTCACACTGGTCTTGACGCACAAGCAGCAGGTCAAACACCTTTTGCTGACTTATCTTTAGTTGCAGACTTGAACTTAGGCTGCCGTATTTCTGTAGCTGGTGGTATCAACAAAGATACTATCCAAAAAACAGTACAAGCTGGCGCAACTATCGTTGTAGTTGGTGCAGCTATCTACGGTGCAGACTCTCCAGCAGAATCTGCTAAAGAGTTACGTGCTTTAGTTGACGCAGCATAAGCTGATTAGAGTTAACTCTAAGTAGCAAAAAAAACGAGTAGTCATTTGACTGCTCGTTTTTTACTTTCTAGTGAATGTAAATATTTACTAGAATCTCCGCTAAATTATCATTTAGCAAAAAACAGACAGTCGTTGTCGCACGACCATACAAATGACTGTTCATATAGTGTAAATGTGGTCAAAAACATAGAAGCAGTAATAATCGCTTTTTGTTTAACTCTTCTGACTTGCCACAGTTAACCTAAAATAGTAATTTACTCATTCCATAAGCATGTATGCTTAAGCACAATTGAGTATAAAATATAACAGGGGTATTTCTAATGAAACAAAAAGGCTTATTAGCTTCTATTTGCGATTTTTTCACAGGTTTGTTTTCATCAGAACCAGCAAACACATCATCAGCTAACGCAAAAAGCAATGATGGCTTAACTGGTGTAGAACGCTATATCCGTAACCAAGCTAACAATGCAACGGCTATTACTGGCGTAGAACAATACATCCGTAACCAAGCTAACACTGCAACAGCTATTACTGGCGTAGAGCAATACATCCGTAACCAAGCTAATAATGCAACAGCTGTTACTGGCGTAGAGCAATATATTCGCAACCAAGCTAACAGTTCAACTGCTGTTACTGGCGTAGAACAATACATCCGTAATCAAACTAACGTTACTGGCGTAGAGCAATATATTCGCAACCAAGGTTAATTAATATCCTTGTAATATAGCCACTTCATACTACATCGCAGCGACATAAACTGTATTTTATAGTCGCTGGATTATGTAGCGAGAAGGCATTAAGATTATGAATTCAGTCAGCTTTAAGTCGCAGGCTGTAAAGTTTTAACTTTAAATTAAAGGTCCCATTAACATGGCAAATTTACTTGACCAACTGAAAGAAATGACAGTTGTTGTTGCCGATACAGGTGATATCGAAGCAATCGAAAAGTTTACTCCTCGTGATGCTACAACTAACCCATCTCTTATTACTGCTGCAGCACAGATGCCCCAGTACCAAGATATTGTTGATGACACATTAAAAGCCGCTCGTGAAACTGTAGGCGCTGATGCTTCAGCTGCTGATGTTATCACTTTAGCATTTGACCGTTTAGCTGTATCTTTTGGTTTGAAAATCTTAGCTATCGTGCCACAACGTGTTTCTACAGAAGTAGATGCTCGTTTGTCATTTGATACAGATGCAACCATTGCTAAAGGCCGTGATTTAATTGCTCAGTACGAAGATGCTGGCGTTTCACGTGACCGTATCTTAATCAAGATTGCTGCAACTTGGGAAGGTATCCAAGCTGCTAAAGTTCTTGAAGAAGAAGGTATCCATACTAACCTTACATTGGTATTTGGTTTGCACCAAGCGATTGCATGTGCTGAAAATGGCATTCAATTGATCTCACCATTCGTTGGTCGTATCCTTGATTGGTACAAAAAAGACACCGGTACAGATTCATACCCAGCAGCTGAAGATCCAGGTGTTGTATCTGTAACTGCAATCTATAATTACTTCAAAAAGTTTGGTTATAACACTGAAGTAATGGGCGCAAGCTTCCGTAACCTTGGTGAAATCACTGAGTTAGCGGGTGTTGACCTATTAACGATCTCACCTGGATTGTTAGATCAATTGCAATCTACTGAAGGTGAATTACCTCGTAAATTATCTGCTGACAACGCGGCAACATCTGATATTGAAAAAATCAATATGGATAAAGCAACGTTCGAAGCAATGCATGCTGAAGATCGCATGGCTACAGAAAAACTTGCTGAAGGTATTGAAGGATTTGCTAAAGCATTAGAAACTCTTGAAGAGTTACTTGCAAGTCGTCTTGCTGAGTTAGAAGCTTAAGTAAAAGTTACCAGCCTAAATAACATTTCATTTGTTGTTTAGGCTGTTATTCTCAAACAGTCGCACAAATTGACATTTTGTGGCTGTCTGAACTATAGTTCCAAATCGCGTAATTAACGTGTATATAATATTTATTACTTTTTAGGAGTATATATCATGGCAGAAATCCAAATGGCTCTAGATTCTCTAGACTTCGACGCAACAATGGCCCTAGCTGAAGCTGTAGCACCATATGTTGACATTCTAGAAATTGGTACTCCATGTATCAAATATAACGGCTTAAAACTTGTTAAAGCTTTAAAAGCTGCGCACCCAACTAAAAAAATCTTAGTTGATCTTAAAACTATGGATGCGGGTGAGTACGAATCAACACCTTTCTTTGAAGCAGGTGGTGATATCACTACAGTTTTAGGTGCTGCTGATGCTGCAACTGTTAACGGTGTTATCAAAGCGGCTAAAGCTAATGGTGCTGAAGCTCAAATCGATTTAATCTCTGTTGAAGATAAAGCTGCTGTTGCTAAAGAAGCGGCTGCTAACGGCGCACAAATCATCGGTGTTCACACTGGTCTTGATGCACAAGCTGCAGGTCAAACACCTTTCGCTGATTTAGCATTAATTGCTGGTCTTGGTTTGGATGTTAAAATCTCTGTTGCTGGTGGTATCAACAAAGAAACTATCCAAAGCACAGTTCAAGCTGGTGCTTCTATTGTTGTTGTTGGTGCGGCTATCTACGGCGCTCCTTCTCCAGCAGATTCAGCTAAAGAGTTACGTGCTTTAGTTGACGCAGCATAAGGAAAATTACAATGCATCGTGATCTACTGTTAAATAAAATCACTAATATCCTTGAATCTACTAATGATTCATTCGAAGCTAAATTAGTTTCAATGTGTGATGATGCCAAGCGCATCTTTATTACTGGCGCAGGTCGCTCAAAACTAGTGGGTAACTTCCTAGGGATGAGATTGATGCATAGTGGTTATCAAGTATTTATTCAAGGTGAAATTAGTACTCCAAGTATCCGTGAAGGCGATTTATTAATCGTAATTTCGGGTTCAGGTGAAACTACTCAACTTGTATCATTTACTAATAAAGCCAGATCTGAAGGCGCTAAAGTGGTTTTGATTTCGTCAAAATCTAGCTCAACGATTGGTGATTTAGCTGATGGCGTAATTCAAATTGGTTCCGATGATAGCTTTGCCGCTACTAAAGGCATGCCTATGGGAACTATGTTTGAACTATCAACATTAATCTTCTTGGAATCTATCGTTTCTCATCTTATCCATGAGAAAGGTATTGTTGAAGAAGAAATGAGACATAGACACGCAAATATGGAATAAGCATTTCCTAGTAAGAAATAAGAAAACGAGTAGTCTTCGGGCTATTCGTTTTTTTTTGCCTGTCATTTAGTATGTAATTAAAACTGATGTGAACACAACATAGAGCTAAACGACACATCTGCTGTATAATTCAGCTTTATTTTTTATCTTTTTGTAGCCATCATGAATCAAGCTAAAACACTTTATGACAAATTATGGGAACAACATGTTGTTCGTACTGAAAACAGTGGAACGGCATTAATCTATATTGATCGCCAACTGGTTCATGAAGTCACCTCTCCGCAAGCCTTTGAGGGGCTCCGTTTAGCAAACAGAGTTCCACACAGACTGGACTCGATTTTGGCTACTCCTGATCACAATGTACCGACTACTAACCGAGAGCAAGGTATTGCTGATCCTGTCTCTCGTTTACAAGTAGAGACCTTAGATAAAAACTGTAAAGAATTTGGTGTTACGGAATTTGATCTATCTGATCATCGTCAGGGCATTGTTCACGTGGTAGGCCCTGAACAAGGTGCTACATTACCCGGCATGACCGTAGTCTGTGGTGACTCACACACCTCTACTCATGGCGCTTTTGGTGCTATCGCCTTTGGTATCGGCACATCTGAAGTTGAACATGTATTAGCCACTCAATGCCTAATTCAGCAGAAAGCCAAAAATATGTTGGTTCGCGTTGATGGTGTATGTAGAGCCGGCGTCACAGCTAAAGATATCGTATTGGCCATTATCGGTGAGTTAGGAACTGCTGGCGGTACCGGTTATACCATTGAGTTTGCTGGCGATGCTATTCAAGCCTTATCAATGGAAGGTCGAATGACCGTTTGTAATATGACCATTGAAGCTGGCGCTCGGGTAGGACTTATTGCTGTTGATGATATAACCACCGATTATTTACAGGGCCGTCCTTTTGCACCGTCAGGCGAAAATTGGAATAATGCTGTCGCAGCATGGGCTGATTTACACAGTGATCAAGGCGCAGTTTTTGATAAAACGGTTGTTTTAAAAGCAGAAGACATCAAACCACAAGTGACATGGGGTACCTCACCTGAAATGGTTGTAGCCATTGATAGTGCGGTACCAGATCCTGCTGACGAAACAGATGCTGTGAAGCGTAATGGTATGGAAAAAGCACTCACCTATATGGGATTGACTGCCAACCAAGCGATTACCGATATTCAACTTGATCGTGTTTTTATTGGTTCTTGTACCAACTCACGTATTGAAGATTTGCGCCAAGCGGCAGCAGTTATCCAAGGTAGAAAAGTTGCCGCATCATTAAAACAAGCGCTTGTTGTGCCGGGCTCAGGCTTAGTTAAGCAACAAGCAGAACAGGAAGGTTTAGATAAGCTCTTCACTGAAGCAGGCTTTGAATGGCGTGATCCTGGTTGCTCTATGTGCTTAGCAATGAATGCCGATCGCCTCGGCGCTGGCGAGCACTGTGCTTCAACCTCAAACCGTAACTTTGAAGGCCGCCAAGGCTTGGATGGTAGAACGCACCTTGTTAGCCCCGCGATGGCAGCAGCAGCTGCAATAGCCGGTCACTTTGTTGATGTTACCAAATAGTGAATACAGTACTATCACCAACCGTTACTGATGAACTGCAAACGCTAACAGATTATCTGCGCTGGGCAACATCACAATTAAATGCTGCTGATATTTTTTATGGCCATGGCAATGCTGATGCCTTTAATGATGCATTGCAACTTGTCTTGCATTGTCTACATTTACCAGCCACCGAGTTCCCTGAGCTATTTGCCAATGCTCGCTTAACAACGGCAGAAAAGAATCACGTTGTCGACCTTGTTGAACAGCGTATTAAAAAACGTATTCCAGTACCTTATCTAACCAATGAAGCTTGGTTTGCTGGCCTGCCTTTTTATGTCGATGATCGAGTATTAATTCCTCGCTCACCATTTGCTGAGCTAATCGATGACTCATTCATGCCATGGTTAGTCGATCCTGATAGTGTTCATTCAATTCTCGACATGTGTACGGGTAGCGCCTGCATTGCTATTGCTTGTGCTGCAGCCTTTCCTGAAGCTCAAGTTGATGCCGTTGATATCAGTGTTGATGCCATTGATGTTGCCAATATCAACATCAAAAAACATCAATTTGCCGATCGCGTACAAGCAATTCAGTCTGACTTATGGACGGCATTGCCTGAAAAAAAATACGATCTTATTGTCAGTAATCCGCCCTATGTCGGCGCTGAAGAAATGGCTACCTTACCTGAAGAATATCGCCATGAGCCGGCATCAGCACTGGAAGCAGATGATAATGGTCTCGCATTAGTCGAGCAAATAATCTCACGGGCAAGCCATTACCTCACGCCACAAGGTTTATTATTTGTTGAGGTAGGTAATAGTGATGTTGCTGTGATGGAAAAGTGGCCTAACACACCGTTTATGTGGCTAGAGTTTGAACATGGTGGCCATGGTGTATTTATGCTGACTTATGAGCAATGCCTTAATTTCTGACTGACTAGTCAGATGAGTCGGACTCGACGCTATCTACATACCCGTATGTCTTGATACAGTTCCTACCGGCCATTTTAGCTTGATACATGGCACTATCCGCCAAATCAAATAGACTGTTCAATGTATGCTGTTTATCATCGCCATGCGTAGTTGCAATGCCGATACTGACGGTAACATTCAATCCGGCCGGCGTAAATAACTCTAAACGACCTAAAAGCCGTCCCATTAAAGCTTGTGCCTCTTCTTGGCCGCAATCGGCTAATAAAAAAACAAACTCTTCTCCTGACCAGCGAGCGACCATATCCACATCACGAACAAAGCGTTTAAGCCATGCTCCTAACTCAGCTAATACACTATCGCCTTTCTCATAGCCCAAGGTTTCATTAATTTTCTTAAAATGGTCGATGTCTAAAACCGCCATCGTCAAAGGTCGGTTAAAACGATAAGCCTCGCTAAAGTACTTGCCGGAAAACTCACGTAAGGCATGACGGTTAAACAGCTGAGTTAACTCATCTAACATAGCTAAACTGTATAAAGATTGCTGCTGAGCTTTTAATTCGCGTAAGCGCTGATAACTGGTGACGTGATTAATAACCCGTTGCCGTAATTCTTCACGCACAATTGGTTTGGAAATGAAATCATTAACGCCTAAGTGGAATAATTCAATTTTACGTGATTTATTATCAAACCCTGACGTGGCAATAATAGGTACATTGCCTACTTCACCTTGCATGCGGCGAATTTTACGCACTAAAGTAATACCACTCATCACCCCTTCTAACAAGATATCTGTTAAAACTAGGTCATAATCACCATCGCGGAAGGCATCCCAAGCATCTTCAGCATGAGTATAGGCGTCAACATCTAGGCCCATATCAGTTAATAGATCTAAGATTATGGTTTGCAATACTCGTGAATCTTCAATAAACAAGACTCGGCCCTGTAATTGATGGCCCTCACGATGAGAATATCGTTCAACATATGTCTGCAATTCACGTAAGTCATTTTTACTGAAGGTATCTGTGGCACCCGCCAGCAAAGCTTGCTTTAAAATCTTTGAGTCATCAACGTCAGTTAAAATAAGAACAGAAACAAAGTCATAACCATTTATTGCTCGTAATTGACCACAAAAATCACTGGCCGCGATATCCAATAAATTATTACTACAGCAGACTAAATCAAACCGCTGCTGCCTTGCGTGTTCTAATCCTTTAAATCCAGCTGAAACCAGCTCAACTTCAAAGCCTGCAGGCTCTAACATCATGCGAGCCACGTCCCTAAACTCCGCTTCCTCATCAATGACTAATGCTTTTAACTTAGACACTTAATCTCATCCATAAAATTTGATAGCTTTTATTTTGCCTTGTTTTGAACCCGAACAGCAAGCCTTATATCTCTGACAGTAATAAGTTAGTGAATGATGTACGCAGGTAAAAGCCCTTAGGATTAACTAACTCCGGCATACCATTCCCCCCAACCCCTTTAGCTAACACTCGGCTATTGGCAGCTTTAGGCCGTAAATGCAGGTACTCGCCTTCACTACCATTAATTTCAGACTGCTCACCTAAGACAATCCGATCCATCAGCTCCTCCCAATCACTGCGCAACCATTCTTCTTGCTGCAGCGTCGGCTGCCATAACCAGGCATTGCCAACATAACGCTCAGCCAAAGGCAATGTACGTTCAGCTTCTACTGGCACCCACAACACCTGTGACAGCTTCCGTCTCACCCAACTATCTTGCCAACGCAATTCGCCGGTTTGCTGTAAAGACACGGTACAAACATAGGTTGATTCTTTCGGTTTACCCTGAGAATTTAAAGGCAATGTTTTCATTTCAATACCTAGTTCAATAAAATCTGGCTCCGCTTTATTACCAGCTGTTGCACCAAGATAGATTTCAAATAAATTACCGACCCACCCTTTATGCCTTCGTAAGTCTTCAGGCACGCTCACGCCAATTTCTGCGGCAATTTGGCCTAATGTTTTGCCAGCCATTGCCTGACATCTATCCAGTAATTGCTGTGCTGAATGCGGCGGCTGTATATACTGATTATAAATATCATCTGTCATGCAGCCATGATAACCTAGCGCCTTTTAATCTGCTTGAGACAATCTGGTGACAGCGTTAACAATATCTAACTTAAGCAAAACCTATAAAAATGGCTATCAAGCTCTGAAAAACATCAGTCTTGATGTCGAGCAAGGAGATTTTTTTGCCTTGCTTGGCCCTAATGGTGCAGGCAAATCAACCACTATTGGTGTGATTACATCCCTGGTCACCAAAACGGCTGGTAAGGTGCGCGTCTTTGATAGTGATATTGATAGCGATCCAGAACAAGCAAAAAGTTATATCGGTTTAGTACCGCAGGAATTTAACTTTAATGGCTTCGAGCAAGTCAAACATATCTTAGTCACCCAAGCAGGCTACTACGGTATGACCGTAGCACAAGCCGAACCTCGTGCCGATGAGCTGCTCCACCAGCTCGGTTTATGGCAAAAACGACACAGTACTGCTCGTTCATTATCTGGAGGCATGAAACGACGGCTAATGATTGCACGCGCCTTAGTGCACAAACCTAAACTGCTTATTCTTGATGAACCCACTGCCGGTGTTGATATCGAACTTCGTCGTTCCATGTGGACCTTCTTGCAGAACATTAATGAAGAAGGAACAACGATTATTCTAACGACACACTACTTGGAAGAAGCCGAAAATCTGTGTCGTAAAATTGCCATCATTGATCAAGGAAAAATTATCGAAAATACCGATATGAAATCCTTATTAAATCGCTTAGATAGGGAAACCTTCATTTTAGACCTGAAAGCCCCTCTCCCTACCGATATCAATTTAAATAATTTTAATTTTGAACGAATTGATGACACCACCTTAGAAGTCGAACTCGAACGCACTGAAAACTTAAACACTTTATTTTCACTGTTATCAGAACAAGGCATCGAAGTGTGTAGTATGAAAAATAAGGCTAATCGCTTAGAAGAGTTATTCCTCAGCTTAGTAGAGACAACAGAAATCACATCATGAACGCAACTAAATACCAACGTCACTGGGTCGCTTTCAACACATTAGTAACCCGTGAAATTAGACGTTTCTTACGTATCTGGCCACAAACATTGTTACCGCCAGCAATTACCATGACCTTATATTTTATTATCTTCGGCAACCTGATTGGTAGTCGTATCGGTGAAATGGGCGGCTTTAGCTATATGGAATATATCGTGCCGGGCCTCATTATGATGTCAGTCATCAACAATGCCTATGCTAATGTCGCCTCTTCCTTTTATAGCGCCAAATTTCAGAGTCATATTGAGGAGTTAATCGTCGCGCCAGTGCCTAATTATTTAATTCTGGCCGGCTACGTCGCAGGAGGCACCGCTCGCGGTTTATTTGTAGGCATCATTGTGACGATCGTATCGCTATTTTTTACTCAAATCCCCGTTCAACACTTATTTGTTACCTGTAGCATGGTTTTTTTAAGTGCTATTTTGTTTGCTTTAGGTGGATTTATTAATGCTATCTACGCACGTAGCTTTGATGAAATAGCAATTATCCCTACCTTTATTCTGACCCCACTCACCTATTTAGGTGGCGTGTTCTATTCGATCAGCTTATTACCTGAGTTTTGGCAAAACGTATCCATGCTCAACCCGATCCTTTATATGGTCAATGCCTTCCGCTATGGCATGTTGGGCGAATCAGATATTCCGGTCGGCATTGCATTCACAATAATTATCGTCTGTATTATTGCCTTAACCAGTTTCGCTTTACACTTATTGAATAAAGGGACTGGTTTACGGAACTAAAGCCAGCGCCTGTAACACCACATCAATATCAGCACCTTTCAGATGTGCCTGTTCGCTTAAATGTCTGCGCCAAGCTTTGGCTCCAGGCTGACCTTGAAACAAGCCTAATAAATGGCGGGTAATCGATTTTAACGGTCGGCCTTCAGTCATCCGACGTTCTATATAAGGCAGCATTTGTTCTATTACCTGCTTGCGACTTGGTATTGAATGATTATCAGCAAATAACAGTTTATCCGCTTCCGCCAGCAAATAAGGATCATGATAAATGGCCCGTCCCATCATTACGCCATCGACTTGCTGTAAATGCTGTTGTGCTTCATCTAACGTTTTAATGCCACCATTAATATCGATATGTAATTGTGGAAAGTCTTGTTTCACTTGATAAACACGTTGGTAATCTAATGGTGGTACATCACGGTTTTCTTTCGGACTCAATCCTTGCAGCCATGCTTTACGGGCATGCAGAATAAATACATCACATCCCGCCTCGGCCACAGTGCCAATAAAGTCAGTTAAAAACTCATAACTATCTAACTTATCAATACCTAAGCGTGTTTTTACCGTGATCGGAATCGTTACTTCAGCTTGCATAGCGGCGATACCCTCCGCCACTAATTTTGGCTCAGCCATTAGGCAAGCACCAAAGCTCCCTGATTGCACACGATCACTTGGGCAGCCGACATTCAAATTGATTTCACTATAACCAGCATCTTGGCCCATGCGAGCACATTTTGCTAACTCTTCTGGATTAGAGCCTCCCAGCTGTAAAGCCAATAAATACTCACTGATATCATGGGCTAAAAACCGCTGCTGATCACCATGAATTAGCGCGCCAGTAGTCACCATTTCGGTATACAGCAGACTATGTTTAGATATTAACCTCAAGAAATAACGAAAATCGCGATTAGTCCAATCCAACATAGGAGCAACCGATAAGCGATGAGCTTGGTTAAGTGTAAATTCTGCCTGAGTCATATTTAAACTGTCGTAAATCAATTCCGTATTTTCTCAAATCAACAGGTAAAATGTTGAAGTTTATTCATTTAACTACGATTTAATCATGGGCAATACAATTCAAGGTGATGGTTTCAGCGTAACCATAATCAAAAGCACACGACGCAAAACCATGGCATTGAAAGTAAATCGCGATGGTGTATCTGTCCATATGCCATCTAATGCCGCGATTAGCTTGGCCAAAAATTTTGTCCAGCAAAAAACATCATGGATACAATACAAGCTCAAACAACAAAATTCTCGACAACTTATCATCAAACATTATGTTGATGGCGAATCATTACTCTTTTTAGGTGAACAGTATAATTTGCGGTTAAATCAATCAGCTGTCACCAATATCCATAAAGATAATACCGACATCGTCATTACCAGCCGCTCAGCGACACCATCAACAGCCAGCGTAAAACGAAACGTAGTTAATTGGTACAAGCAACAAGCTGAACTTTATATCAAAGAACGTACCCAGCAGCTGACAACAGAAACAGGGTTAAAGCCTCGTTCAATTACAGTAAAAACCTACAAAGCCCGTTGGGGAAGCTGCAAAATAACTGGCGATATCCAATTTAATTGGAAGCTACTTTTAGCGCCACCCGCCATTATTGATTACGTTATTGTGCACGAGCTTTGTCACCTTGTTCACCATAATCACTCAGCTGCATTTTGGCAGCTAGTTGCATACCATTTCCCTGACTTTAAACAAGCTCGACTGTGGTTAAAAGAAAATGGCCACCAACTAGAGCTCTAATCTTGTCGAAGACCACTTTAACCAGCCTCAACCCTTATTAAAATCAAGCTTTATCAATTTGAATTTGGCTTGTATTTTTCATCTATTTCGACTAAAGTTTCACTTCTGAATAAGGAACGCTGCAACAGGGTTTCCCTGCTAGGCTTATTCACTATATATACTTAAACCGCGTTCATTATTAAATTTTTAGCTAAATAATAATGAGCGTTGTGTCATCCAGTAGCACTAAATAACCGTGCATACCCCCAACAACTCTCCTTGACTAGCCATTAACGTAATGAGGTAAGTTAATCATGAGTAATCGTTCAATTTTCACATCTGAATCAGTTTCAGAAGGTCATCCAGATAAAGTTGCCGATCAAATTTCTGACGCCGTTCTTGATGAAATTCTTCGCCAAGATCCCCATGCCCGCGTTGCCTGTGAAACATTAGTTAAAACAGGTGCAGCTATTGTTGCAGGTGAAATCACCACTAGCGCTTGGGTTGATCTAGAACAAGTCGTCCGTAAAACTATCACCGATATTGGTTATAACAACTCCGATGTTGGCTTTGATGGTGATACCTGTGCTGTGATGTCATTGATTGGTAAACAATCTACTGATATTGCAATGGGTGTCGACCGTGCTACACCAGAAGATCAAGGCGCCGGCGATCAAGGTTTAATGTTTGGTTATGCTAGTAACGAAACTGACGTATTAATGCCTGCACCTATTACTTACGCTCATCGCTTAGTACAGCGCCAAGCTGAAGTACGTAAAAATGGCACTTTGCCTTGGTTACGTCCTGATGCAAAAAGCCAAGTAACCTTTGTCTATGAAGATGGTAAGCCTGTAGGTATCGATGCCGTTGTTTTATCAACTCAACATAACCCTGAAGTATCGTTAAAAGACTTACAAGAAGCGGTTATGGAAGTGATTATTCAACCAACATTACCAGAGAAATGGTTAACTAAAGACACTGCTTTTCACATTAACCCAACCGGTCAATTCATTATTGGTGGTCCAGTTGGTGATGCGGGTTTAACCGGCCGTAAAATTATTGTTGATACCTACGGTGGTATGGCTAGACACGGTGGTGGTGCATTCTCAGGTAAA
This sequence comes from Methylophaga sp. 41_12_T18, assembly GCA_002163115.1. Lineage (GTDB taxonomy): Bacteria > Pseudomonadota > Gammaproteobacteria > Nitrosococcales > Methylophagaceae > 41-12-T18. Next base: position 21,156 of record MAAI01000025.1, on the reverse strand, counting down.
GACCCATCTAAAGTCGATCGCAGTGCCGCTTATGCCGGTCGTTATGTGGCTAAAAACATTGTTGCAGCTGGTTTAGCTGACCGTTGCGAAATTCAAGTGTCATATGCCATCGGTGTAGCTGAACCCACTTCAATCAGTATCGAAACCTTTGGTACTGGCAAAATCGCTCAAGAGAAATTAGAAGCCTTAGTTCGTGAACACTTTGATTTACGTCCGGTTGGTCTAGTGAAAATGTTAGATTTAATTCGTCCTATCTATCAGGCGACAGCAGCTTACGGTCACTTTGGTCGTGAAGAACCTGAGTTCACTTGGGAACGCACTGACATGGCTGATACTTTACGTGCAGCAGCTGGCATTTAAATATAAATTTTAAGGAAAATGATGATGACATCACCTATTGAAAACCTAACGCCTGATTATAAAGTTGCCGACATTAGCTTGGCTGACTGGGGCAAAAAAGAAATAAAAATCGCTGAAACAGAAATGCCTGGTTTAATGGCAATTCGTGAAGAGTATGCGGGTAAAAACCCATTAGCTGGCGCTCGCATTGCTGGTTGTTTGCATATGACTATTCAAACAGCGGTATTGATTGAAACATTGATCGACCTTGGTGCTGAAGTTCGCTGGTCTTCATGTAATATCTTCTCAACACAAGATCAAGCTGCTGCAGCCATTGCTATACAAGACATTCCAGTTTTTGCTTGGAAAGGCGAAACGAATGAAGAAGCTATCTGGTGTATCAAGCAAACTATTTTTGGCCCTGATAACTGGCGTCCAAACTTAATTTTGGATGATGGCGGTGATTTAACTCAAATCATGCACGATGAATATCCTGAATTATTAACTGATGTGAAAGGTCTGTCAGAAGAAACAACGACCGGTGTCCATCGTTTATACGAAATGATGAAAGACGGTAGCTTAAAAGTACCCGCTATCAACGTTAATGATTCAGTAACTAAATCTAAATTTGATAATTTATACGGCTGTCGTGAATCTTTATTAGACGGTATCAAACGTGCAACCGATGTGATGATTGCCGGTAAGATTTGTGTCGTATTAGGTTACGGTGATGTAGGTAAAGGCTGTGCACAAGCATTTAAAGGCATGGGCGCAACAGTAATGGTGACAGAAATCGATCCTATCTGTGCATTACAAGCCGCAATGGAAGGTTACCGTGTTGTAAACATGGATGAAGTAGCAAACTTGGGTGACATATTTGTTACCACAACCGGTAATGTTGACGTGATCAATCATGACCATATGCTTGCAATGAAAAACGAAGCGATTGTTTGTAATATCGGTCACTTTGACTCTGAAATCGCTGTCGCATCATTACGTCAATACGAATGGGAAAACGTTAAACCTCAAGTTGATCAAGTTATCTTCCCTGATGGTAAACGCATCACCTTATTAGCTGAAGGCCGCCTAGTAAACTTAGGCTGTGCAACCGGCCATCCTAGCTTTGTTATGTCAGCCTCATTCACTAACCAAGTTATGGCTCAAATTGAGTTATGGGATAACAGTGATAACTACAAGAATGAAGTGTATGTATTGCCTAAGTCACTTGATGAAAAAGTAGCCCGACTCCATTTAGATAAGATTGGCGCTAACTTAACAGAGCTGACTACTGAACAAGCTGAATATTTAAGCTTGGACAAAAATGGTCCATACAAGCCTGAACATTACCGCTACTAACCAAGTAAAGGGCTAACCAAATGGTTAGCCCTTTTTTATTTAGCCACTATCTAGTACCTAACCATGACCAACAAACTCACTATTAGCTGCGAATTTTTCCCCCCAAAAACTGACAAAGGTATCGCAACTATTCGCGATGTCCGCCAGCAACTCGCACCATTAAACCCTGAGTTTTTTTCAGTTACCTTTGGTGCGGGTGGTTCAACCCAAGATAATACTCTCGATACCGTTATCGAAATTCAACAAGCACAAGCAACAACCAATATTGATGCTGCGCCTCACCTATCTTGTGTCGGCTCAACAGCAGAAAGTATTCGCAACTTACTTCACACATTCCAATCACATGATATTCACCGCATCGTGGCATTGCGTGGCGACTTACCTTCCGGAATGCGTGATCCAGGTGACTTTCGTTATGCCAATGAGTTAGTTGAATTTATTCGCAAAGAAACGGGCGATTACTTCACTATCGAAGTCGCGGCCTATCCAGAAGTTCATCCGCAAGCAGAGTCGGCCCACATCGACCTTACCAATTTTAAACGTAAAGTAGATGCCGGAGCCAATAGCGCCATCACTCAATATTTTTATAATATTGATGCTTATTTACAATTTATCGACCGCTGCCAACAGCAAAACATCGATATCCCGATTATTCCCGGCATTATGCCAATCAATAATTTCACCCAATTAGCACGGTTTTCTGATGCTTGCGGTGCTGAAATTCCTCGTTGGTTACGCAAGCAACTCGAAGTATTTCATGATGATTTAGAGTCACTACAAGCATTCACGCTTGATTTCCTCACCGACTTTACCGAAAAACTAGTCGAACAAGGTGTGCCTGGCTTACACTTTTATAGTATGAACCGTGCCGATCCCACACTGACGATTTGCCAACGCTTAGGCTTGCTCGACTAAACAGTCTTCAATATGAACTACTTCGCTGACTCACTGCTGGCCGCATTAGCATTAATTAGTTCATTTGACCCCGCCATTTATCGCATTGTTGCCACCTCAGTCAGCATATCTTTAATAGCATCACTGATTGCCGCGTGCCTAGCCATTCCATGTGGAGTGACGACGGCACTCAACTCATTTCGAGGCAAAAAAACTGTCCAACACCTGTTAAATACCTTAATGGCGATGCCTACGGTGGTTATTGGCTTATTACTTTATGGCTTATTTAGTCGCTTAGGGCCTCTCGGTCACTGGGGCCTACTCTATACCCCGTCGGCAGTCATTATTGCTGAAGCCATCCTGATTTTTCCGATCATGATGAATCTCACTATCACCGCTGTTAATAGTGCCGATCCACGATTAAAACCCACCTTAATTAGTTTGGGTGCAAGTCCATTTTCGCTTGCCTACCATGTGGTCAGTGTTACTCGCTTTGCAATACTCGCAGCGGTTATCACCGGTTTCGGTCGTGCTATCGGTGAAGTGGGAGCAGCTATGATGTTAGGTGGCAATATCGAAGGCTTCACCCGCACAATGACCACCGCCATCGCCTTAGAAACCAGTAAAGGTGAATTTGAACTAGGTTTGGCGCTGGGTATTTTATTATTACTGATCGCCTTTATCTTAAATTTTGCCTTGTCTTGGTTACAAGGGACCAAATCATGACTAATGCCTACCAGCTCAGTGATATAAAAGTATTTCATAGTAAGTCTTGTGTACTTGATATCGCTGATTTCACCATCCCGTCTGGCAAATGCATCGCCTTGCTGGGTCAGAATGGCGCAGGTAAATCAACACTGCTGAGCTTATTGGCTTTCACAACAGAGCCTAGTCAAGGCTCATTGCAGCTATTTGACCAAAAAGTCACAGCGAAGCTCAAGCCTGAACAGCGTCGACGTATCGGCCTAGTAAGCCAACAACCTTATTTACTACCCGGAACCGTGCGTGACAATATTCATCTCGCGCTACAGTTACAAGGAATAAAATCCAGCAATATAGACCAACGAATCGAGCATGTTCTGCAGCAGCTAAATCTATCTCACCTTGCCAATCAACTAGCCACGACCTTATCTGGTGGTGAATTAAAGCGAGTCGCCATTGCGCGTGCGATTGCCTATGCACCAGATATTCTATTATTAGATGAGCCGTTTTCACATTTAGATCACCACCATGTTCGTCAATTGGAATCGGCTATTTTGGCTTTTGCCAAACAAGCCAATAAAACAGTCATTTTTTCCACCCATGATCATCCGCAAGGTTTAGCGATTGCAGATGAAACCCTTAACTTACATGCTGGGCGAATTACCAACGCACCGCTACTCAACCTATTTCACGGTCAACTTCAGCAACAACTGTTTAAAACCAGATCACTCATCATTCATGTTGCTAGTGAATTAACTGACGCCCGGCATATTGCTATTGATCCTCGTGAAATTATTGTTTCTCATCATCAATTAGAATCTAGTATGCGAAATAGCTTCGCAGGTCGCGTTATCTTAATTGCCGAAGAAACAACAACTATTCGTCTCACCATTGATTGCGGTGAGCACTTTCAGGCCATCATTAGTCCAGAGTCACTGTCTAAGTTAAATCTAGTCATTGGCTGCCCTGTTTGGCTTAGTTTTAAATCAACTGCTGTGACCGTGTTTTAAGCTTCATAAAAATATACAAAAAACGTATAGGCACGACCTGCTACATACGGTAATATGAAGACATGCGGAAACAGTTTTATCAAAATATTCAGTGAAACAATCATTACAGTTACGCATAGGCCAAAGCCTATCGATGACCCCTCAATTGCAACAAGCTATTCGCTTATTGCAATTATCTTCACTTGAGTTACAAGCTGAAATTCAAGAAGTCTTAGAAACAAATCCACTGCTCGATGTTGAAGAAGAGTATGTGTTTGATGACAAAGCCTCTGCACAGCAGGATGATCAGGCTTCTGACGAACCTGTAACCCAAGAAATTACTCAGCTTGAAAATACCGATATTCCTGATGAATTACCGGTTGATAGTAAATGGGAAGATACTTTTGATAGTCAACCAGCTGGCGTCATGTCATCCACTCATAATTCAGAGCCTGGTCTTGAGCGTGAAAACCAGGATGACAGTAGTGATAGCCTGCAGGAACACTTATTTTGGCAAATGCGCTTAACGCCTTTTTCTGAAACAGAACAGGCTATTGCCACCATTATTATAGATTCCATTGATAATGACGGTTATTTGAAAAGCAGTCTCGAAGAAATTCAACACAGTCTCGGCGAAGGCAATGAAGACATTGATGAAGAAGAAATTGAAGCCGTTTTACACCGTATCCAACACTTTGATCCTGTTGGCATCGCCGCAAGAGACTTACGTGAATGTTTATTAATTCAGCTTAAATTATTTGAAGATCAAATTGAGCATCTTGAGCTTGTAACAGCACTGATCGACAAACATCTTGATACCCTCGCCAAACGTGACTATGCTCAGGTTAAACGAGCATTAAAAGTGAATGACGACTTGCTCACAGAACTAGTGCAAGAAATTCAACTACTCAATCCAAGACCTGGCAATCAAATTCAGATTGAAAAGACTGAATATATCGTGCCAGATATTTACACTCGAAAAGTGAATGGCAAATGGGTGCTGTCTCTCAACCCTGACAATGCACCTCGATTACAAATTTCCGAACATTATGCCCAGCTCATTAACCGCGCTGACAATAGCTCTGAAAATACTTATTTGAAAAATAATTTACAAGAAGCACGCTGGTTTCTAAAGAGCTTACAAAGCCGTAATGAAACACTGGTCAAAGTAACCAATGCCATTGTAGAAAAACAAAAAGATTTTCTTGAGTTTGGTGATGAAGCGATGAAACCACTGGTTTTAGCTGATATTGCCAGTGAAGTAGAAATGCATGAATCCACTATTTCTCGCGTCACTACCAGAAAATACATTCACACTCCTCGTGGTATTTATGAGTTGAAATACTTCTTCTCAAGTCATGTAAGTACTGATACCGGCGGCGAATGCTCAGCCACCGCCATTCGTGCCATTATTAAAAAGCTAGTGGCAGCTGAAAATCCTCGTAAACCTCTTAGTGATAGTAAAATTGCCGACATTTTAGGAGATCAAGGCATAAACGTAGCTCGTAGAACCATTGCAAAATACCGGGAATCATTAACGATTCCTCCTTCAAATGAACGTAAGCGGCTGGTATAGACCAGTTATTTATCCATCAACAGGAGAAAATCATTATGCAATTAAACTTAAGCGGACAACATGTTGAAATTACTGATAGCCTTCGAGATCATGTCAATAAAAAGTTTGAGAAGCTAACTCGTCACTTTGACCACATGACTAATGTTCATGTCATTTTAGGTGTTGAAAAACTACGTCAAAAGGCTGAAGCAACAATTCATGTCAGCGGAGCAGATTTATTTGCCTCTGACGAAAATGAAAATATGTATACCGCTATTGAAAATCTAGTTTCTAAACTGGATCGTCAGATTATTAAGCACAAAGATAAAATTAAAAATCACCATCAAGCAGATGGTGCTCAAATGAAACATAACGCTAGCTAAATAGGTTTTTCTATGCTGATTGCAGCCCAACTCGTTAACAGTGACAACATTAGCCACCAAGATGGTGCAGCGAGTAAAAAACGTGTCATTGAAAAGCTCAGTCAAATGCTGGCTTTAAATACACAGGCGACAACAGCTGAGAAAATTTTTCAGGCTCTACTTGAGCGTGAACGCTTAGGTAGCACCGGTCTGGGTAAGGGCGTGGCAATACCGCACGCCCGGATCCCAGGCATCACTCATACCATCGCAGCAATGATGACGCTTGATACACCGGTAGATTTTGATGCTGCCGATAATAAGCCCATTGATATCGCCTTTGCCTTATTGGTCCCTGAAGATGATAGCGATTATCATCTTAAACAGCTGGCTCGACTCGCTTCATTATTTAGAGATGAGCAAGCCTGTCAAAACATTCGGAAATCGAAAACGGCAAACGAAATTTTTGAGTTGCTCCTTGCCATAGACGATTAAGCATCGATGGCTGTTCAACCCAGCTTTACTACTCATCATGGTGTCATGATGAATATAGATGGCAGCGGCATCTTAATTATTGGTGCTGCAGGTATTGGCAAAAGTAGCTTTGCCCTTGAGCTTCTTCATTTAGGTCACTCACTTATTGCTGATGATGTGGTTGAATTCTCTGAAATTGACAATCAAATCATCGCTCATTGCCCAACACTTTCCTCAGGTTTTTTACACAGTCGTGAATTAGGACTTATTTCTATTGCCCCGTTATTTGGCGAGAGCGCATTTCAACAGCAGCACCCGCTTGATTATGTTGTTGAACTGCAAACAGCAACGTCATCAACAGTAACGCTTGCCCCTCCGGCCTTAACTTATAGCGTTAATGGCAGAGTATTCCCATTACTACAGCTTAATTTAACCACTTCGGCCTCGTTATATCATCGAGTTATCAGCTGGATAAAAATGCAAACACTAGCGCCTAATGCAGAAACCATTTTTAAACAACGACAGCAAACATTAATGAACAGCCCTTCTACCAAATAAAACCCAGTAAAATTCCGATATTCACGGTATTACTGTTGCTTTCAATGTCCTGAGCTGGACATAATAACGGCCAGTTAATTATTCAAACTAGCTAAGACATCGAGAACTTTAATGACTGTAGGCATTTTGATCGTATCTCATAACCAGATTGGTGCTGAGCTAATCAATACAGCAAAACAAATGCTGTCTTGTTGCCCCTTACCGACAAAAGTCATTTCGATTGGTCTCAATGATACGCCAGATCAGATACGTCCTTTATTATATGAAGAGCTTAAAAAGCTAGATCAAGGCCACGGTATTTTAATCCTCACCGATATGTTTGGCTCAACCCCCAGCAATATTGCCTGTGCCGTTTCAGATCGAGATGATATTCAAATTGTCTCCGGCTTAAACCTGCCCATGTTAGTTCGGGTATTAAATTATCCGGGTCTGAGTTTGAAAGAATTAGAAGATAAAGCGGTGACCGGTGGCCAAGAAGGCATAGTCCGCTGCCACCATTCAGGATATAAAGCATGATTGAACAAACATTTACCATTATTAATAAGTTGGGCTTACATGCTCGTGCTGCCGCGAAATTTGTCACTACTGCATCACAATTTGATTGTGATATTCAAGTGTCACGTGATGGTCGTGAAATCAATGGCAAAAGCATTATGGCTGTGATGATGTTAGCCGCAGCCAAAGGTTCACAAATTACCGTGCAAGCCAACGGTAATGATGCTGAGCAAGCATTAAAAGAATTGGATTCGCTGATTAATGATTTTTTCGGAGAGGGTGAATGACTCTTGAACTACAAGGAATAGGCGTTTCACGTGGCATAGCCATTGGTAAGGCGCACATCCTATTTCATAATCAGCCAGATATTCGCGAATATCTCATTCCTGAGTTTTCAATTGAACAAGAGTTAGATCGGCTGCGTGATGCTATCGAAGAGGCGCGCCAACAATTAAAAGCCATTCGTAATCATATTCCCGCCAATGCACCGGCGGATGTTAGTTCGTTCATCGATACCCATATCTTAATGCTCAATGACTCATCATTGACTAAAGTTCCGCTGGAGATGATTCAAAGTCGACGTTGTAATGCTGAGTGGGCATTACAACTGCAGCGTGATGCATTAATCAACGTCTTTAATGAGATGGATGATCCCTATCTCCGTACTCGTCGTGATGATGTTGACCATGTAGTCAATCGCATCCATCGCATACTCACTGATCAAGATACTGCCGATCATGAAATTGCCGATGGCCGACTTAAGGGCCATATCATCATTGCTGAAGACTTAACGCCAGCAGATACGGTATTAATGCAACACCAAGGCATTGCAGCCTTTGTTACCGAACATGGTGGTGCCACGTCACATACCACGATTCTCGCTCGTAGCTTAGGCATTCCAGCTATTGTCGGTGTTGAATCAATTAGACGTTATATACAAGATAACGAACCGTTAATCATTGATGGTGAAACAGGGGTACTGATTGCGGGGGCTGATGAGACAACTACTCGTGAATATCAACAACGACGAGCTGATTTTGCCGCCCATATTTCATCATTAAGTCGTTACAAGTCTCAACCCACAAAAACCCAAGACGGTAAGTCCATCACCCTATTGGCGAATGCTGAACTGCCTGATGATTTATCAACAATCAGTAATGCTGGTGCGCAAGGTATCGGCTTGTATAGAACCGAGTTTTTATACATGAATCGTGTCGCGCCTCCCGAAGAAGAAGAACAGTTAGCTGCTTATCGCGATGTGGTTGAAGGCATGAATAATCAACCGGTTACGATTCGGACTTTTGACTTAGGTGCCGATAAAACAGTCGATGGCGGACGCAAACTAACCCAAACCGTCGTCACTAACCCGGCACTAGGTTTGCGTGCAATACGGTTATGCCTAAATCAACCTAATATGTTCCGCACCCAGTTGCGGGCAATTTTACGAGCCTCGGCCTACGGTAAAATTAAAATCATGTTCCCAATGATTGCGGCTCTACCTGAGCTTCTGCAAGCACAATCGTTACTTGAACAATGTAAGCAAGAGCTTGATAAAGAAGGTTTAGCCTATGATCGCCAGATCGAAACCGGCGCAATGGTTGAAATTCCATCCAGCGCTATCTGTGCTGAAATGTTTGCTCAACATGTCGACTTCTTATCCATTGGTACTAATGATCTAATTCAATATACGCTGGCAGTTGACCGAATTGATGACACCGTAAACTATTTATATGATCCTCTCCACCCCGCTGTTTTACGGTTAATACATATGACACTTGAAGCAGGGAAAAAATACGATATTCCCGTTTCAATGTGTGGTGAAATGGCTGGTGATCCACGCTATATTCGTTTATTACTCGCGATGGGCCTGGAGCATTTCAGTATGCATCCCAATGCCTTATTAGAAGTAAAACAAGTGATCAATGAAACTAATCTAAGCTCTTTGCCTGACAACACTTTGCAAATAATGAATATGGCGACGCCATTCGAAGCCGATGTTTTACTGGAACAAATTAATGCTTAGATCATAACAACTCACATTTAACGCTATTCAGCTCCATGTTAAGAAGCTAAAATGGCGGCCGCAACGCTTACATTCGTCCTTTGAGATTTGGTTATGTCTGAGTTAGATCAAAAATACGCCCTTAACCATCCCATTGATACGATCGCTGAAGCGTTAGAAAGCGGCCGATTTGTTCGAATGCGTCGACTGTTAGCCAGTTTACATCCCGCTGAAACAGCTCATTTAATAGAATCACTTCCTCCTCATGAGCGGCGCATTTGCTGGCCGGTCATTAATCCTGATCTTCGAGGCGAAGTATTATCTTATATTGGTGATGATGTTCGTGCTGACTTGATGACCAGCATGGATACTGCTGATTTAATCAATGCGACCGAAGATCTCGATGCCGATGATGTCGCCGATATTCTGCAAGATCTACCAGAACACGTTATGCGTGAAGTATTACGTGCTATGGACAGCCAACATCGTCGTCGTATTGAAACCATTCTGGCCTATGAAGAAGATACGGCCGGTGGTTTGATGAATACCGATGTGGTCACTGTACGCTCTGATCTCACCTTAGAAGTTGTGTTACGTTACCTGCGCATGCTGAATGGCTTACCTGAGAATACTGATAGCCTCTATGTCGTTGATCATAATGATAAATACCTAGGTACTTTATCATTATCGCAAGTAGTTAGTCGTAGTCGCTCGTTAACCGTCAACAATGTCATGTCGCATCAAGTCGATGCCATTCCAGCCAGCATGGAAGACAGTGATGTAGCACATCGCTTTGAGAAGCATAATCTAATCTCTGCGCCAGTTATTGATAAAGATAATCGCTTATTAGGTCGAATTACTATTGATGACGTGGTTGATGTCATCCGTGATGAAGCTGAACACTCTATGTTAAGCATGGCGGGTTTAAGTGAAGACGAAGATACCTTTGCGCCAGTCAAAAAAAGCGTGCACCGTCGCTCCTTATGGTTAGGCGTCAACTTACTGACCGCCTTCCTCGCTTCATGGGTAATTGGTTTATTTGATACCACCTTAGAAAAACAAGTCGCGTTAGCCATCTTAATGCCCATCGTCGCCAGCATGGGCGGAGTCGCGGGCAGTCAAACATTAACGTTGGTCATCCGATCGATTGCATTAGGTCAGATTAATGATAAAAACCAACATTGGTTATTAAAGAAAGAAATTGCCGTAGGCGCCTTGAACGGCTTAATATGGGCTATCGCCATCGCAATTGTTACTATTCTTTGGTTCCAAAGCTTTAGCCTTGGTCTACTCATTGGCACTGCGATTATTATCAATTTAGTAGCAGCAGCCTTAGCTGGTGTCACAATTCCATTGGCACTGAAGAAGGCCGGCATTGATCCAGCTTTATCTGGCAGCGTGTTGCTCACCACTGTAACCGATGTGGTTGGCTTTGTAGCTTTCCTTGGATTTGCTACCCTATTCATCGTTTAGCATTTAATTAAATACATTTAACATCGGAATACTCAGTATGTCAGGCAACAGCTTTGGAAAATTATTTACTGTCACAACCTTTGGTGAAAGCCATGGTCCATCTCTGGGTTGTATTGTCGACGGCTGTCCTCCCGGCTTAGAACTGACTGAGGCAGATCTACAAGGTGATTTGGATCGCCGCAAACCAGGTAAAAGCCGCCATGAAACCCAACGCCGCGAGCAAGATCAGGTGAAAATTCTCTCCGGTGTTTTTGAAGGTAAAACAACCGGTACACCAATCGGTATGACTATTGAAAATACCGATCAGCGCTCAAAAGATTACGGCAATATCATGCATCAATTCCGCCCAGCCCATGCGGATTACACCTATCAGCAAAAATACGGTGTTCGTGATTATCGAGGCGGTGGTCGCTCTTCTGCTCGTGAAACTGCGATGCGTGTTGCTGCCGGCGGCATTGCCAAAAAATACTTACAACAAAAATTTGGTATTGAAATTCAAGGTTACTTAGCTCAACTTGGCCCCATTGTGACTGAAAAGCTAGATTGGTCGCACATGGAAAAAAGTGCCTTTTTCTGCCCCGATCCAGATAAAGAGCAAGAACTGGAAAATTATATGGATGCCTTGCGTAAAGAAGGTAATTCCATCGGTGCTCGCGTCAATGTTATCGCCAGAAATGTACCTCCTGGTTTAGGTGAGCCTATTTTTGACCGCATAGATGCTGAAATTGCCCACGCCATGATGAGCATTAATGCAGTCAAAGGTGTTGAAATCGGTGCAGGCTTTGATTCCATCACTCAAAAAGGTACTGAACATCGTGATGAAATTACCCCCGAGGGGTTTTTAAGTAATAATGCAGGCGGCGTGCTTGGTGGTATATCAAGCGGTCAGGATATCTTAGTAAGCATGGCACTAAAGGCAACCTCTAGCCTGCGCCTTCCTGGTCAAAGTGTCGACACTCAAGGTAATCCGATTGAAGTGGTTACCCATGGCCGTCATGATCCATGTGTTGGTATTCGAGCCACGCCTATTGCCGAAGCAATGTTAGCCTTAGTTTTAATGGATCACCTATTACGTCATCGTGCACAAAACAATGATGTTGTAAGCAATACCCCGATCATTCCTGCACAAGCCTAATTAAACTAGAGTGCCGCTTTCAAAAACGCCCTATTGGCGGTTATCTGGTTTTTATTTTTTCTATTTTGCATCACTAGGTGTATTAGTCCCCTACTGGGGACTTTACCTGCAATGGTTAGACTTTTCTGCTCGCGAAATTGGTGAACTCACCGCCATTTTATTAGCGACTCGTATTGTTGCACCCAACATTTGGGGTTGGATTGCTGATCACCAAGGTCATCGCATGCGAATCGTGCGCTTTGCCAGTCTGGCATCAGTGTTGAGCTTCGCCGGTATTCTCATCGACCAAAGTTATTTTTGGATTGCCATGGTGATGCTGGTATTCAGTTTTTTCTGGAATGCCTCACTGCCTCAATTTGAAGTCACTACATTGCAGTATTTGGGCAATAACAGTCATCACTACAGCAAAATTAGACTATGGGGCTCAATAGGTTTTATTGTCATTGTCGCTATTGTCGGTCAACTCTTAGAATTCTTTGAACCCAGCATTATCCCTTATGCCGTTTTAATCAGCATGGCTGGCATTTGGTTAATTAGTTTATCTGTGCCAGAGTCAGCCTCTCGTCATTTAACGATCGAGCACCAACCTATAACGACTGTTTTAAAGCGACCTGAAGTCATTGCTTTTTTAACCATCTGTTTTTTTGTTCAAATTAGTCACGGCCCCTACTACACCTTTTATTCTATTTATTTAGAACAACATCACTATAGCCGTAGTCTAATTGGTCAATTATGGGCGTTGGGTGTTATCGCTGAAGTCATCATTTTCCTAATGATGCATAAGTGGTTGCCGCGCTTTGGCATCCGCACCGTATTGCTGGTTAGCTTATTACTCAGCACGGTACGTTGGTTATTAATTGGCTTTTTTCCTGACAAGCTCCCAATATTGCTACTCGCTCAATTATTCCATGCCGCTAGCTTCGGTACATTCCATGCTGCAGCTATCGCTTGGGTCCATCAGCACTTCACCGGTAATAACCAAGGTCGAGGTCAGGCCTTGTACAGCAGTGTTAGCTTTGGAGCCGGCGGTGCTATTGGTAGTTTATTCAGTGGTTACTTATGGTTATCACCTGGGCCAACCATAACCTTTAGCATTGCGGCTCTGGCTAGCTTTATCGCTTGGGTCATCGGCATGATTTGGTTAAAAAATAACTAAAATTTATAATAACCATAAATAATCTCTATATATGCCTTCACATAGCTATGAACAATACATATACTAAGTGCTTCTTAAGTTAAAGGAGTGAAGACGGCAGGCAAGTTACTTTTGCCCACCTCTGACCACGCGGCTATGCATTTTCCTATAAAGAAAGGGCTCGATTTACCCATTTCTGGTAAACCAGAGCAAACGATCTACGATGCGAATAACGTCACTTCAGTTGCGGTATTAGGCAACGAATATGTAGGCATGAAACCAACTATGTTGGTTGAAGAAGGGCAGCGAGTTAAACTCGGCCAAGCTTTATTCAGTGACAAAAAGAACCCAGGTGTTCACTTCACTTCGCCGGGCTCAGGTACTATCAAAGCCATCAATCGTGGTGCAAAACGTATTTTGCAATCTGTCATTATTGAATTAGAAGGTAACGATCAAGTTACATTTGAAAAATATGAGCAGAGTGAACTAACCACTTTAAACCGTGCTGCAGTTAAAAAGAACCTGCTTGATTCTGGCTTATGGCTGGCACTTCGAACCCGTCCATATAGCAAGTCACCTACACCCGAATCATCACCTAGCTCAATCTTTGTTACAGCAACCGATACTAACCCTTTAGCCGCTGAGCCCAACATCATTATTAGTGAATATGCTGATGATTTTGATAATGGTTTGACCGTATTAAGTCAATTGACTGATGGCAAAGTATTTGTCTGTGCTAGTGAAGGTACCTTAGCAGCAAATAGCCAAGAAAATGTTGAAACACATACCTTTTCTGGCCCACATCCTGCCGGTTTAGCCAGCACCCATATTCATAACTTAGATCCAGTTAGCCCCAATAAAACGGTATGGCAAATAAACTATCAAGACGTCATTGCTATTGGTAAATTATTTACTAGTGGCCAATTATGGGTAGAGCGAATCATTTCCCTCGCTGGCCCCGTCGTTAATAAACCACGCTTATTACGGACTCGTCTTGGTGCAAATACCGAAGACTTAGTACGCAATGAAATTGACCATATACAAGCTCGAGTAATCTCTGGTTCTGTATTGCATGGCCATACAGCAAATAACTGGGCAGCCTACTTAGGTCGATTCCATAATCAAATTTCAGTGATTGCAGAAGGCTTTGAGCGTGAATTCTTTGGCTGGATCAAACCTGGCAGCAAGAAATTCTCGGCTTTAAATGTCTTTGTCTCGAAATTATTTGGCAAGAAACAATTTGCCTTAACCACCACACAAAATGGTAGTCCGCGAGCAATGGTGCCAGTCGGTGTCTTTGAGCTGGTGATGCCATTAGATATTTTGCCGACACAATTACTTCGTGCATTAATAGTTAAAGACACCGATGCAGCTCAAGCTCTTGGTTGCCTCGAGTTGGATGAAGAGGATCTATCACTTTGTTCATTCGTCTGTTCAGGCAAGTTCGACTATGGTCCAGCACTACGAACTAACTTAAATCAAATAGAAAAAGAAGGATAATCATGGCGGGTTTGCGACGTTTCCTTGACCGATTAGAGCCCTCGTTCCAAAAAGGCGGTCCCTATCACAAGTATTTTGCTCTTTTTGAAATGGTTGATACATTTTTGTATACACCAAAAGATGTCACCCGGGGTTCCCCACATGTTCGTGATGGCATCGATCTAAAAAGATTAATGAGTTATGTAGTATTAGCTACATTCCCCGTATTATTAATGATGTTATGGAATACCGGCAACCAGGCTAATAGCGCCATGGCAGCATTAGGCATGACGGATTTAGACAACTGGCGTGGCTGGGTGTTAAATGCCATTGGCTTAGGCTACGATCCAAATAGTGTGGTTGCCAATATGTTTCATGGTCTACTCTATTTCCTACCTATATATCTCACCACCCTAATTGCCGGTGGTACATTTGAAGTTATTTTTGCAGCTGTTCGTAACCATGAGGTAAACGAAGGTTTCTTAGTAACATCAATGCTGTATTCATTAACTCTTCCACCATCAACACCATTATGGCAGGTAGCTTTAGGTATTATTTTTGGTGTGGTATTAGGTAAAGAAGTGTTTGGTGGTACAGGTAAAAACTTCTTAAATCCAGCATTAACAGGTCGAGCGTTTCTCTATTTTGCCTACCCGGCACAAATGTCGGGTGATGCCGTATGGACAGCAATAGATGGCTTCAGTGGTGCAACGCCGTTAGCCTTAGGTGCCGCTGGTGGTATAGAAGCAATCACTAATGCTGGTTACACTTGGACCCAGACCTTCTTAGGTTCGATGGCAGGTTCAATTGGTGAAACATCAACATTAGCCTGCTTATTAGGTGCTTGCTTCCTGATTTATACCCGAGTCGCCTCTTTCCGCATTATTTTTGGTGTATTCCTAGGTATGGTTGTTACATCATTGCTGTTCAATATGATCGGCAGTGATACCAACCCGATGTTTGCTATGCCTTGGTATTGGCACCTAACCTTGGGGGGACTAGCGTTTGGCATGATTTTCATGGCGACCGATCCTGTTTCTGCATCAATGACCAATACAGGACGTTGGGTTTACGGTGGCTTGATTGGCTTTATGGCCGTGTTAATTCGAGTCGTCAACCCCGCCTTCCCAGAGGGAATTATGCTGGCGATATTATTCGGTAATATTTTTGCACCACTGATTGATTACTTTGTCGTGCGTGCCAATGTTCAACGAAGACTAAAGCGAAGTTAAGACATGGCTGATAATACAAAAAAGAAAAGTTTCATCGGCAATATTCTGGCATTGCCCAATGATAATCCCAAAAAGACGATCTTCGTAGCAGCATTATTGTGCTTGGTTTGTTCAGTATTAGTTTCAACTTCTGCTGTTATTCTCAAGCCACTGCAACAAGTTAATAAAGCCTATGATATTAAAAAGAATATCTTGGCAGTAACCGGTTTGTTGACTGAGGGTGCTGACGTAGATCAGTTGTTTTCCCAATTTGAAACCAAAGTTGTGAATCTAGCAACCGGGGAATATGCAGATATTGATGTTGCATCATATAATCAACGCAAGGCGTCATCGGATCCAGTTCAAAGTGTGGAGTTATCGGCTGAGCAAGATATTGCTAGTATTGGAAGTCGCGCTAAATTAGCCACAATTTATGTGCTTAAAGACGGTGATACCGTTAAACAAGTGGTATTACCCGTTCATGGCTACGGTCTTTGGTCCACGCTTTATGGCTTCATCTCTTTTGATGCTGACTTTAATACCATTGGCGGCCTTCAATTTTATGAACATGCCGAAACCCCAGGCCTAGGTGGCGAAGTTGATAATCCTAAATGGCGTAAGCAATGGCAAGGTAAAAAAGCCTTTAATGAACAAGGTGAGCGAAAAATTGAAGTCATTCGTGGTTTTGTAGATTACAAAGTAGCCGGTGCAGAACATAAGATTGATGGCTTATCCGGTGCGACATTAACAAGCGTCGGTGTATCTAACTTGGTTAAGTACTGGTTAGGTGACCATGGCTTTGGCCCTTATTTGAAAAAAATGCGCGCTGAGATGGGGAAATAACAGATGGCAAGTGAAGCAAAATCTAACGTATTAGATCCATTAATTGATACTAACCCCATTACATTACAGGTGTTAGGTGTTTGTTCGGCCTTAGCGGTTACCACCAATATGATGGCGGCGCTGATGATGAGTATTGCACTGACAACAGTCACCGCCTTCTCAGGTCTGTTGATCAGTTCCATCCGTAATCATATACCGTCAACTATTCGTATCATTGTGCAAATGACGATCATCGCCTCTTTAGTTATCGTCGTCGATCAACTACTCAAAGCGTATGCCTATGAAGCCAGTAAGCAACTGTCCGTTTTTGTTGGTTTGATCATCACCAACTGTATTGTATTAGGTCGAGCTGAAGCTTATGCAATGAAAAATCCACCAATGCTTAGCTTTTTAGATGGTATTGGTAACGGTTTAGGTTACAGCCTTATCCTGATGGTCGTTGCCTTCTTCCGTGAATTATTAGGTGCAGGCAAACTATTCGGTATCCAAGTCATTCCTGTTGCCAATGAAGGCGGCTGGTATATTCCAAATGGTCTAATGTTATTACCACCAAGTGCATTTTTTGTTATTGGTTTATTAATCTGGGCAATTCGTAGCTGGAAAAAAGAACAAGTGGAAGCAGCAGATTATCAGATCCATCAAGTTCACCGTACGGAGGTGCTCTAAATGGAGCATTATTTAAGCCTCTTTATCCGCTCAATATTTATTGAGAATCTTGCCTTATCCTTTTTCTTGGGCATGTGTACCTATTTAGCTGTTTCCAAAAAAATTGAAACCGCTTTAGGTCTTGGTGTCGCAGTCATCTTAGTTCAAGCGATCACCTTGCCAGCAAATAACCTCATCTATCAATTTTTACTTAAAGATGGTGCATTAGCTTGGGCAGGCTATCCTGATGTCGATTTAAGCTTTCTTGGCTTAATCAGTTTCATCGGCGTGATCGCTGCGATGGTACAGATTCTCGAAATGGCCATGGATAAATATACCCCGGTACTCTATAACGCCTTAGGAATTTTCTTACCTCTGATAACCGTTAACTGTGCCATTCTCGGTGGCACGTTGTTCATGGTTGAACGTGATTATAATTTTACAGAAAGTGTTGTCTATGGCGTGGGTAGCGGCTTTGGCTGGGCTTTAGCAATAACCGCCATTGCCGGTATACGAGAAAAACTCAAATATTCGGATGTACCAGACGGTCTACAAGGCCTGGGTATTACCTTTATCACTGCAGGCCTTATGGCCCTAGGTTTTATGGCATTCTCGGGGATTCAACTGTAATGGAAATCATTCTAGGTATTTTATTATTTACTTTGATCATCATGGCATTGGTATTTTTAATTCTAAATGCCCGATCAAGACTCGTATCTACAGGCGATATATCGATCGTCATCAATGATGAGAAAACAATAGAGACGTCCGCCGGAGGCAAACTATTGGGTGCTTTAGCAGACTCTAGTCTGTTTGTATCATCTGCATGTGGTGGCGGTGGTACATGTGGCCAGTGTAAAGTGAAGGTATTCGAAGGTGGCGGTTCTATTCTGCCGACCGAAGAATCTCACATCACTAAACGTGAAGCAGCTCAGGGAGAACGTTTATCGTGTCAGGTTGCTGTTAAACAGAACATGAAAATAGAAGTACCAGAAGAAGTATTTGGTGTAAAAAAATGGGAATGTACCGTTCGCTCAAATGATAATGTGGCGACATTTATCAAAGAGTTAGTATTAGAACTACCAACTGGCGAAAATGTTGATTTCCGCGCCGGAGGTTTTATTCAGATCGAATGTCCACCTCATATTTCTAACTATAAAGATTTTGATATCGCCAAAGAGTACCGCGAAGACTGGGACCGCTTCGATATGTGGCGCTTTCAATCTGATGTTAAAGAAGAGGTTATTCGTGCTTATTCAATGGCGAATTACCCCGAAGAAGAAGGCATTATCATGTTAAATGTCCGAATTGCTTCTCCTCCTCCTGGCGATGACAGTCTACCGCCTGGTCAAATGTCTTCTTATATCTTCAATCTTAAAGATGGTGACAAAGTAACTATTTCTGGCCCCTTTGGTGAGTTTTATGCCAAAGATACTGACAAAGAAATGGTCTTCATCGGCGGCGGTGCTGGTATGGCACCTATGCGTTCGCATATATTTGATCAACTTCGTCGTTTAAATAGCAAGCGTAAAATTAGTTTTTGGTACGGTGCCCGTAGCCTACGTGAAATGTTCTACGTAGATGATTTCGACACGCTACAAGCAGAGAATGATAACTTCCAATGGCATGTTGCCCTATCTGATCCGCAAGGTGAGGATAACTGGCAAGGCCATACTGGTTTCATTCACAATGTACTTAAAGATCATTATTTAAATGATCACGCTGCACCAGAAGATTGTGAATACTATATGTGTGGTCCGCCAATGATGAATGCAGCTGTCATCAGTATGCTTGAAGAGCTTGGTGTAGAACGCGACAATATATTCTTAGACGATTTTGGAGGCTAAATTGACTGTTTTTTTTGCTACATTTACAGTTCTTTGTATAGCCGTATTAGGTATGGCGGTTGGTGTACTTATGGGTAGACCAGCTCTTAAAGGCAGTTGCGGCGGCTTAAATCAAGTAGGTTTAGCAGGGAGTTGTAGCGGCGGTTGTAGTAGCGAAGAAAAAGAAATATGTGCTGTAAAAAAAGCACAACGACTTAGTGATCGTGAATAGTTTAAACGGAGGCAAAGCATGCTCAATTCTTTAAAAGTCAGAGATTACATGTCGGTCAACAAAGTGACATTCACTCCTGACATGGATATCTTACGCGCAATTAACAAACTGCTAGACTCTAAAATTTCAGGTGCACCCGTTTTAGATCACCGCGGCAATATGGTTGGCTTCTTATCCGAAAAAGACTGCATGCAAGTAGCTTTAGATTCAGGCTACTACCAAGGTACAGCTGCTGGGTCAGTGTCTGAGTTTATGACTGTAGGTATTGAAACCATTGATGTCGATACACCCATCATCGAAGTCGCTGAAATGTTCCTTAAAGGGTCATATAAACGCTTCCCTGTCGTGCTAGACAATCGTCTCGTCGGCACAATCACACGGTCACACATCTTACGTGCCTTAGACTATTTATCGGCGCCAGAGAGCAAACAAAAACCTGTTAAACAGACTGCAGGCACTAAACAGCCCGTACAGTTTTAGCTCACCTAATAACTATCTTAAGCGTTCATAAAAAAGCCCTAGACTGTTGTCTAGGGCTTTTTTATTACTGCAATAAGCTACTAATAACTAGTCAGCTGTTTTCATGTAATGCTTTTTCAAAGTCTTAGTAACTTGCCACATGCTTGTTAAGCCTTTAGGGAAAATCACATAATCACCAGGAACAACTGTTACAGGTTGACCACCATCTGGCGTAACAACAATTTCACCTTCTAAGATGTATGAATGCTCAGCTTCATCATCAAAATCCAGACGGAAGCCTCTTACTGGGCAGTCCCAAATATTCCAACTAGCAATACCTAATTCAGCTTTACGTGCTTCGCTTAAGTTCTTTTCAACAATAATCTCTGGCATAACAATTCCAATTCAATCAATTAATAAGTAATACCAAAATCATTTGGCAGACGAATGATAGCAAAATTTGTGATTTTAGTATGGTCTTAATTTCACGTTTTCGCATTATTAGGAGATTATGCTAGAAGAATGCTTACTATTTAGCTTGTTTCTCTGCCGCTATCAAGTGAGCGTATTTCTACAGACCATTTACTTGCTCAAATCGCTTCTATTTAACTGGTTGTTTTTGCTTAGAAGCTGCTATTTTCAAGTTGTGATGCATAATGTTTATTTTCTATCATCACCATAAATCTAGCACTGACTAATGGTTAGAGGAGCTTACAGCTAAGTTGAGCCATAACAAATCTATTCAAATACCCAGTTACTATCCAGTGCTGGGTATTTTTTTGTCTGCGTGTTTGAGTTGGTCGTAGCTTACGATCATTTCAACTGCTTTTTAAGGTGCTTTTTGTCTAACCATACTTAATACCGTACGCTGAATAACGGCAGTAGTAGTTAAAATATCGCTAACACACCCCATAAGTCAGCGTAATTCCCAAACCGCAGGCAAAAAAATACCCGAACCTCATTGAGGTTCGGGTATTTAGTATAAAAGCCTGGCA
>MAAI01000066.1 GCA_002163115.1 Methylophaga sp. 41_12_T18 | reverse complement strand
AAACTCAGCAGAATTAGAGCAAACAGTGAGCTTTACTTTAAATGGTGAAGCGTTATCTGCGACTACTGATGAAACGATTTTAGATGCTGCGAAACGCAATGGCGTTGAGATTCCACATCTTTGCTATTCCGAGCGCGAAGGTTCAGATGGTAACTGTCGTGCTTGTGTGGTTGAGATTGATGGTGAACGGACCTTAGCGCCATCATGTTGTCGTCAACCTACCGAAGGCATGAACATTCAATCGAATAGTGAACGTGCCCTTAAGTCGCAGAAGATGATCCTGGAGTTACTTAAATCTGATACTTCAGAACAGCCACATACCTTAAACTCTGAACTGGATTATTGGGCAGGAAAATTAGAAATAGGTTTGCCTCGTTTTGAAGCGCGTGAGCAGCCTGCCTGCGATCAATCACATCCCGGTATCACGGTGAATATGGATGCCTGTATTCAATGTACTCGATGTTTACGTGCTTGTCGTGATGAGCAAAATAATGATGTTATTGGCTTAGCATCACGTGGCCACCATACTAGTATCGTATTTGATCTAGATGATCCGATGGGTGAAAGTACTTGTGTGGCTTGTGGTGAATGTGTTGAAGCCTGTCCGACTGGTGCGTTAATGCCTGCCAATGATGTCGGCATGGTTGAGCCAGATCGCAAAGTGGATTCAGGTTGTCCTTTCTGTGGTGTCGGTTGTCAAATGACTTACAACATTAAAGATGACAAGATCATTTATGTTGAAGGACGTGATGGTCCTGCTAATAAAGGCCGTTTATGTGTGAAAGGTCGGTATGGTTTTGACTATGTTCACCATCCACATCGCTTAACCAAACCATTAATTCGTCGTGATGATGCACCGAAATCTGCTGAATTTTCGATGGATCCAAATGATGTAGATAAAATTTTCCGTGAAGCCACTTGGGAAGAAGCATTAGAGCTAGCAGCTAAAGGCTTTACTAAAATTCGTGACAACGAAGGTCCGAATGCGTTAGCGGGCTTTGGTAGTGCTAAAGGCAGTAATGAAGAAGCCTATTTATTCCAAAAATTAGTTAGAACGGGCTTTAAAACGAATAACGTCGATCACTGTACTCGTCTATGTCATGCCTCATCGGTTGTGGCTTTACTAGAATGTCTCGGTTCGGGTGCGGTATCAAATCCAGTTTCCGATGTTGATAAAGCAGAAGTCATCGTTATTATTGGTTCAAACCCAACGGTGAATCATCCAGTAGGTGCAACATGGATGAAAAATGCCATGCGTCGTGGCACTAAGTTAATATTGATGGACCCACGGTCAACAGACTTATCACGTCAAGCTACTCACCACTTAGCTTTCAAGCCGGGTAGTGATGTGCCTATGTTGAATGCGATGATGCACACCATTGTTGAAGAAAATTTGGTTGACCCTGTGTTTATTGCTGAGCGTACCGAAGGTTTTGATGCAATGAAAGAGCATCTTAAAGCGTATACGCCAGAAATGATGGAGCCTATTTGTGGTATTCCAGCAGAGACCATAAAAGAAGTAGCCCGTTTATATGCAACCTCGAAAGGGTCGATGATCTTGTGGGGCATGGGGGTATCCCAGCATGTGCACGGTACTGATAACGCACGTTGCTTAATTTCCTTAGCGTTGATGACCGGCCAAATTGGCCGACCGGGCACAGGTTTACACCCATTGCGTGGTCAAAATAATGTACAGGGTGCATCAGATATGGGCTTAATCCCAATGGTGTTCCCAGACTATCAGCCGGTAACAGACGAAAAAGCACATGCTTATTTTGAAGAGTTATGGGATTGTAAATTAGATAATAAGCCGGGTTTAACGGTAGTTGAAATCATGGGTGCGATTCATGATGGTGACTTGAAAGGTCTATACGTGATGGGTGAAAATCCAGCGATGTCTGATCCTAACTCGACGCATGCATGTCAGTCGATGGCCGAACTAGATCATATGGTAGTACAAGATATTTTCTTAACGGAAACGGCTTATTTGGCTGATGTTGTATTGCCTGCATCTGCATATTCAGAAAAAACAGCTACATTTACCAACACTGATCGTCTAGTGCAATTAGGCCGTCAGGCGGTGCCACCACCAGGTGATGCTCGCCAAGATTTATGGATCATTCAGGAGTTGGCACGTCGTTTAGGTTTGGATTGGAACTACGCTGATTCTGCTGAGGTGTTTGAAGAAATTCGTAAAGCAGTACCGACTATGGCGGGTATGACGTGGGAACGTTTAGAGAAGGAGGGCTCTATTGTCTATCCATGTTTGAACGAAGGTGATCCTGGTGAAGAGGTTATCTTTACTGATAAGTTCGATCGTGACAATGGTTTAGGTATGTTTGTGCCGGCTGACATTGTAGCGCCGGATGAGCGTCCTGATGCCGAGTATCCATTTGTATTGATCACGGGCCGAATGTTAGAGCATTGGCATACCGGTTCAATGACGCGCCGTTCTAATGTATTGGATGCGTTAGAGCCTGAAGCTGTAGCGACGATTAACCCAATTAGTTTGGAAGAAATGGGTATAGAGCCTGGTCAGATGATGCGTTTATCTACGCGTCGGGGTTCTATTACGATGATTGCTCGAGCTGATGAAGCGGTGCCAACCGGTGCGGTCTTTATGGCTTTTTGTTATTACGAAGCGGCAGTAAATAAACTATCGAATGACGCCTTGGATCCATCTGCGAAAATTCCTGAGTTTAAATACTGTGCGGTGAAAATTGCCCCGAGTGATGAGCAAATGCAGTTCCATAGTTATGGCGGTGGTCAGTCCAATAACGTGCTGGTTTAAGGGTAATTAGCTAAAAAAAGAAAGGGTATCAGACTGATACCCTTTTTTTATGCATTCTTGTTAAGATATGACGCGATAAATAGTAACGTAAGGTCAATGAAATAAATAATGAGAATCCTGATAAGTAATGATGATGGTTATATGGCGCAAGGCATTAAATCCTTGGCCGAAGCACTATCAGGCTTAGGCGATATTACCGTGGTAGCACCGGATAGAAACCGTAGTGGCGCCAGTAATTCCCTGACCTTAGAAAATCCCTTGCGTTTAAGTCAGTTAGATAACGGTGTTTATCGTGTTGAAGGCACACCAACGGATTGTGTGCATTTAGCGATTACCGGTTTATTAGAGCACGAACCAGACATGGTGGTATCCGGCATTAATGCCGGTGCTAACCTAGGTGATGATGTGTTGTATTCAGGCACGGTCGCAGCGGCGATGGAAGGTCGATTTTTAGGCTTGCCTGCCATTGCTATTTCATTAGTAGGCAGTGATGCGACTCATTATGAAACGGCTGCTTGGGCTGCGCAAAAATTAGTTAAGCGGCTGAAGAAATCTTCATTGCCAGCAGATACTATTTTGAATGTGAATGTCCCTAACTTACCGATAGATGAGATTACCGGCTTTGAAAGTACCCGTTTAGGTCATCGTCATAAAGCTGAACCGGTCATTAAAGAGTTTGACCCGCGTGGTCGGCCGATGTATTGGGTTGGGCCAGCCGGAGAAGAAAATGATGCCGGTTTAGGCACTGACTTTGATGCTGTTCGTCGTGGCGCTATATCGGTGACCCCGTTACAAATAGATTTAACCCGCTACGATGCCATTGATGGTGTTGCTAATTGGCTGCAAGGGGATATCGAGTGATTGCTGAACATCAAGGTATCGGTATGACGTCACAGCGTACTCGTGATCGTTTGATTACTCGTTTGAAAGAACAAGGAATTCAAAATATAGATGTCTTGAGTGTGATGCGTGAATTACCAAGGCATTTATTTGTTGATGAAGCCTTAGCCAGTCGCGCTTATGAAGATACTGCCTTGCCGATAGGGCATGGGCAGACCATTTCTCAGCCGTTCATCGTGGCAAGAATGACTGAAGTATTATTAGCTGGCCTTCCCTCTACGCAAAAGATTTTAGAAGTCGGTACCGGCTCGGGTTATCAAACAGCAGTATTATCTAGGTTGGTGGATCGGGTATTTAGTGTCGAACGTATTTCACCATTACAGAATCAAGCTCGTGAACGTTTTTATCAACTTAAGCTTAATAATATAAAACTTAAACATAGTGATGGCAGTTGGGGCTGGGAAGACAATGCACCGTATGACGGTATTATTGTGACCTGCGCGCCCGAAGAAGTACCTGAATCATTATTATTACAACTAGCACCTAATGGTCGCTTAGTTATTCCAGTTGGCGGTAGCCACAAACAATCATTACGGGTTATTGATCGGAATGGTAATGGTTTTGAACAACAAGAACTAGATGCTGTTAGCTTTGTACCGTTATTAAGTGGCCAGATCTGATGTCATTATTTTCGACGCTATATTTACGAGTGTTGCAGTGGTCTAGGCATAAATATGCCAGTTACTGGTTAGCATTAGTGAGCTTTACCGAATCGTCTTGTTTTTTAGTGCCACCTGATGTGATGCTGGCGCCGATGACCTTAGCTAAGCCTGAGAAAGCATGGTTTTATGCAGGCTTAACAACAATGAGTTCTGTACTTGGCGGTCTATTAGGTTACTTGATCGGCATGTATGCTTTTCAAGCGATTGAACCATGGATCGTAGACTTGGGTTATATGCACGCCTATCAACAAGTTGAGATTTGGTTTGAGCAATGGGGATTTTGGGCGATATTTATCGCTGGTTTCACACCTGTTCCCTATAAGATTTTTACCATTGCATCTGGTGCCGCAGGTATGGCATTGCTGCCCTTTATAGTGGGGTCGACTATTGCTCGCGGGCTGCGATTTTTCTTAGTTGCCGGTTTAATGTATTGGGGGGGAGAGCGCTTAGAAAAGCAGTTATTAGCTTGGATTGATCGTATTGGTTATGCAGTGATCACGCTTCTTGTTGCAGGTTATATTATCTACGCTTAGTTATGAGATACCTATTGATATTGCTTATGTTGGCGTTGACCGCTTGTGGTGGTAGCCAAGCGGTAGCACCTGTAGGCAGCTATAAACCGTATAGTAACAAATCGAATAAACCGATTAAGCCACCGAGCGTTTATAAGGTTAAAAAAGGCGATACTTTATTTTCAATTAGTTGGCGTTATGGCTATGACCATAAGACCTTAGCTAAAATGAATAAGATAAAATCTCCGTATACGATTTATGTGGGGCAAAAACTTCGTTTTAAATCAACACAATCTAGCACCAGAAAAACTACTGTTAGCAAAAAAACGCCGACGAAAAAATCAACGGTTAGTAAGCAGACACCAACCACCTCATCAAACAAAAAACTAACTTGGCGTTGGCCAACATCAGGCAAAATAATTTCGACCTACTCTAAAAGTGCCACCGGTCGTAAAGGTATTGATATTGCTGGTCGTTCAGGACAAAAAATTGTTGCCGCGGCGGCTGGAAAAGTTGTCTATAGCGGTAATGGTTTACCTCGCTACGGTAATTTACTCATTATTAAACATAATGATGTCTACCTCAGCGCCTATGCCCACAATAAAACCTTGTTAGTTAAGGAAGGCCAATTCGTCAAGTCTGGTCAGAAGATTGCCTTATTAGGTCGCAGCGGTACTCAAAAAAATCAATTGCATTTTGAAATTCGTCGCAACGGTAAACCTGTTGATCCGGTGCGATTTTTACCTAAAAAATAATAAAAGTTGATGGATAAGTTACAATAACGCGTTTTGTTGGCGATAGGCCAATAGTAGAAATTTAACATTAAGAGGGATTGGCGTTGGAATTAGGCGCAACAATGCAAAAGATCAAAAATCTTCGAGGTCGTAGCAACGATCTTAGGGGGTTCCTTTGACTATGATATTAAAGCTGAACAACTTATCGAGGTTAGTCGAGAGTTAGAGTCTCCTGCGGTTTGGGATGATCCGGAACGAGCTCAAAAGCTAGGCCAAGAGCGGGCAAGTTTAGAGCGGATCGTCACGACCTTAGCTTCGCACTCTGACACTTTGGATGAAGCCAAAGAGCTATTAGAAATGGCCGTCGAAGAAGACGATCAAGAAACATTTGATGTCGTCCAAGATGATTTGAATACGCTTGAGAAGGGTTTAGAAAAGCTAGAGTTTCAACGTATGTTTTCAGGCAAGATGGATGCTAACCATGCCTATCTCGATATTCAATCGGGTTCGGGCGGTACTGAAGCACAAGACTGGGCCAATATGATCTTGCGTATGTATTTACGCTGGGGTGAGGCACAAGGCTTTAAGGTTGAATTGGTTGAAGCATCAGAAGGTGAAGTTGCAGGTATTAAAAGTGCCACGATTCGCTTTGAAGGTGAATATGCCTATGGTTTACTACGAACTGAAACGGGTGTTCATCGTCTGGTTCGTAAATCACCATTTGATTCTGGTGCCCGTCGCCATACTTCATTTGCCTCGGTATTTGTTTACCCTGAAGTAGACGACACCATTGAAATTGAAATTAACAAAGCTGATTTGAGAATCGATACCTACCGTGCCAGTGGTGCCGGTGGTCAGCATGTTAATAAAACGGATTCTGCGATTCGAATTACGCACGTCCCAACAAATACAGTAGTACAGTGTCAAAACCAGCGTTCACAGCATCAAAATAGAGATACTGCGATGAACTTGTTACGAGCCAAGCTGTATGAACTTGAGCTGTTAAAACAAAATGAAGAAAAAAAATCAGCTGAAGACGGCAAAGCTGATATTGGTTGGGGCAGCCAAATACGCTCTTATGTATTAGACCAATCACGAATTAAAGATTTACGCACTAATGTTGAAACCGGTAATACGCAAGCAGTATTAGATGGTGATTTAGATTTATTTATTGAAGCATCCCTGAAATCAGGACTTTGAGAGAACAGATATGACTAATGAAATAGAACAAGACGAAAACAGACTTATAGCTCAACGTCGTGAAAAACTGACTGAAATACGTGAGCAAGGTAATGCCTTCCCGAATGATTTTCGTCGTGATGTCGTTAATGCTGAATTATTAGCTGAATACGAAAACACCTCGGCAGAAGAATTAAAAGAGCAACCTCGTCGTGTCAAAATCGCCGGTCGAATGATGACTAAGCGTGTTATGGGTAAGGCTAGTTTTGCCAATGTTCGTGATATGTCAGGCGATATGCAGTTGTATGTTAAGCGTGATAATTTAGCCGAAGGTGTTTATGCTCAATTTAAACGCTGGGATTTAGGCGATATTATTGCTGCGGAAGGGGTGATGTTCCGGACTCAAAAAGGTGAGTTATCGGTGTTAGTTGATAATATTCGCTTATTAACAAAATCATTACGGCCATTGCCAGAAAAATTCCATGGCTTATCTGATCAAGAAACACGTTATCGTCAACGATATGTTGATTTGATCATGAATCAGGCGAGTCGCGATACCTTTATTATTCGTACCAAAGTAATAGATGGCATTCGTCGCTTCTTGATGGCTAAAGATTATTTAGAAGTTGAAACGCCGATGATGCAAGCCATCCCTGGTGGAGCAACAGCACGACCATTCACTACCTTCCATAATGCCTTAGATATGAACTTATTCTTGCGTATCGCGCCTGAATTGTATTTAAAACGTTTAGTTGTCGGTGGTTTTGAGCGTGTATTTGAAATCAACCGTAATTTCCGTAATGAAGGTTTATCAACCCGTCATAATCCTGAATTTACTATGGTTGAGTTTTATCAAGCCTATGCTGATTTTAACGACTTGATGGATTTAACTGAAGAGATGTTACGTACCGTGACGCAAGATGTCTTAGGTACGTCACAAGTGAATTACCAAGGTACAGATTTAGATTTTTCTAAACCATTCCACCGGATGTCAGTGAATGAGTCTATTTTGCACTTTAATCCTGAGTTAACAGCTGAGAACTTAGCAACGATGGAAGCGGCTCGTGCGGTTGCTGAAGACTTAGGTATTCCGTTAAAAGATAGCTATGGTCTAGGTAAGGTTCAAATTGAGATCTTTGAGAAAACGGTTGAACATCGATTGATGGAGCCTACTTTTATTACCGCTTACCCAACAGAAGTTTCACCATTAGCACGTCGTAATGATGATGACCCGTTTGTAACTGATAGGTTTGAATTCTTTGTTGGTGGTCGTGAAATCGCCAATGGCTTCTCAGAGTTAAATGATGCTGAAGATCAAGCTGAGCGTTTCCAGGCACAAGTCGCTGATAAAGATGCCGGTGATGATGAAGCGATGCATTTTGATGCGGATTATATTCGTGCGTTGGAATACGGTATGCCACCAACAGCTGGTGAAGGTATTGGTATTGATCGCTTAGTGATGTTGTTAACAGATGCACCCTCTATTCGTGATGTATTGTTATTTCCACATATGCGACCAGAAATAGATTAATTAGCGGGTATTGAAATAGTAAAAGGGCCGTCGTTCATTGAGCGACGGCCCTTTTTTATTACATTGCAGCAAACAATGCTAAGGCTTCAGCATATTCTTCACTGTCTTCGTCCAATTCGGTTACGCTGATTTCAGTATCAATGCCCAATTTAGCAAAAGCAGGTACGCTGTGTAAGATGCTAGGATCATATGCTTGGTCGGTATTAGTGTGACTTTGTAATACTGCTACTTGCACCACATCGACTAAGTCGGGACCATTTTTGCTGTTACGCAGTAAATTACTATGTTCAGCAGGTACAGCTACTAACTCATCAGTAAATTTCCAACTTTTAAGTATCGCTTCACCAATTCGAGGATGTAAGTTAGCAATAATATTGTCGAGCACGGCTGAGTCTTGTAATAACGTTGGGCAATCTTCTGCTTTTAATAAGATAGGCAAGACACCGATATTGTGGATTAAACCTGCCAACATCGCTTCGTCCGTTTTAATGCCTGCTTGTTTACTGGCTAACACCTGACTTCGCGCGGCAACATCGGTACTTTGTTCCCATAGGGCCTTTAAGCGTTTTTCTAAGCGATTAGAAGTGGCTTGGAACATTTGTTCCATCACTAAACTAGTCACTAGGTTACGGACCATGGTAAGGCCTAACCTTGATACTGCCATTTGCACACTTTCAACCGGTACACGACCACGATAAAGTGCGCTGTTGGCTACTTTTAATAGTCGCGCAGCTAAAGCAGCATCGGTAGTAATAATCTCAGCGAGATCCTTAGCTGTTACATCAGGATCATCGACAACATCTCTGACTTTTAAAGCGACTTCAGGTAAGGTAGGCAGGACTAATGTCCCGTCTTCGAGTTCTGATAATACGTTGTTGTAAAAAGCTTCTTGTTCGACCATATCTATTACTTTATATCTAAATGAATTTGAAGTGTGACTGATTTTCGGTTATTTTGCTTGGTTTGCCAACCGGTTTAACTACTTATAGGTACTCAGTTGAACGAAGAATTTCCCAGAATTAAACGTCTCCCGCCCTACGTATTCAATATTGTTAATGATTTGAAGGCGCAAGCGCGTGCGCGTGGAGAAGATATTATAGACTTTGGTATGGGAAATCCAGACCAACCGGCACCAGCCCATATTATTGATAAATTAACTGAAGCAGCGCAGCGGCCAGATACACATCGCTATTCTGTTTCACGTGGTATTCCGCGGTTACGTCAAGCAATTTGTAACTGGTATAAGCGTAAGTTTGATGTTGAGTTAGATCATGAGACTGAAACGATTGTTACGATCGGTTCAAAAGAAGGTCTTGCCCATTTAGCATTAGCGACTGTTGGGCCAGGTGATGCGATTTTAGTGCCTAACCCGGCTTATCCTATCCATCCCTATGGCTTTGTCATTTCGGGCGCTGATATCCGTCATGTGCCACTAGTGGCTGGTGGTGATTTTTTTGCTGAATTAGAAAAGTCAGTAAAAGATTCATGGCCAAAACCAAAAATGCTGGTGTTAAACTTTCCGGGTAATCCAACAACACAATGTGTTGACCTAGAATTTTTTGAACGCATTGTTGCCTTTGCCAAAGAGCATGAAATCTGGGTGGTCCATGATTTAGCTTATGGTGAAATCACCTTTGATGGCTATAAAGCACCTTCTATTTTGCAAGTACCGGGTGCAAAAGATGTGGCGGTTGAGTTTTACACCTTATCTAAAACATACAATATGCCTGGCTGGCGAGTGGGCTTTATGTCTGGTAACCCAATATTGGTTGCAGCGTTAGCGCGAATGAAATCGTACTTAGATTACGGTATGTTTACACCGATTCAAGTAGCAGCGATTGCCGCCTTAGAAGGCCCGCAAGAATGTGTGGCTGAGATTGTTGAAACCTATAAAAACCGTCGTGACGTGTTATGTGATGGTCTTAACGCGATTGGTTGGCAAGTTGAGAAGCCAAAAGCGACGATGTTTGTTTGGGCGAAGATTCCT
Source organism: Methylophaga sp. 41_12_T18 (assembly GCA_002163115.1). Lineage (GTDB taxonomy): Bacteria > Pseudomonadota > Gammaproteobacteria > Nitrosococcales > Methylophagaceae > 41-12-T18. Next base: position 63,971 of record MAAI01000066.1, on the reverse strand, counting down.
GAACAATATCAAGCAATGGGCTCACTCGAGTTTACGAAAAAATTATTGCAAGAAGCGAAAGTTGCGGTATCCCCAGGCGTCGGCTTTGGTGAATATGGTGATGATCATGTTCGCTTTGGTTTAATTGAAAATGAACATCGAACACGTCAGGCGATTCGTGGAATCCGTGACATGCTTAAAAAAGATTCAGGAGTATAAAGTGCAATCAGTAAAAATTGGCGTTCTTGGTTTAGGTACTGTGGGCAGCGGTACAGTTAATGTACTTAGTCGTAACCTAAAAGAAATCACTCGTCGCGCTGGCCGTGATATTGAAGTTGCTCGTGCAGCAGATCGAAGTTTTGACAGTCCAAAAGGCTGTGAGACAGACGGTATTGCACTGACTACCGATGCCCACGAGATTGTATCTGATCCAGAGATTCAAATTGTTGTTGAGTTAATTGGCGGAACGGGCATTGCTCGTGAGTTAGTTTTAGAAGCTTTATCGAATGGCAAGCATGTGGTTACAGCGAATAAAGCGTTGATCGCGATGCACGGCAATGAGTTGTTTGCAAAAGCCCAAGAAAAAGGCGTTACCATTGGTTTTGAAGCTGCTGTAGCTGGCGGTATTCCAATTATTAAAGCAATGCGTGAAGGTTTGGCTGCCAACAGCATTGAATGGTTAGCAGGCATCATTAACGGTACAGGTAACTTCATCCTGACAGAAATGCGTGACAAAGGTCGTGACTTTGCTGATGTATTAGCAGAAGCACAAGCCTTAGGTTATGCCGAAGCGGATCCTACCTTTGATGTTGAAGGTATTGATGCTGCACATAAATTAACTATCATGGCTTCAATCGCATTTGGTGTGCCGTTACAGTTTGATAAAGCCTATACCGAAGGCATTAGTGAAATTTCACAAGAAGATGTGAAATATGCTGCTGAATTAGGTTACCGCATCAAACACTTAGGTGTTGCGAAGAAGACCGATACAGGTATTGAACTACGTGTTCATCCAACGATGATTCCTGAGCGTCGTTTAATTGCCAATGTAGATGGCGTGATGAATGCGGTATTAGTACAAGGCGATGCAGTTGGTCCAACATTGTATTACGGTGCTGGTGCTGGTTCTGATGCCACGGCATCTGCAGTAGTAGCCGATATCATCGATATCGTACGTTCTTTAAATACAGCGCCAGAAAACAGAGTGCCTCATTTAGGTTTCCAAGATGATGCATTGATTGATACACCCATCTTGCCTGTATCTGAAGTAATAACGTCATATTACTTACGTGTTCACACTGAAGATAAGCCGGGCGTATTGGCTGACATCACTCGCATCATGGGTGAGCAAGGCATTAGTATTGAAGCTATCTTACAAAAAGAACCTGAAGAGCAAGGCGGGATTGTTCCTGTCATTATGCTGACCCAACAAGTTGTTGAGAAAAATATGGATGCTGCAATCGCACAAATCGAAGCACTAGCTAGTGTTAAAAATTCGGTGATGCGTATTCGTGTGGAATCACTTGGTTAAGTTAAACTAGAAGCACTTTTAGTTTAAGCCAACATAAACAAATAATTTTAAAGGAACAATCATGCCATTTCGACCACGTTATACCGGCTTAATTGAACGTTACCGCGATCGCTTACCTGTGAGTGCGGATACTAAATTGATCAGTTTAGGTGAAGGTAATACACCGTTACTTAAATTAGAAAACATCCCTGGCCTATTAGGCAAAGATGTTGAAATCTACGTTAAATACGAAGGTTTAAACCCAACGGGCTCATTCAAAGATCGTGGCATGACCATGGCAGTGACTAAAGCCGTTGAAGCGGGCAGCAAAGCGATTATCTGTGCTTCTACTGGTAATACTTCAGCAGCAGCAGCAGCTTATGCAGCACGTGCGGGTATCGCAGCGTTTGTATTAATTCCTGATGGCAAAATTGCCTTAGGTAAATTAGCCCAAGCGATGATGCACGGTGCTACGATTATTCAAATCAAAGGTAACTTTGATGAAGGCATGCAATTAGTTAAAGATGTCGCTGAACATGCGCCAGTAACGATTGTTAACTCAATTAATCCATACCGTTTGGAAGGTCAAAAAACAGCGGCATTTGAAATTGTAGAAGAATTATCATTTGCACCTGACTTCCATTGCTTACCTGTTGGTAACGCCGGTAACATCACTGCACATTGGATGGGCTACAGCGAATACTTCGATGAAGGTATTATTGATAAACGTCCAAAAATGGTCGGTTACCAAGCTGAAGGAAGTGCACCATTTATGCGTGGTGAAATGGTTGATAATCCAGAAACTGTGGCAACGGCTATTCGTATCGGTCATCCACAAAGCTGGGATAAAGCTTGGGCATTGCAAGAAGTCTCAAAAGGTTGGTTTGATGAGTGTAGTGATGCACAAATATTGGCAGCACAAAAAATGTTGGCAGAACACGAAGGTATTTTCTGTGAGCCAGCATCTGCAACATCATTAGCCGGTGCAATCAACGACATTAACAGTGGCAAGATTCCTGAAGGCAGCAAAATTGTTTGTACATTGACTGGTCATGGTTTGAAAGATCCAGACACAGCGATTCAACAAAGTACTGCACCACTGGTAACTGTTGATGCAACATTAGATGCTGTTCGTGATGCAATCTTGAGCAACATGGCAGACTAGTAGTAAAGTAAAACAACAGCTCTCACCGGAAGGTGAGGGCTGATTTTAATTAGGAAAAGGTGGCAGTTTGGACGCAACAGAGCAAGAAATGGCATCTGCAAAAGTGCCTCATGATATCTTTATCAGTAACCTGATTATGAATCATATTCTGTTGTTCACTGGTCTGGCGACCTTTGGCCAGTCTTATATGAAGTTTTTGGTTTTAGTACCAATCATTTCTATTGCTACATTAAGTTACACGTTCTATCGAGCTGCCAAAGTTAAACGTGAAGACAGTGAATTTGTTTATATTCATTGGCAAATCGCTCGTCGTTGGAGCACATTATTTGCAATAGCTTTGAGCTTGTTGGCTACTGTTGCAGCCTTAGGTTGGTTAGCCAATCAACAGCTAGGATTGATGAAAGAAGCGGTTTACGCAATGATTGGCGGACTCGGTATTTTGCCGACCTTAGTCACCGTATTAGTATTGATCGTGATTGAGTCAGACTCGTTGCATCATGCACGTGTCGGCACTCTGCCTAAATGGGCACAACGCCGGTTTTTAGGTGAAAACATTAGCCAAGACAAGACTAATTGATGCCTAGTACTTGCTTGATTTCGGTCTGTACAAGCTTATCTTTGTTAACAAAAATCACGTTAGTATCTATATTTTTATCGACATTATTACCTAGCATTACCTGATGAACGGTATAAACACCTTGATAGCCCATATCAAATGGACGTTGCACCACAAAGCCAAATATCTGATCCGACTGTAGTGCTTTAACCATATAGTCACTCGAGTCGAAACCAATATGTGTGATCAAACTGCGATCGTTAGTCGTTCCAAGTGCAGCTATGGTTGCCATCGTTGTGACTTCATTAGGGGTGAATACACCATCAATATGGTCTGCTGAATCAAATATTTCAAACGCCCGACTTCTAGCATCGCCAATCATCGTGCCTAAGTAGTAATCAACAGTGACTTCTAAGCCCCCGTTAATTGCTTCTTTAATAAATCCTCTTTCTCTTGATGTAGTAGTGGGTATATTTTTATTGGAGCGTAATACGGCAACCTGGCCTTTACCATTCAGTGCCTTAACCATCTCTTTACCGGCTAATTGACCTGCACGAAAGTTATTTGTTTTTATAACACTGACACGGTCACCACCAATATCACGATCGATGAATACCGTGGGAATACCTTGAGCCTTTAGGATTTCAACATCGTTTTGCCGCTCCTTAGTATTGGGAGCCAATACTAAGCCGGTACAGCCCTTATCAATCATAACGTTAATCAGTGATCGCTGGGCTGCAATATTAGATTCATCAACGGCGCCACGCACATACACTGCCAGCCCTAACTCTTGCCCTGCTTGGCGTGCACCTTTGCCAACATCAGCCCAAAAACCTTGGCCACCGCCTGCGGTAACCACACCAATACACTGAGCTACAGCAAATGGACTGGCCAGAATTAATAGGCTACCGAGCAGGAATAGTTTGAGAAATGAGTATTTGACTGTATCCATAGCAAACTCCATATGAATGTAGTGAGACTAAGTGTGATACATGTTGCCTTGTTGAGGCCATTAACTGTGATCTAGGAACAAGGACATGAGCTGTTTATCAGGCTAATAGTATTATTAAATGCCTAATAGTAATGAATGGCAATAAATACTAGCCGAGAGGCTTAACTATCGGTTAGGAGTTTCGTAATGGCTAGATGAATTGCGCGACTTTCCGGTGTTGGGGGAAACTATAGGTTAAAAGGGAAGCGTCTCATCTAATCTTTAACTCTGATTTTGGTTTAAATAAAGTTGATGTGAAAAGGTTCTTTAAATGCGCTTTAGTTAGTTACTGTTAGACCAGTTATTATAATGCCCATAGACCATTTCCTTGCGTTGATAATAAGCAGGTCACCTTTTTGAGCATTATAGGACTTGCCTGTAGAGGGCCAGAAGAATGATAAGATTTCACCTGAGTGAGTGTCTTGTACCGTAATTTTTTTTAGTCCTGCCGCAGCTCCACGGTTGCGATAGCCGGGCTTTGTTACGATAGCTTTAATTTGTACTTCTTCTTTAGCAATCCAATGTGTTGGGTGTGCCCATAAGTTTACAGCCAGTACAGATGCGATGACAGCGCATCCTACTAGTCCTGTCCCCACTTTAATTATGTAGTGTATAGGCCTTTTTGAAGGCTCAGATCTTAAGAAGTATTGAAGGGATGTTTTGCCATTATAGTAGACATGTAAAAAACCAAAATATCCTCCTATCAAAAATATGATGGAAGAAACGCTTATGTAAGTTAATTGCTTGCAAAACTCACTTGGGATATAAGCTTGTCTTGCAGAAGCAATGACCATAATAATAAGAATTAAGAAAATGGGAATGATAATAAATCTAGTAATTTTTAAAGCCACTTTTGAACTGTCTGATAAATTAGGGATTATTCAAACTCCATCTAGTTTTGTCTTTTACCAAAATTAAGGAACAAGCCTGTTTACTCACTAGAACAGTCCAAGAACCTGACATTCAATACACCCTCAATGGCAGTAATTTCATCAACTACAGATGCAGGAATCTCTGCAGCAGTGTCGACTAAGGTATAGGCCACATCATGCAGTGATTTATTAAGCATATCCATAATGTTGATTTCGGCATTGGCAATGGCATTGGTGATGGCGCTTAATAGATGGGGTGAATTTTGATGGGCAATGGTAATACGAAATTGGTCAGGCAGTTTGGCCATTTTTATAGTCGGAAAGTTAACGGCATTTTTAACATTACCGTTTTCTAAATAATCTTTGATTTGATCGGCGACCATGATGGCACAGTTGTCTTCAGCTTCCATTGTGGAAGCACCGAGGTGGGGTAGGGCTATAACTTTGCTGTGATCTTTGAGTTTGTTGCTAGGAAAGTCACAGACATAAGTGTGCACCTTGCCACTATCTAAAGCGTCAATCACAGCATCATCATCGACAATACCTGAACGGGAGAAGTTTAAGATGGTGACTTTGTCACGCATATTGGCCAGTCTGGTTGCATTGATCATGTGTTTAGTACTTTCGACCAATGGCACATGAAAGGTCACGAAGTCGCAGTGCAGCAGTAAGTCATCTACAGACGAGGCTTGTTCAACTTCGTGAGAAAGCTGCCATGCACCTTCAACAGTGATTTTTGGATCATATCCAATGACTCGCATACCTAAGGCAATAGCGGTGTTGGCTATCTTGATACCAATAGCACCTAAGCCAACAACGCCGATAGTTTTACCCGGTAGCTCAAAACCAACAAAGTCTTGTTTACCTGCTTCGACTTGCTTGGTGATTTCGACATCACTGCCTTCTAAATTACGAGCAAATTCCCACGCAGGACAGATATTACGAGCACTGAGTAACATGCCTGTTAATACTAGCTCTTGCACCGCATGAGCATTAGCACCGGGGGCATTAAATACCGGAATGCCTTTTTGAGTCATGGCATCAATAGGGATATTGTTAACGCCGGCACCGGCACGACCAACGGCTTGCAGGGTCTCGGGAATGATCCAATCATGCATTTTGAAAGAGCGAACCAGTACGGCATCGGGATGCTGAATCTCGGAGGCAATTTCATAAAACTCACGTGGCAGTCTATTTAGGCCAGTTACTGAAATATTATTAAGCGTTAACACTTTAAACATTTACTGCGTCCTCTGCGTTGTGTGCATGACCGCCCAAGCACGATAAGGAGCTGGGACGTACTTGTGAGTGTCATACAGATGATTGTGACTGATTTTTGTACCTGGTGTTGGTGTTACCTTTTTAATCTGAACAGTTGAAAGCTTGCTGCCATCAATGGTTATGAGTTTTTGGCTGCAAAATCATTCATATAAGTGATTAATGCATCAACACCTTGCTCAGGCATCGCGTTGTAAATGCTGGCTCGCATACCACCCACACTGCGGTGACCTTTAAGAGTGATTAAACCTGCCTGTTTAGCACCGGCTAAAAAGTCGGCATCCAATGAAGCATCATTAAGGGTAAATGGAATGTTCATCCAAGAGCGATATTTTGGCGTAACCGGGTTAGCATAAAAGCCTGAGGTTTCAATGGCGTTATAAAGTTTGTCAGCCTTACGTTGATTAACTTCAGCCATCGCAGTCAGACCGCCAAGGTTTTTCAACCATTGGAAAACGAGGCCAGCTAGATATAAAGAGTAAGTCGGCGGCGTGTTATACATCGAGTCATTATCAGCTTGAACTTTATAATCAAACATAGTGGGGGTGCCATCAATAACGTCACCGATAAAGTCATCGCGAACAATGACAATGCAAAGTCCAGCTGGGCCAATATTCTTTTGAGCTCCGGCATAAATGAGGGCAAATTTAGAGACATCAATGGGGCGAGATAAGATCGTTGAAGACAAGTCGACAACCAACGGTACATCACCGGTATCTGGAATAGCATCAAATTCAACACCACCGATAGTTTCATTGGCAGTGTAATGAACATAAGCAGCATCAGGATTTAACTGCCATGTGTCTCTTTCAGGCACGGTGCAGAAGTTTGCATCTTCAGAGCTGGCAACGATGTTTACATCACAGTATTTTTTAGCTTCGGCAATGGCTTTCTTGGACCATTGGCCTGTGTTGAAATAATCAGCTGATTTTTTGCCACGTAATAAGTTCATCGGAATGGCTGCAAATTGGCTAGAAGCACCACCTTGTAGAAACAACACTTTGTAGTTGTCAGGGATTGCCATTACATCACGCAAGTTGGCTTCGGCTTGTTGGGCAATAGACATGAATTCTTTGCCACGGTGACTCATTTCCATCACGTTCATGCCTGAGCCATTCCAGTCCATAAACTCTTGTTGTGCTTGTTCTAATACTGCTTGAGGCAACATGGCAGGACCAGCACTAAAATTGTATACGCGTGACATTAAACACTCCTAGTTGGATGAGCAAAATATCGATTGTAACAAATTGAAATATAAAGAGTGCTGTTAATAATTGGGCAATAAAAAACGGCTGATTAGTTGCGGTTTTTGCTATCAATTGACTCTGGATTATTTGAGTCGAGACAAGACTTTTTGACGCCACTCGGTTGATAATTGGCCGATTGTTTCTGCTTGTTGCATCACTTTGTCTGCACCAACAAATTGCTTATTAAAATAAGCTTTGAACAAGGTTTGTACAGATAATTGCTCTGGGTGAGCTAGGATTCGTTCAACTGTTTGGCCGGACTCAACTGTGCCTGCTTGGATGATCCGGAAATAAATACCAGTATGGGCATGCTCGATAAATAACTTTGGCATGGTAGGTAAGCCCATCACCATACCGAGTTTGAAGCAAGGTACGCGAGGTTGGCTGATTTCGAGTATGCAGTCACCCAGTTGTAATTGATCGCCAATACATAAGCTGGCTTCATCAAGATCACTGATACTCAGGTTTTCACCGAATTGACCGTAACTTAATTCAGGCTTATTTAACTCTTTACGCCAATAATCATAGTGATTGCTGGCAAAACCATAGACGGCTTTGTGTTCACCACCATGATTTTTCAGATCTGCTTGTTGGTCGCCGTTAATCTGTGTGGCGCTGATCGTTACGCTGCCACTGACCGGTTGTTTAAATATGCCGGTTTTAATTAACTCACCGTTATATTCAATCTCTTTGGTTAAAGAGACGTTAACCGACTTTAATTGCATATTTTAGTGAGGTACTACGGAATGAATCACAATATTGTGTTCAAAATAAACAACAAACTCAGGGTAAGTCCAGTTTGAAATAGGTGGCTCACCAACGGCTGCTGTTTTGTGCTCTGGCTCACCAAACTTGTTGGTAACATTGGCTTTTGACATGCCGCGAGTCGGGCGTAATACACCTTGTTCAGTGTTGGCTACATCGTAGCGTGGATCAGCGATAGAGATGACTTCTGCTTGCGCTAACGGTGCGGCAAGTAACAATAAGGCACTAATAATTTTTAAGCTGTTGGTTAACATCGAATGATCCTTAGTTTGAATACGCTGACAGCATACTATTGTGGCAAAAATAGCTCAATGAGACTATTTAAGTAACGTTGTCCTTTTTCTGTCGGTTTAATGAAGTGAATGTTTCTTTCTAATAAACCTTCATGTTGAGCTTGTTCAAGTGCTTTATCGATATGTGAAATCGGTACGCCGGCATGTTGATAAAACAGCGGAGTAGGAAAGCCATCCGTAAGTCGCAAAGCATTGAGCATAAACTCAAAACCAATATCTTTGCGGCTGATTTTTTCATCACTAAGCAGCACTTTGTCAGTGCCTGCTGTATCGATAAAGGCTTGTGGTTGTTTTTGTTTGGAACGACGAGTGATGCTTTGTTGAGCTGCATCGCTGATCTTGCCATGTGCACCGGCACCGATGCCAAGGTAATCACCAAACTGCCAATAATTTAGATTATGTTGGCAGCGTTTGTTTTCCTTGGCATACGCTGAGACTTCATATTGTCGATAACCTGCCTCAGCCAACAATTGTTGGCTATCAATTTGCCAATCAATAATTGGATCTTCATCTGGTAAGGTGGGCGGCTGTTGATAGAACAAGGTATTGGGTTCTAATGTTAGCTGATAATAGGAGATATGTGTTGGCTCAAGCGCGATAGCTGTATTCACATCATGTGCCGCTTTGCTGGCAGTTTGATGGGGTAGACCAAACATCAGGTCTAAGTTAAAGTTTTCAAAGCCGACTTTATGGGCAGTTTCAACTGCCTTAATGGCTTGGTCTTTATCGTGGATACGACCTAAAGCTTGTAGAGCCTGATCATCAAAGCTTTGAATACCGATAGATAAGCGATTAATGCCTAAGGCTAGATAATCGGCGAACCGTTCTTGTTCAAAGGTACCGGGATTCGCTTCTAAGGTAATTTCAGCTTGGCTACTTAACGGTAAGAGTGCTCGTATTGCTGAAAATAAGCGATCGTAGGCTTCGGCTGATAATAGGCTCGGCGTGCCGCCACCGATGAAAATACTGGTCACGGTGCGTCCCCAGATTAAGGGTACTTCTTGTTCTAAATCTCTGATCAAGGCATCAATATAAGCATCTTCAGGGATCTGGTCTGGTGACTTATGGGAATTGAAGTCACAGTACGGGCATTTACGTACGCACCATGGCACATGGATATATAAGCTGAGGGGCGGCAAGGCTGTGAAGTTATACATTATTGTGGCCACCAACCTGATTTCCATTCTGCAAGAGGCAAAATATGGGGCTCTACACCATTGTCTTCAAACCATGAATCAACGGCATAAGGCGTACCTGATTCTATTTCGATAATGGTTGCAGTGTTATGTGGAATATTACCAGTCATCACGCCTCTACCTATACGTGATGCCTCTTGATGCCACTTTAATAAACCTGCTTTGGATATCATCCGTAAATACACCGTGGTATTGGTGGCTTCATCGATGCAATCCATCTGACCTTGAATACCTGACCTTGAGTCATTTTCAGCTCGATCATTATCGGTGTTGGTTTGCTCGCCAGTATAGGTTTCAAGTAAGGCAACTGCTTGTTGTATTTGGCCGCGTTCGTATTCAGCTGATATTGCTGGTGGAGAAAACAGTGCTTCAACATTCTGCCACTGAACATCACTTAAGCTGACAAAAGCAATTTCTCGGCAGGTTTTATGACGGCAAATGGAATATAAACTAGGTGTGGGGTGACCAATAAATAGCTTATATTTTTCCAGGCTTTGCACACTATCTAGTTTGAAAATAGGTGCGATAGCTTGCTCAGAAATAGGTCGTGATGAGCAGGCTGTCATCATGGATATCACTAACAAAAGACAGAAATTAAAAAGTCTGTTATTGCTCATTTGATGAGAACTGTGCCATGAATTTCTGCAAGGCTTTGCCTCGGTGGCTAATCGCATGTTTTTGTTCTGGACTGAGTTCAGCAGAACTACATTGCGTTTCATTAACCCAGAAAATGGGATCATAACCAAAGCCGCCATCACCGATAGGAGCCGGCAAGATTCGTCCTTCCCAGCTAGCCTGACTAATCAACGGCGTTGGATCATTTTCATGCTCCATATAAACCAATAAGCATTGGTAACGTGCAGTACGTTCTGCGGTGGGTTTATCTTGTAGATGCTCTAATAAGAGATGTAAGTTGTCTCGGTCAGTGGCATCTGCGCCAGCAAAACGTGCCGAATAAATACCAGGTCTGCCTTGTAGGGCATCAACTTCAATACCTGAGTCATCAGCAATCGCAGGCAATCCAGTATATTTGGCTGCATTACGTGCTTTGATGATGGCATTTTCAACAAATGTCAGGCCGGTTTCTTCGGCTTCAGGCACATCAAATTCAGACTGTGGCACGACTTCAATGTTCATTGTTGCAAATAATTGGGCAAACTCTTTGAGTTTGCCCTTATTGCCGCTGGCTAAAACAATTTTTTTCATTATTGGGCTAAAGCTTCGCGTTGTTTAACCATTAAGTCGTCGATGCCTTCTTTGGCCAAAGCTAACATTGCAGTTAATTCTTCAGGGTGGAAAGCATGACCTTCAGCCGTACCTTGTAATTCGATATAAGCACCGGCATCGTTCATCACCACATTCATATCTGTTTCAGCATTTGAATCTTCGATGTAATCAAGATCTAGCACTGGCGTACCGTCGTAAATACCCACAGACACTGATGCTAATTGGCCATGTAAAGGACTTTTCTTGATTTTCTTTTTGGTAATCAAGTGGTTGATTGCATCTTGCAGAGCAACAAAAGCACCGGTGATTGATGCAGTACGAGTACCGCCATCAGCTTGAATAACATCACAATCAATAGTGATGCTGCGTTCGCCTAAACCCTTTAAATCAATCGCTGCACGTAAAGAACGACCAATTAAACGTTGGATTTCCATAGTACGACCACTTTGCTTACCGCGAGCAGCTTCACGTGCCATGCGACTACCTGTTGAGCGCGGTAACATGCCGTATTCTGCTGTAACCCAACCTTCACCCTTGCCGCGAAGGAAGTTAGGAATGCGTTCTTCAACAGAAGCGGTACACAATACTTTGGTATCGCCAAATTCAACTAAAACTGAACCTTCAGCATGTTTTGTGTAGTTACGGGTAATTTTTACATTACGTAATTCATTAGGTTGACGACCGCTTGGACGCATAGCTTCTTCCTTCATATATAAATAATCGCAACATTATACGTGGGTCTGAATAAATACAGATGCTTTTTAGTACTAGTTTTAGTTAAGATGTCTTTTTTAATGATTTTTAGGATTTTAAATTGACTCGAAGCATGACGGCCTTTGCCCGCCAAGAACAGCAAACCGATCAAGGCAGTTTGACTTGGGAAATTCGCTCGGTAAATCATCGTTACCTTGAGGTGGCATTACGTTTGGAAGAAAGTTTTCGACCTTTAGAAATGAAGATCCGAAAAATGTTCACCGATAAGTTAGGCCGCGGTAAAATTGACGCTGTGTTGCGCTATAAAGCGCCAGAGCAACAGCAGACTACTTTAGAAATAGATAAAGAGTTAGCCCAAGCGGTAGTGAATAGTTGCGAACAAGTGGCGAACTTTTCTGAGCAAGCAGCGCCAGTTGACCCATTAAGAGTATTGCAATGGCCTGGGGTAATAATTTCTGACTCGCTAGACCAAAACGCGTTAAATAAAACCGTTCTATCATCGTTAAAAGTTGCGATTGAAGAGTTGATTACCACTCGCGAAACCGAAGGTTCAGCGTTACAACAAATGATCGAACAACGTTGTGATGATATTAATACGATTGCCATTGATGTGCGTGAGCGTATGCCTGACATTTTAGCCCAACATCGCCAGCGATTGGCTGACCGTGTTGCTGAACTAGCTGTGAACCTTGATGCAGAACGTTTAGAGCAAGAGATGGTCGTGCTAGCACAAAAAAGTGATGTTGCAGAAGAGTTAGATAGACTACAAAGCCATGTCATTGAAGTGCAAAATGTATTGCAACGTGATGAACCTGTTGGTCGCCGTTTAGACTTTTTAATGCAAGAACTGAATCGTGAAGCCAATACCTTGGCATCAAAATCCATTGATAGTGATACCACTCGTCATTCGGTTGATTTGAAAGTGTTGATAGAGCAAATGCGTGAACAGATCCAGAATATTGAATAATTATAGTCAGGACTAAAACAAAGTCAGCTAGCACTGACTATTAGAAATAAAAAAGCCGTGATATTTATCACGGCTTTTTTATTTGATTTTTTGAGGGAGGCTTATGCTGTATAACGTTTACGTATACCTACTAATCCCATTAGAGCAGAGCCAAACAACCATAGTGCTGCAGGCACTGGAACCTGTGAAATGGTATCTAAAGTATAAATAGAAATATGAGAGATATCATGTTGTTTACTATCATCCGTTATACCAACGGTATTAAATGTCCCGGTGCCATCAGTTGTGAAGTCAAATAGGTAAGCAGCGAAGTTGTTAGTTGCCTTCAATACAATCACAAATGGATTGGTGATTGAAGCGGCTAATGCTGAAAAATCCCAAGGCCCGCTACTAATATTTTGGTTGCCAATGGCATCATTTTTAGCCAGTTGTGACCAGTTACCACTGAGTGACGTTCCAAATTCTGTATTGAACAGTGAGTTGATATTAGCTGAGAAATTAACACCGTTACCATCATTGCCTGCTTGATTGGTACAGTAGATAGCAGAGGCAGGGCCTCCCGTTCCATTTGCTGTAACATCGGAATTTGAGCATGTTCCGGGACCAACAGGGCCTGCAGTAGCAGCAGACACATTAAATAATGTCATAACTGCAAAAAGCAAAGATGTTGTTATTTTGGTTTTCATCACCTACTCCTAAGTATTTGGCTTTAGTGAAGTGTGACGGACTTCACATAATTCGACATACATAATATTAGTAGTCAACAAGGATGTCTATAGTACTTTAGTACTAGATGTAGATTAATTTCAATCACCTAACTGAAGACTTGATTTAGGCTTAATGCTTATTAAAGGTATGTCTATACCTTCGTGAACCGTCCACTTTCTTTACTTTTAGCTACAGAACCTCAATGCTTGAAAACTCGAAAGTCATATATCTCAAAATTATTTGAAAAGGTTTTTATTTGTGCTTATTGCTTATAAATAGTTAGAAATTAAGCGTAGAATACGCGACATATAGAATATAAAATTCTATAAATAACGTAGCGTAAAAAAGCGAACAGGAATCAAATTAAAATGAGTGGAAGTCTCTTTATTGTTGCCGCGCCATCAGGTGCAGGGAAAACAAGTTTGGTAAACGCACTGGTTGCGAAGTATCAGCAAATAAAATTATCTGTTTCTCACACTACTCGTGCGCCACGTGAGGGTGAAGTTAATGGCAAGGATTATTTCTTTGTCAGTCAGGAACAGTTTGCGCAAATGCGTGATACGGGTGATTTTTTGGAATCGGCAACTGTATTTGATAATTCTTATGGAACATCGAGTGCAGCAGTCATGTCTGAGTTGGAACTTGGCCAAGATGTGATATTGGAAATTGATTGGCAAGGCGCGCAACAGGTTAGAAAAAATCAGCCTGACTGCACTGGGATCTTTATCTTACCTCCATCTAAAGAGGCCTTAGAACACCGTTTACAAGGCCGTGGCCAAGATGATGATGCGACCATTGCACGCCGGATGCGTGATGCTGAAAATGAAATGTCACATTATGTTGAGTTCGATTATTTAATTATCAATGACGATTTTGAGTTGGCTTTAGATGAATTAAAGGCGATCATGACGGCACAACGCCAGTCAATAACAGTACAAAAACAAGTACAAGCAAAATTATTAGTAGAACTTCTGGCGTAAGTTCTGGTTATTTCGTAAAATTAAACGTTTTTGGGGAAGAAAATATGGCACGTACAACAGTAGAAGATTGTTTAGAAAACGTAGATAACCGTTTTCAATTAGTTTTAGTGGCGTCAAAACGTGCACGTGAAATTTCAATGGGTGCTGATGCAATGGTGCCATTGGAAAATGATAAACCAACCGTTTTAGCTTTACGTGAAATTGCTGCAGGTTTAGTTGATGCAAGCATCTTAACTAAAACCAGTGCACGCGTTCATGCTGAAGAAAGTATTGTTGCAGAAGAAGAATTACAAGTAGGGAAGTAATATCCTTGAGTGCAAAACCAACGGTAGCTGATGAGCTGGTCCAAATCCAGCAATCCGAACCAAAGTTAGCCATTGATGATCTCTGTTTTGCTACATCAAACTATTTAGAGTCTAAGCAGGTTGATGATATTCGTCGCGCCTATTTCTATGCAGAACAGGCGCATGAAGGCCAAATGCGGCGTTCAGGCGAACCATATATTACTCATCCCTTAGCGGTTGCTCATGTCCTTGCTCTTATGCATATGGATCATGAGTGCATCATGGCTGGGCTGCTGCATGATGTGATTGAAGATACTGCGATCTCACGTGAGCAGTTGGCTAGCGAATTTAGTGAAGAAGTGGCTTTGTTGGTTGAGGGCGTGAGTAAACTTGCCCAAGCGGCATTTGAAACTCGTCAGCATGCTCAAGCTGAAAATCTACGAAAAATGTTATTGGCGATGTCACAAGATATTCGAGTGATCATCGTCAAATTAGCAGACCGTCTCCACAATATGCGTACCTTGTTGCACTTGCGCCCCGATAAACGTCGTCGTATTGCCCATGAAACGCTCGATATTTATGCACCGATAGCCCAACGTTTAGGCATGAATCTAATGCGTTGTGAGTTGGAAGATTTAGGTTTTCATGTACTTTACCCGATACGTTACCGAGTTCTAGCTGACGCGGTACGTAAGTCACGAGGTAATCGTAAAGAAGTTGTCCAACAGATCACGGCATCTATTCTTAACCGGATGGAACAGGAAGGCATTAGCGCCGATATCCAAGGCCGCGAAAAGAATCTGTACAGCTTGTATAAGAAAATGGTCAGCAAGCAACTATCCTTTTCTGAAGTAATGGATATGTATGCATTTCGCATTATCGTTGATGATGTTGATCAGTGTTACCGGATGTTGGGTGTGGCCCATAATCTATACAAGCCAGTGCAAGGAAAATTTAAAGATTATATTGCTATTCCAAAAGCGAATGGCTACCAATCATTACATACCGTGCTGTTTGGCCCTTATGGTTTGCCTATAGAAGTACAAGTTCGCTCACGAAATATGGATCAAATGGCAGAAGCGGGTGTCGCTGCACATTGGCTATATAAAACGGGTGAAAGTGAAGGTAGTAACCAAGCGCACCGACGTGCGAGGCAATGGTTGCAAGGTATTTTAGAAATGCAAAAAGACTCTGGGGATTCGATTGAATTCTTAGAAAACTTACGTATCGATCTCTTTCCGGAAGAAATTTACGTGTTTACGCCCAAAGGTCAGATCATGTCCTTGCCTCGTGGTGCCACTACCGTTGATTTTGCCTATGCTGTTCACTCTGATATTGGCAATTCTTGTGTGGCTTCCAAAGTGGGCCGACATCTCGTACCATTAAGCACTCAGTTGGAAACGGGCCAGTCAGTTGAGGTGATTACATCTCCATCTAGCCACCCAAATCCATCGTGGTTGAATTTTGTGATCACGGCAAAAGCACGATCTAGTATTCGTCATTACCTGAAACAATTGCGTAATGAAGAAGCGGTGATGCTAGGACATAGATTATTAAATAAACATTTGCATGCTTTTTCTACTCAAATTAAGGACATTCCACATCAGCGGGTCCATGATTTATTAGAAGAACTAGAATTAGAAAGTATGGAGCATTTATTAGATGATATTGGACTGGGTAATCGTTCAGCATTATTAATTGCTCAAAAAATGATACAAGATGAAGTATCAGCAAATATTGAACAGCAACCATTGATGATTGCAGGTACTGAGGGCATGGTGGTGAACTTTGCTCGCTGTTGCCATCCGATTCCAGGTGATGCTATTAACGGTTTTGTTAGTGCTGGTCGCGGCATTGTTATTCACCAAGTATCTTGCAAAACGACACTTAATTTACGTGGTCAACAAGATAAGTGGTTGGATGTGGCTTGGTCGCCAGATGTTAATCGTGAGTTCCCGGTTGATATTATTGTGCATGTATTAAATCAGCGTGGTGTGTTGGCAACTATTGCAGTAGCGGTGTCGGAAACTGATTCGAATATTGATAATGTGATGGTAGATGAGCGAGAAAGTGAGTATTCCGATCTGCGTCTCACTATTTCAGTGTTAAATCGGCAACACTTGGCTCGTGTTATTCGTCGCCTGCGTCATATTGATATGGTAGTACGCATTACTAGAGTCAACCAATAACCCTAATATATTGATTTTAATTATCACCTAGCATTAGGTGAACCTAACGGAGAGTAAAATGGCTCGCAAAATTATTCATACATCAAATGCACCTGAAGCAATTGGTACTTATTCACAAGCAGTTAAAGTTGGCGATACAGTTTATTTATCAGGGCAAATCCCTTTAGTGCCTGAAACAATGACAGTGATTGAAGGTGATTTTGGAACTCAAGTACGTCAGGTATTTGATAACTTATCAGCCGTTGCGGTAGCGGCAGGCGGCACATTGCAAGATATTGCAAAATTAAACATTTTCTTAACCGATTTGAGCTACTTCGGCACTGTTAATGAAATCATGGCCGAATATTTTGAGCAACCTTATCCTGCTCGCGCCGCTATTGGCGTGGCATCTTTACCCAAAGGTGTACCGGTAGAAATGGATGCCGTTATGCACTTAGGCGCATAAGAATAGTTGAAGAAGATAGGTAACGGACGGTGGTCGACAATTTAGTATTATCGCAGTCCGTTACTGCTTTAAAAGGCGTTGGCAGTAAAGTAGCTGAACGTCTTCACAAAATAGGCATACAACAGGTTCAAGATTTGTTGTTTCATTTGCCTCTTCGCTATCAAGATCGTACCCGCCTACATCCATTAGGCAGTGTTCGATTACACCAAGAATGCCTGATTGAAGGCACCGTTAAGCTCAGCCAAATTAAATTTGGCCGCCGTCGTTCTTTGTTGTGTCATATTGAAGACGGTACCGGCTCACTGGTATTACGCTTTTTTCACTTTTCCAAAACTCAGCAACAGCAGCTCAGCCAAGGTGCACGGGTACGTTGTTTTGGTGAATTACGCAATGGTCCATCGTCATTAGAGATGGTACACCCCGAATATAAGATTATTGCAGTTGAAGGTTTTGTACCGGTAGAGACAGAGTTAACTCCCATCTATCCTACAACGGAAGGTTTGCATCAACTGAGTTTAAGGAAATTATTAAAACAAGCATTGGCATGTTTGGACAATAGTAGTTTGCCTGAATTACTTAGTGAGAATAATCGGTTACACCCAGTGGCTCATTATTCGCTGACCGATGCCTTACGTTATGTCCATCAGCCTCCACCTGATGTTGATGTGCAGCAATTATTAGAACGTACCCATCCTACCCAACGTCGTTTAGCCTATGAAGAGTTACTCGCTCATCAAGTGAGTATGCGTCAGTTGCGACAACGAACGTTACAACATAAATCGCCAGTGTTGAAAGGCGTAGATGAACATAGCCAGCAGTTTTTACAACAACTGCCATTTCCGCTGACCAATGCACAACAACGTGTGATTGATGAAATCCTGCTGGATATTACTCAAAACCAACCGATGCAGCGCTTAGTGCAAGGCGATGTGGGATCGGGTAAAACGGTAGTGGCTGCTATGGCGGTAGTTTCTGCGGTGTCGGCCGGTTATCAAGCGGTGATGATGGCACCGACTGAGTTGTTGGCGGAACAACACTTACGTACTTTTAAAGCATGGCTTGAGCCGTTAGGTATTTCGGTAGGTTGGTGTGTCGGTAAGCAAACAGCAGCAGAAAGAAAGCAAACTTTAGCTGATTTAGACAGTGGTGAAATTCGGGTTGCTGTCGGCACTCATGCTTTGTTTCAAGATGAAGTCGTATTCAATAATTTAGGTTTGGTGGTGATTGATGAGCAACACCGATTTGGTGTGCATCAACGGCTAGCGTTGCGGGATAAAGGTAAAAACCTGGAGCTGGTTCCTCATCAATTAGTGATGACGGCAACACCGATACCTAGAACCTTAGCGATGACGGCTTATGCCGATTTGAATGTATCGGTAATCGATGAGTTACCACCTGGGCGAAGTCCAGTTACAACAGTTGTTATTCCGGACAGTCGTCGTGATGATATCGTGGCTCGAGTGGCTGTGGCATGTCAGGAAAAACGACAAGTTTATTGGGTTTGCACGCTGATTGAAGAGTCAGAGCATTTACAGTGTCAGGCTGCAGAAGATAGTACTATCGAGTTGCAGCAAGCACTGCCTGACTTACGAATCGCTTTAGTTCATGGCAGGATGAAAGGTCATGAAAAAGAAGCGATCATGCAGGCGTTTAAAGCCGGTGATATTGATTTGCTGGTGGCAACAACGGTGATCGAGGTGGGGGTGGATGTACCTAATGCCAGTTTAATGGTGATTGAGAATTCAGAGCGCTTAGGTTTGGCGCAATTACATCAATTAAGAGGCCGAGTCGGTCGGGGCAGTATTCAAAGTCACTGTGTGTTGATGTATCATTCTCCGCTCTCAGAAAAGGGGCAAGCTCGCTTAAAATGTTTGCGTGAAACCAATGATGGTTTTGTCATTGCCCAACGTGATCTTGAGTTACGAGGTCCAGGTGAATTATTAGGCACCAGACAAACGGGCTTGCCACAATTTCGGGTTGCTGATTTAGTTGAAGACCAAGACCTCGTTGCAGTGATGCAACAAGCTGCAGATAGCTTCTTGCAATCGACACCGGAGCGGGCAGAAGACTTAATTACTCGTTGGTTTGGACATAGGATTGATTTTGGACAGGTATAACATGTTAAAAGAGATGGCAAAATGAAACATTGGCCCAGCTGGCATTGTGCTCAACGACGATTAATCCCCTCACAACTGACTGCTTGGTTAACTGATACTGGCTCGTTAACTCGCCGATTACAGACAGTGAGTGAGCATGGATTTTCAGTGCAATTATTAGGCAACCACTGGATTAAAGCGTTACCTGATGAGTGCATTAATTTAGGCATTCCGACCACGCAAATGGCTATGCAACGTGAAGTCCGTTTGATGGATGGTGATAATGCCAAAGTGTATGCCAGAACGATTATTCCTCTAGCCACTTATCAGGCGATGAAAAAACGCTTCAGTGCATTAGGAACTAAACCATTAGGTGAATTATTGTTTACCGACCCAACGGTAAAACGAGACCCTATTGAAGTCGCACGTTTAACACCGGGTGAGTGGTTATATGAAATGGCTGTGTTAGAAGAAAATTATCGACCAGACGAATTATGGGCCAGACGATCTCGGTTTTATATAGGCGGCAAAGTTCTGCTGGTGAATGAGATATTTTTGCCGACTTTAGTGGATAATGACTAATGGAGTCTTGGCAGAAAAAAATAATGCCCTATGTGCAATTGATGCGTTTAGATCGGCCAATAGGTATCTTGTTATTACTTTGGCCAACCCTATCAGCATTATGGATTGCAGCTGATGGCATGCCCGATCTTGATATCTTATTTATCTTTGTCATGGGTGTGATTGTGATGCGCTCAGCGGGTTGTGTGATTAATGATTATGCTGATCGAGATGTTGATGGCTTGGTCGCACGTACCGTTAATCGGCCGTTAGCTACCGGTGCTTTACAGCCAAAACATGCGCTGTTCACATTTGCCGGACTGTCATTGCTGGCATTTATCTTAGTTTTATTCTTGAATACAATGACGATTTTAATGTCGTTTGTCGCGTTATTTTTAGCGGCCACTTATCCCTTTATGAAGCGCTATACCTTTCTACCACAAGTATATTTAGGCGCAGCGTTTGGTTGGGCAATACCGATGGCATTTACCGCTCAGACAGAAACAGTACCTGTTATTGCCTGGTTGTTATTTTTAGCAAATATTTTGTGGACAACGGCGTATGATACATATTATGCGATGGCTGATCGTGAAGATGATTTACTAGCTGGCGTGAAATCAACCGCTATATTATTCGGTGATGATGACCGAACAATAATCGGTATATTACAAGCTACCTATTTGCTTATAATCATTCTGATTGGCAATCAATTAGAAATGGACTTAGTTTATTATTTGGCAGTGGCAGCAACTGTTGGCCTATTTGTATATCAACAAAATTTGGTCAAGCAGCGACAACCGGCACAGTGCTTGCTTGCCTTCCTTAATAACAATTGGGTAGGTGCTGCATTATTTATAGGTATTGCCGTCCACTACGTATTAATTTGATACAGAAAACAAATTTACGAGGCCACCTGTGAGCGAAAATTTATATACCCGAAATATAGGGGAAGCATACGACATGGTTTTTCGCCAATGCGTAAGCTTAAATACTGAATTACATAAGTTAGTGCCACTAGCAAAGCAGATGCACCTATTGTCATCAAATGCAGTTAGTTCGGCGGCACGAGCAGGCAGTGAAGGCGATGCCTTTCGTGTATTAACGCAAGATATTCAATTGCTCGGTGATGATGTGTCTCATTGCATTAATGATACTCAAAAAGTCATTAATGACATTGTAAAGCTGGCATCAAACCTAGCTAGATTATTCTCTGACTATATGACCTATAGAAACTTATTGAATCGGTTAGATGAAAAGGCGACAAAAACATCACCTAAATATTTTGAACGGGGTCAACGATATGTGGTTGATGAGATCCGCGATCATAATACGAAATTAAGTCGGAGTTTGGGCTCGTTAAAAAACTTACTGTCTCCGGTGGCGACTTTGGTTAAAAAAGGTGAATATTTGGCGGTATGTTCCTCAGTAGAAGCGGCGAGTGCTGGTGAGCATGGCGTGAGTTTTGAAGCGGTCGCTAACATGTTAAGAGAACTGGTTCGCCAATTAGGTACACAATCTTCCCGTCAGCACTCTTTATTGCGAGATTTAACAGATACGATGGAAAAACAACAATCAAACCAGAGGAACTTGCTCTATGCGCGTTGAACAACTATATACCAAAAACAGCCATAGCTGGATGATGTTGGGGCAGGATCAAGAACGACGGTCAGAAGTCATCGATACCAACCAATATTTAATCCGAAATAACGATCGTGGCTTGTTACTTGATCCCGGTGGTGGTGAGATATTTTCTGTAGTCGCTGCGGAATTTTCTAAACACTTTGACTTAGCCAATGTTGAAGCTGTGTTTGTATCACACCAAGATCCTGATGTTATTTCATCATTAGCATTGTGGAGCCAAACTAATCCCGATCTAATTGTTTATATGCCTAAGATTTGGGTTAAATTTATTGCTCATTTTGGTGTTAAATTAGAAAATATTAGACCGATTCCTGATGAAGGTGGTTTTATTACTTTGGGCGGCCATGATTTAGAAGTTATCCCTGCTCATTATTTGCATTCATCAGGTAACTTGTCTCTTTACGATCCAAAAGCGAAAATTTTATTTTCAGGTGATGTTGGTTCGGCATTATTACCAGATGATTATGCTGGTTCTTTTGTAACTGACTTTGAACAACATACCCAGTATATGGAATATTTCCATCGTCGTTGGATGCCATCAAATACGGCAAAAATGCGTTGGATAGCACAAGTTAGAAAGCGTGATGTTGAGATGTTATGTCCTCAACATGGTGCTATTTTCAAAGGTGAAGATGTTGATAAATTCTTAAACTGGTTCGAGAACCTTGACCTAGGTTCTGGTTGGAGTGGCGTACGATAACTCATTAACCACACTCGCCTTTTTCATGGGACAATGTCTCTATGAAGTTATGGATGAGAAATGGATTACTCATTGGCCTGCTTATGCAGGCCAATTTGTTTGCGGCAGATATCTATCGCAGTCAGGATGATGATGGCAATGTTACATTTTCTGATTTAGCGACAGCCAACTCACAACCGGTTATTAGCCAAGTTCAGCCTTATCGTTACTTACATTCGGTAGCGAAAGTTTATGATGGCGATACCATTATTTTAGAAAATGGCGAGCGTGTTCGTTTATTAGGTATCAATACACCTGAGATCGAAAGTAGACTGCGGCAAGGCGAACAAGGTGGCCAACAAGCTAAGCTGTGGTTACAGAAAAAACTCCAACAGGGCCAAGTTTATCTTGAGTATGATCAACAGCGACGTGATAAATATAAACGATTATTAGCCCATTGTTTTTTAGCTGATGATGAACATTTAAACCTAACCATCGTTGCACAAGGCTTGGCAACGGTGACGATTATTCCTCCAAACTTACGTTACAGTGAGGAACTTACCTCCGCTCAACAGCACGCTGAATTAGCTCAACTGGGCATATGGTCGCAAGCCAAAACCAAGCCACGTCCAGTCGAACAATTATCCAAAGCTAATTCGAAAGGTTGGCAGCGATATTTAGCTACGGCAACATCAATTAAACATGGTCGTAGTTATGTACGATTAATGTTGTCGAAAAATGTCGATCTTCGCATCGCTAAAACTAATCTTCATTTATTCCCAGAGTTAGAGACATACTTGAATCAAGCTCTTGAAGTTAGAGGTTGGGCCTCACGGTCGAAACAGAAGTTTTCGATATTAGTACATCATCCTAGTGCGATTATTATTCGTTAGTCTGAACTTGAATCTAGGTCGCTCTGCCTTTAGGCCAAAACTTTTGCATTTCAATAAATAAGAATGATGCTGACCAGGTGATCATCACCAATCCTGTCAATGACTCTAAGCCTGTTAAAAAACGAATATGACCGGTCGGCACAATATCACCGAAACCTAAGGTGGTATAACTGGTAAAAGAAAAATAACTACAATCGAGTAGACTCTGATTGAAGTTGCCACTTAGACTGCCAAGACCATCAATATTGATCATCAAGAAATAAGCAAAGGCAAACAGCCAGATTTCTATAATATGCGCCAATAAAATAATAAATACGCCACATAACACCCGCAGTCGTGGCTTAACCGGTAATAACGGTAGTTTTACTGCCAGGTTGTACAATAATTCATAATGAATAATAACGGTGAGAGTGATTAATAAACTATTGATAATAAAGGTCAATAGCATGGTAATTAGTTGGCTTTATGCACTCTATTTCGGCCTGATACTTTAGCAACATAGACGGCTTGATCTGCTGCATGGATTAATTGGCTGCTGGAATAAACGTTGGTGGTTTCATCTAAGGTGGCTAAGCCTACCGACATGGTGATATTGAGCGATACTGATGGTGAGATCTGAAAGACTGTATTAGCTACTTTTTCACGAACTCGATCAGCGAGCTCTTTGGCATCATCACCAGTTGTATCAGCCAATAAACAAACGAATTCTTCGCCGCCATAACGGGCGAGCACATCATTGGCGCGAATGGTGTCATCAAGGATGTGTGCCGTTTGCTTGAGTACGGCATCGCCTGCTTGGTGGCCATGGTTATCATTGATCCGTTTGAAATGATCTAAGTCGATAAATAAACAGGATAAAGGTGTTTTATTACGTTGAGCACGTTTTACTTCTTCTTCTACACGTTGATCAAAGAAACGACGGTTATTAACACCAGTTAGAGGATCGCGTAAGCCAACTTGTTTAATATGTTCGTGCAAACGAGTATTTTCAATACAAGCTGAAACCACCGCGGCAAGATGTTGTAGAAACTGGGTACCGATATTGGCCTGAAATCTATCGGCTTTGCGGCTGCCTAAGTTTAAGCTACCAATTAACTTGTTATGGCGAACCAAAGGCAATAACGCAACAGAGCGTAGGGTATCGTTATCTAGAAATAAATGCTGATGCTGGTGCAGAGAGAATTCTGACAGGCGTGGTTTACGCAGTATGGTGAAATATTGATTAATAAACTGTAAGTTTTGTTGAAACAACAGTTTCTTTCGCCAAGGTGGTGGTGTTGTTCTGGAATCAATTAAACGCTGAAATTCATACTCAGGATCATGTAGTAACAAGGTCACTTCAGTCAGTTGAAATTTTTCTTTATGCTGCTCAAGGATCAACGTGAGCAGTTCAAATAGATCAGAACAGTTGAGCAAACTCAACTCATATTGTTGAAAGTTGATCTGCTTACGTTCATTGTTTTTCGCAATTTGAATAAAGTTATCAAGCTGAGCTTGTAATTTCTCAACGTCTGTTGACATCAATTGACCTTGTGATCGCAAATGGTTGTCCATAAGCTCTAATCATGGCTTATTGTACGTGCAATTGTCCATAGTTCAATTGTGATAACACCTTGTTGCCGTAATAATTTTACTGCGGCATTGGCGGTATGTCCTGTGGTCAGTACGTCATCGATTAATGCGATATGATCAGGTAAATTACACGGCTTTAATGTAAATGCGTTACGAAGATTACGCTTGCGCTGATCATAGGGTAAAGATATTTGTGGCGGGGTGTCACGATTTCTAATTAGATTGTACTTATCAGTAGGTATGGCTAGTTGATTTGATAGATTTTTGGCTAATTCTAAAGATTGATTATATCCACGTTGTTTGAGGCGCTTTGGGTGTAAGGGAATAGGCATTAATAATTTTGGCAAAATTGATTGGTTAAGCTGTTCGGCCATCAATGAGGAAAAAAAAGCACTAAGATAAACGGAGTCGTGATATTTAAAATCGCCAATAAGCCTATCTATGGGCGTTTGATAGCTAAATAAACTAAACGTTTTATCTTGTTTATGACGATTATTTAAGCAATGGCCACAAGTAAGATTGGCGCTAATGGGCGTAGCACAACGAGGACAATGACTGCCCAATATGGGCAACTCAGCGATACATTCATTGCACACTGCATGAGTCGTGCAAGGGCTAGCACAGAGTAAACAAGGAACAGACAGCAGATTGCTGTATAATCGCGCTATTTGATGTGTCAATTTTGAGAAAGCATTCATTGCCATCAAGACTTAATCCATTTAAATCTATTGAAGTAACATCATGCCTGAAAATGAAGTAAATACCGACCAAATTATTCGTCACGATTGGAAGTCTGAAGAAGTAGAAGCACTATTTGCTTTACCTTTTGCCGACTTAATGTACCGATCTCAAACTCTTCACCGTGAAAATTTTGATCCAAATGCAGTACAAATCAGTACCTTATTAAGCATTAAAACAGGTGGTTGTGCAGAAGATTGTGGTTATTGTCCACAAAGTGCACACCATGAGTCAGCAGTTAAAGCTGAACCGATCATGCCTTTAGATAAAGTATTAGCAAGCGCAGCAGAAGCAAAAGAGTCGGGTGCAAGTCGTTTTTGCATGGGTGCTGCATGGCGTAATCTGAAAGACCGTGATTTAGAACGTGTTGCTGACATGGTTTCTGGTGTGAAAGACATGGGCTTAGAAACGTGTGTCACTTTAGGCATGTTGGAAGAGCACCAAGCTACGCGTTTAAAAGAAGCCGGTTTAGATTATTACAATCATAATTTGGATACTTCACCTGAATACTATGGCGATATTATTACTACCCGTACTTACCAAGATCGTTTAGATACCTTGAGTTATGTGCGTAATGCCGATATTCATGTCTGCAGTGGCGGTATCGTTGGTATGGGAGAAGAACGTAAAGATCGTGCTGGCTTATTAATCAGCTTGGCAAATATGCCTAGTCATCCAGAAAGCGTGCCAATCAATTTATTAGTACAGGTAGAAGGTACGCCATTAAACGGCATTGAAAACCTAGATGCTTTTGAGTTTGTACGCACGATAGCAGTGACACGTATCATCATGCCGAACTCCTTTGTACGTTTGTCTGCTGGCCGTGAATTTATGAGTGATGAACTGCAAGCAATGAGTTTCCTTGCTGGTGCCAACTCAATTTTTTATGGTGACAAGCTACTAACAACCGATAATCCTGATACCAATCATGATCAGCAGTTATTCGCGCGTTTAGGCATTACACCATTAGTAGAAAAACACTCTTCAGCGGCATAAGTGGCCAGTCTGCCTTGGAATAACGAGCTTGCCGCCGCTTTAACTGAACGTAAAGCGGCGGGACGTTATCGTTGTCCTCGTATTCGCACCGGTCAGCAAGGCGTTAATATCATTATTGATGGCCGTGACATGGTGTCATTTTGCAGTAATGATTATTTAGGTCTAGCTGCAAACTCAGAAATTAGCCAAGCATTTATCGCTGCAGCTGAACATGAAGGTGTCGGCAGTGGCGCTGCCCATTTATTAACTGGCCACAGTCGTTTTCATCAAGAGCTAGAGTTAGCCATTGCTGAGTTTACCGGCCAACAACGCGCCTTATTATTCTCTACTGGTTACATGGCAAATTTAGCGGTCATTGATGGTCTTCTCGATCGTGGTGATACCGTTATCCAAGATAAGTTAAATCATGCATCGTTATTGGATGGTGGCCGAATTAGTGCTGCTGAACAACAGCGTTACCTTCATGCTGATATGACAGCTTTAGAGCGTCGATTAGCCGCGAGTGATTCAGCACGAAAACTGATAGTTAGTGATGGTGTATTTAGTATGGATGGCGATATTGCACCGTTGCCCGAAATGATGGACCTAGCTAAGCAATATCAAGCCGGGGTATTTATTGATGATGCTCATGGTTTTGGCGTATTGGGCGAACAGGGCCAAGGTACAATTACTCACTATCAACTAGAACATAAACCTATTTTGATGGCGACCTTTGGTAAAGCATTCGGAACTGCCGGTGCCTTCGTTGCTGCTGATGAAGAGGTAATTGAAACCTTAATTCAACAAGCACGCAGTTATATCTATACCACTGCCCAACCTGCTGCTGTTGCGGCGGCCACTTTAACCAGTTTGAAATTAGTGCAACAACAAAGCTGGCGACGTGAAAAATTAGCCAGTTTGATTAAGCAATTTAGAGCGGGTGCACAGCAATTAGGCTTGGACTTAATGCCATCTAATACACCGATTCAACCGATAGTCATTGGTGATGACAAACAAGCTGTTGCATTAGGCCAAACCTTAGAACAGCAAGGTTTATTGGTTGGTGTTATTCGGCCGCCGACAGTGCCTGCAGGCACGGCACGGTTACGTATTACCTTATCGGCGAGTCACAGTGAGCAACAGGTTAATCAACTGTTGTCAGCATTAGACGTTGCTCATGTACATTAATACCATCGGCCAAGGGCCTGACTTGGTACTGATGCATGGCTGGAGCATGCAAAGTGCTGTCTGGCATGAGTTAGCCGAAGCTTTGGCACAGAACTTTACCTTGCACCTTGTTGACCTACCTGGCCATGGCCAAAGCTCATGGCAACAGGGTGATTTAGATTTACCGGTGGTATTAGCTAAAATGGCAGCATTACTGCCTGAGCAAGCTTATTACATTGGTTGGTCATTAGGCGGTTTAATTAGTATTGCTTTTGCTCATCAATTTCCAGAGCGAGTTAATAAGCTGAGTTTAATTGCAGCGAGCCCTCGATTTGTACAAGATGAAACATGGTCCTGTGCTGTAGATACCCAAGTGTTTGAGGCGTTTGCAGCTAATTTGGCTGACAATCAGCAACAAACATTGCAGCGTTTCTTATTGCTGCAAGCACGTGGATCACAACAAAGCAGAGACACTATTCGTCAATTAACAGAGCAATTGGCAAACAGTACTCCTCCAGTGACGGCTGCATTACAGGAAGGTTTAGCATTGTTAATCAATAGCGACCTGAGAAATGAACTGGCGATGTTGGCTTGTCCATTACAACTGATTATCGGTGACCGAGATACCTTAATTCCTGCTGCACTCATTGCTGAGGTGCAACAATTAAAAGCAGATGTCGATAGTGAAATTATTAAAGGTGCTGGCCATGCACCGTTTATTTCACAACCTTTGGCCTGTCAGCAAGCGATAGAACGATTTATTAATGAGCATTAAATACACTCCAAACAAACACCACGTTGCCCAATCTTTTGCTGATGCCGCTCAGCAATATGATGATGTGGCGATCTTGCAAAGGCAAACGGCCGATGAGTTATTAGAGCGTTTATCGTTTGTGACTTTGCAACCGAACATCATTTTAGATTTAGGTGCAGGCACCGGCCGAAATTTAAGCTTATTAGCACAACATTATCCCGATGCCGCTCTTATTGCTGTCGACATTGCACCGGCGATGCTTAAGCAGGCTCAACGTCGTTATAAGCAAGACTTAGGTTTAAAACGTTGGTTACCAGGTCAACATAAAGTACGTTTTTTAGCGGGCGATGCTGAGTCATTGCCATTAGCTGATAATAGTGTCGATATGATCTATGCCAATCTGTCGTTGCAATGGTGTGAACCACAAAAATGTTTTGCTGAGATTCAACGGGTATTGCGCCCCGGTGGTTTATTAAGTTTCACCACCTTAGGCCCCGATACCTTACATGAGTTACGTCAGTCTTGGGCAGCGGTAGATGATTATCCTCATGTGA
This sequence comes from Methylophaga sp. 41_12_T18, assembly GCA_002163115.1. Lineage (GTDB taxonomy): Bacteria > Pseudomonadota > Gammaproteobacteria > Nitrosococcales > Methylophagaceae > 41-12-T18. The sequence goes on along the minus strand of MAAI01000066.1, from coordinate 34,975 downwards.
ATATTTTCTATGATATGCATGATATTGGTGAGGCGATGATGAATAGTGGTTTGACCGAACCGGTGTTAGATGTAGAGCGGATGACCTTAACTTACGACACCGCCATGGCCTTGATGAAAGACTTAAAAGAGTTGGGAGCACACAATGTAAATAGTGGTCGCCGTCGAGGTTTGACTGGCAAACATGCCCTGCAAAAAATGATTGCCAGTTATGAGCAGTTTCGCCAACAAGGTGTATTACCGGCAAGTTATGAAGTGGTGTATGGCCATGCTTGGTGTAGCGAACCGGCACAACAACAAAGCAGTGATGGCACGATTAAAGTACCTGTTAGTCAGATTTCACGGCGATCAGCATCAGAATGACGAGTCTATTTGTTACTGGCACTGATACCGAAGTGGGCAAGACCTTCATTAGCGTTGCTTTGATTGAATTGTTCAAGCAACAAGGTTTAAACGTTGCCGGCATGAAACCGATTGCCAGTGGTTGTCAACAAACCCAAGCCGGTCTACGCAATGAAGATGCTTTAGCATTACAACAACAAGCCAATGTTGAACTGGCTTATGAGCTGATAAATCCCTATGCCTTTGCACCGGCAATTGCACCGCATATTGCAGCACAACAAGCGGCCACCGCGATTGATATCAATGTGCTGAAAAGCCATTATCAACAAATCCAAGCACAAGCTGATGTTGTAGTAGTGGAAGGTGCTGGTGGTTGGTTAGTACCCTTGAATGAAACAGATACCATGGCAGATTTGGCCAGTACGTTAAATTTGCCAGTAGTGCTGGTGGTCGGCATTCGCTTAGGTTGTATCAACCATGCTCTATTATCTGTTGCAGCCATAAAACAAACTGGTTTGAGCTTACTTGGTTGGGTTGCCAATGATTTAGAAACTAGTCCGCAGGCAAAGGCAATGGTGCAAACACTAGAGCAATATATTGCTGCTCCTTGTTTAGGTGTGGTGCCACAATTAAATTCAGAACAATCAGCAACATCATTTTTAAATTTAGCTATTTAAATCATCATAAAACATCGTGATTTGCTCTGTGCACAGCAGTTTTAGTTAGAATAGAGCGATTACTCTTAGATCGACTACTACCATGAACCTAAATATCACCGATCCTGCCATTATGTTTTCGGGCATCTCCCTGTTGTTTTTAGCTTATACCAACCGTTATTTAGCCTTAGCCAGTGTGATTCGTAGCTTGAATAAAGACTTACAAACGCAGGATGAAACCAATCGAATCAGTCAGATCCTCAACTTAAACTTGCGTATCAAACTGATCAAATACATGCAGGCATTTGGGGTGATGTCATTTTTATTCTGTGTATTTGCGATGATGATGTTGTTTTGGCAGCAACAATTTTTGGGTGAGGTCTGTTTTGTGATTAGTTTGGTGATGATGGTGATTTCATTGCTTATTTCATTTGTTGAAATTCTTAAGTCTGAACAATCACTGAAAATAGAATTAGATAGAACAAAAGTGGCGAAACTGAGGGATAAATAAAACGATGAAGTTGGCTACTAGGCTATTTATTACATTATTGAGTCTCTCAATCAGCTCAGTATTTGCTGACAGTCAAATCAGTCAGTACAAACAAGACTTAATTGCGACCCTGCTTGAACAAACCAGCCGTGCAGAGCAGGATATTAGCCAGCAACTCATCGAAAGTTATTTACAACAAATCACCTCTGTTTTACAACAATCACAACCAGAGCTGAGCAAAGCGATATTGCAACAAATTACAGCCATAGTTGAAACGGCGGTTGAACAACAAATCGCTGAGAAAGATAAGTTTAACAATATGGTTTATCCGATCTACGATCAGCATTTCACTGTAGATGAACTACAAAACATCATTGAGTTTAATAAAACGGAGTTGGGTAAAAAATTACTTAAAGTGATGCCGATAATTCACAATCAACATCGGTATACCTTTGATGAGCTATCTCTCGATCTGGCGCCGGAAGTGAATGAACTTGTTTTAGAAGTGATTAGCCAATAGAAAAAATAGAACAATACTTAGTTCATCTTCGCAGGGAACCTTTCATTTGTTTAGCAACCGAGATATCAAGCTCATCATCTGAACTTGCTAAACCGGTTATGACACCGGCATAATCTTCATTAGATTTATTTTGGCTGAGTTTAAAGTTACCGACTATATCTTCAATCTTAACTTCGATGCCAACGACGGCATCTACAAGCCGGTCCGTAAACTCTTGTGGAGCATCTGAAACAGCCCAAGGATTCGCTTGTGATTTTTTCTCATGGAAATCTGAAAGGTTTTCGAGAAGTTGCAGTAGCCACTCCTTTTCATGTCTGAAAGTTATCTGTCCCTTTACGTGGACCACAGCATAGTTCCATGTGGGCACAACCTTGCCGGTTGATTTTTTTGATGGGTAAAAGTTAGGACTGATATAGCTATTGGGGCCATGAAAAATTAGCAAGACAACCTGGTTCATTACTACAGGTTTGCCAAAGGTCATTGGCTTTAGCTATATGACTTTGCAGTACTACTTCACTAGAATAGATTTATTGAGATAAAAAGGGATGTGACAAGCATCAAGCTCTCCAGCGTCTGAGGTAATTAACGTAGCCAAGGGATATTCAGTGATCAATTGATACAAAGTGTCTAAATCAGTTTCTTTGAATTTGGCTGGAATGTGCATATTTAGAGTTTAGGAATTAGATGGTTACAGTTATTTATGAGTTCACTTACTGTGCTGATTTTTTATCACTAAGTCAATATGACAAGCGTTGTTGTTGGGAGCTAATGTGCCGAGGGGAAAAGTGTTATATCAGCATCACTTTGCCATTGTTTGAATTTAGGCATGATAGTGGTGAATAATTCAGATTCTATAAACTCGTTTAGCCATGTTTGAAGCAAAGGATAAGGACTTTGATCAAACCAGTGTTTATCTGCAAAGGCAAATTGACGAATAAATGGCAAGATAGCCATGTCGGCATAAGTGACTCGATCGGTAATTAGGTAACGATGTTGTTGTAGGTGCTGCTCTAATATTTGTAGCTGTTGTTCAGCTTGCTGGCGGTAATAGTCTTGACTGTGCTCAGGATAGCGATCGGCATATTTATAGCGATCGAGATAATATTTAAATTCACCATCATTGTCGGCTATCAATTGTTGGCTAAGTTGTAACTGACTTTGAGTGAGGCTTTGATACCAGTTTTCAGGATCGTTTTGGTTGAGTGCCCACAGCATAATATCTAAGCTTTCATCGATAAGGGTATTATCGTTGCTGATTAGGACCGGCACGGTGGCTTTGGCTGAAATATCGAGCAGTTGTTGCGGTTTATCGCGTAATACAACTTCACGTAGTTCAACAGTTATTTGGCTATTAGCAATAGCTAATCGTGCTCGCATCGCATAAGGACAGCGACGAAAGCTGTATAAAATGGTATTAGACATACAATGATTTATAAATGGCTGACCCCAAGTTGATTACTGTTGTAACGGATGATTTCAGCTTGGCGATTTAAGATATGTTTGATCAAGAGGCTGCGATCTACTTCACTCATATAAGTGAAAACAAGGCGCATGTAATAAGGCGCCTCTGGATTGGCTGCATCTTCAGCTTTAGTACAAGAAATAACATTGGCAACGGTATGAATGTAGGTGCCGGTTGGTTGCAGTTCAATTTTTATTTCTACTGCTTCTTTGGCATCAATCTGTTGTGAAGCCATAAATGCGATACCGCCGCCACTTAAATTAGCCTCAACGAGTTGATTATCATCTGACTTATTTTGTTGGCGTTGCACTGCATGGTTGATTAGGTTGATCTTTTCATCAAGTAAACGCAGTGCTCTCGCTATTTCACGATCATGTTGGCTGATTTGATCGGTTAGATGAGCAAAGGCGGTTTGCAATGTTCTAAACTGGCTTTTTTCCTGACTATTGGCGCTGTGTAATGGATCATTCAATACTTGACTGAGCGTTTCAGCTTCATCGTCATTGACCGAGCGAAACTCGACAAAAACGGAGTCGTTGATACGAAAATATTCACGACGATCAGCTTGCGTTGAAACGTTAGATACCATTATATAATCTCCAGATTATTGGCTATATCTGACAGCGTGACTAAGGCCTTGTTCAATTGAAGCGAGATAGTCCGAGTATTATGTCGGACTATCTCGGCGTCAAACTAGCGTCACGTTATCACTAAATTAAAAATCTAATCATTAATTATGCCAGATTTAGAGATGTTCGGAAGCAAAGTCTGCTAACCGTGAACGCTCACCTCTTAATAAGGTGATATGACCACCATGCTCCCAGTTTTTAAAGCGGTCAACAACGTAGGTCAAACCAGAAGTAGTCTCGCTGAGATAAGGAGTATCAATCTGAGCGATATTACCTAAGCAGACAATCTTACTGCCTGGTCCGGCACGGGTGATAAGGGTTTTCATTTGTTTTGAGGTTAAGTTTTGCGCTTCGTCGATAATGATAAAGCGGTTTAAAAAAGTACGACCGCGCATAAAGTTAAGTGAGCGAATTTTAATACGACTTTGTAATAAGTCATTGGTTGCTTGCCGTGCCCAATCATCACCTACTTCTGTTTTATTGAGCACTTCAAGGTTATCCATTAATGCCCCCATCCATGGCGTCATTTTTTCTTCTTCAGTGCCAGGTAGAAAACCTATATCTTCACCGACTGGCACAGTGACACGGGTCATGATGATTTCAATATACTGCTTGTGCTCAATGGTTTGAGTGAGTGCAGCAGCAAGGGTTAATAATGTTTTTCCGGTGCCAGCCTGACCGAGCAAGCTGACAAAGTCGACTGCTGGGTCCATTAATAAGTTTAAGGCAAAGTTTTGTTCTCGGTTACGGGCGGTAATGCCCCAAATGGCATGACTGTCTTTACGATAATCATGTATCAACTCGATATCGGCTGCGCCATCACTGATTTTTCTGACCACGGCTTCGATGGCATGGCTTTCATCTGGAGAATAAACCAGCTGGTTACAATACCAATCTTTAACGACATCTCCTTCAATTTGGTAGAAAGTGCGACCATCATTTGTCCACGATTCTAAACGATTGAGATCATCCCAAAAGTCAGCAGCAAGTTCTGTTGAACCGTGATAGAGCAAGTCAACATCATCAAGTACTTTATCGTTGTAATAGTCTTCGGCATGGATACCCATCACCGTTGCTTTGATGCGTAGGTTAATGTCTTTGGAAACGAGGGTGACTGTGGTGTCGGGGCTAGATTTTTGTAGGCTAATGGCAATGGCTAAAATAGCATTGTCTGCTTGATGGCCGGGCAGGTCCTTAGGTAACTCATGTTCCATCTGCGTGGTTTGGAAAAACAAGCGACCATTAGCGGGGGATTCATCTTCAATTCTAATATCAGGGAGGGGAATACCATGAGCGATAGCTTCACTATCACCAACTTTCAGCATTAATTCATCTAGAAAACGACTCACTTGCCTTACATTCTGTGACACTTCAGATAGGCCTTTTTTACCTCGATCTAATTCTTCTAATACGACCATAGGTATGAAAATGTCATGTTCATCAAACCGAAATAGTGAAGTGGGGTCGTGCATCAGTACATTGGTATCCAGTACGAACAAACGTTTTCCGGTGATGACTCTTTTGATCATAAGCTGTACTCCTTAGTTATGTTAAAAGATGTACAACTTGATTATGAGCCAACTTTTACCGTCTGAAAAGGGTGTTTGTACTAAGTTTTTTAAGTCATCAAGATGGCATGGTTGTTCTGATATAATGTGCTGTTATTTTCTAGATTTTTTCATAGTTAGGTGTGCCGATTTTGACTGCTTCAATTCATCAAATAAAACAGCTTTTGCAACAACGTATTCTTATCTTAGATGGTGCGATGGGAACAATGATTCAAAGCTATCAACTTGAAGAAGCCGATTTTCGTGCTGAACGTTTTGTCGACCATCCTTGTGATGTCAAAGGCAACAACGATTTACTGTCGATCACCCAGCCGAAAATTATCAGTGATATTCATCGTGCTTATTTTGAAGCCGGTGCTGATATTGTGGAAACCAATACCTTTAACGGTACCTCGATTGCAATGGCTGATTATCAGATGGAAGATTTGGCTTACGAGCTAAACTTCGCATCAGCAAAATTAGCTCGTGATGTGGCTGATGAGCTAACGGCTAAAAATCCTGATAAACCACGCTTTGTCGCGGGGGTACTCGGTCCAACTAACCGTACTGCCAGTATTTCACCCGATGTAAACAATCCGGGTTACCGAAATGTGACTTATGATGAGTTAGTTGAAGCTTATCTGGTCTCTATTGCTGGCTTAGTCGATGGTGGTTCTGATTTTATTTTGGTCGAAACCATCTTTGATACCTTAAATGCCAAAGCGGCCTTGTTTGCTGTCGAACAGTATTTTGATGAACATAATATTCAGTTACCAGTAATGATTTCAGGCACCATCACCGATGCCAGTGGCCGTACTTTATCAGGCCAAACAGCAGAGGCATTCTGGAACTCTTTATCTCATGTTGATCCGGTCAGCATCGGTTTGAACTGTGCCTTGGGTGCAGCCGAATTACGTCAATATGTGGAAGAGTTATCCAATGTGGTGACTTGTCATATCAGTGCTCATCCCAATGCGGGCTTGCCTAATGAATTTGGTGAATATGATGAATCCCCCGAAGTCATGGCTGTGCATATTAAAGAATGGGCCAACAGTGGCTTTTTAAATATTGTCGGTGGTTGTTGTGGTACGTCGCCTGCTCATATTAAAGCGATTGCTGATGCGGTGGCCGATGAAAAACCTCGTCAGTTATTAGAAAATAAACATCATTGTCGTTTAAGTGGTCTGGAACCTTTTAATATCACGCCTGACAGTCTATATGTGAATGTCGGTGAACGAACCAATGTTACCGGTTCAGCTCGTTTTGCACGGTTGATCAAAGAAGGTGACTACGACACCGCTTTAGATGTGGCACGACAGCAAGTGCAAAGTGGTGCACCGATCATTGATATCAACATGGATGAAGGCATGTTGGATTCGGTTGAGGCTATGACGACCTTTTTGAATTTGATTGCTGCTGAGCCTGATATTAGTCGCGTGCCAATAATGATCGATTCTTCGAAGTGGGAAGTGATCGAAGCCGGTCTGAAATGTGTACAAGGTAAAGGTATTGTTAACTCGATCAGCATGAAGGAAGGTGTTGATAAGTTTATTGAGCAAGCCAAGTTAGTTCGCCGTTATGGTGCCGCTGTAATCGTGATGGCCTTTGATGAAGAGGGCCAAGCCGATACCCGCGAGCGTAAACGTGAGATCTGTACGCGCTCTTATGAAATCCTGACTGAACAAGTTGGCTTTCCACCAGAAGATATTATCTTTGATCCGAATATCTTTGCTGTTGCCACCGGTATTGATGAGCATAATAACTATGCTGTTGATTTTATCGAAGCGGTGCAAGACATTAAGCAAAGCCTGCCACATGCCATGATCAGTGGTGGTGTGAGTAATGTGTCATTCTCATTCCGAGGCAATAACCCGTTACGTGAAGCGATCCATGCGGTGTTTCTTTACCATGCGATTAAAGCGGGTATGGATATGGGTATCGTTAATGCTGGCCAATTGGCTATCTATGATGATTTACCAACAGAGCTACGTGAGCACGTAGAAGATGTGATTCTTAATCGTCGTGATGATAGCACTGAACGTTTATTGGATATCGCCGATAAATATCGTGCTGATGGTAGTCGTAGCGTCGAGATAAAAGAAGATCTATCTTGGCGGGAATGGCCTGTAGAAAAACGCCTCGAGCATGCCTTGGTAAAAGGTGTGACGGACTATATTGAAGAAGATACCGAAGCGGTTCGGCTAAATGCCGAACGTCCGATACATGTGATTGAAGGTCCTTTGATGGATGGCATGAACGTGGTCGGTGATTTGTTTGGTGCCGGTAAGATGTTTCTACCGCAAGTGGTGAAGTCTGCTCGAGTAATGAAAAAAGCAGTCGCTTATTTAATGCCATATATCGAGGCCGAAAAGGGTGATAGTGGCGGCGGAATAAGCTATAACGGTAAAATTTTGATGGCCACCGTTAAGGGTGATGTTCACGATATTGGTAAAAATATCGTGGGTGTGGTGCTGCAATGTAATAACTTTGAGATTATTGATCTTGGCGTGATGGTTTCGGCAACCACCATTCTGGAAACGGCTAAAAAAGAAAATGTTGATATTATCGGTTTATCGGGTTTAATCACGCCGTCATTAGATGAAATGGTTCATGTTGCCAAAGAAATGGAACGTCTTGGCTTTGATATTCCATTAATGATTGGTGGTGCCACTACATCGTTGATTCATACCGCGGTGAAAATTGAACACAACTATCATGGTTGCAGTGTTTATGTGAAAGATGCGTCACGGGCCGTGGGTGTGGCACAGAGTTTATTAAGTGATGATTTACGCGATAATTTTGTCAGCAAAGTTAAGACTGACTATATTAACAAGCGTGCCGCTCATAAAGGCCGTAAGAGCAAGCGTCGTCAACTCGCCATAGCAGATGCCCGAGCCAATAAAACCAAAATTGATTGGACTGGTTATACACCGCCGGTACCTAAAAAACTGGGTTTAGAAATCTTTGAGGATTACCCTTTAGCTGAGCTGGTGGATCGTATCGATTGGACACCATTTTTCCAATCATGGGAGTTGGCAGGTAAATACCCTCGCATTTTGAAAGATGAAGTGGTCGGAGAGCATGCCACCCATTTGTTTAATGATGCTAAGGCCATGTTAAAACAAATTGTTGATGAAAAATGGTTACAAGCCAAAGCGGTATTTGGTTTATTTCCTGCCAACAGTGTGGGTGATGATGATATTGAAGTGTATACCGATGATACCCGCTCTGAAGTACGGATGACCTTACGCAGCTTACGTCAACAAACCGAACGTCCACCGGGCCGTCCTAATGCAGCATTGGCTGATTTTATTGCGCCTAAAGACAGTGGTGTAAAAGATTATATCGGTGCCTTTGCTGTCACCGCTGGCATTGGTATTGATGAACATGTTGATCGGTTTGAAGATGATCATGATGATTATCACAGCATTATGTTGAAAGCATTGGCAGATCGTTTTGCTGAAGCCTTTGCTGAAGTAATGCATGAGCGAGTGCGTAAAGAATTCTGGGGTTATGTACCTGAAGAACGTTTTGAAAATGAAGACTTGATCGATGAAAAGTACCAAGGTATTCGTCCGGCGCCGGGTTATCCCGCTTGCCCAGACCATACCGAAAAAGGCTTATTGTGGGAGTTAATCGATCCTGAAACTAATGCGGGTATGACTATTACCGAAAGCTTTGCCATGTTGCCAACAGCTGCGGTCAGTGGCTTTTATTTCTCCCATCCTGAATCACGTTATTTTGGTTTAGGTAAAATTGATAAAGACCAAGTAGAAGATTATGCTGAACGTAAAGGCTGGTCTATGGATGTGGCGGAACGCTGGTTATCACCAGCCTTATCTTATGATGGTGATGATTAAATGAACGATGAAATTATCGACTTGCAAACCCGAGTGGCTTTCCAAGATGGCTTATTAGATGAACTCAACCAAGTTTTGACTAGCCAGCAGCAGCAAATCACTCGCTTGGAAATGACGATGGGGGTGATGCGTACGCAAATTCAAACCATGCAGTCATCACAACCTGAAGACAACGGGGTGGAACCGCCACCGCCACATTATTAAAGATAGTTAGGATTTAATATGCAGCGCCAATGTGTCTTTATTGAAAGTAATGTTGACGACTGCCAACAGCAAGTAACACAGCTATTAGCAACGTTTAAGAGCGATAAAATGCTCACTATTGCTAATACTGCCGATGTTCCCCAGTCGATTATTAGCCACAAGCAGGCACAAACTCAGCTGGGTAAAGAATTTGATGTCATTGTTTTTGATGGCAGCATTAATTTTTCTGCAGATAGCTTTGGCGCCATCGTTGGCACCCTAACAGCGGGCGGCATCCTTTTTGTCTTGTTAGCACCAAGCAGTAAGGGGCTCTGGTTGCAGCGCTTTAAAGACATTGCTCAGCAATATAGTTTCGAACATGATGATTTTTATTATCTGCGTCAGGGCCAATCGTTACCAATACTCTCATTGTGTTCACCCAATCAATTATTGCCTAGCCAATTAGATAAAACAGCTGATCAACAGCAGGCGGTTGAGGCGATATTAAAAGTAGTACATGGCCATCGCCGCAGACCCTTAGTGATTTCATCTGATCGAGGTCGCGGCAAATCAGCTGCTTTAGGTATGGCTGCTGCCGAACTTTTATTACATGGTAAGCAACGACTGATAGTCACTGCGCCTAGCATGGCGACGGTTGATACCTTATTTGAGCATGCTGCCCGTTTGCTGCCAACCGCTAAAGTCAGTGCCGGTCATATTGAACTCGAGCAGGCTGAAATCAAGTTTGTCGCACCTGATCTATTATTGAACTCAGATCTGACCGCTGATTTATTATTGGTCGATGAAGCGGCGGCAATACCTAGCTCAATGTTAGACAAGCTATTACATAAGTTTTCACGAATTGTATTTGCAACGACCCTGCATGGTTACGAAGGCACGGGCCGAGGCTTTGTCGTGCGTTTTCAACAAATACTCGACCAAGCAACACCTAATTGGCGAGCCTTACAGTTATCGACACCAATACGTTGGGCTGAGAATGATCAGCTTGAAGCATTTAGTTTTGAAGCTTTATTATTAAATGCCAGTCCGGTAGCCGATAAGTTAGTTGCTGATGCAACAGTCGAAGCCTGTGAATTTGAACTCATTGATCGGCAGCTGTTACTTACTGATCCGCAAAGCCTGGCTGAGTTATTTGGTTTAATGGTATTAGCCCATTACCGAACCCGACCTTCTGATTTGCAAATGATGTTAGATCGAGATGATGTCTCTGTTGTAGTGATGCGTTATCAAGGGCACATCGTTGCCAGTAGTTGGTTGATTAAGGAAGGCGAGTTAGAACAGGAGCTTGCTGAGCAGGTTTATGCGGGAAACCGTCGTCTTAAAGGTCACTTATTACCTCAATCCTTATTGGCTCATGTAGGTATTCCAAATGCGGGTAGCTTACGTTACCAACGCATTATTCGACTTGCTGTTCATCCGGCGATACAGCAACGCGGAATAGGCCAAGCGTTATTAATCAAGATCGAACAGCAATTAAAGCAAGATGAGTGTGACGTGTTGGGAGCGAGTTTTGCAGTTAGCCGTGAGTTAATTAAGTTTTGGCATAAGGCCGGATTTACACCAAGCAAATTTGGCATACATCAAGATGATGTCAGTGGCAGTCATGCGGTGATGATGTTGCGTGCAAGCTCCAGCCAAGGACATGATTTAATTCATGATGCATCACAACGTTTTGCTGAACAATGGACCTATATATTGCCACGTGATCTTAAAGAAGTTGATAGCGTGTTATTAATTGAACTCTCGCAGTGTTTATCGTCATTGCCACGATTGTTATCACATACGGAACAACAAGAAATTTTGGCATTTGCTCATCAACAGCGAGGTCTAGAGTTTTCTCAATACAGTTTGATGCATTGGCTGCGAGAACAAATCACACAAGCGACTTTTTTACAGATAGAGCCGCAACAGCAAGCGCTGTGTTTTAAAGCTATCTTACAACAGCAATCATGGTCACAACTGTGTGAGAAATTACCTTATACAGGAAAAAAACAGGCTTTAGTTGCACTGCGTGAAGTGGTGAGGAACTTACTAAAGCTTAATACACTTCCCGACGGAAAATAATATTATCCGAGCCTTTGAATAAACCAAAACTGGCTCTTGCTGTGGCTTCATCATCGTAGCCACCATCATTATCATAATCACCTAGTAGCCAATCATAGTTCGCTGAAAGCTGGCTACGAATATCAATATAACTTTGATTGTCTTCGCCGGGAGCTGAGAAGGTGAGGGTGGCTTGACCTGAGTTTAAAGCGCTCAAACTTGCCGTACTGCTACCATTATTAACCGTCATCGTCGTTGTTCCTGACTGCCAACTACCTGCAGAAGTATCGGTATTAGCTAATTGCAAATGACTGGCCAAATTTAAAGTCGTACATTGATCTGCACTGTTGCTTTGCCAGTTTGCACCGTTAAAGTACTCAGTCTGAATTTGTACAGGCAACGGTATTAACTCTGAGCCGTGGGCATTAGTGATTGAGAATCGACCAAAGCGTATTGGTTCGCCACTAGGCTGTAAAGAGATCGGTAAGTCTTGTGTTTGCACGCCATCATCATCATTAATTGCAGTGAACTCAAGCTTAACTGCATTGCTAAATGGTGCGATTTTACTATTACTAATATGACGATATGTGTAGCTATCATTACCAAATGCAAAGCTCAAGCTGCCATCAGCGTTATCAGTTAATGAGGCAGGAGAAACGGACATTTCTAGCTGTACTAAATTACCATCTACACCGGTTTGTAATGCATCTGTTGTTGGTTGCGTAAACCGAAAGTTACTGGCAACCAGTTTTACAAAGTCACCGGTGTAGTTCTGAGTTATCACGGCTGTATCAGCAGCGTTATAAGCACTGATAGTCAGTGTTGGGTTAGTTGTGTAATTAAAGCTCTGGCCACTATAGCTAAATGTGCCACAGGCATAATCAGAAAATGCACCATCATCGGTAGCAGTGACTTCAAAGTGGTCAGGATAAAAACGACCGATATTGTCACTGGCAGCCGTATTAATAGATTCGCCAAAATAAATAGGCGGGTTAAGATCAAAGGTAAATACGCCCACTTCGGAAACACTTTGACTAACGGTATGAACCCCATTATCAGAAGTCGTAAAGTTTACACTTGCATTGGAAAGCGAACCTAAGTTTCCACCTGAAGGTGCAATCAAAGAATGATCTAGGCCAATACTTGCTAATTCAAAATTAGCTGTCACAGGGTTGTTACTGTAGTCACTGTCATCATTATCGACCCAGCAAGCGGCTTTGATTTCTAGATCAAATGATTCACCTGCTTTTTTAAATATGCTGCAGCTAGCATCGCCTGCACTACAGTCAGCACTATTGTCAGTGCTGTAAATAGCGAGTGCGACAGGTTTACTAACAAAAGTGTCATTGCCAGCGATGGTTAAGTTACCGTCAGTTGTGGTCAGAGTATGGCTTGCATCTAATTGTAGCTGTCCTGCATCATCATATTGCACAGTGAAAGAGGCTTCGCCATTAATATCAAATTCAAGATCAACACTACTACCAGGGGAGGATTTATCTATAGTATTGCCTGAGATGGCGACTGATTTAGTTCCAGTTGATGGCAGTAAATAGGTAGACCAAAAGTTAACTGATTGTGTACCGGTTAATGCTCCGACACATTGGTCGGTGATATTACTTTTTCTGACAGCTTGAATTGTCACGTCAGCTGATGTTTTACAAGCTGTTAAAGTGGGCACATCAAAGATGAATCCTGTTTCGGCAAAATTAATAGTACAAGTTGCATCGGCATTGTCACCATCAAAGCACTGTAAAGCACCAGTAGGGTTGACTGTACTATTTGTGATATCAACAACGACATCTTCAACAGTGGTATGTTGCAACTCTAACGATGCAGAACCCGATGAAATGGTGACAGGGTTATTTTCCCAGCCAGTAGCAGGATCTAAGGTGACATCGACATTTTCTGTATAAAGTGAGCTGCAATCCGCATTGGCACAAGCTTTGAGTGTGATGGCTGAAGGCAGACAGGTTAAACCATTAGCGGAGTAGGAAAGTTCAAAGTGATCGAGGGCAGCGTCACAAGTGCCTAAAATAGCATTGACTGCTGTTTTATCAGCCTCAGTAAAGGTGAGAGAGAAGTCTTCTTTTTTGACTTCAATACTACCGTTACCGGTGATCATTAATCCATGAAAGTCTATGTTTTCCTTATCGAATCGAATACCTCCAGCATCAGGTCCATATAAAAGACCGGTGAAATCTACGTTTTCTTTTTGAGCTCTGAATGTCGCGCCAGAATGTAGGTAAACAATAAAGTCATCAACATTTCCATCTTTATTGATATTGATATCTTCTTTATCGATATCAAATGATGAGCCAATGTGAATGACGACGGGGGAGCTGGTGATATTGATGTTGGTTTTTTCTTTGCTTAGACTTAGCTTCCTAATGTAATACGTACCCGCTGCAAAGTTGATTTCAGACTCTTCTTTTTGAGTATTTAACTCATCAATATGGAAGGGGCCACCACCTGTAAACGTTATCGATGATTTATTTTTAGTTTGAATTTTGTCATAAAACACTTCTGAACTTGAGTTAATAGAAATATCAGAATTGGATATTTCGTCATTTGTTGCCGTATTTGTTGGAAAACTGCTTGGGTTGAGTGCAGGTAAACTTGGATTGGCATTGGTCGTGATATTGCCTGTATTATCAATAGCAACATCGGGAGAGTAATTGCCAGAACTTACTGTTTGACCATTTACTGTGATGTTATGTGCCAAATTGATTGATGTTGCACCATATAAACTATAGTCACCAGATACAAAATTACATGCTGCAGGATCTGGAGTGCTTTCATTTGTACAAGCATGAGTCTCGGTCATCAATGATTGAATTTGTGCTTGAGTTAATGCTTCTGTGAATATTTGTACTTCGTCGATATTACCTTTGAATGGAGCAAAATTAACGCCTTCTAGAGAAGCGTTTGATTCACTACCTATCGTTGTGACTCCAGAGTCTGATGGCCATGTTCCACTATATGCACTTGCATCACTGGCAACTAATACTCCATCAACGTAAATAAATCGACGCTTTGAACCCGCATCATGAACAATTGAAACAAAATACCAGCCATCATTTTGTGGCAAGACTACACTTGAGGTATCTAAAGATATAGGAGTGACTGAACGTGAATAAAACCGTAAATATCCAGGACTAGGTTCATTTAAACTAAGTGCAAATCCACTAGTATCATCGTCAGCTATGATTCGACCTCGCGAGTGTTTGGTCGATTGAACCCAAGCAGTGAATGAAAAACTGCCTGTTAAATTTTGAAAGTTATCAAGTGCGATGTAATCGTTAACACCATCAAAACTAGCATAACCACAGGTACCTGGATCTCCAATAATAGCGGGTGATGAATCAATGGCAATCACTCCGTTGATTCCTGTAGCGTTATTGTTGTTAGATGAACTATCTATTACTTCACCTAGAGTTTCATCCCAACTTTCTTCATCAAAATGTAATATTAGTTGCGGTGTTGCATCAGAGCACGGCTGAGTTTCTGCCATAAGAGATAGTACCGTTGCATCATCAATGACAGTATTAAAAATCTGTAGCTCATCAAGGTCACCATTGAAATAGTTCGGTGTTCCTCCGGTATCTTCAATTCGACCGATGTTAGAGAAACTGTTTCCTATAACGCCGGTCCCGATAGTGCCTGACTTTTCTAGAACGCCATCAACATAGATTTTATAGGCGCCATTAACTGCACTCCTTGTGAGCACTATATGATGGAAGTTACCATCGTTGATAGCTGTGGATGACTTTGACGTACTGTCATTACCAACAGAAATACCAATATGTCCTGCCGCATCTAACCAGCCCCAAAAAATATCATCTTCTCCATTAAGCTGTTCAACACCAGTGATACCGACAGACTGCCATGCAATGTCATTACCAGTTTGAGTCGTTCTCACCCAAAAACTCATTGAGGCTGTGCCTTTCAATTGGTTATATAAGTTGGATGAAGAAATATAGTCATCTACACCATCAAATTCTGCGTAACGGCATGTTCCTGGATCACCTGAAATTGCCGGAGAAGTATTTTTTGTGGTTATAGAATTGAAACTGGTGCCATTGTTGTTATTGCCTGAACTATCGATAACTTCATCAGCTGTTCCATCCCAGCTTTCTTCATCCATGTGTAACAAGAGCTGAGCTACTGGATTTGATGAGGAACAAGCTTCAATCTGTACATTATCGAAAAAGAATGTTTGACTGTTACTGCTAGCCTTTTCAACAAAGGCTATGCGGGAGTTATTAGATATATATGCTGAGATATCTTGGGAAAACTGCTGTGTAGAGTTGCCCTGATCATTGCTGAAAGTATGAACTAAACTCCAGTTGGAACCACCATCATTTGAAACGTGAATTTCAATATCATCGTTATTTCCCCAGTTACCATTTTCCGAATAATCAAATGTTAAAGTGGCACTACTATAAGTTGAAAGGTTAGCTTCACGGTAAATATAGGGAGCACCGAGATCGGAAGAGCCAGAGCCGTCCCCTTCAAGTTGTAAACGGTTGTTAGATATTTCAATATTGCCATCTGAAGCGGCATTATTGTCACTTACTTCTATCCAGCTAGTTGCCCAGTTGGATGTTCCATCATTTCGACTGTAACTTTCAGAAGAAAACTCATCTCGAAAGGTTACACAGCTATCAGCTATGGCAAGCTCATTAAAGAATATAGTGCTAAGAAGTAAGAACCAGAAAAATTTCATATTATTAGGTCTGATACTGGAAAGTGATTTTCACAATAGTGTTACCGCTTAAAAAGTCAGTGATGGCAAGCACATTAATCATGAACAATCGTCTCTAATTGTCGTGAAACATAGTCTAGCTGACCATAGTTACCATATTCACTTGTTGAGGTGACTTTGTAAACTTTAGTTATGATGCTGTTTTCGTCATATTCACCTAACGAGTTGCATGTAATCGTTGTGGTGAAGTTACTGATAGCTGGAGATAGTTCTGTACTAGCATTGCAACTTCCAGAACCATTAATAATCCGCTCTACTCCCCATTCTATGCCTGCACTAGCAGCTTGGTAGGCCCGTGCACTTTGCAAGGTTAATAAACTGGTCTGACGTTGTGTGCTGGTGACATTGAGTAAGTACTGGCCTAACAGGCTAACAATAACCAAAACAAAGATCGCACCGATTAAGGTTATGCCTTTTTGATAAATCATGGCTGATTGTCCACATGCACTTGATGGACTAAACGTACAGATTCATTCGCATCGTCTGTCAAACTCAGTTCAATAGTGACTAAACCTGCACGGCTACTTGAACCTGAATTGTAACTAAACTGACAGCTAGCGAGGTAATTGGCTTGAATAGCAGCACCTTCGCTGGGAGGTGTTGGTTGTGTTGCTTGAATATCATAGTCTTGATATCGAACTAACGTACGGTCTTTTCTTGCGCTTGGATCCGTATCGCAACGATATGTAATGGGTGTATCAATAATAAAAAAACGTTGTTGTGGTGAGGCTAAAGGAAATTGCTTAGCAGTGAACGCAAGAGAGTCTACTGTAGAGGCATTGCTGACAACAGATGAATTACTGCCAACATAAGCATTAGCTCCTGATGCATCGACAGGGTAGACAACGACTCGATCTTCTCCAGTTGTGACTTGAGCAAAGTTTTGCAGCGAACCCAGTACATCAAAACTGGTATCAGTGGCAGTGAAATCTAAAGTATCACCACTAATTGCACCACTGGCATCAGTATAATACTGTGCTCGGTAACGACCTCCATCAACGATGTGTAATAGCTCCAATGATTGACCATCTGAAGAAACACGTATGCTATTTGGTAAGGCGCGGCGAATATCACGTTGCATACGTCGTAACGCTGATTCAGCAGCATCGGTTAATGTTGCGCGTCGGGTACTATCAATATAAGAATTGATAGGCAAAGTCAGAATAGACGTTGTCATCGCAGCTAAAATGCCACCGATAACAATTACAATGATCATTTCAATGAGTGTGAAGCCACGTTGAGTCTGATATCTACTCATTAATAGTTTGCTCGATAACCGGTTAAACGAATGGTATCTGTTCCAGATCTGCTCACTGATACCATAACGGCTTTCATGGTGACGCCAGAAATAGTTGCATCGTTGATAGTGACATTCACTTGATAATCTTCAAGGCCGTTTATTGCATTGCCATGTTGATCAACTGCTCCAGAATCACTCCAGTTATCATAATCTTCAACATTATCAAATAATGAGCGATTTTCACTACCTTCATCAATACTGTCCGGATCGGTGATAGGGAGTAATAAAATTTCTTCTAAATAAGATTCAGCAATGGCAACTGCTTGTTGTTGAACCATTGGATCAGCCGTGTGTCTTGACGATAAGCTAACCACACTTAATATGCCCGTTAACGCGATACTGATGATGACTATGGTAATGATTAGTTCAACTAAGGTAGCGCCGAGTTGTTTCATATTATGAGCTACTGTCATAGCTAAAGCCTGTTTCAGCAATAATGGATAATTGGTGATTGCCAATTATAACGGTGTTATTGGCTTCGGCTTGGCCTAGAGCATTAAAAGTCGTACTGCTATTAGCGGCTGTGATGACTACATTGGTTTGGGAACCCGTATATGCTTGATCTGGATCGGCAGGATGTTTGACCGCGAGTTCGGTGCTAAAGCTATCATTGCCACAGCTATTTTCATGTAGAAGTTCGAATTGATTACCGTCGAAAGTTATTCGTATTTTACAACCGGTAGCCACAGCCAGTTTCTGACTATATCGAACTGCATTGAGGGTATCGTCAAATAACGCCCGTTGATCAAAACTATCTCGGCCAAAAAAGCGAGGAAGGGCGATGGTAGCGACAATAGATATCAGCACTAACACCATGATTAACTCGGTGAGTGTGAAGCCATTATTATTTGGAATGTGGAATATTCGTTTATTCATACCGGTTATAAGTCCTCTATCATCGATGACTTATAAATAAAAAGCCTCGAATTATCGAGGCTTTTTATAAAAATTTTTAACTGATTAACAGCTTGTTCTTGCTGGTAGAGTTCCATAGCTAGGGCTTAAGGCACCTGCACCGCCATTTGCATCGTAGGTAAATGCACATGATGCTTTGCCATCAACATGTAATACGCCAGATGTTGTGGTGTAATCGTAGTCGGTTGAAGAGATGCCAGCAATATCAGCAATTGTAGCTTCGGTTGGGTAGCCAATGCTGTTATAAGCAACGGTAACGCCTTCTATTGTTACAGTAGTACTATCAATTAACCATTTAGCATGGGCAATAGAAGCGGCTGATTTAAAGGCCCCTTGTGCGGCTTGTAAAGAAGCGTAGCGAGCATCTGCCTGTAGGTTTGCAAATTTAGGTAATGCTGTTGCAGCCAGAATACCTAAAATAACAATAACCATCACTAATTCAATAAGCGTAAAACCTTGTTGCTTTTTCATTCTTAAATCCTTAAAAAAATCTTTAACTTTTGGCTTAACAATTCAATCTAGCGACCAAATGCGGCTCCAGCGAGATCCCACATTGGTAAGAACACACCTAGTGCTAAGATTAACACCATCACGCCAATCACGCCAATCACAGCAATCATTATAGGCTCAATTGCACTACTTAATTGCTTGGTATCGTAGTCGACTTCACGCTCATAAAAATTAGCTACTTCATCGAGCATGTCATCAACAGCACCGGTATCTTCACCCACTGAGATCATCTGTAATACTAACGGTGTAAATAGGTTGCTGGCAATGGCCGTTTGAGTGAGTGACTCACCATGTTCTAAGCCATCCCGCATGGCTAAAATTCGGCTTGCAATAAAACTATTATCTACCGCTTTACTAACAATGACTAGGGTTTGGGTGATAGGTACACCGGCTCGAAAAGCCATTGAAAAAGCACGAGAAAACCGTGATAAGGTCGCTCGTTCGATAATGCTGCCAACCAGTGGAATCTTTAACTTATAACGGCCCCATTGATATTGGCCTTTTTCTGTTTTGAGGTAGTTCTTAGTCGAAAAAGTACCGATGACTAGGGCAATAACAATATAGTGCCAATAGTTGATGCTGAATTCAGAGGTGGTCATTAATATTTGTGTTGCCCAAGGCAAGTCACTACCAAAACTAGCAAAGACATTGGCAAAGGCTGGGATAACAAATAAATTAATAATGCCGACAGCAATGGCCATGGCGACAAATACAAACACTGGGTAACGAGTTGCGGCTTTAATTCGGTCGCTGGTTTCTTTATCAATTTCTAAATATTGATGAATTTGTAAAAAGGCTTGGTCTAGTTGACCGGTGTTTTCACCAATATTGACCATGCTGGCAAATAACGGAGAAAAAATACGTGGATGCTGTTGCATGGCACCAGCTAAGGGATGACCACTTTCTAAGTCATTAGCGATGCTTTCTATAGCATTAGCCATGCCTTTGTGTGTCATATGGGATTTTAAGCCACGTAATGCAGGTAGAATCGAGATACCTGCTTTTAACAAGGTAGCCATTTGACGGCTAAACATTAATAAATCATTGATATCCGGTGGGCGATTGAATAATGATTCAGTCAGGTTTTCTACAATGTCAGCTTGTTTGACTTCAAGTTCGTGAATATCGATCGGCGTGATGCCGGTATTGATCAGGTGGCTGGCCGTCTCACTGCTGGAAGCCGCTTCAAGCTGACCATTAACAGCTTCACCTTGTTGATTACGACCTTTGTATTCGTAGATTGCCATGATTATTCAGCAATGCTGTTGTTTGCTGATATGGGCTCTTTTACATCAAGATCGCCGGCAATACGTAATACTTCATCGAGGGTGGTAATGCCTTGTTTGGCTAGATCCAGTGCATTTTCGGTTAAGCTGATAAAGCCAGGTTGTTGTTTGGCCAGTGCTGAAAATTGCACACTATCATTGTGATGTAAGCTGGTGGCTAATTCAGGTGTAATTACCAACAGTTCATAAATACCGATACGGCCTTTATAACCGGTGTTATGACATTGGTTACAACCTTGATGATGGTAGAACTCTGGCCAACTACTTTGTGGGCCGTTGATTTGTTCTAACAATAATGTCTCGGCTTGGTCTAAGTCGCGCGTTGTTTTACAGTCAGGACATAGGCGCCGCACTAAACGTTGTGCCAATACCGCTTGTAAGGAAGAGGCAACCAAGAAAGGTTCAGCTCCCATATCAATCAAACGACTGATGGTACTGATCGCATTATTAGTATGTAGTGTTGAAAATACTAAATGGCCGGTCATTGCAGCACGTAAACCAATTTCAACGGTTTCTTGATCGCGCATTTCACCGATGAGAATAACATCAGGATCTTGGCGTAGCGCTGTCCGTAAAACAGTTGGAAATGTTAAGCCTATTTTTTCATGAATTTGAACCTGGTTGATGCGTGGTAACTGATATTCAACTGGATCTTCAGCTGTGATTATCTTACTGGCCGGAGAGTTGATTTCATTAAGTGCTGCATACAAGGTTGTTGTTTTACCACTCCCCGTTGGACCGGTTACGAGGATTAAACCATGCGGTTTTTTGATCAGACTTTGTAGTGGTTGCAGAATATTGGCTGGGATGCCGAGTTTGGCAAAGTTTAATAAACCTTGTGAATGGTCAAGTAAACGCATAACAACCGACTCACCGTGCACCATAGGCATGGTTGATAGGCGGACATCGATGCTTTTATTTTTCACTTTAATATTAAAACGACCATCTTGCGGTAGCCGCTTTTCAGAAATATTTAAGCCAGCCATTAGTTTCAAGCGTGATGTTAACGCTGTCGCAATTCTTGTTTCATCAACGATTTGTTCTTGTAATACACCATCAATACGTTGGCGAATCCGTAATACAGTACTGTCGGGTTCAATATGAATATCTGAAGCTTTGATACCAACCGCATCTTCAAAGATGGCTTGTAATAACTTTACTACCGGTGCATCAGCACTGGAGGTTGATGCTGTTAAGGCGGTAAGATCAAAGTCTGTCTCAGATAACTGAACATCTAAAACTTCTGCTAATGAGTCAATTTCATCGGTTTTACGATAGCCGGTTTCAAGTTGGTGTAATAAGTCACTTTCACTGATAGCTGCTAGGTCAACGGGTGATTTTAAAACCTTAATAAGTTCATCGTAGGCATAAATATCCGTTGGATCTGCCATACCAACTAGAATTCGGCCATGTTCTTCTTTTAAAGCAATAGCTCTGAAGCGACGAGCATGTATTTCAGGTAATTTTTTTAAAACCTCACGGTCAATCGGATATTGTTTTAACTCAAGGTAGGGGATTTTGAGTTGTTTTGATAGTAGCGTGAGTAATTGGGATTCTTTAATAAAACCAAGATCAATTAAGGTTTTACCGAGTTTACGACGGGTTTTTTTCTGCTCAGTTAAGGCGGATGTTAATTGGGTTTCGGAGATGACTTTATTTTCAATTAATAAGTCACCAATACGAATTCGTTTTCTCAGTTCCATGAAGGCGGTGGTTCCGTCGTTAACACAATAGTGTGAATTCTGTCACATCATGACATTGGATGCGAGTTGAAGTTACTGTTGCTGCAAGTAAATTTTACCATCCCCTTGCTGCTCAATGTCTATTGCTGTTAGAGATTGGCCGGTACATGGGCCTGCAATGCAGTGGCCATCATCTAAATTAAACAAGGCGCCGTGCGTTGAGCATTGGATATGGGTGCCCTCTAACGATAAAAACTCATCAGGTTGCCAATTAAGAGGTATGCCCAAATGTGGACAACTATTAATATAACCACGAATTGTATCTTGCTGTTTTAATAGTAATAACTCAACAGGGCCCTGGTTGGTGACAACATTAAAACTGCGAGTTGTATCGTTAGCAATTTCACTTTCATGACATAAAAAATAATTCGCCATCGTATTCACGATAGTCTCCTCGTTATCTAGTTAATTAAACCTGTAAACCCTAATTGGCCACATTTTTTCCCGGCCAATTGGCAAGCTTGTGCCACGGCCTGGCTTAGGTTTTTTTGTTGTAATAAAGCGGAGATTAAAGCTGCATTGAAGGTATCTCCGGCACCTAAAGTATCAATTACCTTGTCTGGAGGGCAGGCTTGATGATGAATGAGATCACCATTAGTTAATGCCCAGGCTCCTTGCTTCCCCCAAGTACACGTTGCATTTAGATCGTTTGGTAGTGATGCTAACAGTGCTGGCGCTGAGCTATAACCAACCGTTGTAGCATAGTGTTGGGAAAACATAAGCAGTTGTGGCAGTTGAAAGAGTGACTCTATATCAGGTCGTGACTTCTCAACTTCAAGTGAACAAGCAATATTGGGACGATGTTGCTTTAACCAGCTCAGCATCTGTGCTGTTTCAGTAATGTTACGACCTTCAAAGTGTATCCAGTCATACTGCTGGTGGTTAATTTTAACAAAGTCAGCAAAACTAAACTCGGGACAATCTCGGTGATGAACGATGGTTCTACTGCCTGTTGCTACACTATGGTTAATATAGGAAGTAGGCATTTTTCCTTCAGACAGAATAGTACATGGCTGAGTATCGATCTTAAATTGCTCTAGATCTTGTTGAATCGTTTTAGCATCAGGTTCGTTGATGAGTACGCCAGCCCAACTACATTGGTGACCTAATTGACTTAGCACCGCTAAGGTATTGGTTGCATTGCCACCGCGGGCTTTGCGTTGTGAAACGACACGGATTTCATCATCCTCGGCTGGATACTTTTCAACCGTATTAATGATATCTAAGGTTGCAATGCCAATTGCTAATATTTTAGCCATGTGAATGTGGGGAGAGTGTTTGCATAGACATAAAAAAAACAGCCCTCTATGTTAAGAGGGCTATGGATAGTAGAACTTAGATTGAATCGAAAATTGCACCGACTGCTGTGGTGATTGAATCGATATCACCTGTACCTGCAATTGAATGTAATTTTGATTGAGCTTGGTAATAACCAATTAACGGTGCTGTTTGTTCTTGATAAACTTTTAAGCGGTTGCCAATAGTTTCTTCATTATCATCAGCACGTTGGAATAATTCACCATTACAGCTATCACACTGACCTGCTGTTTTTGACGGTGATAAATGCACATTGTAAATAGCGCCACAGTCTTTACAGGTACGGCGGCCGGTTAAACGTTGCATTAACTCTTCAAAAGCGACATCTAATAACACGACACCTTGTAGTGGTTGGCCCATCTCTTTTAACATTGAATCTAAGGCTTCTGCTTGAGCGATGTTGCGAGGGAAGCCATCAAGAATATAGCCGTTTTTAGCATCATCATCAGCGATACGTTCGCGAATTAAACCAATCACAATTTCATCAGACACTAATGCACCTGCATCCATCGCTGTTTTGGCTTTTTTACCTAGCTCTGAACCGGCACTGACCGCAGCACGTAATAAATCACCAGTAGAAATTTGTGGGATATCATATTTTTTAGCTAATACCACACCTTGTGTGCCTTTACCTGAGCCTGGAGCGCCTAATAGTACTGTTCTCATGAATTTGCCTCTTTCGAAATTTTAATCGATTAAATGTTAAATAATTACGTTAATAAGCTGACTAGTTCGTCTAACTGAACGGCTAGTTCTTGTAATATGTCTGGGACCACATTGGCATCCAAGCCTAATAATTCCCATGCTTCAGGATCCAGCGGCGGAACATGGGTATCACCACTATGTCCAAACTGAGCTGAGCTGACCAGAATGTCGGCAACGTGTACAACTGCGACTTCTAACGGAAAATTAACAGAGTCGGAGGGAGTGTGGTGACATTTGACCACTTCTTCCAATGAATTGGGTAAACGCCAAGCTCGGACTAAAGCTTGACCAACATCAGTGTGATCAAAACCGAGAATACGCTGCTCGGCTTTATAAATGACTTCATGGCCAAACTCAGCACTATTGATCGCTTCTCTTGCTAGCTCTGGCACTGATTGATAAATCAC
Source organism: Methylophaga sp. 41_12_T18 (assembly GCA_002163115.1). Lineage (GTDB taxonomy): Bacteria > Pseudomonadota > Gammaproteobacteria > Nitrosococcales > Methylophagaceae > 41-12-T18. The sequence goes on along the minus strand of MAAI01000066.1, from coordinate 10,276 downwards.
TAACGAGCCAATATTTTGTAATAAGCCTGAAATAAAAAAGCGTTCGGTGGCACGTTGGCCACAAGCTTTCGCTAGATATTTGGCGGCAATGGCACTAGCAAGGCTATGACGCCAGAACTCAGTCATATTGATCAGCGAACTTGGAATGCCTTTAAATGCATCGATAACCGCAGTAGCAAGTACTAAATGGGTGAGCTCTCGTGTGCCGATAATAGTAATCGCACGTGAAATAGTACTGATTTGTGATGGAAAGCCATAAAAAGGACTATTTACTACTTTGAGCAATCGAGTTACCAGTGCGGGATCAGTATTGATGACTTCACTAATATCATCGGCTGAACTGTTAGGATCCTTGATTAAATCATCAAGTTGAGCATAGGTGCTGGGGGGGGAAACCAATTCAAGTGATTTATTAACCAGTGATTCTGGGGTAAGCGCCATAATGTTTACTCAGCTTCTATAGGGGAGGTAAGTTTAAAGTCATAAAGGACTTTCATTAAAGGATGAGATAGATCGGTATAACGAAATAATTCATCACGCTCAGCAATTTCTTGTTCAGACATTTCTTGAAAAGTATTATCGTCTGCCATTTCAGCGTACTCCTAAGGTAGTTGATTGCAGCATCATTTGACTCACGCTTGCCCCTAATTTACCGGCAAAACGATCAAGATAATTAGGACGAGGGGTGTAATCAATAATATCTTCTGCACCAATGATGTCACGGGCGACCTGGCTAGTGCTTGCTAAACCATCTATTAAACCTAATGGTAACGATTGCTCTCCTGACCAAATCAGACCACTAAATAATTTAGGGTCATCGCTGAGTTTGTCACCACGACCTGCTTTAACAACATCAATAAATTGTTGATGAATATTATCTAGCATTAAACTAACGTGATCGACATCCGCTTGTTGGACAGGTAGGAACGGATCTAGGAAACCTTTGTGCTCACCTGCGGTTAATAGGCGACGTTCAACACCTAATTTCTCCATGGCGCCAGTGAAGCCAAAGCTATCCATGCGTACACCGATAGAACCTACAATACTGGCTTTATCAGCATAAATCTCATCAGCTGCTGCGGCAATATAATAACCACCAGAAGCACAGATATCTTGGATGACGGCATAAACTGGAAAGTCAGGACGTGTCGCTCGCAACCGTTTGATCTCATCATTAATCACACCTGCTTGTACAGGGCTACCACCGGGGGTATTTAATCTTAAAATGAGTCCCTTGGCTGTGTCACTTTCAAATGCTTTTCGAATACCTGTGACGATGGTGTCTGCATTGGCTTCAGCATCAGCGGCAATCACACCTTGAATTTCAACTAGCGCAGTGTGTTCCATTTTTGATACAGCTGACTCGCCTGATGGCAGCATTAAGATCATTGCAGCAACAAGGTAGAGCAGAATGAAACCTTTAAATACATAACCCCAGCGACGGCTATTGCGTTGTTCTTTTAAAGCGGCGAATGCAAGATCTTCAATCATTTTTCGTTCCCATGAACTTGAAGACTGTGAGTTATCCTTATTTGCATTAGGCGGAAAGTCACCAAATGTGGCCATTTCAGATCCCTGTAGTTATTAGTTGTCGGTGTGTGATAGCAAAGCTCAGATTACAAGTTATTTAGCCATTGTTCAACATGATGTAAGTCGGCAACGATTGCTTTGGGCTCACAAGCTTGCAATCTATCGATATCATGAGCACCTTGGCTAACCGCTAAACTATCAGCTCCGGCATTATGTGCCATTTGCAAATCAAACTCGGTATCACCGATCATCAGTGTTTGTTGTTTTTCAACACCGAAGTAATCAATTAACTCTTCAAGCATTTGAGGGTGAGGTTTAGAGTGGCACTCGTCGGCACAGCGGGTGGCATGAAAAAACTCGCCTAAACCGGTTGCTTGTAAAACTTTATCTAAACCACGGCGACTCTTGCCTGTTGCAACCGCTAATAAAAAGTCTTGTTCAGCTAGTTGTTGTACTAACTCACGGGCATTAGCAAATAACGGTGAGTCATGTGGGCTGTTTAGCCAGATTTCGCGATACTTGTCCGCCAGTGTCGATATGAATTGAGGGTTTGCCTCGACTGGGTACATTGTCGTTACTGCTTCATTTAAGCCTAAACCGATAATGTGTTTAATGGCATTATCTTCTAATGAAGGCAATTTCAGTTCAGCAATAGCGGCTTGCATGCAATTGACAATATGACCGGTAGAATCCATTAAGGTGCCGTCCCAATCAAATACGATCAGTTGATAAGACATTAATTTTGGCCTCGAAGCTTAGTCAGCACATTTTCTAAGCTGGTAGGTAAGGGGGCTATTAGCTCGATATCTTGCTGTGTGGTCGGGTGGTTAATACCGAGTTTCCACGAATGGAGAAACAATCGCTTGAGGCCAAACTTTTTCATATCTCTATTAAAATTTCGCTGGCCATATTTATCATCGCCGGCTAAGGGATGGTTGATAAAATCTGAATGAACGCGTATTTGATGAGTACGGCCGGTATATAAAATCACTTCGGTAAGTTGTGCTTGGGCAAATGTTTCACGGGCAATGAAGGTTGTTTTAGCGTATTTACCTTCAGCATCAACTCGAACCATACGTTCACCTGAAGAAACGGTATTTTTTTTGAGTGGTTGTTCAACTAATTTCTCGCCATCACTCCAGCTACCTTTAACTAAAGTTAGATAACGTTTGTTGATATCGTGATTAATCATTTGCTGTTGCAAGTTGAGTAAGGCTTCACGACTTTTAGCTAATAACAAAACACCCGAAGTATCACGATCTAGACGGTGAACGAGCTCCAGGTAGGGCAGTTCAGAACGAATGATACGTAAGGCTTCGATAACACCTTGTTTAACATTAGTACCCGCGTGAACGGCTAATCCGGGCGGTTTATTAAGCACCAATAAATCATCGTCTTCTAATAAAATACTGTCATTCAATTGTTGGGTCATTGAATGACTAACCGTGGTTATTTCGGTCTTTTCGGCTGTTCGTAGCGGAGGAATTCGAATGTTATCGCCTTCTTGAATTCGATAGGTTTGTTTGATACGACCTTTATTGACTCGCACTTCACCTTTTCTAATAGCACGATAAATTCGACTTTTGGGTACGCCTTTTTCAAGCGTCAGTAAGTAATTATCAATTCGCTGGCCAGCTTGCGCAGCACTAATATCTAGGAATTGGACTTGGGGAGTGGTGGATTGCTTAGATGTCATAATGGTGTTCAAGTTTTTTGTTGCTGATAAATCAACAGACTGTTATATTTGATAGTTGGTCTAATAAGAATTGCGGTCAGTATACCGGCTTTTACCTTGTTCGGCCTGAAAAGCTAGAGTTTGCTCCCTGAATTATAGAGGTTGATGCGGCTAACAAATAAGTATTTACGTGACATGACGTTGGACACGGGTTCGACGTTGAGAATTGGGGCTCAAGATGAGCCGAGATGAAAAAAATTAAGTGGTTCCTATATCCAGGATGCGCAAAACAAGCAGAAAAATATATACCGGGAATAGGGCGACAACCAAAATTAGTGCTTAATAAATTGTAGGTGTCAGGCAGCTTTAAAATAACGATAAAGCGCCGATATAAATAAATCGCAGAACATTATTGCGATAGAAGTGGTTCACAAATTTTACTGATGAATAGAGGTAAGACCACAGCTCAAGATGAGCGCTAGTGTAGCAGTGACAAACACATAGCCAAGACTACGATTATTAGCAGTGTCGTTCTGTTAACGCCACAATACGGTGGTGGTGTATAAACCCAAAATCGGGTTGTACTGGATATGCGGGCCTCAAATAGAGGTTAATGCATGAAACGAATTTTGATTAATGCAATTCATGATGAAGAATTGCGAGTAGCAATGGTTGATGGGCAACGCCTATTTGACTTAGATATTGATACACCGACTAGAGAGCAAAAAAAAGGCAATATTTATAAAGGTAAAATCACCCGCGTAGAGCCTAGCTTAGAAGCCGTTTTTGTTGACTATGGCTCTGAACGACAAGGGTTTTTATCGCTAAAAGAGATTTCAAAAAGCTATTTTAAAGAACTTTCTGGTGAGTCTAACGGCCGAATTAATGTTCAAGATGTGCTGACTGTCGGCCAAGAACTTATTGTTCAGATAGAAAAAGAAGAGCGTGGCAACAAAGGCGCTGCGTTAACAACTTTTATTAGCCTTGCTGGTCGTTATTTGGTGTTAATGCCTAACAGCCCGCGTGCAGGTGGTATTTCACGCCGTATAGAAGGCGATGAGCGGGCTGAGCTGCAAGAAGCCTTACGTTCATTAGAAGTGCCTGAAGGTATGGGCATGATTGTTCGTACTGCTGGTGTTGGTAAGCAGGCGGAAGAGTTGCAGTGGGATCTTGAGTACTTAGTCCAATTATGGACTGCGATAGATAAGGCGACTAAAGAGCGTGCTGCACCATTCTTGGTTTATCAAGAAAGTAATATCATTATCCGGGCTTTACGTGATTATTTACGTAAGGATATCGGAGAGATCCTTGTTGATTCGCCAGAAGTTTATCAAACAGGCTATGATTTCATGCGCATGGTGATGCCGCATGAGTTAAGTAAATTTAAGCTTTATCAAGATAAAGTACCACTATTTACCCGCTATCAAATTGAAAGCCAAATTGAAACGGCATTCCGTCATGAAGTTCGCTTGCCATCAGGTGGTTCATTAGTTATCGATCCTACTGAAGCGTTGATATCTATTGACGTTAACTCGGCACGAGCTAATAAAGGTGGGGATATTGAAGAAACAGCCTTTAATACTAACCTTGAAGCAGCCGAAGAAATTTCACGTCAATTACGAATCCGTGATCTAGGTGGTCTGGTTGTTATCGATTTCATTGATATGGGGCCAAGCCGTCATCAACGTGATGTTGAAAACCGCTTACGTGAACATTTAAAAGTCGATCGTGCTCGAGTGCAAGTAGGTCGTATCTCACGCTTTGGTTTATTAGAAATGTCACGCCAACGTATTCGTCCGTCATTGGGTGATGCGCATCAAGAAGTATGTCCTCGCTGTGCTGGTTTAGGTCATGTTCGAGGAGTGCAATCTCTTGGCTTGGCTGTATTACGTTTGATCGAGGAAGAAGCGAATAAGGATAATATTAGCCAATTGGTAGTGCAGTTGCCGGTAGCCGTTGCTACTTTCATGTTAAATGAAAAGCGTGCCCAATTAGATGTTATCGAACGTCGTCATAATGTTAAATTGTTATTAATTCCAAACCCGCACTTTGACACACCTCATTATGAAATTGAACGTCTTCGTGACGGTAGTGAGCGATCTGAAGTAAGCCATCACTTGATGGTTACGCCTGAAGCTGAAATCCCGGAGGCTTTAAAAGATAAACCGGCTACAGAACAACCAGCAGTGACAGGTGTTTCACCTGCCGCACCGGCGCCAGATGTATCTAAAGCTAAGGAAGAAAAGGCAGAGAAAGTAGAAAAGGTAGAAGCCCCTAAGCCTAATTTATTAAAACGATTATTGAATGTCTTAACTGGTAAATCAGCAGATAGTGAAGCTGAAGTAAAAGTTGAAGAAGAAAAAACGGAAGAAAAACCAAAACGTGAGCAAAATCGTCGCCCACGAAACCGTAACAACAATAATAATCGTCGTGGTCCACGCACTCGTCGTCCTGAGAATGGCACTAATGAGTCAGCAGATTCGACAGCAACGGATAACGCCAGTGCGAAGCCTGAAGCAAAGAAAAGCAATGAAGCTGCATCAACCGACAGTGGTGATGAAAATAAAGGCCGTAACCAAGCAAGACGTTCGCGCCGAGGTGGTCGTCGTCGTCGTCCGCGTACTGATACTGACAATACCAATGCAGAGGGCTATGCAGCAAATAAAGCGGTACCAGAAAAGAAAATAGTTGAAGGTAATGCAATAGCTGCCGCTGCTCCTGAAGTAGATGGAAACTCGGTAGCTTCTGATCACTCGGTACAAGAAGTGGATGGCAATAAGCCTGAAACTAAAGCACCGCGTAAGCCTAGAGCTAATTCAGGGCCACGCCGTCGCCGTCAGCCAGCTAAAGATCGTACTGATAAGCAAACTACAGTAGATAAAAAAGCGACTTCGTCAGATAATTCTGATAACAAAAGTGAAAAAGCCACTCCTAAAAAGGTAGAGCCAAAAGCGGATGTCAGCGAATAATAGCTACACAAAACAACACCTGTTGACCTTAATCGGTCAGCAGGTTGTTTACCAGAGCCAACAATGTGAAATCATTGAATTATTGGATGATTGCGAATTTGTTTTGCAGGTATTGGAAGATGATACCAATATTCAAGCTACTCAATATGGTGAAGGCCACAGGACGGTACCAGTAACCTATGTATTACCGGTATTTGATGGTGAAGGTGACTTACATACCGAACTTGTTGCTGCGGGTTTAAATGTCTTGTTAGCTAAGTAATTTACGTACGGCAACTAAATCATCTGCTGTATCAACACCATGACCTGAGCTTATTTCGGCAGCGGTTAAGTGAATTTTCTTACCGTAAAACATGGCCCGTAGCTGTTCTAGTGATTCTTCTTGTTCTATGATGCAAGGCGCTAGTTCAGAATAGTGTTTGAGGAAGCTGGCGCGGTAAGCATATAAACCGATATGTCTGAAATGAGGCAGTTCGGGCGGTAACGACGAGTCTCTATTGAAGTGTTCCCGCATCCAAGGAATAGGTGCGCGGCTGAAATAGAGGGCATAACCGTTGTTATCCATCACCGCTTTTACAACATTAGGATCGAAGATCTGTTTTTCTTGGTTTATTTGGCTGTAAAGAGTTGAAATATCAGCATCTTGATGTTGTTCTAAATCTCGAGCAACTTGGTTGATTAACGCTGCCGGTAGGCAGGGTTCATCACCTTGCACATTAACGATAATGTCATCGTTAGCAAATTGACGAGTGATGGCAACTTCTGCCAACCGATCAGTACCTGAAGGGTGTTCAGCTTGTGTCATGCAGACATCAGCGCCAAAGTTTTTTGCTGCCTGCTCGATGCGAACATCATCAGTTGCAATAATGATCTCACTGGCTGCACTTTCCTGTGCTCGTTCAAATACATGTTGGATCATTGGCTTGCCGGCAATATCTAGCAAGGGTTTTCCGGGTAAGCGGCTAGAGTTATAACGAGCTGGGATGACAATTTTAAAAGACATTTATTGTTCTTCTGTCTTATCGAGTGAGCGAGCTTCATCAGTAAGCATGACTGGAATATCATCACGAACCGGGTAAGCCAGTCGGCATTGAGGACAGCTTAACTCCTGTTGCGACTTATTGTAGTCTAAATTACCTTTACAGCTTGGGCAGGCCAGTATGTCTAGTAATGCTTTATCCATCAGTGTTAATTCCTGCTATTTTTTGAATTATTAATTGGTCCAACCTATTATCAACAGTTACATTGACAGGAAGGTACCACATATTTTTTTTGGCAAAGTTGGTGCATTTTACCGCATCTTTTTCAGTCATGAGTATTTGATGCTGATCACCGAAGTTTAAATCACTGCTTTTAAATGCATGGTGATCGTCAAATGGATGAGCGGTGATAGTTAATTTATTCTGTTGCAGACTATCAAAAAATCGACTTGGATTACCAATTCCTGCCACCGCATGCAGAGGCTCAGACTGAAAACTAGCAATAGGACGCTTGATAGTCGGATCTGCAAGATTAATTGCTTGAGCAGGGTGTAAGGTCATATTAAAGGCTTGTTTGTCGCTATGACCGTTACTGACAATGAAGTCGACAGTTAATAGTCGTGAAATAGGTTCTCGTAACGGGCCGGCTGGTAGACAATACTGATTACCAAACTGACGTTGACTATCAACAATAACAATTTCAATATCACGCGCTAAAGCGTAATGCTGTAGGCCATCATCTGAAATGATGATGTCACAGTCATAGTGGGCTAATAAAAAGTTGGCAGCCTCGACACGTTTAGGTGATACCACCACCGGACAAGCGGCTTGTTTAGCAATAATAATGGGTTCATCACCCACTATGGCTGGTGCGCTATTGGCATTGACTGCAACAGGGTACTGTTCAGATTGGCCACCGTAACCACGGCTAATAACACCTGGCTTATAACCGGCAAGTTGTAATTGTTTAACTAGCCAGATGACAAAAGGGGTTTTTCCGGTGCCGCCGACACTAATATTACCAACAATGATGACAGGAGCTATAAGCTTAGACTGTTTAAAAAAAACCTGTTTATAGCCAGCTTTTCTCAGTGTGGTGATTAAGCGAAATAGGCCAGAAATAGGCGCTAAAAACCAACGTATAGGGTGTCTGTTATACCAAGTGTTTATTAACCACTTCATTGCTAGCTGACTTATTTTTCCTGAAACTGTAAGCGATGCAACTCAGCATAATGGTGGCCTTGGGCAATCAATTCACTGTGGGTACCAGCTTCAACAATTTGACCGGCATGCATGACGATAATTTGGTCTGCTTTTTCGATAGTAGATAAACGATGGGCAATAACCAGCGTGGTGCGTTGTTTCATCAAGGTTTCTAATGCCGCTTGGATATGGCGCTCAGCTTCGCTATCTAATGAAGCGGTGGCTTCATCAAGTACTAAGATAGGAGCATCACGTAATAAGGCTCGAGCAATAGCAATACGTTGACGCTGACCACCAGAAAGTAATACCCCATTTTGACCGACTTCTGTCGCCAGGCCATCGGGTAACTGTTCTATAAATTCCCAAGCATGAGCTGATTTAGCTGCAGCTATAATTTGCTCATTACTAACATGCTGTTTTTGACCATAGGCAATGTTGTTAGCGATAGTGTCATTAAATAAGATGACTTGTTGATTAACCAAGGATAACTGGTTGCGTAAATCAGCTAATTTTAGTTCATTGATATCAACGCCATCAATAGCAATTAGGCCTGAAGATAAATTATAAAACCGGGCTAACAGGCTAACCAGTGTTGTTTTACCACTGCCTGAATGACCGACAAAGGCGATGGTCTGGCCGGGTTTAGCAGTGAAAGAGATATCGTTTAGAATTTGGCCGGCATCACTGTTATAACTAAACCTAACATTTTTGTATTCAATTAAACCTTGTGCACGAACTAGGCGAGTAGTGCCGGTATCTCGTTCAGGTGTTTGATCGAGTAAAGTGAAAATACTATCGGCAGCGGCGATACCCCCTTGTAGCTTAGCATTGACTTTAGTTAAGCGTTTTAGTGGGGTCAAAATCATAAACATCGCGGTAATAAACGAAATAAAGCTGCCGGGAGTGATGGTATCTAATACTTCGGGCATAGAAGCTAAATAGATGACTAGCGATAAGCCTAACACTGAGATCAATTGAATAATTGGCTGACTGATGGCATCGGTAGTCAAACGTTTCATCCGTTGACGTCGATTTGTTTGATTCACTTTATCAAAGCGGGCAATCTCATAGTCTTGGCCGCCAAAAGTTTTGACTTCACGGTGGCCTTCAATAATTTCGGTGCTGATATGACTGACATCACCCATCGAGTCTTGAATGATTTTACTGATCTTACGAAACCGAGAGCTGATCTTATAAATCACTAAGGAAATAATAGGTACGGTGAATAAGATGATTAACGACAGCATGCCACTGAGATACACCATCCAAGCTAACAAGGCGATAATTGTTAAGCTATCGCGAATAATGGTCAATATGGCATCAGTAGCCGCACTGGCAACTTGTTCAACATCGTAAAGTAACTTAGACATTAACTGGCCAGAGTTATGACGATCAAAAAAGTTTGAAGGTAAGTTAACCAGTCGTTCAAACATCTCTGTTCGCAAGTTCATAATAATATTGCGAGCAATCCAACCTAAACCATAAGTAGTTAAGAAATTAGCTACGCCTCGAACGATAAATAAAGCGATTAACCATAGCGGCATCATTTTAATAATGTCTGGATCACGATCAATAAAGCTGCCGTCCATTAACGGTTTCATCAACGCTGCTAAACCTGCTTCGGTAGAAGCAAATACCAGCATGGCTGCAATCGAAACAACAAAGGCCAACCAGTAGGGGCGAACGTAAGTTAGTAAACGTTTATAGAGTTGTTTAGCATCCATCGTTTGAACAGGTGAACTCATTATTTCTCAGTCATTTTTTGGCGAGTAGCCAGTGTTAATCGGGTATAGCCTAGTTGCTGAGCTGTATCCATTGCGGTAACAATATTTTGATATTCAGCATTGGCATCGGCACTGATGATGATATGTGGATCGTCGTTTTCACCGGCAATGCGTTTTAATACGGCAGCTAAATTT
>MAAI01000043.1 GCA_002163115.1 Methylophaga sp. 41_12_T18 | reverse complement strand
CTAAAGATGTTAATACGTTAACAACGGAGCCTTCTTCGAATAGATCGATTGGGTAGGCAATAAATGCATAAAAACAAGTGTCATCGCCAGGTACATCTTCAATGGCGTATGCGCGGCCTTTGTAATAGTCAAGATCAGTTAATAGATCGGTCCAGACTGTGGTCCATGTTCCTGTTGAAGATTCAGCGGCAACAGCTGCTGCAATTTCTTCACGAGGTACACCGTCTTGTGGTGTAATTTTAAAACAGGCCAAAAGGTCTGTTTCTTTCGGTGTGTATTCTGGCATCCAGTACGTTTCACGGTACGCTTTTACACCTGCATTATATTTTTTTTCTGACATTGCTAACATCCCCTCTTTGCTTTTATTTGACTGACGGACCGACTCCCAGCCCTAAAAATATTTTCACTTGGCTTTATATAACCAAGTCTTCTCAGCTTACTTTTAACATGAGTAACTACTATGTAGTAGCCGTTCTCACGCAATTTCGATATGGTTTCATCTATACCTAACTCGTCTAGCTTTGACGTATGCAAATTTTAGGGTATTTTCAATAGGAATGAAACTCAAATATTTTGATTTTAACCATAAGCGTTACTTATGGAATGAATTATGAACATATGTTTTGATTTATGTCGTAAGAGCTGTCTATGATATATATTATGAATATAACACTTCGCCAATTACAGATTTTTGAATCAGTTGCTAAGAATTTAAGTTATACCCGTGCCGCTGAATTACTTTATCTCACCCAGCCTGCAGTTTCAATGCAAATTAAGCAGTTAGAGAGTGAGGTGGCTATGCCGTTATTCGAACGAATGGGCAAGTCTTTGTTTTTAACTGAGGCTGGAGATGAACTATTAATATATGCTCGTAATATTTCACAACAGCTCAACGAAGTTTCAGAAGTACTTGATGAGCTTAAAGGGAGCCAGCGAGGGCGCTTAAATATTGCCGTGGCAACGACAGCGACCTCTTTTTCATTAAAGTTATTAGGTGAGTTCTATAAACGTTTCCCCGGTGCAAATATTACCTTAGATGTGACCAATCGTGCCAGTCTGCTAAAGCATCTAGAAAATAACACTATTGATATGGTTATCATGGGCCAGCCACCTCAAGGTTTAGATGTCGAAGCTGAATCGTTTATGGATAACCCACTCGTTGTCGTTGCACCTAAAAATCATGAATTGGCGGGGAAAAGCAACATTCCATTGAAAATGTTGGAGCGGGAAACATTCATCATGCGTGAGCATGGCTCAGGAACACGTATTGCTATGGAACGTTTTTTTGAAGAAAGTGGCTATAGCATTAGTTCTGTGATGGAGATGAGTAGTAATGAGGCGATCAACCAAGCAGTAGAGGCTGGGCTTGGACTAGGTATCGTATCTCGAGATACTTTGGCGTTAAAGTTGGCTTTAGGTCATTTACAGATTCTAGATATTGAATCATTCCCGATTATGCGTCACTGGTATTTAGTGCATCGTAAAGGCAAGCGCTTTACTGCATTGATGTCTGCATTTAAAAACCTGGTTCAGGATGAAGCTGAAGTATTATCACATAGCGATCTAGAAAAGTAAGTAGTGAGTTGTAGGCCTATTTACATGTGCTATGGATAGAGGACGTGAAGTGGGGGGAGGGGGCACTTTAAACGCTGCTGGAGCTATTCTTGAGCAGTACTAGGATTTGTTTTATTTTGTAAAGTATTAGCAATGCGAAAACTTAGTGGTTATCACTGTAACTATAAAATAACAGGCTCTAAGGGACTTACCAATGAATATTGGTGCAGATAGTTATAGTTTAAATATAACTGGCTACTATCACTAGAATGGATAGCAGAATTTGGGTCGACATCAACCCGAAGCTGAATATTTATACTCAGCTATAGTTTGTACAAATGCAAAAGGTCGGTTAAATTTATTTAACCGACCTTGCAAAAGCTTTTAAGCGAGCCGTTATTAGCTAGGAACAACGTTTTCCGCTTGAGGGCCTTTTTGACCCTGGGTCACTTCCATTGTTACGGCTTGACCTTCTTTTAATGTTTTGAAACCATCAGCTTGAATCGCGCTGTGGTGTACGAATACGTCTGGACCGTCAGTTTGCTCAATAAATCCGAATCCTTTTGCATCATTGAACCATTTAACGGTTCCTGTAACTTGTTCTGCCATATCAACCTCAATTTACTTTATCTTGTGCTATCTGACATTCCGACAGATAGCTTGTTTTCTGCTTCAAAATAGAAGCTTCTCGCATTGTACTAGTTAAATCATATAAATCATCTGTTTTTTTTAAAAAAATCAATATTTTTTAAGATATAGAAAAATTAGATGCAAAGTTTTTTATTAAAAAACGCTCTAAACCGTTACTGTTAAACGATATTATTCTACTTTTTAGCGAATGGTCTGGTAAAAATACTTAGTTGATGATTTTTAATAAAAAAAACATGAAATTGATAAGTTCGCGCTAAACCAATGAAATGTTTGTTTATTCTGGGACAAAATCACTTGGTGGTGTGGAGCCTTCACCGAAGAAAAACTTATCTAGTTCTAGTTTTAAAAACTGTTGAGATTTTGGATCAGCCAGCGATAAGCGGTTTTCATTTATTAGCATGGTTTGTTGGCCTACCCACATCTGCCAGCCTTCTTTTGAGACTGACTCATAGATTTTCTTACCTAGATCGCCAGGGTAAGGAGGGAAGTCTAAGCCTTCTGCTTCTTTATTTAGTTTTACACAATGAACCGTATGAGCCATATATTTCTCTTTATTGTATTGATTGAATAACTTTTTTTACTGGCGCGGGTAAACCGAGCTTTAATGCATCACTTATTTTATACCAGCTTAGATTTTTATTCTCAGCAATATAACTAGTTTGTTGTTTACACTGTATAAGGTGTGGGCTGATAACTAACTTAAAGTGACTGAAAGTATGCTTAATTTCATCTAGTGAAATGCTGTTGAGTTGTTCTAATTGTAAATCTGCAGTTATGTTGCAAAGCTCATGCTTAGCTTCGCATTCAGGAAAACTCCATAACCCACCCCATATGCCGTGAGCTGGACGTTGATGTAACAGAATTTTATCGTTGTTAGATTGTGCAATTAACCAATGTACCTGACGTGTAGGTATCTCTTTCTTAGGTTTTGGCGTTGGGTAACTAGTTTGCTTAGCTTGCTGAAAGGCCTGACATTGCTTGCTTAATGGGCATTGATGGCAAAGAGGTTTACTGCGTGTACAAACTGTTGCACCTAAATCCATTTGGGCTTGAATATAGTTAGCAATGCGCTGCTCGGGTAATAAAGACTCAGCTAGCTGCCAAAGAGTATTTTCAACACTCTTTTTACCGGGCCAACCGTCGATAGCAAAGTAACGAGCGAGCACTCTTTTTACATTACCATCTAAAATCGCAAACTTTTGTTGGTGAGCTAAGGTCATGATAGCACCAGCTGTTGAACGGCCAATACCGGGTAAAGCAATTAAGTCATCAATATTGGTGGGCATGTGGCCATTAAAATCATTGCAGATCATGACTGCTGCTTTGTGCAAGTTTCTCGCTCTAGCGTAATAACCTAAGCCGGTCCAAAGTGCGAGTACCTCATCAACGGGTGCGGTAGCTAATGACTTTATATCGTTAAATTTAGCTGTAAACCGTTGGTAATAAGGAATAACTGTACTGACTTGGGTTTGTTGTAGCATGATTTCAGAAAGCCAGACATGATAAGAGCTGGGCTGTTGCTGCCAAGGTAAGTGTTTACGACCATGCAGGTCGAACCATGCTAGAAGCTGATCAGAAAAGAGGGGTGATGTCACAATAAAATAGCCCGCAGTGAGTTAACTGCGGGCAGGATACTATATCTAGGTAATTTTAGAAGAAGCCTTTTAGTTTATTTTTCAAAGCATCTTCTAATTGTTTTTCAGGTGAATCTGCTGGTTCAGCTTGTTGTGTATTTGTTTCTGTTGTTGATTCGCTACTTTCATTAGAATTAGCTGCTTCACTATCAACACCTAATGCACCGCCAAGGAGAGCACCTAAGTCACCGCCCAATTTTTCTTTGAGTTTTTCTGTTACTTTAGCTTTTACTTCGGCTGACGCTTGTTCTTTAAATAAGTTGGCTAGATCAACACTAGGCTTGGGCTCTGAAAATGTACCTGTAATTTTTACAGGAATTGATAAGCCTTGTAAGTCTGCAAGCTCTTCACCACCTTGGCCCGAAGATGTGCCAACAATTGATACTTTTAAGCCATAATTAATATTTTCTTTGGCAATATCAATTAAGCCTGAACCATTAATACGTAAGAGTGGTGACATTGCTAATAAGTCTTGGTTATCAATGACACCATTGGTAGCTTTAAATGAACCTGACAATGCTGAAAAATCTGTTTTAACTGCTTCAGTTGATTCAGGTAGTGTTTGACCTTTTAGTGCTGCTTTTGCTTTACGAATGCTTTCAGCAATATTGACACCTTTTAAAGCGCCGTCAGTAAAAGAAAACTGACCATTTCCTGTAAGAGTTTGTTTAATCTGTTCTACAGTTGCACCATTGCCACTTAACTTAGCTGATGCATTGGCAACACCAGATAATGTGTCATCGCCTGTCAGATCCATTAATAAAGGACCGGCCTGCACATCTTGTAATTTTTCATCAATAGCTAGTTTTAATGTTTTACCGCGAGCATCTAATGTCACACCACCTTGATAATGACCTTGATATAAATCAGCACTCATCGGTTTAAGTTTGATATTACCTTTAGCTGCATTCAGTTCGATATGGATATTTTCACTATTTGTACCACTGACTTTTAGCTTGCCAATATCAAATGTACCTCTAGCATTTATCCTTCTCAAGTCTTCAAGTGGTAATTGAGCTGCACTGGCTGCTGCTGAAGCTGCCGGCGGAGCTACTTGTGTTGAAGTTTCTTCTTCCGTTACAGGAGGAAGGTAGCGATCAACATCAATTTCATCTAATACTAGTTTGAAGTTAATAGCTGGGTTGGCAAAGTCATTGATGGCAAGGTTGCCAGACAATGTACTTTGGTCGAGAATTATATTAAGTGATTTTGCATTAATACTGTTTGTTGTACCTGCAAATTGACTACTTATTTTAACAAGCTCAAATGTTGAATCATCAGCCATAACTGGTAATTCAAGAGCAAGTTGTTTCGCTAGTTGGCGCAGGTTAAATGGCTTAACGTCAATGTTGCCAGCAAAAGTAGGGGCATCAGATAAGATGTTACTAGCATTAATATTACCTTCCAGCAGTAATTCTTGAACCTCTATAATTAGGTTGTCTAAGCTAATTGTTTGTTTTTGAAGGTCTGTTGTAATGTCAGTTGAAAAGTTAAGTTTTGCCTCACCGCCTGGTAAGGCTGGATCGACTACTTCTGCATTTAGGGTTACGCTTTTTAAACTACTTTGTTGACTAGCAAGGTTGCTAGTAATATCAGCGGTAAACTTTGCATCAATAGCTTGCTGGTCATTTTCGGCTTTCGCACTAATCGACAAACCATTAATAGTGAGCAATTGTTTGACCATATCAGCATTAATATCAGCGTTTAATGATATTAATGCTTGTGAAAATGCAAAGTCTTTTGCTTGTGCATTAGTAGTAAAACGGAGGTCAGATAATGCATATTGTTGCTTGTCTAAATCAACCATCACTTTCGTTGTTAAACTAATTTGAGCATTAGCCTGTGGTTTACTGCTGGCGACTTCAAAATTCACATCAATTGCAGTGGGTTTACCTGGAATCAATGGAGCAGTAGTTAGATTAAAATTTTGTAGATTATAACTTTCGCCATTACTAGCATCAGACCAAAGAATGTTGGCTTTTGTTAGTTGTACGCCGGCAATGCTGATAGCTGCTAAAGCTGGAGCTGAGTCAGAATCCGATTTTGATGTTGATTCAGTTGTATCGTCATCGGCTGCAGTGGGTTGAGCTTCACCAGCTAGATCTGCCCAGTTGGTCTTTCCTGCTTTATTTGTTTCTAGATTAAGGACTAAACCATCCAAGATTATAGTATCCATTTCTAGCTGTCTGCTGAGTAATGGCATTAACTTGATACGAATTTCAGCCGCTTTAACTTCGGCAAAGGTATCAGCTTTAAAGCCTTTAGCATTACTTAATGATAACGGGCCGAGTTCTAAAGCAATCCATGGAAAGACAGAGAGTTCTATATCACCTTCTAACGTTAAGCTGCGACCTGTCGCTTGCTCTACTTGCGATGAAATTTCTTGTTTATAGTCATTTGGATCAACAATAAAAGGCAGTGCTATTAGTCCAGCAATGACCAGAATGATGAGTGCAAACACCAGTTTGATGAGAGTGCGCATAGATTTAAATCCCTATTTAATTGCGTAGTTCTGTAAGTTAGCTGTGGCAATAATATTATTATGCGGTGGCTTCAGTAAAGTTAAATTGTTCAAAATTAAAAGTATGATTAATTAAAGTATTAGCAGTGAGGCTATATGGCTCACCATCGCCTTTCACTTTAAGTTGACGCTTTGGTGAATAAACACCCTTATTTACGATTAAGGTGGCGGCGAGTTTTAATTCATCATTTTCAGGTAATAATAATGCCGGAAACTCACTGTTGTCTTCTGTTAAGCAAAAGACCGGTAAAGGGTGGCCAGGATGAAGTTCTAAGCCAATATGAGTGAAGCCATTATTATCAATATTGAGCCAGCGGACTGAGGCAAGCTTTACCGGTAATTCGGCTTCAAAGATGCCCATAAAATCACCAATATGTAAGTTATAGCATTCATCACTGTTGGCTGTTGCCATTATGCCGCCACTGCCTTGGTTATTTATCACCCAATCAATACCTTCAGCAACATGGTTTTCTTTTAGGCCATGATGAATAGCTTTAATGCCATTGGCAATATGTATTTGACGGTCATGAACGCTGGGTAAGCGTTGGTATTTACGTTCATAAGAGGTATTTAATTGCGGGATGATTTTTTTTAATAACTGGATATCAGTATCAAATGCTGCTTGGGCCGAGGCTTGTGCTGCACGTTTAAAGACTTGTTCTATTGCGAGTAATACGGGTTGAGTATTAAATAACCGTGTGCTGGATAAAGAGCGAGTTTCTATCGAAGTTGCAGCCATAGCTGTAGGGGGATGATCTTTTGTACCGTCCAAACAAAAATGACCGGTCATTAAGAAGTCACTGCTAGTATTTTTTTGTTTATCAGTAAGCGGAATGATTTCAACTTGATCAGAAAACTTATGCATTAATTTAAATAGACGAATGACATCAAATTTTTCTAGGCTATATGGCTCGGAAATACTGAGAAGAAGTATCTGTGTATATATATGGATAAAGCTACTGCCATTAGCTTTATCCTTAAATTCAGCTTGTTTATGAAGAATTTCATTATCTTCACAAAACAAATAAAGCTGATGTAGCTCATACAGTGCCGTTGGCGGTGGGCTACGATAATATTGAAATGCATGTAAGACTTGTTGTGCTAATTGTTCTGCACTGCGGTTTATAACTAATAAGAAGAATTTACTGGTTTCGGCATTGTCACCTTTCTGCTCTAACTGAGTGACGATTATTTTATAGCCAATAGTTAACTCATCGATAGCAAGGCTAAGTGTTTTGATGGCTTTTAAATGTTCGGCGGAAACATCCAAATCTCTTTTTATGGCAGCTATATCACGAGTAAACAGTATTTTATGGATAACAGTGCGATAAATTTCTAGTAATTCAAAACGAACTTTATGTGCAATAGTTAAACGATTTAACGGGATCAAATTACCTAATAGTGCAGCGATAGTATGGTTGTTATCGCTATAGTTAAGGCTATCAAGCCAATTGGTTAATAACTCGGCATCAACGATAGTATCATTGGCTGAAGCATTCTGCTCGGGTAGCTGCAGTGATAACGAGGCTGTTTTTTTCGTAGTCGATTTTTTACCCGAGATATATTTTGATAAGCCTGATGACAGTGATGACAACACTGAACTAGTTTTTTTTTGCTTTTGTTTTATTGGGCTAGTGTCGACTGGAAGAGGTATTTCCTTAGCTTGCTGCGCAGAAATTTTATCTTCAATAAGATTAAGTGCTTCGGAAAAGTTGGTTGTTCGTAAGGGCTTTTTTAAAATAATATCGACTGGTTCAGTGATATTGCCCGTTTTTGTTAATAATGCGGTAAAACCTTCACCACGTTGTTGCCAAGCAGTAATACCTTCATCACTATCAAATGAATAGATAGTTAAGTCAGCTTGACCATCGTCAATGATTTGCCAGTCATGACTAAGTAAATCATTTGCTAATTTAAGCATGGATTTTAAAGACGAGGTGTCTATATCGGTCAAGCCATGTAGTTTTATATTGTAGGTCGACATTACTGCGGATTCTGCTGTGGTTCGGCTACTCTAATACGAATTGTCTTAATCGTATTATCAGTAGTTTGAATGACTTCGATTACATAATCATTGATACGAAGACTAACACCAGGATCAGGAATGCTTTCTAGCTCTTCTAGAATAAGACCATTGATCGTTTTAGGACCTTCAGTAGGCAATTGCCAATGATTGTTGCGATTAATTTCCCGAATATTTGCCGTGCCATTAATCAGATAACTGCCATCCTGTTGAGGATGGATATCTTTATCCTCATCGATTGAATCGGCAGTAAATTCACCGACAATTTCTCTAAAGATATCTTCTAGTGTCACCAGGCCAATGATATCGCCATATTCATCTACTACTAGGCCTGTACGTCGGCGTAGCCGTTGAAATTGGATTAACTGGGTATTAAGAGGGGTGCTTTCAGGCACAAAATAAGCTTCTTTGACGATACTATTTAATGTTTCTTTAGTCAGGTTATTTTGAGCTAATAAATGCATTGCTTTTCGAACATGTAAGATACCGATGATGTTATCTAAAGTATCTTCATAAACGGGTAGCCGAGTATGGGCACAATGAGAGAGTTGCCTGCTGACTTCTGTTATTGATGCGGTGATATCTAAGCCTTCTACTTCATTACGAGGCACCATCACATCATTGACTGTAATTTTTTCTAAATCAAGAATACTGACTAACATTTTTTTGTGGCGTTTAGGAATGATGCTGCCCGCTTCCATTAAGGCCATGCGTAATTCTTCTGCATTAATTGCAGATGAATTTGCATCTTCTGCAGAAACACCTAATAAAGCCAATAAACGATTAGTAATGGCGTTAATAAACCAGACTAATGGGTATAGAAGAAAAAGTAGTGGCTTGAGGATGAAACTAGCTGGAAAGGCAACTCTTTCTGGATGAAGAGCTGCTAATGTTTTGGGCGTGACTTCTGCAAATAATAATACGATTAAGGTAAGTGAAAATGTTGCGATAACGATGCCATTTTCGCCAAACATTTTGATGCCAATAATTGTTGCGATTGCTGAGGCGAAAATATTAACAAAATTATTGCCGAGTAAGATAAGTCCAATAAGCCGATCTGGTCGAGCTAATAATTGACTAGCTAAAACGGCTCCTGGGTGACCTTGATGCTCGAGGTGACGTAAGCGATAGCGGTTAAGGGACATCAAGGCTGTTTCTGAGCTAGAAAAAAAGGCAGAAAATAGCAGTAAGACAAACAGAATGACAAATAATAATAATAGCGATGTACTTTCAAGCATGATCTATTAAGGGCGGTCCAATAAAAATTCCAAGATGAATTTACTGCCAATATAGGCCAGTGCTAAAAACGCGAAGCCGATTAAGGTCCATCGCACAGCTGTTTTTCCTCGCCATCCATAGCGCCAGCGTCCCCATAAAAGTGTAGCAAACACACACCAAGAAATGATCGACAGTAGTGTTTTATGAGCTACATGTTGGCTAAAAATATCATCAATAAACATAAACCCAGTCATTAAACCTATAGTAAGTAGCACGAAACCGGTAGTTAATAGTTGAAATAAAGCTGTCTCCATGGCCTGTAATGCCGGCAACTTGCGAATTAATCCCGCTATATGACGTTGACGTAGTTGCTGATCTTGAATAGATAAGACGATAGCTTGAAGTGCCGCTAAAGTGAACAAGCTATAGGCTGATAATGACAGTAAGATATGCCATTCCAAAGCTGGGTTAGTGACTGGACTGACATTTGCTGCTGGTAATTGAACTTGTAACATAAGACTAAGCGCAACCAATGGGTAAATGATAATTCCAGGATGAGCCTTCGTTTTTGAACCAAAGAGAAAGGCAATCAGTGCCATCAGCCAAGCGATTATAGAAATGGTAGAGAATAAACTCACATCCCAACCTTGTGCTTGCTTCATCGTGAAGAAGATCGCGGCGCCGTGAAACAGTAAAGCCAGTGTAGTAAGAATTTCAATAGGCAGTGAAATGACTACTGTGTTTTGGTGGGGTTGGACAAATTGTCTTATGAGGACAGCACAGCAGCCAAGATAGAGTATAAAAGCTAATGAATTGGCAATGGCCATGTCAGTTCATCCCTGTGCTAAAAGTGATTTTATTATTCATAAGCTTAAATGATAAACGATGTAATCATAATCTGAACAATATATTTCGGTTATAATTGGTAGATTATAAATATAGATGGTTAATTCTCGGCGGAATTACGCCAGTAACGTTGGTTTAAGGTGACTCATGTTTGATAGTTTGAGTGAAAGACTTGGTGGTACGCTACAAAAGCTGCGCGGACAAGGTCGAATAACAGAAGATAATGTAAAAGAGACATTGCGCGAAGTTCGCATGGCATTGCTAGAGGCTGATGTTGCTTTAGCTGTTGTTCGTGAGTTTATCGAGCGTGTAAAAGAACGAGCAATGGGCCAAGATGTACTGCGTAGCCTGACACCGGGCCAAGCCTTGGTTAAAGTGGTCAATGATGAGCTGGTTGCAGTCATGGGGGAGGCTAATGAGTCTCTCAACCTGAATGCACAACCTCCAGCTGTTATCTTGATGGCAGGTTTACAAGGCGCAGGTAAAACGACCAGTGTGGCTAAATTAGCCCGTTGGTTAAAAGAACGTGAAAAAAAATCAGTGATGGTTGCCAGTGCTGACGTTTATCGCCCTGCGGCGATTGAACAGTTACAAACGTTGGCCACTGAAGTAGATGCGAAGTTCTTCCCCAGTCAACCAGATCAAAATCCAGTTGAAATTGCCAAAGCAGCAGTAGAGCAGGCAAAGCTACAGTTTGTTGATGTAGTTATTATCGATACCGCCGGTCGTCTTCATATTGATGATGACATGATGACTGAAATCAAACAGATCCACGCGGCAATCGATCCTGTTGAAACATTGTTTACTGTTGATAGCATGACAGGGCAAGATGCCGCTGTAACAGCAAAAGCATTTAATGATGCTTTACCGCTAACTGGTGTTATCTTAACTAAAACAGACGGTGATGCACGAGGTGGTGCAGCACTATCTATTAGGCAGATCACCGGTAAGCCGATCAAGTTTATGGGGGTGGGCGAAAAAACAGATGCCTTAGAACCTTTTCATCCTGATCGAGTTGTTTCACGAATATTAGGCATGGGTGATGTCTTATCCTTAGTTGAAGATGTTCAACGTAAAGTGGATAAAGGTGCGGCGGAAAAATTAGCATCTAAACTTAAAAAGGGTAAGGGCTTTGATTTAGAAGATTTTCGCGATCAATTACGCCAGATGGGCAAGATGGGCGGAATGAGTTCTATGTTGGAAAAAATGCCGGGCATGGCTAATATCCCAGCCGCTGCAAAGCAACAAGTGAATGATGGTGAGCTAAATAAGCTCGAAGCAATCATTAATTCAATGACAAAAAAAGAGCGCACTCGGCCAGATATTATTAAAGGTTCTCGCAAAAAACGTATTGCAGCAGGATCAGGAACGCAAATCCAAGACGTGAATCGTTTATTAAAACAGTTTGCTCAAATGCAGAAGATGATGAAGAAAATGTCACAAAAAGGCGGCTTAGCTAAGATGATGCGAGGCTTAGGTGGCAAGCTACCGATGGGCGGTGGTTTACCCTTTTAAAATATAAAGCAACTTATTCTTTTCAAACGCTAGATATATGCGTAGAATACGTCTGTTTTTCGATCCAGTTTTTCACGGGCAGAATTATGGTAACAATTAGATTAACTCGCAGCGGCGCAAAAAAACGTCCTTTCTATGGTGTAGTAGTGACAGATTCACGTAACAAACGTGATGGTCGTTGCATTGAACGTTTAGGATTTTTTAACCCATTGGCTAAAGGCCAAGAAGAGACATTACGTTTAGATTTAGAACGTATTTCTCATTGGGTTGGTTTAGGTGCGCAGCCTAGCGATCGCGTTGCAAAATTAATTAAGCAAGCTCAAGAAGCCGCTTAATTAACTACTGTTTGTAAGGTTCAAGATTAATGAGTTCCGAGGAATTTATTCCGGTAGGTAAAATATCTGGTGCCTTTGGGGTTAAAGGTTGGGTGAAAGTATTTTCATTCACTGATCCCCGCAGTAATGTTTTAAGTTACTCACCTTTATTTATCTCACGCAGAGGTGAGTGGGTTGAGGTGAAAGTAACTGATGGTCGCACTCAAGGTAAGGGTGTCGTCATGGCGTTAGAAAATATAACTGACCGTGACCAAGTTTTACCTTTAGTGGGTGTCGAGCTAGCAATAAAACACTCACAGTTAAAACCAACGGGAAAAGATGAGTATTACTGGTCTGATTTAGTCGGATTAACTGTTATTAACTTGCAGGATGAAGTATTAGGGCAAGTTGATCATTTACTTGAAACTGGTGCACATGACGTGTTGGTAGTGAAAGAAGATGGCAATAATGAAGAGCGATTGATTCCGTTTGTCTTGGGTGAGTTTGTTGAACTGGTTGATTTGAATGCAAAGCTTATTCGAGTTGATTGGGGAGTAGATTATTGATGAGACAAGTAACATGCGCTTAGGTGTGGTGTCTTTGTTTCCTCAAATGTTTGATGCAATAACGCAATATGGTGTAACGGGTCGGGCGGTAACGCAAGATAAGTTAAGTCTTGAATATTGGAATCCTCGTGATTTCACTCAAGATAAACATCAAACGGTGGATGATCGGCCTTATGGTGGTGGTCCAGGTATGGTGATGAAGGTTAAGCCCTTACGTGATGCCATACATGCTGCAAAAAAGCAGTTGGGCGAGCAAACAAAGGTTGCTTATCTTTCACCGCAAGGTAAAGTGTTGGATCAACAAAGTTTAAAAGAGCTGGCAACAAGAGAAACGATGATTTTTGTTGCCGGTCGCTATGAAGGCGTCGATGAACGTTTGATAGAGCAAGAGATTGATGAGGAATGGTCTATTGGTGACTATGTCCTTAGTGGTGGTGAATTAGCAGCGATGGTCTTAATTGATGGCGTGGCTAGATTATTACCAGGTGTGTTGGGTGATGCTGAATCTGCACTGCAAGATTCATTCATGGACGGTTTATTAGACCATCCACATTATACAAGACCCGAACAATTGGATGACCAGACAGTACCTGAAGTACTGTTAAGTGGAGATCATGAGGCAATACGAAAGTGGCGCCTTAAACAGTCTTTAGGTCGAACGTGGTTACGGCGATCTGATTTGTTAGATGTGGCAACACTGACTAGCGAACAGAAAGCGTTATTAGAACAATTTATTGCCGAAAATGGGCAGGAATAGTTGGGAGTTGAACAATGAGTAATATTATCGAACAGCTGAATGCTGAACAATTAAGACAGGACATCCCTGCATTTTCTTCAGGCGATACAGTTGTTGTAAAAGTAAAAATTAAAGAGGGTGATCGTGAGCGTGAACAAGCCTTTGAAGGTGTTGTAATCGCTAAGCGTAACCGTGGTTTACATTCTGCATTCACAGTTCGCAAAATTTCGAATGGTGTTGGTGTAGAACGTGTTTTCCAAACACATAGCCAAGCAATAGGTAGTGTTGAAGTAATTCGCCGTGGTGATGTTCGCCGCGCGAAACTATACTACTTACGTGAACTTACTGGTAAGGCTGCACGTATTAAAGAAAAGTTGGGTTAATAATTCCCAATTCTGGATTGAGTTTTTGATTCAGGATAGATTATTAAAAAGGGCAGTGCTGTTTCAGCACTGCCCTTTTTTTTGTTATAGATTTATCATACATATTTTTGCAGATAACAATGGTGTGATGAACTAATAATTATGAGTGAAGAATCATCAAATTTGAGTGATGACAAATTCGAAGCTGTAACTTGCTTTTATTTAGAGCCATTTTTAGACTCTTTATGGCTGGAATCAGGCTTAAGTAAAAATACAGTTGTAGCTTATCGTCGTGATTTATTAGCTTTTGCAGGCTGGTTAAGCACATTTGATATTGACCTGTCAGTTGCAACTCGCAACGATATTCTTCGCTATCAAAACGAGCGGATGAGGGAAGGCCGAAAAGTACGCAGTGAGGCACGTTTTTTGTCATCATTACGTCGCTTTTATCGCTACCTTACTCGTGAAGAAGTTCGTGATAGTGATCCAACTAGTCAGATTGAGTCACCAAGGTTGGGCAAGCCTTTACCGAAAAGCATTACTGAAGCTGAAGTGGATTCCTTACTCAACCAACCCGATGACAGTGATGTTATCGGCTTACGTGATCGCGCAATGTTAGAAGTGCTATACGCAACGGGTTTACGGGTAACTGAACTGATAACACTTAAGTTTGAGCAAGTAAACTTACGGCAAGGATTAGTTCGTTGCATTGGTAAAGGCAATAAAGAACGGTTAGTACCGTTAGGTGAGATAGCGATGGATTGGTTACAACGCTATTTACTAGAGAGCAGACCAATAATATTAAGCGGTCGTATTAGCGAAGATCTATTTCCGACGCGTCGCGGCAAAGCTATGTCACGGCAGGCCTTTTGGTATTTGATTAAACGTTATGCACAGTTAGCTGATATAGATAAAGAGTTGTCACCGCATACACTGCGCCATGCGTTTGCTACCCATTTACTTAATCATGGTGCCGATCTTAGAGTTGTACAGTTACTTCTCGGCCATTCAGATTTATCTACCACGCAGATTTACACCCACGTCGCTAAAGAGCGATTAAAAACATTACATGCACAGCATCATCCGCGGGGATGAAATTGCAGATTTGTCGATGAGCAAATGGTAAACTGCCGTTCATTTATGAATATAGTTAGGAGAAAGTAATGCCATCGTTTGATATCGTTTCTGAAGTAGATAAACATGAGTTGACTAATGCGGTTGATCAGGCGAATCGTGAGGTAGCAAACCGTTTTGATTTTCGTGGAACTGATGCACGAGTTGAACAGTCGGACAAGGTACTAACGATGCATGCGGATAGTGACTTTCAACTAGAGCAGTTGGCTGACATTCTCAGATTAAAATTAGTTAAACGTAGCATTGATATAAGTTGTCTTGAAATAAAAGACTCCATTGGTAACGGCAAAATGCGTAAACAAGATGTTATTGTTAGGGAGGGGATTGATAAAGACCTTTCTCGTAAGATTGTTAAATTAATCAAAGAAAGTAAATCAAAAGTTCAAGCTGCAGTACAAGGTGAGAGTGTACGAGTAACAGGCAAGAAGCGTGATGATTTACAAGGTGTGATGACTTTACTACGAGGCAATGATGCGGTCGATATGCCGTTACAGTTCAATAATTTTAGAGATTAGGAAACATTATGTTGAAAAACGTTGTTGCGCCGCTATTATTACTAGCCAGCCTTGTTGTTCAAGCAGCAGATAATGCTGAAATTAAGAAACAACTAGAAGTCATTATGCCGGGTGTCAGCATTGACAGTATTAGTCCCGTTGATAATACCGGGATGATAGAAACGGTTATAAATGGTGAAATTGTCTACTTTTCACAAGATTTACGTTATGTGTTTCAAGGTGATGTTGTCTCATTGCAAACACGTCAAAACTTGACTGAAAACAAGCGAGTTAGCTTAAGAAAACAAGCGTTATCAACATTGAATGAAACAGATATGATCATATATTCACCGGAAAAGGTTGAACATACCATCACTGTATTTACCGATATTGACTGTGGTTATTGTCGAAAGTTACACCAAGAAATGGCTGGCTATAATGATCTAGGTATTGCGGTTCGTTACTTAGCGTTTCCACGAGCAGGCATAGATTCAGAGTCCTTTGATAAAGCGGCAAATGTTTGGTGTGCAACCGATCGCCAGCAAGCAATGGATGATGCTAAAAGTGGTAATGCTGTTACAGCTGAAAGCTGCGACAACCCTATTCAAGCGCAGTACGAATTAGGGCGGAAAATAGGTGTGCAAGGTACGCCGGCTTTATTTCTTGAAAGTGGCCAAATGTTACCTGGCTATGTACCACCAAAACGTCTAAAACAAATCTTAGATGAACAGGTATCAGCTAAGTTCTAATACTGATTGTTCAGCATTGATGCGGTGATCAACTAATGTCATGGTTTGGTCATCGCATTTTAAATACGTTACTTCCTTATACCAATCTCCCAATACAATACGATGAGTTATAGTATTGCCAATGCTAACTGAGTGAATCGCGGGCCGGTGTGTATGGCCGTGAATCAAATATTTCACTTTATATTTACGTATCACTTTGTCGACTTCATTGCTATTCACATCCATGATCATAGCGGACTTATATTGCTTCTTCTGACTACTTTTCTGTTTAATTTTATCGGAAATATTTTGTCGGAAACGAGTCGGTAGCTTTAAAAAACACCACTGCAGTAACTTGTTGCGAGACCATAACCGGTAGCGTTGATAAGAAATATCATCGGTACATAAACTGTCGCCATGCATCAATAAGGTTTGTTGACCATAAAGCTCAATGACTGTCGGATCAGTAAGTAATTGGCAGCCGGCTTGTTGTGCAAAGATGCGGCCAAGCATAAAGTCTCGGTTACCAACCATTAAGTAGAGTTTAATGCCTTGTTGCTGTAAATGTTGTAACGCAGTAACGAAAGGACTAAATTCGTTAGGCACGACATCATCACCCAGCCAGGTATTAAATAGATCGCCAAGAATATACAGTGCAGAAACATCTTGCGTGTTTTTCACTAGAAACTGAGTGGCAAGATCGATAAGTTCTGGATTGTCGGGGCTAAGGTGAAGATCGGAGATAAACAGTGTGGACATAGTGAATAAAACCTCACCTTTTAATGAGTTAAAAGGTGAGGTTTAAGCTCGTTAATTATTCAACAACAGTTGCGTTGATAATGACGATATTTTCTGTAGGAACATCTTGATGACCGCTTTTATTGCCAGTACTTACGGTACGAATAGCATCGACTACGTCCATACCTTCTACTACTTCACCAAAAACTGCATAACCCCAAGCTGCGCCTTGTTCGCCACGGAAGTTTAAAAATTCATTATCTACTGTGTTGATAAAAAACTGTGCAGTTGCAGAATGCGGGTCGCCGGTACGAGCCATGGCAAGTGAGCCTCGGCTGTTAGTTAGCCCATTATTGGCTTCATTTTTGATAGCGGCGTTAGGGGACTTTTGAACAAAATCTTCTGTGAAACCACCACCTTGAATCATAAAGTCTTTGATCACACGATGAAAAACCGTACCGTTGTAAAAGCCATCTTCTACATAGCTAATAAAATTGGCAACAGTTTTGGGTGCTTTGTCGGCATTTAGTTCGATGACAATGTCACCTTGAGATGTTTCTAATTTAACTTGTGGCATAGCAGTGCCTCCTTCGGCAAAAGCGGATAATGAAAAAACTGCTAAAAATACGGCTGCCAAATAGCGAAAAAACATTTTCATAAGGACTTGGTTCCAATGATTAACAACAAATAATACATAATAGTGCAATTAACGATTTAAGTGGAGTGTTTAAGCCACATTTGATTGTTAACATGCCTAAAATAGCTGACATGAATCCAAAAATACGATTTGCAGCTAGTCCAATGGGTTTTATCCATTTGGATAATACCTGTAATGTATTTGGTCGGTTTGTTGGTTTATATTGAAAAGAGTGCTATTACCCGACACGGCGGTAAGCGTATAATGCGCGTTTTCATATAACTTTTATCATTCGATATGTCAGAATCTACAGTTAATCATAATTTTATAAGCACTATTATTCAGGAAGATATTGACGCTGGCAGGGTGCACGGAAAAGTGGTTACCCGCTTTCCTCCTGAACCCAATGGCTATTTGCATATCGGCCATGCCAAGTCTATTTGCCTGAACTTCGGTTTAGCTGAGGAGTTCGGTGGTGAATGTAACTTACGCTTCGATGATACTAATCCTGCCAAAGAAGATCAGGAATACGTTGATGCAATCAAGGAAGATATCCAGTGGCTGGGTTTTCAGTGGACTGGTGATGTGCATTATGCTTCAAGTTATTTCGATCAATTTTACGATTGGGCTATTCATCTGATCAAAGAGGGACTAGCTTACGTTTGTGACCTTGCTCCCGAACAAGCCAGTGAATATCGAGGTTGGGCGACCAAGCCGGGTAAGGCTTCTCCATTTCGTAATCGCAGCGTAGAAGAAAACCTGAGTTTGCTTGAAAAAATGAAGCAAGGCGATTTTGATGAAGGCTTTTGTGTGTTGCGTGCGAAGATAGATATGGCTTCGCCCAATATGAATATGCGTGACCCGATTCTTTATCGTATTCGCAAGGAATCGCATCATCAAACCGGTGACAAATGGTGTATTTATCCCAGCTATGATTTTGCCCATGGCCAGGAAGATGCGATTGAAGGCATAACTCACAGTATTTGTACGCTGGAATTTCAGGATCACCGCCCTTTATATGAGTGGTTTACTGAAAACCTGCCAGTGCCTTCACAGCCAAAGCAGTATGAGTTTGGTCGTCTAAATATTAATTATACGATGACGAGTAAGCGTAAGTTAAAACAACTGGTCGATGAACAGATAGTTACTGGCTGGAATGATCCTAGAATGCCAACGATTTCAGGCATGAGAAGACGAGGGTATTCGGCTACAGCACTACGCTCTTTTTGTGACGGCCTTGCCGTGGCAAAAACAGACGGTGTTGTTGATATTGCTCAACTCGAATTTGAAATTCGCAATGATCTGAATGAAAATTCAGCACGTGCCATGTGTGTATTGAATCCTTTGAAAGTAAGCATTACTAACGCCCCTGACAGTGTTGAATGGTTGGAAGCCGCGAATCATCCGCAACAGGAAGCCATGGGTAAGCGTTCCTTACCTTTCACTAAAGACATTTATATTGATGCGTCCGATTTTAGTGAAGATACCAGTTTGAGCCGTAAAAAATTCAAGCGTTTGGTGATTGGCGATTATGTGCGTTTACGTGGTGCTTATGTCATTAAGGCAGACGATGTCATCAAGAATGAGCAGGGTGAAGTTATTGAAATTATTGCTTCTTTAGTACCTGATACTATTGGTCAGAACCCTCCAGCTGAAATGAAACCACGTGGTGTTATTCATTGGGTTTCAGTGACTGAAGGTAAAGAAGTCGAGTTACGGTTATATGACAGGTTATTTTTGGCTGAAGCTCCAGGAAAGGCAACGGATAACTATCTTGATGATGTGAATCCGAATTCTTTAAAAGTGATTAAAGCTATTGCTGAGCCGACAATTGTTAATTGTGAAGCTGAAACTGTTTTTCAGTTTGAACGAGAAGGCTATTTTGTTAGTGACCGTTATGAGCATAGCGTTGATACGCCTGTATTCAATCTAACCATTGGTTTAAGAGATACATCAAAAAAGTAAACACTATGTTAAAAATCTATAACACGTTAACTCGACAGAAAGATGAATTTAAGCCTTTACAAGAAGGCAAAGTAAAACTATATGTCTGTGGCATGACGGTATATGACTTTTGTCATGTTGGCCATGCACGCGTGATGGTGGTCTTTGATGTAGTTGCTCGTTACTTGCGTGCTTGTGGTTATGATGTGACCTATATCCGAAACATCACCGACATTGATGACAAGATCATCGCTCGTGCCAATGAGAATGGTGAGTCTATTTCATCGTTAACCGAGCGTTTTATCAAAGAAATGCATCACGATGCAGATGCATTAGGTGCATTAAGGCCTGACCAAGAGCCTAAAGCAACGGAATCAATGGCTGAAATCATTGCCATGATTGAAACGCTGATTAAAAAAGGCTTTGCTTACAGTGCTGATAATGGTGATGTCTATTATGATGTCAGCAAGTTTGATAGCTACGGCAAATTATCTGGTCGCAATATAGATGAATTGCGTGCAGGTGAGCGAGTAGCTGTTAACACCGCTAAAGATGATCCATTAGACTTCGTATTATGGAAGGCAGCAAAACCTGAAGAACCTGCGTGGCAATCGCCATGGGGTCGTGGACGACCTGGTTGGCATATTGAATGCTCAGCAATGTCGGCAACGTGTCTAGGTGAACATTTTGATATTCACGGTGGAGGTCAAGATTTACAGTTCCCTCATCATGAAAATGAAATTGCTCAGTCTGAAGGTGCTCATGGTTGTCAGTCAGTAAATTATTGGATGCATAACGGCTTTGTCCGCATTGATGATGAAAAAATGTCTAAATCTCTAGGCAACTTTTTTACTGTTCGTGAAGTATTAGCTAAATATGACCCAGAAGTGGTGCGTTACTTCATCTTAACCAGCCAATATCGTAGTCCATTGAATTACTCTGAGGAGCAATTAGACCAAGCTAAGAATGCATTAACTCGTTTTTATAATACGTTGAGAAGTGTTGAGCTAATTGATGATGTTGTTTGGCGGGATGATACCGAGTTTGGGACGCGTTTTGCTGCGGCAATGGATGATGACTTTAATACAGCATTGGCCTTATCGGTGATGACTGATGTGCGTCAGGCTCTCAATAAGGCGCAAGAACAAAACAATGACCAACAGATTGGTTATTTTGCAGGATTATTAAACTCTTGTGGCCAAGTTTTAGGTTTATTTCAACAATCAGCCGAAACGTTTTTAACTGGCGATGCTGAAAATGATGAAGACGCTGAGAAGATCGAAGCGTTAATCGTCGCTAGAAAACAAGCGCGTGAAGATAAGGATTGGGCTAAAGCCGATCAAGTCAGAGATGAGTTGACGGCGATGGGAATCATTGTAGAGGATACTGCCGGCAAGACGAGTTGGCGGCGAGTTTAGCGTTTAAAAAAAAAGCCCTCATACATTAACGTGTATGGGGGCTTTTTTTATGCTTAAGATTGATGAAGGTTTTCAGCAGCGTATAAGGTGTTTTCCATTAACGTTGCAACCGTCATAGGTCCGACGCCACCAGGAACGGGCGTGATCCATGCGGCTTTTTTCTTGGCAACATCAAACTCGACATCACCGGTTAAAGAGCCATCTGCTAGACGGTTAATACCCACATCAATAACAATAGCGCCTTCTTTAATCCAATCGCCAGGAATAAAATTCGGTTTGCCTACGGCAACAACTACGATGTCTGCATTACGAACATGAGTTTCTATGTCTTTAGTCATGCGGTGACAGACGGTTGTTGTACAGCCGGCCAGTAACAGCTCTAATGACATTGGCCGACCCACAATATTAGATGCACCAATGACAACAGCTTCTTGGCCTCGCAAATCAACACCAGTGTGCTTTAATAAGGTAATGATACCTTTTGGTGTGCAGGGACGAAGTTGTGGATTACGTTGTGCTAGTCGACCTATATTATAAGGATGAAAACCATCAACATCTTTGTGAGGAGCAATATGCTCAATGACTACTTCAGTATTGATATGAGCTGGTAAAGGCAGCTGTACTAAGATGCCATCAATTTCATTATCAGCATTTAGTTGCTCAATTAGCGTTAATAATTCCGCTTCTGATGCTGTCTCAGGTAAATCATAAGAATCAGATTTAAAACCAATCTCTTCGCAACTGCGACGTTTACTACCCACATACACTTGTGATGCTGGGTTGCTGCCAATTAGTACAACAGCCAAGCCAGGTTGGCGTTTACCCGCCTCCAAGCGTTGCTGGGTGGCCAGTTTAAGGTTTTGTTTAAGCTCGGCGGCAATCGCTTTGCCATCGATAATTTGAGCAGTCATTCAGCGTATCCGGACAATCAAAAATAGCTATATTCTCATGTTGAGTAAATAACTTCAAAAATAATGAAATCAGTGATTGACTGTTGTAGGTCAACGGCGTATTATTTCGCCTTCTTCGGGGATGTCTGTTCTTCGAAATGTCGGGGCATAGCGCAGTCTGGTAGCGCATCTGGTTTGGGACCAGAGGGTCGGGAGTTCGAATCTCTCTGCCCCGACCACTTCTAAATATATCGAACCATCCTAGATTAGATATTCTTAATGCGCCCGTAGCTCATTTGGATAGAGCATCGGCCTTCTAAGCCGAGGGTAGCAGGTTCGAATCCTGCCGGGCGTACCATTTATTTAATCGAAATAAAAGTTGTTAATTTCGATTATACAATATCCCTCTATTCTAGATTCCCTTACGAATATATTAACCATGTTTATATTAGGTTATTGAAAGCGACTACGTTAAACTTAGCGCGGTTTTAATCTTCTATATGCAAGGGACTTTCATAGCGTTATGCCGCAACAGTTATCAGTGATTTCACATTGGTTTTTAACTCGGTCACGCAGTATTAAACGTTTTTTAACGCTTATTGCTGACTTTGTTGCGACTATATTGGCCTTATGGCTGGCTTTTTCATTAAGACTTAGTGAGTTTTATCAACCTACACAGCAGCAGTTGTGGATCTTCTTCTTCGCTCCAATAGTATCAATTCCAATCTTCATTAAGTTCGGCCTATATCGAGCCATTGTTCGTTATATGGGAATGCAAGCATTATGGACGGTACTAAAGGCAACAGTTCTCTATGCGTTGATTTTTGCTGTGATTGTTTTGCTAGCAAATGTCGAAGGTGTTATTCCAAGAACTGTTTATGGCATTAATGCACTTATATTATTGATCTTTGCTGGAGGAACAAGGCTCATCGCCAGATGGTGGTTTTCACAGTATCAGCAAGGGCAAAGTAAACGTGTAGCAAATCGATACGCGCCGCCAGTACTTATCTATGGTGCAGGCGCTTCAGGGGCTCAACTTGCTAATGTATTATTGCAAGGTAACCAACTACGTCCTGTAGGATTTATTGATGATGATTCGAGCTTACATCAGCAACACATAAATAAATTGAGTGTCTACTCATTAAGTCAATTGACACATTTGATTGAAAAGTATGATGTAAGAGATGTGTTACTCGCATTGCCATCTATATCAAGGAGTCGAAGACAAGAAATTATTGGCCTATTAGAGCCTTTCCCGATTCATGTTCGAACGTTACCTGCACTTGCTGATATTGCAGAAGGTAAGGTGAACGTTTCTGATATTCAAGAAGTCGAAATTGCTGATTTACTAGGTCGCGATAGTGTCGAACCTATTCAGTCCTTATTACATGCCAATATCACCGGGAAAGTAGTGATGGTGACAGGAGCGGGTGGCTCGATTGGTGCTGAGTTGTGTCGGCAAATCATGCAACTAAATCCGCAGTCGCTGGTGTTGTTTGAGCTGAATGAATTTAGTTTATATGCGATTGAAAAAGAGTTGCAACAGCTGAATGAAAATATTCAAATTATTGCTGCCCTTGGCTCAGTGCAAGATCAACACCGCGTTGAAATGATTTGTAACAAATTCCAAGTCAATACTATCTATCATGCTGCGGCATATAAACATGTGCCCATTGTTGAGCAAAATACCGGTGAAGGAACTCGTAATAATGTGTTTGGCACTTTACGCTGTGCCCAAGCCGCTATTGCGGCAGATGTTGAAACATTTGTTTTGATCTCTACCGATAAAGCAGTTCGTCCTACCAATACCATGGGCGCGAGCAAACGGTTTGCTGAGTTGGTTTTACAAGCCTTATCATTAGAAAGTGATTTAAATAATGGCACTCGTTTCACCATGGTACGGTTTGGTAATGTATTAGGCTCCTCCGGCTCTGTTGTACCTTTATTTAGAGAGCAAATAGCGAAAGGTGGTCCAATCACATTAACCGATGAACGAATTATTCGTTATTTTATGACGATTCCTGAAGCGGCTGAGCTGGTTATCCAGGCTGGCGCTATGGGGGAAGGTGGCGATGTTTTTGTATTAGACATGGGCTCGCCAGTCAAAATCATCGACTTAGCAAAACGAATGATTCATCTAAGTGGTTTTACCCTAAAAGATAATGAACAACCGGATGGTGATATAGCAATCCAAGTGACTGGTCTGCGTCCGGGCGAAAAGCTGTATGAAGAATTACTGATTGGCGATAAGGTGTCTGAAACGATACATAGCAAGATTATGCGTGCTGAAGAAGCGATTATTCCTTGGCATGAACTAAGTAAGATTATTAAGGAAATTGACCAAGCTATTAAGCAGGATGATTTTCAAATGTTACGGACAATACTGTTAAATCATGTAGATGGCTTTAAACCACAATGTGGAGTTGAAGATTTGTTAGCATCTAGCACCAAAAATTTAAATAATGATGCAGAAAAGCAAACTAATGCAGTGTAAAATATCGGCAACATTCAATATGGAAATAAACTTATGTGTGGCATAGTTGGTGGTGTTGCTGAACGAAACTTAGTACCGGTATTACTGGAAGGACTTCGACGTCTAGAGTATCGAGGTTATGATTCATCAGGAATTGCGATCCAAGATGAAACAGGATTAGAGCGTATTCGTTCGCTAGGTAAAATTAAAAAATTACAGCAGAAAATTGAGCAACAAGCCAAGCCATTAGTTGGTAAATTAGCCATTGCACATACACGCTGGGCAACTCATGGCATACCATCTGTAGATAATGCTCATCCACATATTAGCAATGATAGTGTAGCCGTAGTACATAATGGCATTATTGAAAATTATCAGCAATTAAAGCAAAGCCAGCAACAGCAAGGTTACGTTTTTGAGTCAGAAACGGATACTGAAGTGGTAGCGCATGCGATCCATGCTCAATTAGAAAACTGTGCTGACCTTTTTACCGCGGTACAACAAGCAATAGCAGAATTTGATGGTGCATTTGCACTTGGCGTGATTGATAAAAACTCACCAGATACCTTGATTGCTGCTCGAAAAGGTAGTCCTTTGGTTATCGGACTTGGTATTGGTGAAAATTTTATTGCGTCAGATGTGTCAGCATTATTACCCGTTACTCAGCAGTTTATTTTCCTTGAAGAAGGTGATATTGCAAAAATATCAAGGGAAGACATTCAAATATTTGATGCTCAAGGTCAAGCTGTTGAAAGAGAAGTTAAGCAATCAAGTTTATCTGCAACGGCAGTGGAATTAGGCGAGCATAAACATTTTATGCATAAGGAGATTTTTGAGCAGCCACAAGCTGTGATTGATACCCTTGAAGGACGGATAAGTCAGAATCATGTTTTAGTCTCCAGTTTTGGTCATCAGGCTGAACAAACCTTTTCCCAAGTTGAACAAGTACAAATTATAGCCTGTGGTACGAGTTACCATGCCGGCTTAGTAGCAAAATATTGGTTTGAAGATATTTTGAATATGCCTTGTCAGGTGGAGGTGGCCAGTGAGTACCGGTATCGTAACCCTGTTATCCAAAATAACACTTTATTTGTTACCGTTAGCCAGTCAGGTGAAACGGCAGATACCCTTGCTGCGCTTCAGCAAGTTAAGACACTGCAGAATATAAATGTCCCAACATTAACTATTTGTAATGTGCCCGAATCAAGCCTGACTAGAGAGTCTGATTTGACGTGTTTGACACAGGCTGGGCCAGAAATTGGTGTTGCTTCCACAAAAGCATTTACCACTCAATTGGTCGTTTTATCGTTATTAGTTACCAGTATCGGTAAAATTCAACAACGGATTAGTGACGAGCAAGAGCAACGCATTGTTTTGGGTCTGCAAAAACTGCCGAATTTAATTAATCGAGCACTTAATCAGGAAGAAACCGTAAAAGATATAGCCAAGTTATTCGCCGATAAACAACATGCTTTATTTCTTGGTCGTGGCACTATGTATCCGATAGCAATGGAAGGAGCTTTAAAACTCAAAGAGATTAGCTATATTCATGCTGAAGCCTATCCTGCTGGTGAGTTAAAGCATGGGCCTTTAGCTTTGATTGATGAAAATATGCCAGTCGTTGCTATTGCTCCATTGGATGATTTATTAGAAAAACTAAAGTCAAACCTACAAGAAGTAAAGGCGCGTGGCGGACAGATGATCGTATTTGAAGATGAGCAATCTCAATTAAGCTCGGAAAGCAGTTTTACAGTGCTAAAAGTTACGAGTAATGTTGGTCGAATCACTGCACCAATTACATTTAACATTGCTTTGCAGCTATTGAGTTATCATGTTGCTCTGATTAAGGGTACTGATGTGGATCAGCCTAGAAATTTGGCCAAATCGGTTACGGTAGAGTAAAAAATTATCAATCGCTAAATTATAGCTATCCCATAAAAGATATGTGTTAGAAATTGTGCACTGATATTTTAGAACAATTAAACAGTTATAGGTAAATATAAAAACTCATGATGAAAAAAGCATTAATAACGGGCGTTACAGGCCAAGATGGGTCTTATTTAGCCGAGTTTTTATTAGAAAAAGGCTATGAGGTACATGGTATAAAGCGCCGTGCTTCTAGCTTTAATACTCAGCGAGTTGATCATATATATCAGGATCCTCATGTAGATAATAAAAACTTCATACTTCATTATGGAGATTTAACTGATTCTTCAAATTTGACTCGTATCTTGCAAGAAGTACAACCTGACGAAGTGTACAATCTCGGTGCTCAATCACATGTAGCTGTTTCGTTTGAATCTCCAGAATATACGGCAGATGTTGATGCTATGGGGACGCTGCGGTTACTTGAGGCTATTCGCTTATTAGGCTTGGAGAAAAAAACACGTTTTTATCAGGCTTCTACCTCCGAGTTATATGGACAAGTTCAAGAAATACCTCAAACAGAAACAACCCCGTTTTATCCCCGCTCTCCTTATGCAGTTGCAAAAATGTATGCTTATTGGATTACGGTGAATTATCGTGAATCTTATGGTATGTATGCCTGTAATGGCATTTTGTTTAACCATGAATCTCCACGTCGAGGTGAGACGTTTGTAACGCGTAAAATTACTAGGGGCCTTGCA
This sequence comes from Methylophaga sp. 41_12_T18, assembly GCA_002163115.1. Classification (GTDB taxonomy): domain Bacteria; phylum Pseudomonadota; class Gammaproteobacteria; order Nitrosococcales; family Methylophagaceae; genus 41-12-T18. The sequence continues at coordinate 47,443 of MAAI01000043.1, read as the reverse complement.
AACATTGCTTATGGTTTAGAGGACTGCTTATTCATGGGTAACATGGATGCTCTACGTGATTGGGGCCATGCAAAAGATTATGTACGAATGCAGTGGATGATGCTGCAGCAAGATAATCCTGATGACTTTGTTATTGCTACTGGCTTGCAATATTCAGTACGTGAGTTTATTCAATGGTCAGCTGAAGAAATAGGTATAACGTTACGTTTTGAAGGGCAAGGTCTTGAAGAAAAAGGGATCGTAGATTCTATTGAAAGTGAAAGTCCTTTATCTGTAGCCGTTGGGGATGTAATTGTTAAAATTGATCCACGCTATTTCAGACCAGCTGAAGTAGAAACATTACTTGGTGATCCAACTAAAGCAAAGAAAGACCTCGGTTGGGTACCAGAAATAACAGCACAAGAAATGTGTCGAGAAATGGTCGCTGAAGATCTGAAAGTGGCTCAACGTCATTCACTCTTGAAACAGCATGGCCACGAAGTGCCAGTGTCAGTGGAATAAAATATGACTAAGAATATATACGTAGCCGGCCATAATGGTATGGTTGGAAGAGCTATTATTAAACAGCTCAAACTAAACACTGACAATAACATTATAACTGCGACAAGAGATGAGCTAGATTTACTGGATCAGCAAGCTGTTAATCAGTTTTTTTCACAAGTTAAAATTGACCAAGTTTACTTGGCTGCTGCAAAAGTTGGAGGCATTCATGCTAATAATGAATACCCAGCTGATTTTATTTATGAAAACTTGATGATAGAAGCAAATATCATTCATGCCGCTCATACTAATGATGTTAATAAGCTACTGTTTCTTGGCTCTTCGTGTATTTACCCAAAAAATGCAAAACAGCCTATGGCAGAAGATGCTTTGTTATCTGGAACACTGGAAAGTACAAATGAACCATATTCGGTAGCAAAAATAGCTGGAATAAAATTGTGTGAAAGCTATAACCGACAATATGGACGTGATTATCGTAGCGTAATGCCTACCAACCTTTATGGCGAAAATGACAATTTTCACCCAGATAACTCTCATGTCCTTCCTGCATTACTGAGGCGGTTTCATGAAGCAAAGCTTGATAATGCTGATAAGGTCATTGCATGGGGAACAGGTAAACCAATGCGTGAGTTTTTACATGTAGATGAAATGGCTGAAGCCTCTGTTTTTATAATGAATTTGGATGATGAGTTATATCAACAAGAAACAAGTCCAATGTTATCTCATATAAATGTCGGTACAGGAATTGACTGCACAATTAGAGAGTTAGTTGAAACTGTAGCAAGAGTCGTTGGGTTTAATGGTGAAGTTGAGTTTGATAGCAGTAAACCTGATGGAATGCCAAGAAAGTTAATGGATGTTTCACGCATCGAACGATTAGGCTGGAAAGCATCCATAAGTCTAGAAGATGGATTAAAACAAACTTATTCATGGTTTTTAAAGCATCAAAATGACTTTAGACGATAAATAATCAAGGTGCTGTCAAAATTAAAAGAGCTTAAACAACATCAAGGTATTAGGCGTTATTTCAGCAATACTTCATGGTTGTTCGCTGAGAAAGTTTTACGGATGTTTATTGGCCTTTTTGTTGGGATATGGGTGGCAAGGTATTTAGGTCCTGAACAGTTTGGTTTGCTTAGTTATGCTCAAAGTTTCGTTTTTCTATTCACTGCAATAGCTACACTGGGGTTAGATGGCATAGTTGTTCGTGAATTAGTTAAAAGTGAAGTGAAACGGGATGTTTTGCTTGGTACGGCATTTGGTTTAAAGTTATTGGGAGCTATCGTTACTCTACTAGTATTAGCTGTTGCGGTTCAAATGACTAGTAACGATCAATACACTAACCTTCTAGTTTTTATCATTGCATCATCGACAATTTTTCAAAGTTTTAATGTAATCGATTTTTATTATCAATCAATAGTACTTTCTAAATATGTTGCCCTAGCTAATACTATTTGCTTGGCCATCTCAAGTATTATTAAAATTTCACTTATTTTAAACAATGCTTCTTTAGTAGCTTTTGCATTAGTGATGGTATTTGATACTGCAATCCTCGCGATAGGCTTACTTTATTTTTATAATAAAAGTAGTCAATTAAAACTGTTTAATTGGTGCTTTGAATGGCAAGTGGCTAAAACTCTGCTTCACGACTCTTGGCCGTTAATATTTAGTGGGCTTATTTTGATGATTCAAGCGAGGGTTGATCAAATAATGCTGAAAGAGATGGTGGGTATTAATGAAGTTGGTTTTTATAGTGTGGCACTGCGTTTAATTGAAGCTATAGCTTTTCTGCCATTGATGCTTAAAACTTCACTGTTTCCTGCCATTCAGCATGCAAAGAGTAATTCAGTCGAGATTTATAAGCATCGGCTACTTAATTTTTACAGGCTTAATTTTTTACTATTTTTAATTACAGCAGTTCCTCTTTTTTTCTTTTCAGAGCAATTAATTGTTTTACTGTTTGGTGATGAATATCAACCAGCTGCTATTATATTTTCTTTAATGGTTTCAAGGTTGTTTTTCACTAACATGGGGACTGCGCGGAGTGCTTATATTATTACAGAAAACTTAGTAAGATTTTCAATGCTAACTATGCTCCTCGGGACTATTACAAACATTTTTTTGAATTATATGTGGATCAGTGAGTACGGTGCAAAAGGGGCTGTTATTGCTACGATATGTTCATTCTTTGTAACAATATTCTTAGTTGACCTTTGCTATGTAAAAACAAGAGCTAATGCGCTCTTACAGGTGAGAAGTATATTCACATGTTTTAAAATAAAAATCAGACTCAATGGGAGAAATACAGTTGATTAAGGTAGCACTAAAAAAAATAAAGTAATAAGATCAATCTATGCATTTTGCTGTGCAAGCGTAGTATTTTTTAGATTCAAACCAATTGCGGCCCTTAAACAATATATTTGGATAATACGAGAGTTTAAGGTATTTACTAATCACCTCGAAAATAAAAACTTTCCAAGGATAGAGTGGTTTCCCTGTTTAAATGATAATTTGACTTATACTCCACTGGAACCAACTTATTTTTTTCAAGATAGTTGGATGGCTAAACACTTGTATGACCTGAAGCCTAGTCATCATTATGATGTGGGGAGTTCGGCGAAAACAATGGGAATTTTATCTCAATTCACACCAATTACGATGATCGATATTAGACCGATTGAGTTAGAGTTAGATAACTTATTCTTCAAAAAAGGCTCTATATTGGAGCTGCCCTTCAAAGATAACTCTATAGAAACTTTGTCTTCGTTATGTGTTGTTGAGCATATAGGTTTAGGACGATATGGAGATGAGTTAGACCCTTATGGGAGTGAAAAGGCCATCAAAGAGCTAAAGAGAGTATTGAAGGTTGGAGGGGTGATGTTGTTTAGTGTTCCTGTTGACTGTGAAAATAAAGTTTATTTTAATGCACACAGAGCTTTTACTAGAGACTATATTCTGGAGTTATTTGAAGGCTTTCAGTTATTGGAAGAGAAGTATCATTATGGAGCAGAGATGTTTGCTAGTTATGAACCACAGAAAGGGTTTGGAACGGGGTTTTATATGATGAAGAAGAGTTAGATGTACTAGTTATGTTTTCTGATATTTGCAGTATTAGATTTAAATCACAAGGGTGAGCGTTACAAATAAAGTGTAAAATTAGCGAGTAGAGATAAATGAAGTTGATATTATGGGACATGATAATAATTCGGCACTCAAATATAGGTAAGTCTTTATTTGTGATAATAGTGAGAATTGATAGTTGAGTTTTACAGCATGTCGTCAAAGAGTAAATTTAATATATGATTTATATAATGGCTGTAAGGCTAGAATAACTGGAAAGGAGAATGATAGTGGGCTCGGTAAGTTTTGGTATTCCGGAAAAAGAAGTGAAGTTTTTACAAGTAACCATGAACCTGGATGTCTTCGTTGAAGGTGGAACCTATCAAGGTGGTACTGCTGCTGTTATGAGTAATATTTTCAGTAAGGTCTATACCATTGAAAACTCGGAAGTAATGTATGAAAAGGCAAAAGAAAAGTTAAAACAGTATTCAAATGTTAGTATGCTAAAAGGCGATACAAGAGCACATTTACATGGAATATTGGAGAATAATGACAATATTCTATTTTGGCTTGATGCTCACTGGAGTGGAGGGGATACATATGGAAAATCAGATGAATGCCCGCTTATAAAAGAGTTAGAAATCATTTTTAATTATGAAAAAAACTGTGTAATTTTAATTGATGATGCGAGACTGTTTTTGGCTCCGCCTCCCCTGCCGCATGATTATAAAGAGTGGCCTTCATTATCAGATATTACAAAGGTTATACCTGCTGACTGGGATTTAGTTGAATACGAGGATGTTATTTATTTATATTCTAAAAATATAGAGAGTAAGTTTAAAAGTTTTCTTCAGCAAAGTATTACCAGTGCGTGGCGCGAACAGAGTAAGTCTAATATCCTCAATGACGTCAAAAGTTCACTGAAGAAATTACTCTCTGTCCGGAACCTTGCATAATGGATTTCCACTCCCCTCATCGATACTTACATGATAGTTATATTGTCAACTTAAAGAAGTAATTAAATGCTCTTTTTTATATCTGATGGCCGATTAGGAAATCAATCTTTTCAATATGCATTTCTAAACACTAGAGCAAAGACTAGTGAAAAAGTCTTATGTATCAACATGACTCAATTTAGTAAGTATTTTAATATTGGAAATCCACATTTCACTTTTCTAACAACAACAAGAATAACTTCATTTATTTATAGAAAGCTAATTTCTAAAATATTAACTATTTTAGTCCGTTTTAAGGTGATTGGCTGTATTAAGCAGCTAAGAGGAGATGATGGCAAGCCAATCCCCGAGGTTTCTGAGGTGAAGGGATTTATACCTTTTACTTATGTGAAAACAGGATTTTTCCAGTCAGAAAAGTTATTTGAAAATGCAAAAGTAGATTTTTGTTTAAAAGGTGAGCATGTAAAAGTAGCAAAAAACATTCTGCAATTACTACCTCAAAAAGAAAAGGTATTTATTCATGTCCGAAGGGGGGATTATATTTCTGAAATATATCAGGGTGAACGCGGAATTGAATTGCCAAAACAATACTTTCTTGATGCTATGAAGTTAGTTGAGGGGAAAGTAAGAAATCCTTTTTATATTTTTCTAACGGATGACCCAAGTTATGTTCGAGACTGTTTTAGTGAAATAAAAAATAAATATATCTCGAAGGAAAACTTAGCAACTGATTTAGCAATAATGTCTTTATGTGATTATGGTGTTGTTTCAAATAGTAGCTTTTCATGGTGGGGTGCTTTTCTTTCAGTTGATAAAAAATTAATGATATTTCCTAAGTATTGGTATGGCTGGAAAAAAAGAGCTGAGTCGCATCCATGTATTCAACCTGTATGGGGCGCTACAATAGACGTAAGGCAGTTATGAAGGTAAAAATAGCAGGATCAGATCATATCGATTTATCATTAGCGTTATTAAGTATTCGAAACCGTGTGATGGGTATTCTAGATATTTTGGGTAAAGTTGATGATGATTTATATATCGTAATATTCACGGATTATAAGAATGGTTAAAAAGTTAGCCCCTATTGTTCTATTTGTTTACAACCGTCCGTGGCATACTCAACAAACAATTGAAGCCTTAGCGAAAAATGAATTAGCACAGGATAGTGAGCTATTTATCTACTCTGATGCTGCAAAAAATGAACTGGCGAGTCAATCCGTTAATGAGGTCCGAAGGTATATTAAGTCCATTAATGGTTTTAATAAAATCACAATTATTGAAAGAGAAAGAAACTGGGGGCTTGCAAGCTCAATTATCGATGGAGTAACAACCATAATTAATAAATATGGAAAAATTATTGTCTTAGAAGATGATTTAGTTACTAGCCCATATTTTTTGAATTTTATGAATGATGCATTAGAGTTTTATGCAGATAAACCTAAGGTTTGGCATGTAAGTGGCTGGAATTATCCGTTCCCTACTGATTGGCTGACTAACATGTTTTTGTGGCGTTTAATGAATTGTTGGGGCTGGGCTACCTGGGCTGATAGGTGGCAGTATTACGATAAAGATATTGATGGTGTGATTAGTGATTTTACAAAAAAAGAAACAAGAGCGTTTAATTTGGATGGTGTCGAGAACTTCTTTGGTCAGGTTATTGCTAACAAAAAAGGGAAAATTAACACATGGGCAATCTTTTGGTATGCAACTATTTTTAAGCAAAGTGGACTTTGTGTAAATCCTACTCGAACTTATGTTCATAATATAGGGTTTGATGCTAGCGGGAGCCATTGTGATACTGATGATATTTACATCAGCAATGAGACAGAAAGCAGATTTATTACTTTCACTGATGTTTTGCAAGAAGATAAATTAGCAATGGATTACTTGAAGCTCTTTTATAAAAATAATAAGAAAACTATAGTTATGCGAATAATTAGTAAGTTGAAGAGGGTGTGGACATGAAGATGTTGAATGTCGCGTGTGGGGGGCGGTACCATGATGATTGGATAAATATAGATTTTCATTCTGATTCATCAAAGGTACGTCAAGCTAACTTACTTGAGGGGCTTCCATTCGATGATGGCTTAATGGATGGAGTATATAGCAGCCACTTTCTAGAGCACTTATCAATAAGTGATGGTGAAAATATTGTTGGTGAGATGTATCGGGTTCTAAAAGAAAAGGGTGTAGTAAGAATTGTAGTACCTGATTTAGAGAACGTATGCAGAGAATACCTCACTGTTCTTGATGGGATTGGGGATAGTGATAACATTAGAAAGTATGAATGGATTACCGTTGAACTTCTTGATCAACTAACTCGAGATGTTGCAGGTGGTTACATGCAAAGAATGTTCGATAAAGTCACTAATGAAAAGGATATGTATTTAGTGGACTATATTTCACATAGAACGGGTGAGAGTCTGTTAAAAGAGAATACTGCATGTAAACATAAAAGAACTGTCACATTTAATAAAGTTAAAAATAGAATATTATATTTGTATTTGCATTGCATTCAGTTATTAATTCCTAAAAATATTAGGAAAAGTATGATTGTTAAAACGAATATTGGTGAAAAGCACAAGTGGATGTACGACAAATACTCTTTGTCAAAGCTCTTACAAGAAGCTGGGTTTAATAATATTTTGGTCAAAACTTTTAATACCAGCCAAATTAACAGTTTTAATTCATTTAACTTGGACTGTAATAGTGATGGTACTCCATATAAAGGAATCCATTCCCTTTATATTGAAGCGACTAAGTGAGAGTTCTAATTGTAAATAGCTTTGATATTCAGGGAGGGGCCGCCCGAGCGACTTACCGTCTTCATCAAGCATTATTAACTCAAAATATTGATAGTAAAATGTTAGTACAATATAAGGATAGTGATGATTCCACTGTTCTAGGACCATGTTCAAAAATTGATAAACTAATAAATGCATTAAGACCTAGGCTAGATTCTATCCCATTTCGGCTATCTAAAAGTAAAGCTTCTGCCTTATTTAGCCACTCATGGCTGCCGTCTGGAAAATTAATAAAGAAAATCAATAAACTTAACCCAGATGTCGTTCATCTTCATTGGATTAATGCTGGCATGTTGAGGATTGAAGATTTGGCTAAGATTAATGCACCTATAGTATGGAGTCTACATGATCTGTGGCCATTGAATGGGGGCTGGCATTATGATGAATTGCTAGTTAGTCCTTATCATAAATGGTTGAATGATAGGATATTAAGAAGAAAGAAAAATACATATCTGAAAATAAAAAACATGACAGTAATTGGGGTGAGTCAATGGCTGAAGACATGTGCACGCACGAGTACTATTTTTGGCAATAAGAACATTATAAGCTTGCCCAACCCTCTTGATACCGAAGTATATAAGCCCTTAGAAAAAAAATACTCTAGAGAGGCTTGGAACTTACCTAAAGGTAAAAAAATAATCCTTTTTGGTGCGATGTCTGCAGAAAGTGACCCTCGGAAAGGTTTTAAAGAGCTTTTAAATGCACTGTCAAAGTTAAAAATAGATGATACTGAACTTGTAGTATTTGGCTCAACGCGACCTAAATCTCCTCCTAATATTGGCTGTCAAATACATTATATGGGTAACTTGTCTGATGATATTAGCCTTGCTACTTTATATAGTGCTGTTGATGTAATGATTGTGCCTTCCCGTCAAGAGGCTTTTGGACAAACGGCTAGTGAGGCCATGGCGTGTGGGGTACCAGTCGTTGCTTTCGGGCATACGGGCTTGCTTGATATCATTGATCATAAAAGAAATGGTTACTTAGCTAAACCGTTTGATATTGATGACCTAGTTGAGGGTATCAAATTTGTTTTGGATGCAGATAACTATTCAGAGTTATCTCAAATGGCAAGGGAAAAAGTTTTACGTGAGTTTGACAGCCAGGTTGTTGTCAGAAAATATATTAATGTGTATGAGAAAGTCATTGAGGGTAGCAATGTTTAGTATCTTACGGGAGGTAGAGAGTGCTAGCCTGTTAGGCTCTGCTCCAAAGAATACTATAAAAAGTGAAGGACTATTGCTTATCCGACATGCTCTCTTTTGAAAGGTGTAAAGGCTGGTGATCTTATTTAGTAATCTTCCTTTAATTACTGTTATTACAGCGGTATATAATGGCGAACAGTTTTTAGACGAGACGATAAAAAGTATTATCAGTCAGGATTATGGTAATGTGGAATATATCATTATTGATGGTGGTTCTACGGATGGTACGTTAGATATTATAAGGAAGTATGAGCATGTCATTGCTCACTGGGTGAGCGAGGAAGATAATGGTATCAGTGATGCGTTCAATAAAGGTATTCAGTTGTCATCGGGAGAATTAATAAATTTTCAAGGCGACGGTGATGGTTTTGTTGATAATACTGCCCTTACTAAAATTGCTCAAAAAAGTTTAAGTTCTCCAAATAGTTTTGTTAGTGGGAAAATACGAAGAATAGACCTCTCGGGCAATGAACTATACGTTTCCAAACAGCAGGTGCCCTTTAATAAAAAATCACTACTTTATCGAATGTCACTTCCTCACCAAGGTTTATTTACCAGGCGTAGTTTTTTTGAAAAATATGGCTTGTTTGATGTTAATAACACCTATTGTATGGATTACGAGCATTTGTTGCGGGCATATGACGACTTCCCGGAGGTTGAATTTGTTGAAGATGTGGTGGCTAACTGGAGAGATGATGGGCTTGGTAATGGAAATACCTTAAAAATATTTCAGGAATACCACAAAATTAAACAAGAGAACCATGTTGCAAGTGATATACATTTGGAGTTTATAAAGTACTGGATTTATTCTAAATATTTTTTAAAAGTTTCACTTTCAGCAGTTTTTAGGAAATTAAGAAATTGAACAAGGTGAAGCTCGAATGGGTTGATACACTAAAGTTTGTTGGCATTATTGCTGTGATAATGGGGCATATTGCTTCACCTTTAGGTACGTTTATTTTTTCCTGGCATATGCCATTATTTTTCATGTTGGCAGGTTTTTTTATTAAAACTGATTTAAGTGTGGATCAGTTTCTAGAGAAAGACTTTAAAAGATTGATGGTGCCATATTTTATATTTGCTTGTATGGGCTTGATGTTGGAGACAATAAAAAGGCTACTACTTCATCGAGAGTCTCTGGAGTTTAGCAATGCTTTATCTGGTGTGTTTATCTGGATGGATATGGATACATTAATTGAAAGCTATGCTTTTGTGTTGTGGTTCTTGCCGGCATTATTTTTTGCACGGATATTGACATATCTGATGCTCAAGTCAAATATTCCATTAGTTTTTCAGTGGATATTAGTTGTTATCAGTTTCATCGTTAGTTTTTATATTCAGTTGCCTTTAGCCATTGATAATGCATTTAACTCGTTTATTTTTGTGTATTTTGGTTATTTTTTATTTAAGTTGGATAATCAGGCTGCTTACTGGCCATTTATGTTGTTAGCACTTGTGGCTATTTATCTATTCAATGGCATCCCTAAGTTAAATATGTCACAAAAGCAGTATGGAAATGTATTGATTAATATTGGCTGGGCGGTGGCATGTATCTACCTGTTGATTGGAGCTGTTAAGAATATTAATTACTCTCATCGACTGATCGTTTTGTGGGGGGGGGAATACAATGTTGCTGTTCATTTTTCATCCCTATACAAATAATGTCGCGAGTATTGTTGTAGACAAGCTAGCACACGGTGAGTGGTATTATAAAATGCTGTTGTCAGTACTATTGCTACATTGTTTGCTAATGTTAAAAATGAAGTTTCATAATAGGTCATTGTTTAAGTATGTATGACTATATAATCATTACTCATATTCCTGCTTTTTATAAAGTAAATTTGTACAATGAAATGAGTAAGAAATTAAAACTTCATGTTGTTTTTATTGCCAGTGAAACTACAGAAAAACGAGCTACGGATTTTATAAATACGAAACCTATTAGTTTTAGTTATGAAATTTTAGATAAAGGAAGTTTTCAGCACCGAAGTAAACTGAGAAATATTCGAAAACTAAGGGCTATTTTATTATCAACACCTACAAAAAGAGTTTTGGTAAGTGGCTGGGACCTTGTTGAGTTTTGGTATTTGGTTTGTTCAAATGTTAAAAAGAAAAATTACCTGGCCTTAGAGTCAACAATTTTTGAAAGCCGTACTGATGGTGTTCGAGGTTGGATCAAAAAATTGTTTTTATCTAGGGTCTCTGGTGTTTTTGCATCAGGTTTATTGCATAAGCAATTACTGCTGGCATTGAGTTTCAAAGGGAATATCTATATCACGCAAGGTGTTGGTGTCATTAATAAACCAAAATTTTCTCCTGTTATTAGGCTGTATAAAAAAAAGTATTTATATGTAGGTCGCCTATCGGAAGAAAAGAATTTAACGTATTTGGTCCAAACTTTTAATGAGCTGGATGATGTAGAGTTAACAATTGTAGGTACAGGTCCTTTAAAGGAAAAGCTAGAAAATCTAGCAAAACAGAATATTTATTTTCATGGGCAAGTCGATAACGCACAGCTTAAAAGCTTTTATATGGAAAATGATTTTTTAATTCTGCCAAGCTTAAGAGAACCATGGGGCCTGGTTGTAGAGGAGGCTCTTTATTTTGGGCTGCCTGTGGTTATTTCTAATAAATGTGGTGCAAGTGAACTCATTAAAGATGGAGTAAATGGCTTAATTTTTGACCCTGAAGTACCGTCTAGTTTGAAGGTGATTATTAATGAGCAGACTATTGATTCCTATAGTGGATTAAGTTCTATTAATGATAGTGTTTCTATAAAAATTAAAGATGAAAGACAAGTTAAATCTTATGCATTGCCTTGATTTTAATCGTATATTAAGTAGATGAAAGTATCGTTAGTTTCATACTCCTTTAAGAAAGGTGGTGCTGCATTAGCTGCGGCGAAATTCAAGACTCTTTTAGGCAATAATGTTGATACATTTTGCCAGTTAGATGCCGGTCGTATCCAGTTTTTGAAAAGGTTGGTTTCTTTTGCTCTGACAAAGTTTCAATTTGATGGTAACCCAGTTAAACACTCACTTAATTTATTTAGTTATCAACCTATATTTAAATTTATACAGAGCTCAAAGGAATCGGTGATACATTTTCACTGGTTTAACAACGATACGTTGAGTATTTTTAATTTACATAAAATTCCATCTGGTGTGATTATTACACTCCATGATGAATGGCTTTATTGTGGTGCTGAGCATTATTATAATATTCAAGAACAGCACTTAGATTTTATAGATGGGTATGTTTTTTTTCGAAAAGGCGTGTGGGGGCTTCATTGGAACTATATTCTCTGGAAGATAAAACATTATAAACTTAGTCACCGTGATGATTTAATCTATACCGTACCCTCAAAATGGATGCTAGCTAGAGCTAAGAAAAGTTTGATTTTAAAGCAAGCGGATGTTCGACTTCTTCCAAATCCTATAGATGTATCTTTATTTCAACCGTCGCATCTTGCTGATGTTATAAGGTTTCGAAAGAGCCATCATTTAAAAAGGGATGATATTGTTTTTTGTTTTGGAGCCATTGGTGGGAAAAAAAACTTGTTAAAGGGCTCGAATTTACTAAATGAAGCAATTGCACGGTTAAGTTTAAAGTTAGAAAAAAATATCATCGAAAGAATAAAATTTGTCAATTTTGGTGGGCCTAAATTAGGCGAATCTAATAACTTTGGTTTTACTACGATTTCTTTAGGGCATATTGCAGAGCCAGCAAAATTAGCAAACCTTTATTCAAGTGTAGATTGCTTGGTTGTACCATCTTTAGTAGAGTCTTTCGGTCAAGTTGCTGCAGAGGCACTATCTTGTGAAACACCTGTCATTTGCTTTGAATGTTCTGGGTTGAAGGATATTGTGGAAAATGAAAAAACGGGGCTTACAGTTGAACCGTTTAGTAGTCGACAACTAGCTGAAAAAATGAAGAAATTTATTTTGATGAGTGAAGAAAGAAGAAAAGAGCTCGGCGCTAATGGTAGGAGGCATGTAATTAGGCAGTTTTCTTATCCTGTAATTCGCGAGCAATATTTAAAAATAATTGCTGATGCATATGAACTAAAAAAGAAACATAAAAAGTGAAAATTTCGATTATTACCGTCTGTTTTAATTCCGAAGAGTTTATTCGAGCAGCTATTGAGTCTGTTATTTCTCAAACGTATTCTGATATTGAATATATTATTATTGATGGCGGCTCTACGGATAATACCTTGTCAATTATTGATGAGTATTCGGATAAGATACATCAAGTTATTAGTGAGCCGGATCGTGGTATTTATGATGCGATGAATAAAGGAATTGCTATGGCATCAGGCGATATTGTTGCGACACTAAATTCAGATGATTTATACGCACATTCATCGGTGATTGAAAGAGTTGCTGATGAATTTATGAAGTTTGAAACTCTTGATGCAATCTATGGTGATTTGGTTTATGTCGAGCAAGTGGATACAGATAAGGTGGTGCGTTTTTGGAAATCGGCATCTTTTCAACTAGGAATGTTTCGTAAGGCTTGGGTTCCGGCGCATCCAACTTTTTTTGTGCGTAATGAAGTATATAAAAAATATAATGCATTTAACCTGAATTATCAAATCGCTGCTGACTTTGAGTTGATGTATCGGCTTCTGGAAGAGAAAGTTATTACTAATTCTTATTTACCTGAAGTGTTAGTTAAAATGAGAGTCGGGGGGACAACTAATGGGAGTTTTTCAAATATTATTGAACAAAATCGTGAAATTCTTTCTGTGATGAAAGCGAGAGATTCAAATTTTTCGACGGTTAGCTGGGTATTCAGAAAAATATTCGATCGTTTCCTTCAGTATACAAAGAGACCGTAATGCTCAGTATCAAAGGTAATAAAAAATTGTGAATTTAATGTTATTAGAGTCACAGGTGATGAAGCATGTAGGTAAGTATGCATAAAATATCATTGGCCATGGCTTCAATGATATTGCTTTATTTAAGTTCATTTTTAACTGGTGGCTTGGCTTTTGTTACAAATGTGATTATGGCCAGAGAGTTAGGGCCAGAAGATTACGGTTTTTTTATAGCGATTTTGGCAGTGATAACTTTAGTTTCATCATTTGCCACCGCTGGTGTCCCACATTTTTGGTTACGAGTTTTTGGCCAAGAAGGCCGTCAAGCTATTCGATGGGTTAAATCAACTCTATATTTAGTATCTGTCAGTATTTTTGTGATTTCAATGGTTTTAGTAGCTTGGGCTTATTGGGGGCCTCATAGCCTGATTTTTCAGAACTTAATCATTTGGCTTTTTTTCCCAGTATTAGCCGGACAGGTTCTATTTGAGTTGGTTGTAGCTAAATTACAGTTAGAAGAAAAATATGGAGCTTTATCTTTATGGCAGTTACTGTTAAATAGTTTACGCTTTCTGTGGGTTAGTGTTTATTTTTCTATATTAACCGACGAATATGACTTAATTAACCTGTCGATAGGAGTGTCTCTATGCTCTATTGTATTAGTTATCTTTGGAGTGTTTTCTTTAAAAGAAATACTCCAGGGGAAGCTTAAGTTAAAAGGACATTCGCAAAGTAATAGCTATAAGTTGTTACGCAAGCCAACAATTAAAAATGTTATCGAGGAGTCTTACCCATTTGCTCTCGCTGGTTTTTTGTATGTAGTTTATTATCAAAGTGACATTATTTTATTGAAGTACCTAGATAGTGCTGAAAGTGCGGGTATATATAATGTTTCTTTTATTATCCTCGGCGCAGTTTACCTGTTTCCAGCTATTTTCTACCAACGATTTTTATTACCAAAATTACACCGATGGGCTGTTCATGATAAGGCTAAGTTTATTAGTGTTTATCAAGCTGGTAATCGTATTATGTTGTTAGCCGGGCTTGGTGTTATGGGTATCATTTTTTTAGTTGTACCCGCCATAATTCCTGTCATTTTCGGTGATGCCTATATTAGTGTCATTCCTCTGATAATGATTTTGGCTTTGTGTATACCTTGTCGCTTTCTATCTTCAAGTATTGAATCTGTTTTTGTCGAGCCAGGTAATATGAAAAGAAAAGTAAAGTGTATGGGGGTAACAGCATTGCTTAATGTGATATTGAATATTATTGTTATACCCATTTGGGGGAATATTGGGGCGGCAGCCACAACATTTATTAGTGAGCTTGTTTTGGTTATATTGTTTTATTTGACGGCAAGAAAGCATGTGTATTGAGAACGGACAAAATAATTTATTTGTCGAAATGTGGTTTTCTATATTATGACGGCCTCTGTGAGTGTGGTCGTTCCGTGCTACCAAAGTGAGAAAACAATTGTTCGAGCTGTACAGTCTGTTGCATCACAGACGTTAACTGTTGCTGAGCTAATATTAGTTGATGACGCGAGTAGTGATCGAACACTAGAGCTGCTATCAAACTTAAAGAAAGAGTACCAACAAGGCTGGATTCAAATTATTCATTTGGATAATAACAGGGGGGCATCGTTTGCTAGAAATGAAGGGTGGAAGCTTGCCAAGTCAGATTATATTGCATTTTTAGATGCTGATGACAGTTGGCACCCGCATAAAGTTGAGTTTCAATATCACTGGTTGAAAGCGCATCCTGATGTTGATTTATGTGGCCATAACATCGGTTACAAAAAAACTGGTACAGGCAGTGCTTTATTGCCTCAGTTGGGAAAAAGTATTCCCTATTCAAAAGTAAAGAAATGGCCATTTCTTTTATCTAATTCTTTATCAACACCTACCGTAATGCTTAAGAGAAATATTAAATTTAGATTCGATGAGACACTACGGTACGCTGAAGATTACTTACTTTGGCTTAATATAATTTGTGATGGCTTAATTGTCATTAAGCTAGACATAGAGTTATCTTATATGTATAAGATGCCTTATGGTGAATCAGGTTTGAGCCAAAATTTGTGGGAAATGGAAAAGGGTGAGTTGGGCGCATATCGACAAGTTTTAAAGTCAAGAAGTTTGAAGCAGTATCAATATTATTTCTTATGTGTATTTTCATTAACTAAATATCTTAGAAGACTAGCGCTACGTGGCCTCCAATGAGTTTCGAGCAGCAGAGCAGCTATATTAGAAATAATTATAAATTAATATTTTTATATATTATAGCGTTGGTATTGGCAGTGATTGTTGGAAGCAGAGAGCTGTCTGTTGGTACTGATACACTTACTTATGCTAACCGTTTTTTTGCAATGGAAGAAGGTGAGTTTTTTACCTTTAACCGAGAATTTGGATTTCAACTCTTTACGTATTTAGCTGCTCAGAGCGGCTTAGGAGTAAAGTTTTATTTCACACTCATATCTATTACGTTATTTATTCTGGCTAATAAAGTCGTATCTGAAATTGACAGTATTAATAATGATAAGAAAATTGATATCTCACTGAGATACCTAGTTTTTTCCGCTTTATTGGTGTCCCCTTTTTTTGTCTCAAGTCAAATTAATGCTATCAGACAAGGGATGGCTGGTTTTTTAATTTTTTATGTTTATCTGTGTTTTCAAAATAGAGAATGGGGGAAATGTATCGTCATCTCCATTATTGCTATTTCGATTCATTATGCATCGGTAATGTATATATTGCTGTTGGGGGCGATTTTTGTTCCTTTACCATTGTTACTCGGCGGTGTTGCATTTCTTTCTATATTATATGGTATTGGTGGTTCGGCTCATCTAATAGCATGGATATCTGAAGTAACAAATATTGAGTTATATAGTTCTATAACAAGTTATCAACAAAATTACGATTATGATAGTGGAGTTCGATATGACTTCTTACTGTTTTCTTTATTTTGGGTAGTTTTCACAATGATATTCCAGAGTTTCTGGGTTAAAGAGCAGTATCAAAAAACCGTCGAATTATGTTTAAAGATATATGTGATTTTGCTAATACCTTTTTTATTATTAGGCTTTGCCAATTTTTCTAACCGGTATGCTTATACTGCCTGGTTATTTGCAGCAATTTTGGTTGCGGTGACAGTACGTTATTCAACATTATGGGATAAGTTAAATAAGCTACTTCCGTATGTTGTATTTTCTTCAGTAGTAGCTTTTATAGTTATGATTTTAAATGGATTTGCTAGGTAATATAGGTCAGTGGATAAGAAAATAAAAATAGCAAGGGTTGTGACGGTTCCTTTTTTTCTAGATAACCAATTACGGCAACAATTAAAATATTTAGTCGATGAGGGCATAGATGTTACTGCTGTTGCTTCTCTGGAAGGTGACTGGAGCAGGCTTCAAGCTGTTGAGGGGCTAAAATGTATACCTATTGATATTGCACGAGCACCCTCACCAATTAAAGACTTTATTTCACTGGTTAATCTGTATAAATTTTTTAAAGAAAATCGTTTTGATATTGTACATTCGGCAACACCAAAAGCTGGTTTACTTTGTGCGATAGCAGCTAAGTTAGCCGGGGTTCCTAGTAGAGTGCATACTTTTACAGGTCAAGTTTGGGCTAATAAAAGTGGGCCGGCACGATGGGTATACCGGTTAATTGATATATTAATTACAAAGTTAAATACTCAGTGTTATGCAGATAGCAAAGGACAAAAGCAATACCTCATTTCTGAAGGGGTAGGCCAAGAATCTTCAATTAAAGTTATTGGTGCTGGTTCGTTGGCTGGTGTCGATTTGGATAGGTTTGATAATGGTCATTGGCAGCAAGAGAGCATGTTTCGTGACTTAAATATAAAAAAGACAGACTTTATTGTTACATTTATAGGGCGATTGAGTAGAGATAAAGGCATAAATGAGCTTGTCTCTGCATTCGATGCCTTACAAAAAAAATATAAACATCTGCATTTACTATTAATTGGGCCGTGTGAAGAAAAAACTACTGAAATAAATTTACGCCAGTGGATAAATATTGAGCGTTTACATTATTTAGGCACAAAAAAAAATCCTGAGCAGTATTTAAATGTTTCAAGTTTATTATGTCTCCCTAGTTACCGAGAAGGTTTTGGAACAGTAGTGATTGAAGCTGCGGCAATGAAAGTTCCGACCTTAGGCAGTAACATTTATGGATTAACAGATGCAATTCAACATGAAGTGACTGGGATTTTGGTTGAACCACAGAACACAGTAAAGTTACAAGAAGCTCTAGAAAAGTTAGTTATTAATGAGGAGTATTGTAAAGACTTAGGTGAAAAAGCATTTGAACGTTGTCGTAAAGAATTCGATACGACGCTTGTCAGTCAATTATTACATCAAGAATATCGCTTATTAATGAATAAAAGTAAGTCATGAAGCTTTTTTTAACAGGACTAAACAGTTTTCTTAGCCAATCATTAATCAGGCGGCTAGGAGATACTGAGCATAGTGTTAGTGGTAGTATTCGGCCATTTTCGACTTTTAAAAACAATATTATTGAAAATATTACACAGAATGAACTATTGCCTGATGAAAATTGGTCGGAGGCTATACTGGGTGTGGATGTTGTCATACATACCGCTGCAAGAGCACATATTCTTCATGAAATAGCAGCTGATCCGTTAAAAGAATATCGGAACATCAATACTGCAAGTACATTGCACTTAGCTAAGCAAGCAGCTGAAGCAGGAGCTAGTCGGTTTATATTTATTAGCTCAATAGGTGTTAATGGCAACAGTAATACACTTCCATTTAAGGAGCTAGATAAACCAGCCCCCCAAGAACCTTATGCGATTTCCAAATATGAAGCAGAGCAAGGGCTTTTAAAAATAGCAGAAGAAACAGGAATGGAAGTAGTGATTATTAGGCCACCATTGGTATATGGTCCAGGCGTAAAAGCTAACTTTTTATCAATGATAAAATGGGTTGAGCGTGGTATTCCATTGCCTTTTGGTGCAATAAATAATCAACGATCTTTGGTTGCGTTGGATAATTTGGTTGATTTCATTATTCATTGTATTGACCATCCTAAAGCCGCTAATGAAATATTTTTGATTTCTGATGATGAAGATGTGTCAACCACGCAATTGTTGAGAAAAGTTGCTCTGGCTTTAGGTAAGCGTTCTATGTTGATACCTATTCCAGTGAGTTGGATGAAGTTTGTTGCTAAACGATTAGGAAAGCAAGCTGTCACGGAGCGTTTATTTAGTTCTTTGCAAGTAGATAGTTCTAAGGCGCGTGACTTATTAGGTTGGCAGCCGGTGACAACAATGGATGAACAACTAACAAAAACGGTAGATACATATCTAAATGAAAAGATTATTTGATTTTAGCTTAGCTATATTAGCTAGCTTAGTATTATTTACACCAATTGTAGTGGTGGCAGTTTTTGTGAAATTGACATCGAAAGGAGCCATATTATATTGGTCTGATCGAGTAGGAAAAGATAATACGATTTTTAAAATGCCTAAGTTTCGGAGTATGAAAGTTGATACGCCGGCAGTTGCTACTCATTTATTGTCCGATCCTCAAAGTGTATTAACGCCAATAGGTAACTTTTTACGTAAATCTAGCCTAGATGAGATTCCCCAGTTATGGTCTATATTAAAAGGGGATATGAGCTTTGTTGGGCCGAGGCCTGCGTTATTTAATCAAGATGATTTGATTGAGCTTAGAACTGCAAATAATATTCATACATTGACTCCGGGCTTAACAGGCTGGGCGCAAGTGAATGGCCGTGATGAGTTGCCTATTCCACAGAAGGTGGCTTTGGATCATGATTATTTATTACAGCAATCATTTGTATTTGATTTACGAGTGTTGTGGCTAACTTTTTTGAAAGTATTGAATCGAGATGGAGTCTCGCATTAAACGTAATTTATAATTAAATCAGCAGTTTAAATTTATTATTCTCTTGGAAAAATGTTGAATTTCAATTAGTATCCTTATTAATCATTCATAGATGAATGGTTTGTTCGGAACTTAAATTTAACAAGGAGTATATGGATATGTTGTTGAAGAAATTCGTTTTATCGTTATGCATGGCTTTGTTTTTATCGTTAGGCCCAGCCATTGCTGCAGACAAGATTAATGTGAATACGGCTAGCTTGGAACAGTTGCAAACAGTCAATGGAATTGGCGAATCAACGGCCGCTGCGATTGTGAGCTATAGGGAACTGGTAGGGGAGTTTGATAGTTTAGAGTCGTTACTTGATGTTAAAGGCATCGGCGAGAAGAAGTTGGCCAAATTATCCGATCAGTTAACCGTAGCTGATTGAGGTCTATTTCTTAATTGATTAGTAGAAAGGTGCAGCACATTTGCTGCGCCTTTTTTATTTGAATTAGCTAGTGATTTTTGTGAGTTTGGATATTAAGCTTTCTTCTAAATGTGTTGATTGTTGTGAGTCTAAAGGTTGGTTGTCTGCCGCTGTAATGAAGAAAATATCTTCAACTTGGTCACCAAGGGTAGTAAGTTTTGCATTAATAAGTTGGATTTCACATTGCAAAAACACTTGAGCTACGCTAGATACCAGTCCTGGTCTATCATGAGTACTGAGCTCTAAAACGGTGTATTGTTGCTGCTCATTGGTTTGAAACTTTATAGTGGCTTCTGTTTCAAATAACTTCATTGTTCTAGGAACAATTTTGGGATTATAGGCGTAACCTTGCTCTGGTTGGGCCAGCCTAGCTTCAATAGCACTGATAATGTCTGAGCCTTCAGTTGTATTACCGCCGACAATAAAGGTGTTAAGCGCTTCCCCATTGGATGAGGTATTAATTTTTGCATCTAAAATATCAAGTTGCATCTGTTCAATACTTGCTGTTATCGAGGCAAACACACCAGGTTTATTCGCTGTAAGAATGAAAATCTCTAAAGTAGATTGTTCATTATGGTTGCGAATTTTGACTAAGGTTGGTGCATCTCGGTTTTTTAATCGTTGCGTGGTTTGCCAGACAATCTCGTCAACAGAATGTCGTAGAAAATAGTCTGATTGATAATGCTCCCAGAGGGACAAAACAGTCTGTTTATTGACACCTTGATAAATTAACCGTTGCAACGCTTGCTGATATTTTTGCTCACTTTTTTCAGCGGTATTTTTAGCCTGTAACCCCTTATGCTCAAACCACTGTTTGGTGCCGTGATATAGCTGCTTTAATAATGAATCACGCCAGCCATTCCATAGATTGTTATTGGTGGCTCGAATGTCTGCAACAGTGAGTAAGTATAAGTAATTGAGGCGATCTACATTTTGTACAAGGTCAGCAAATTTTTTGATGACATCAGGATCATTGATATCTGAACGCTGTGCGGTGGCGGACATAGTTAGGTGATTTCTAACTAAAAAAGTGACCAGGTCGGAGTCATAATTACTTAGACTATGCCGTGAACAAAAGTCTTCAGCATCTTTCATTCCTAATACACTATGGTCACCACCACGGCCTTTGGCTATATCATGGTAGAGTCCAGCAATATAGAGCAGTTCTGGTTTGGGTAATTGCTGAAAAACTACTGAACATAGTGGAAATTCATCACTGAACTCAGGACATGAAAAGCGACGTAAATTTCTGACTAAAAATAAGGTGTGTTCATCTACAGTATAAGCATGAAACAGATCATGTTGCATCTGGCCAACGATTTGGCCGAACTCAGGTAAATAAGCGCCTAAAATACCGAACTGATTCATCCGACGAAATTGATGAGTAATCCCCGCCGGTTGGCGAATAATTTCCATAAACAGACTCTTACTTTTGATATCAGCCCGAAAGGTTTTGTCTATCAGGTGAAGGTGAGCCTGAAATTGTCGTATGGTATTAGCTCGAACACCTCGAATGTGTGTGTGTTGTTGTAATATTAAAAATAACTCTAATAATGCCAAAGGTTTGAAGGCAAATATGCCAGAGTTAATCGTTTCTAAATAGCCATTGTGAACTTGGAAGCGTCTGTTGATCGGTGTGATATGACGAGGTTCATTGGCTAAGATGATATTTTCTTCAAATACCTGCAGCAGTAGTTCGTTCATTTGGTCAACAAGACGAGCGCAGCGGTAAAAATCACGCATAAAAAGTTCTACCGCGCGACGATTATCTGTTTCTACATAACCTAGTATTTCTGCCAACTCACGTTGGTGTTGAATCATTAACCGTTCTTCTTTTCTGCCTGCTAAGTTATGCAAAGCAAAGCGCACTTTCCATAAAAAACGTTGTGCTTGGTCTAGACTCTCATGCTCACTGTTTTCTAAAAAACCTTTGTCTTTGAGTCCTTGCAGGTTTTGAACACCAAAATGTTGTTGTGCTACCCAGCTGATTACTTGTAGATCACGAAGACCGCCAGGCGATTCTTTAATATTAGGCTCAAGGTTGTTGGCAGTATCGTTGTATTTTAAATGGCGCTGAATTTGCTCTTGTTTTTTATCTTGATAAAAACGTGTGGTATCCCAGGTTTTATTGGTGATGGTTAGTTGTTGCAGTGCAGAAAATAACGGGTTATCACCACAGAGTAGCCGAGTCTCTAATAAATTAGTAGCAATCGTTATATCTTGCTCAGCTTGTTGGCGACATTCTTGTATGGTGCGTACACTATGGCCAATTTCTAGGCCGATATCCCAGAGTTGGGTAAGAAAATCAGATAAGCCGGCTGGCGGCTGTTCAGAGACTGATTCATCAAGTAAAACTAATAAATCTATGTCGGAATAAGGGTGTAACTCACCGCGACCATAACCACCCACGGCTAATAAACTAATCGGGCAGTCAGTCAGTTGATGTTGTTGCCATAACTCTTGTAATACTTGATCAACAAAAGCGGCGCGTTGGTGCACTAACTCAACTATATCTGAGCCATTTTCAAAGGAGGTCTGTAGATAACTCTGACTATTATCTAAAGCAGTGCGAAGTTCAACGGTGGAATGTTGTTGGTCAACAAAAGAACGGTTTTCATTGATCTGCCAAATCGAACTTGTCATAGGCTAGATGGTTTCGCCGTCACGTAAGGTAAGTACTTCATAACCGTCAGCAGTGACCAGTAGTGTATGTTCCCACTGTGCTGATAATGAGCGATCTTTAGTAACAACAGTCCAATTATCAGGTAATTGTTTAATATGTCGTTTACCTGCATTGATCATTGGCTCAATGGTAAATGTCATGCCCGCTTCGAGAGTGAGACCTGTACCAGGTGTACCGTAGTGTAAAACTTGTGGGTCTTCATGAAATACTTTGCCGATACCATGGCCGCAATATTCACGCACTACCGAAAAGTTTTCATTTTCTGAGTATTTTTGAATAGCATGGCCGATATCGCCTAATTGCACACCTGGCTTGACCATACGAATGCCAACTAACATCGCTTCACGAGCCGTGGTAGATAAACGATCTGCTAGAATTGACGCTTTGCCAACATAGAACATTTTGCTAGTATCCCCGTGATATTCATCTTTGATGACGGTGATATCAATATTAATGATGTCGCCATCTTTTAATTTTTTATTGCCTGGAATACCGTGGCAGATAACATGGTTGACGGAGGTGCAGATAGACTTTGGAAAACCATGGTAGTTGAGCGGCGCAGGAATAGCATTTTGTATATCGACGATATAGTCATGACAAATCGTATTTAATTCGTCAGTTGTTATTCCCGATTTCACATGGGGTTCAATCATAGTAAGTACTTCAGCAGCTAACTTACCTGCAATACGCATTTTTTCAATTTCTGCTGTGGTTTTTATACTGACGGCCATTGGAAATTTAGAGTCCCTGGTAACAAAGAGAAAGACAAGATAGTTGCTAGTTTGCCGGAAATTAGACTAAACAACCAGACTGATAATTATATTGAATAGTTATCTTTGTTTTTATGGTGTAAATATGAAATAATATGTGCGCCTTAATCTAAGGCAAAATCACACATGTGCCGACACAGATTTCGGGGTGCTAAATACTAGTGAAAACTAGCTTAGTCGAGGTCTGGGGTACGTGGAGGATTAACCCCAACTCTTAATATAGGTATTTAAAATGGCTAAAACAACAATGCGCCAAATGCTGGAAGCAGGCGTTCACTTCGGTCACCAAACTCGTTACTGGAACCCAAAAATGGGTCCTTTCATCTTTGGTAAACGTAACAATATCCACATCATCAACTTAGAGCACAGCTTGCCTATGTTTAATGATGCGTTGAATTTTGCGGGTAAATTGGCATCGAAAAAAGGTCGCGTATTATTCGTAGGTACAAAACGTGCTGCGCAAGATGCGATTCGCGAAGATGCAGAACGTGCAGGTATGCCGTTTGTTAACCGCCGTTGGTTAGGTGGTATGTTGACTAACTATCAAACTGTTCGTCAATCAATCAAGCGTTTGGATGTAATCCAAACCATGATGGATACAGGCAAGCTTGAAGGGTTGAAGAAAAAAGAAATTTTGAACTTAACTCGCGAGCAAGAAAAATTAGAGAAAACTATCGGTGGTATTAAGAAAATGGGTGGCTTACCAGACGCTCTATTTATCATTGATGTTGATCACGAAAGCATTGCTATTAAAGAAGCGAATAACCTTGGAATTCCAGTTATTGCGGTAGTTGATTCAAACAGCAACCCAGATGGCGTTGATTATGTAATTCCTGGTAACGACGATTCTATGCGTGCAATCAGACTTTACACTTCAAGCATGGCTGATGCGATACTTGAAGGTCGTGCTTCAGTTTCAACTGGCGATGCAAATGAACAACTTGTTGAAGTTGCTGCAGAGAGTACAGAAACTGCTGCTGAGTAAATCAGGCAAGTAAGATATAAGCAGGCTCGCTGTCTAAGCGGGCCTGTGTTGTATGTGTGGCTTGGTATTTTAGAATGACGAGCCTTCATAGAGAATGAACAAAGGGTATTAAAATGGCTATTACAGCAGCATTAGTTAAAGAGCTACGTCAGCGTACTGGTTCTGGCATGATGGAATGTAAGAAAGCGTTAGTTGCAGCTGACGGTGATATCGATGCAGCAGTTGAGGCAATGCGTAAATCTGGTTTGGCAAAAGCAGATAAAAAGTCTGATCGCATTACTGCAGAAGGTTTGATTTCAATATCAACTAGCGCAGATGGTAAACAAGCTGCGATGTTAGAAGTAAACTCAGAAACTGACTTCGTTGCTAAAGCTGACGACTTTATTGGCTTTATGGATAAGTTGTCAGTAACAGTATTAGCTGCACAACCTGAAAGCTTAGAGCAGTTGATGGCTCTAGCAATGAATGATGCTGGTGACAGTGTTGAAGTTGTTCGCCAAGCACTCGTTGCTAAAATTGGTGAAAACATTCAAGTACGACGTTTCGCTGTAATGTCTACAGACGATGGTGTTATTGGTTCATACCGTCACGGTGATCGAATTGGCACATTGGTGAAATTAAGCGGTGGTGATGTAACATTGGCAAAAGATGTTGCTATGCACGTTGCTGCGAGTCGCCCACAAGCGATTTCTGCTGCAGACCTTCCGGCTGAGTTATTAGAAAAAGAGCGCGATATCGTTGCTACGCAAGCTAAAGAAAGCGGTAAACCTGAAGCAATCGTTGAAAAAATGGTTGAAGGTCGCATGAAGAAGTTTGTTAACGAAATTAGCTTATTAGGTCAAAACTTTGTTAAAGACCCTGACTTAACAGTAGAAAAGCTTGTTAAGCAAGCAAACGCTACAATTGAAGCATTTGAGTGTTTTGAAGTAGGTGAAGGTATCGAGAAGCAAGAAGATAACTTTGCTGAAGAAGTTATGGCTCAAGCTAGAGGAAACTAAGCAATGACTGAAACGGTGAATCAACCAATATATAAGCGCGTACTACTTAAATTAAGTGGTGAGGCGTTGATGGGCAATGCCGACTATGGTATTGACCCTGAAGTGATTTCCCGTTTTGCAACAGAAATTGCCGAGCTTAGCGCCCAAGGCGTTGAGCTCGGAATTGTCATTGGTGGTGGTAACATCTTCCGTGGCGCTGGTTTGGCTGAAAATGGTATGGATCGGGTCAGCGGTGACCATATGGGCATGCTGGCAACAGTTATGAATGCACTTGCATTGCAAGATGCACTTGAGCAGCAAGGTGCCTTTTGTCGCGTGATGTCCGCCATTCGTATCAATGAAGTGTGTGAAGATTATTTACGTCGTCGTGCTATTAGACATTTAGAAAAAGGTCGCATTGTTATTTTTGCAGCCGGCACCGGTAACCCATTTTTCACCACTGATTCTGCGGCAAGTTTGCGTGCTGTTGAAATTGGCGCTGAATTAATGCTCAAAGCAACTCAGGTCGATGGCGTTTATAATGCTGATCCACGAAAAGATCCAACAGCGACACTTTATTCAGAACTAACTTATGATGAAATCATTAACAAGCGTTTAGGGGTGATGGATACCACTGCCGTTGTGATGTGTCAGGAACAAAATATGCCTTTACGTGTATTTGATGTACATAAGGCAGGCAATTTGAAAAAAATCATCTACGGTGAAAATGTAGGTACTTTAGTGAAACAGGACTGAATATGATTGAAGATATTAAAAAAGACGCTGGCGATCGTATGCAAAAAAGTGTTGCATCGTTAAGTACTGCAATGGCTAAAATTCGTGCGGGTCGAGCTCATGTTAGCCTTTTAGATCATGTTATGGTTCCATATTATGGTTCTAATGTCGCTTTGAGCCAAGTTGCTAATGTGGGTGTTGAAGATGCGCGAACATTAACCGTGACGCCATGGGAAAAGCCAATGTTGTCGGTTGTAGAAAAAGCAATTATGACTTCAGATTTAGGTGTTAACCCAAATAGTGCTGGCATGACAATACGGATTCCAATTCCACCGTTGACAGAAGAGCGTCGTCGCGATTTGGTTAAAGTAGCAAAGTCTGAAGCTGAAGGTGCGCGGGTTGCAGTTCGTAATATTCGTCGTGATGCTAACAGTACACTGAAAGAATTATTGAAAGAAAAAGAAATTTCTGAAGATGAGCAACGTGGTGCTGAAGACGTGGTTCAAAAACTAACTGATTCAGTGATTAAGAAAATCGAAGAAGTATTAACGGAAAAAGAAACCGACTTAATGGAAGTGTAACGTAAGTTACTACTAAGTTTATATGACGGAGCATTCACAGCCAGTTCCACATCACATCGCTATTATCATGGATGGTAATGGTCGTTGGGCCAAGCAAAAATTCCAACCTCGTTTCATGGGCCACCGTGCTGGCTTGAAAACGGTTGAAGCCATTGTTAAACATTGTGTAAAACTTGATGTCAAAGTGCTGAGCCTTTTTGCCTTTAGCAGCGAAAATTGGCGTCGTCCAGGCAAAGAAGTAAGTTTGTTAATGGAGCTATTTAGCGTCGCTTTAAAACAGCAAGCTAAACGCCTACACAAAAATAATATTCAATTACGTGTTATTGGTGATTTGACTAAATTTTCTGCTAGCTTACAAGAACAAATTCAGCAATCACAGCTACTGACCGCAAATAATACGGGTTTAATATTAAATATTGCAGCTAACTATGGCGGCCGTTGGGATGTGGTGCAATCAGTACAAAAAATAGCACAAAAAGTTCAATCAGGTGAGCTAGCTGTAGAAGACATTTCAGAACAAATGATTACAGATTCATTAGAAACGGCCGACATTGCCGAACCAGATCTGTTCATTCGAACGGGAGGTGAGCAAAGAGTCAGTAACTTCCTTCTTTGGCAGATGGCTTATACCGAATTCTTTTTTACCGATACGCTTTGGCCAAATTTTAATGTAGATGCACTGGATGATGCCATCGCGTCATTTTCTAACCGTGAACGTCGTTTCGGTCGTACATCTGAACAGCTTCAGGAGCAGACTGATGCTTAAACAGCGTCTAATCACCGCCGCTTTATTGATACCGCTAGTTGTGTTGGCGATTCTACAGTCATCAAATACTCTCTTTCAATGGTTAATGGCTGGCATAACGCTGTTAGCCGTACTGGAATGGTTAAAAATAGTCGGGGTGAGAACAAGGACTGAAATGGTTGTGGCTGTCTGTGTTACTGCAGGTGTAGCCATCGCATCGCAACTATATCTGCCCGTTCAAGTAGTGCTTATATTTTCAGCTTTATTATGGCTAGTGGCAACGCTATTTGTCTTCTACTTTGCCCATAAACCTTTAACAAATGTCGTAGCCTTACTATTTAAAGAGAAATTGTTTGGCATCGTTGTGGTGATGATGGTATTGATTCCTTTTTGGCTGACAGCCGTTATATTGCATGATTCTTCAACTTTAGGGCCACAACAATTACTCTATGTGATGGTCTCAATATGGTTAGCAGATAGTGGTGGTTACTTTGCGGGCAAGCGGTGGGGGAACCAGAAGCTAGCCAGTGTGATTAGTCCAAATAAAACATGGCAAGGTGTCTATGGTGCACTGGTATTAGCGAGTGCTTGGGCTGTTATTGCATATTTATTAGGCATAAATGGCAGTATTTCTCTGGTTGGTTGGCTAGGCTTGACAGTTGTTACCGTACTGATCTCAGTTATCGGTGATTTATTTGAAAGTGTCTTTAAGCGCAGCCATCAGGTAAAAGATAGTGGTAATTTATTACCAGGACACGGTGGAATGTTAGATCGGATTGATAGTTTAATGGCAGCAGTACCGGTGTTTGTTGTTGGACTCGCTTTATTAGGGGCAATCTAATGCAGTCAGTAACTTTATTAGGTTCAACAGGCTCAATTGGTGTCAGCACCCTAGATGTTTTAGCGCGTCATCCTGATAAATACCGTGTTTATGCATTAACGGCCAATCGTTCAGTGGCAATAATGGTTGAGCAGTGTTGTCAGTTCGAGCCTGACATTGCGGTCATGTTAGATGAACAATCTGCTGATAAATTAGCAGTAGAATTAAAATCAAAAGGACTCACTACTCAAGTTCTCTCTGGATTATCAGCCCTGGAACGGGTTGCAGATAGTGATGAAACAGATTATGTTGTAGCAGCTATAGTGGGCGCTGCCGGTCTATTGCCTACCCTTGCAGCTGCACGAGCAGGCAAGCATATTTTATTAGCTAATAAAGAAGCTCTGGTAATGAGTGGCGGCTTATTTATGCGCGAAGTCGAAGCTAATAATGCAACTTTACTACCTGTAGATAGTGAACATAATGCTATTTGGCAATGTTTGCCGGTTGGCGAACAACAAAAATATAATTATGACGGTAAAGGTGTGCGGCGCATCATTCTTACCGCATCCGGTGGCCCGTTTCGAGATTATGATTTAGCTGCTCTCGAACATGTAACTCCTGAGCAAGCTGTTGCTCATCCAAACTGGTCGATGGGCCAAAAAATTTCCGTCGACTCAGCCACTATGATGAATAAAGGCTTAGAAGTTATCGAAGCACGATGGTTGTTTGGTCTGAAGACAGAACAAATTGAGGTAATACTTCATCGTCAGAGCATCATTCATTCAATGGTTGATTATGATGATGGTTCAGTCTTAGCGCAGATGGGTAACCCAGATATGCGTACGCCGATAGCCAATGCATTATCTTGGCCTGACCGAATTGATTCCGGTGTTGCGCCATTAGACTTGGTAGCTGTGGCAAGATTAGACTTTGCAGAAGCTGATCACCAGCACTTTCCTTGTTTAGCTCTAGCCTATCAAGCTTTAGAAGCTGGCGGCACATCAACGGCTATTTTGAACGCTGCAAATGAAGTGGCAGTTGAAGCGTTTTTACAGTCAAAAATAAAGTTTACCGACATTGCACGTACCATTGCACATGTCTTATCAGTTATGACACCAAGTTCTGGCGATACGCTAGAGCAGGTATTAGCTGATGATAAGCAATCACGGAAACTTGCTGAAGAGTTCATTAGATAATTATGCACTCATTGTTTTTCTTCATAATTGCTCTATCACTTTTAGTGGTTGTGCATGAGTTTGGTCACTTTTGGGTGGCGAGACGTTGTGGAGTAAAAGTTCTAAAATTCTCAGTTGGCTTTGGCAAAGCATTATGGTCAAAACAAGCTAAAGATGGCACTGAATATGTTATTGCAGCCATACCGTTGGGCGGCTATGTAAAAATGCTCGATGAGCGAGAAGGAGAGGTTCGAGCAGATGAACTTCACCAAACCTTTAATCGCAAGCCACTGCGGTCTCGCGTTGCCATTGTAGCTGCTGGGCCTATTGCCAATCTTCTTTTTGCGGTATTTGCATACTGGCTTATTTTTGTAATGGGCATGCCCGGCCTGCGACCAATAATAGCTGATATCAGCCCGAATTCGGCTGCAGAACACGCTGAAATTTTAGTTGGTGATGAGATAGTATCTATTGATGGTAATGCAACACCAACATGGAAAAGCGTCTATAAACAATTGTGGCTGAAAGCTGAACAAGGAGGGAGTGTAAATTTACAGTTGCTATCGGCCAATATTGAGCTTGAACGTAGAGTTGATATTCCTGCCAGCGATATTCAATCACCCTCTTTATTATTACAGCAACTCGGTATAGAGCCGTTGCGACCTGAGTTTATGCCGATATTGGGAGAGTTAAAACCTGGAGCAGCCGCTGAAATTGCAGGTTTACAAAAAGGCGATTTATTATTAACAGCAGATGATGTCGCTATCGATAGTTGGACTGGCTGGGTCGAATTGATTAGACGTAGTCCAGAAATAGCTATATCAGTGACTGTTCAGCGGCAAGATGACGTTATTTCGATTGAATTAATACCAGAAAAGTCTACCGAAAATATCGGTATTATCGGTGCTTCTGTAGACGTAAGTTATACAGAAATACCAGAGGAGATGAAATCTGAGCAACGTTACGGTCCGTTTAAAGCTGCAGTTGAAGCTATAAAACAAACATGGCAGTTTACGGGGCTAACCGTTAAAAGTTTATTTGGTATGTTAGCGGGCACGGTTTCTACTGAAAACTTAGGTGGTCCTATAACTATTGCCCAGATTGCAGGCTCATCAGCAGACAGTGGTTTGATAGCCTTTATTAGCTTTTTAGCAATGATAAGTATCAGTCTAGGAGTATTAAACCTATTACCCATTCCTATATTAGATGGTGGTCATTTAGCCTTATATTTTATTGAATGGCTCAAGGGCTCAGCAGTATCTGAAAAAATGCAAATTCAAGGTCAAAAAATTGGGATTATGCTATTGCTAATGTTGATGGGGCTGGCATTTTTCAACGACTTAACAAGACTGTTTGGCTAATAGTGCTATTGCAGGTACACTTACGGCTTCGTCGACTAATTTAATATATAAACAATAATGAATAAATTACTCAGCATCATCGTATTACTACTAATCTCAACTGTGACATTAGCAGAAAGCTTTATTATCAAAGATATCAGGGTTGAAGGTCTACAGCGGATTTCAGCTGGTACTGTGTTTAACTTCTTGTCAGTTAAAATCGGTGATGAAATGACTGATAAAGATGCAAAAAGCATCATTCGTTCATTATTTAAATCGAAATACTTTAATGATGTAGAAGTAGAGCAACAAGAAGGTGTGCTGGTAATCAAAGTAAGTGAGCGGCCAGCAGTCTCAAGTATTGAATTTGTTGGCAATAAAGATTTAGACAGTGCTGAATTACTTAAATCATTAAGCCAGATTGGTTTTGCTGAAGGCCAAGTATTTGAACAAGCGATACTTGAGCGAGTCGAGTTAGAGTTAGAACGCCAATACTTCAGTCGAGGTAAGTACGGTGTCACTATTGAATCTGATGTAACACCTTTATCTCGTAATCGTGTTGCAGTTAGAATCACAATGGCTGAAGGTATAGTCGCTACAATCGGTAGTATTAATATAGTTGGTAATACTGCTTATGAAGAAGATGAGTTGTTAGTTGATTTTGAATCAACAACTGGCAGTTTCTTATCGATGTTCACTAGTGATAACCAATATTCTCGTCAGCGCTTATCAGCCGATTTAGAAACATTACGATCATTTTATCTTGATCGCGGCTTTGTAGATTTCTCAGTTGAATCAACACAGGTTTCGATTACTGATGATAAGAAGCAAATGTTTATTACCATCAATATCTCAGAAGGTGAGCGTTATAAAATTAAAGAGGTGCGTTTAGCGGGTGACTTGATAGTGCCAGAAGAAGAGTTATTCAATCTGGTTACCATTAAAAAAGACGCTACTTTTTCACGAAAAAGAATTACCCAAAGTACGGAATACTTAACCAATCGTCTCGGTAATGACGGTTATGCTTTTGCTAATGTGAATGCAGTACCTGATATCGATCGTGATAATCGTGAAGTTAACTTAACCTTTTTTGTTGATCCCGGCCGTCGAGCTTATGTACGTCGGATCAATATTTCAGGTAATAGTAAAACCCGTGATGAAGTATTACGTCGCGAGTTACGCCAACAAGAATCCGCCTGGATTTCCACTAAGAAAGTTGAGCAATCACGAGCCCGTATTCAGCGATTAGGTTATTTTGATGATACTAACGTAGAAACTGTGCCTGTTACTGGAACTTCTGATCAAGTTGATCTCGAATTTAATGTATCAGAACAAGCTTCTGGTAATTTATCCGCTGGTCTGGGTTTTTCACAGTCAGATGGCCTTATCTTTAATGCCAATATTGTCCAGAAAAACTTCTTGGGTAGTGGTAAACATATGAACTTTGGTTTCAATAATAGTAGTGTAAACACTGTCTATAGTTTGGGTTACACTAATCCATTTGCAACCGTTGACGGTATTAGCCAAGGTTTTAATGCCTTTTATCGTAAACGTGATGCTGATGAGGCAAATATAGCCAATTACAGTACCGATGCATTTGGTGGTGATATGAGTTTCGGAATTCCAATTTCAGAAAACAACCGCTTACGTCTAGCTATCGGCTATGAAAATACCGAACTAAACTTGCCTGATGATAATACTATTCAGCGTTATCAGGACTTTATCGATAGAGAAGGTGATGATTTTAATACTGTTTCTCTAACTTTAGGTTGGTCTAAAGATACGAGAAATAATGCCATTCTACCTACACGTGGTATGTCACAAAGCCTGACTGCTGAAGTAGCAGTGCCAATTGGTTCATTACAGTTTTATAAGCTTCGTTATAAAAATAACTGGTACCGTCCGATTTCCGAAAGCTTAACTTTTGCTATGAAAGGCGAGCTAGGCTACGGTGATGCTTATGGTGATACTGATGAGTTCCCGTTCTTTGAAAACTACTATGCCGGTGGTATTCGCAGTGTTCGCGGTTTTAAAGCCAATACGTTAGGTGCAAAAGAGGATGATCAAGCTCTTGGTGGTAACTTCTTGGTGGCTGGTGGTGCTGAAGTTATCTTCCCTGTACCTTTTATGAAGAAAACATTAAAATCGTTTAGGTTAAGTGCCTTTGCTGATGTTGGTAATGTCTATGATATAGACGAAGATTTTGATGCTGGCCTATTACGTTATTCTGCCGGTATATCGGCTATATGGATTTCACCGTTTGGTGCAATTTCAATTAGTATGGCACAACCGTTTAATGAGCAAGATGATGATGAAACTGAGAACTTTCAGTTCTCACTAGGGTCAACATTTTAATTAAAACATCTTGGAGATGAGAGTGAAAAAAATGAAGTTTATAGGTTTAATTATTGCTGCCATGATGTTGGCAAGTACTGCTTTGACAGCTGCAGAGTTAAAAATTGGTGTTGTTAATGCGGGCACGGTATTAGAAAAGTCACCACAAAAATCTCAAGCATTAGCTCGTTTAGAAAAAGAGTTTTCTTCTCGTAGTAAGTCATTAGAAAAAAAACATAAGGCATTGCGTTCTGCACAAGAAAAACTAGCCAAAGATGGTGCAATCCTAAGTGCTGATGAACGAAAAACTAAAGAACGTAGTATTATTAGCGATCAACGTGAATTAAAACGTTTACAAGATGAATATAGTGAAGATTTATCTATCCGTCGGAACGAAGAGCTTCGTAAACTAGAAAAAGAAATTGCTGAAACTATCGTAAATTTAGCTAAAAAAGAATCTTATGATTTAGTTGTTTACCAAGGTGTTATTTTTGCCAGCGAACGTGCAGATATGACCGCTAAAGTTTTAGAGCTATTAAAGGCGAAAGCAAAGTAGGAATTGGCAATAGTGGTATTTAGTTTAGCTGAGATAGCAGAGCACATCGGTGGCAAGGTCCAGGGTGACCCACAACATGAAGTAAATGGTGTAGCAACACTGTTGAAGGCGGGGGGTACTGATATTAGCTTTTTGGCTAATAGTAAGTACAAAAAATACTTAACAGAAAGTAGTGCTGGGGCAGTATTAATAGACGAAACGGTTTTAGACCTTGTCTCTACTAATGCAATCATCGTCCAAGATCCTTATGTAGCTTACGCTAAAGTAGCCAACCTACTATTTCCACCAGACATATCTGATAATAGTACTCATCCAACTGCATGGCTCAGTCCTGACTGTGATTGTCATGCTAGTGCTAGCATTGGTGCTCATGTTTATATTGGCAAAGATACTCAGATCGCCGAAAGAGTAATTATTGGCCCAGGCTGTGTAATTGAAGATGGTGCAAAAATTGGTACTGGTTCTCGTCTTAGTGCAAATATTACAGTTTGTAAAAATGTCGTAATTGGAAAAAATGCAATTATCCATCCTGGAGTGGTAATTGGCGCTGATGGCTTTGGCATTGCTAACGATCAGGGAAAGTGGATAAAAGTACCGCAGCTCGGTAGTGTAGTCATTGGAGATGATGTCGAAATTGGTGCTAATACTACAATAGACCGTGGTGCGTTAGATGATACTGTCATCTCAAACGGCGTTAAATTAGATAACCAAATTCAAATTGCTCATAATGTAACAATTGGTGAGCATACTGTTATTGCTGGTTGTGTCGGCATCGCTGGAAGCACACATATCGGTAAATACTGTGCAATTGGTGGTGGAACAGCTATTGCGGGGCATCTGAATATCGCTGATGGTGTACAATTCACCGGCATGTCTATGGTGACTAAATCTATTAAAAAATCTGGTGTGTTTTCATCAGGTATCCCGGTTGAACCAACAGCACAATGGCATAAAAATGTGATTCGCTACCGTAAATTAGAATCACTGACCGACCGTATAAAACAACTGGAATCTTTAGCCAAAGATTAAGGTACTTTACCGATCGTGCATGGACAAGTAACATTGTCCCAACATTTCTATTAACAGCTTATATTCAAGGATAAAGTATTGAACACGATCGATATTCACGAAATCCAACGTCTGCTACCTCATCGATATCCTTTTTTATTAATAGACCGTGTGATTGAGTATACGCCTGGCGAAAAACTTATAGGTATTAAAAACGTAACGTTTAATGAGCCTCATTTCACCGGTCATTTTCCCCAACGTGTGATTATGCCTGGGGTATTAATTCTTGAGTCGATGGCTCAAGCAACTGGTTTATTGGCCTTTAAAACGGTTGCTGATCTCCGCTCTGACAACTCACTGTATTATTTAGCTGGCATTGATAATGCGAGATTTAAAAAACCTGTCGAACCAGGTGACCAACTTCAACTTGAAGTTACTTTGATAAAAAATAAACGCAACTTATGGAAATTTAGTTGTGTGGCAACTGTTGATGGCGAAGTCGCAGTTAGTGCTGATATCATGTGTGTTGATCAAGAAATGCCAAAGTGATCCATTCAACTGCAATCATTGACCCTACAGCGATTATTGCTGATGATGTTTCTATAGGAGCATTTACAGTTATTGGTGCTAATGTTGAGATTGGTTCTGGGAGTGAAGTTCTATCTCACGTAGTGATTGATGGCCCAACAAATATCGGCAAAAATAATAAGATTTATCAATTTTCATCTATAGGTGCTGATCCACAGGATAAAAAGTATGCTGGTGAGCCTACATTACTTGAAATTGGTGATAACAACCTGATACGTGAAAGCGTCACTATTAACCGTGGCACAGTACAAGGTGGTGGTCTGACTAAAATAGGCAACGATAATTGGATCATGGCTTATGTTCATATTGCTCATGATTGTATTATCGGTAATGATAATATTTTAGCTAATAATGCATCGTTAGCAGGTCACGTAATTGTTGATGACTTTGTTATTCTTGGTGGCTTTACACTTGTTAGTCAGTTTAATTACATAGGCTCTTATGCATTTAGTGCTATGGGTAGTGTAATTTCTCGAAATATCCCACCTTATGTCTTAGTTTCAGGTCATATGGCAAAACCTGTTGGTGTAAATATTGAAGGCCTAAAACGCCGAAACTTTACTGATCAACAAATTAAAAATATACGCCAAGCTTATAAGCTAGTCTATCGCTCAGGTTTAAGGTTTGAAGAGGCTGAAAATAAGCTATTGGAAATGTCAGAACAAGAGTTAGAAGTGAGCCTTTTCACTGACTTCTTAAATAAACAACAAGGTGGCATTATTCGCTAGGATCACTAGCGAATAATGCTTGTTGTATTAATCGTTAGCTGGCGTTGAACTAATTTTATGGATGCTCAAGTCTGCGCCTCTATGTTCGTCCTCTTGTGATAATCGTAGACCGAAAGCGAACTTCAATACTCCGTAGACTATCAAGCCACCTGTGAAAGCAATTGTGACACCGAGTGCGGTGCCAATCAGCTGTGAGCTGATGCTTACACCACCAAGGCCGCCTAAATACAATTGACCAAATATTCCAGCTGCAATCCCTCCCCAAACACCGCATAAACCATGCAATGGCCAGACACCTAATACATCATCAATCTTCCATTTGTTTTGCGTTAATGTGAAACAGTAGACAAATAAGGCGCCAGCAATAGCTCCGGTAGCAAGAGCACCTAACGGATGCATAATATCTGAACCAGCACAGATAGCGACCAAACCCGCCAGTGGGCCATTATGGACAAAACCTGGGTCGTTACGGCCTACTAAACAAGCTGCTATTGTACCGCCGACCATTGCCATTAAAGAGTTAACTGCTACTAAGCCACTAATACCGTCTATTTCCTGTGCAGACATGACATTAAAGCCAAACCAACCTACAGTTAAGATCCAGGCACCGAGTGCAAGAAATGGAATATTTGACGGTGGGTGAGCATATACTTCACCTTTTTTACCATATCGCCCAGAGCGAGGGCCAAGCAGAAGTACAGCAGCTAATGCTATCCAACCACCGACACCATGAACCACTACCGAGCCAGCAAAGTCATGGAAAGGCGCTCCGAAACTATTTTCTAGCCAAAGTTGGATGCCATAGGCTCCATTCCAGCTTATGCCTTCAAAGAAAGGATAAATGAAACCAGCTAATACAAAAGTTGCTATTAACTGCGGGTTGAACTTAGCCCGTTCAGCTATACCGCCGGACACAATTGCTGGAATTGCAGCTGCAAAAGTTAATAAGAAAAAGAACTTAACGAGATCATAACCATTACGTTCGACCAACGTAGGTGCGACTTGTAAGAAATCGATACCGTAAGCAATGCTATAACCAATGAAAAAGTAGGCGATAGTCGATACAGCAAAGTCCATAATTATTTTTACTAATGCATTGACTTGATTTTTCTTTCTTACGGTTCCAACCTCCAAGAAAGCAAAACCTGCGTGCATGGCCAGTACCATAATGGCGCCGAGTAAAATAAACAGTACATCAGTTGAGGTTTGCACAATTGTTTCCTTCAAATTAAGTTAAGCTCTATTTTGGTGCAATAAGCGCACCAAAATAGATTTTACTGGATAATCAAGGATGTGAAGCTTTCATTCCGAAAGGAAACTAAAGTTGCGCACTTTATTGGTGCGGTATGGTGCGCCTTGCACTGTTACGGTGCGGAAAAGGTTTGTCCACTTTAAGCTAATAACAACGTATAATTTACAAGTTTGATACTAGACTTTATAGCTATAGCCAAATTTGAGCTAATAGCAGGTGATTTTAGGAGTGCTTGATGGACATATATGCTTCGGATGAAGAGAAAGGCGAAGATATAAAAAGATGGTGGCGTGAGAATGGCCGCTCTGTTATTACCGGGATTGTGTTGGGTACAGCACTGATTTTTGCGGGTCGTTTTTGGTTGAATTATCAACAAACGCAGGCTGAAAATGCCGCTACTGCGTATCATCAGTTAACAAGTCTAGTTAAAGAAGGCAATGCTACAGGTGCAGATCAACAGAACCAGTTATTGCTGAGTGACTACTCAGCTACGCCTTATGCTGTCTTTTCTTCTTTTGAAATGGCGACTCAAGCAGTGAATAAGGCTGATTATGCATCGGCTAAAAATCACCTCGAATGGGTTAAGGATAATGCTGATCTATCTGGCCATGTGGAAATAGCACGATTACGATTAGCAAAACTATTGTTAGCAGAACAAAACTACGATGCAGCGCAAGTACTTGTAACAGAGTCAACATCAGATAGTTTCTCATCACTGTTTTCTGAATTACAGGGTGATATCTATGCTGTACAAGGTCAGTATACTGATGCTAGAGCAGCCTATCAATCTGCAGTTTTAACTTTGGTAGATGGCGAACCGCGTCAAGTTATCCTAAATATTAAAATTGATGATATGGCTGTAGCTAATGATAGCTAAATGTATTAAACGACTGCTGGTATTAATACTTTCGCTGTCATTAATGGCCTGTGGGACCGTTAAAGGTTGGTTAACAGATGAAACTTATGTTGCCCCGCCTGCTGAATTGATTGAGTTTAGTCAAGAATTTACACCTGAACTTGTCTGGTCAATCAATAATGGTGAAGGAGCGGCAGACTATAGTGATCTAGGTGTTTGGTTACAGGCAGATATGGTTATAGCCGTTGATCATGAAGGCGAGGTTGCCAGTTATGAAGCGATAACAGGTCGCCAATTATGGCAGGTTGAACTTGATGTACCGGTAACAACTGGCGCTGGCGGCGGCGACAACTTGATTTTAATAGGCTCTAAAGAAGGCGAAATATTAGCTTTAGATGAAACTACTGGCCAACTACTGTGGCGGAAGCGTTTGACCAGTGAAGTTTTAGCTCCACCGAAAGCGAGCCATAATGTTGTGGTTGCACGAACTGCAGATGGCAGACTTACTGGATTATCAGCAGAAGATGGCAGCATTTTATGGAACTATCAACGTTCAGTGCCTTTATTAAGTTTACGTGGCACTGGAGCTCCTGTTGTTGCTGATGACAAAGTCGTCGCAGGTTATGCTAATGGCAAGCTAGTTGCACTTTCTATTATTGATGGCAAAGTATTATGGGAAAAAAGCATTGCGGTCCCACGTGGTCGTTCTGAACTAGATCGATTAGTTGATATTGATGCTACACCGGTCATTAAACAGGGCAAAGTGTATGTCGTAAGTTATCACGGCAATGTTGCTGCAGTGTCACTGGATACGGGCCGTATTTTATGGTCACGTGAGGCTTCTTCACGTACCGGCTTAGATGCCGCCGTCGGTGAGGCTGTTTTTGTCAGTGATGATAGTGATTATGTTTGGGCCTATCAAGATGGTTCAGGCGACGCTTTATGGCGTCAAACGCGGTTATTACGCCGCACAATTTCTGCACCAGCTATAGTTGGTGATAATATATTAGTGGGTGATTTTGAAGGTTATATGCATTGGATATCGAGAGCAGACGGACGTTTTGTTGCTCGGTTACAAGTAGCTGATGCAGCCATTCGTAGTAAGCCTGTAGTTAAAGATAATTTAGTTTATATCACCGCTGTTGACGGCACGTTAGCGGCATTGAGAATTCAATAAAAAATGAAACCAGTTATAGCCCTTGTTGGGCGTCCAAATGTTGGTAAATCAACATTGTTTAATCGACTTACTCGAAGTCGCGATGCGCTTGTGGCAGATCACTCAGGCTTAACACGAGATAGAATCTATGGCACTGCAAAAGCGGATGACTGCGAGTTTATCTTAATAGATACCGGTGGTTTAACGGAACACTCTGACAGCATGTCTGACTTGATGCGTCAGCAAGCTCAGTTGGCGATTGATGAAGCGGATTTAATTTTTTTCTTAGTCGACGGCCGTTCAGGCTTAACAGCTGCTGATGAAACTGTCTCGCAACAATTACGCAATGTTGGCAAGCCTATTTTATTGCTGATCAATAAAACAGAAGGTGAGCAACGTGAAATGGTTGCCGCAGAG
The DNA here is from genome assembly GCA_002163115.1 of Methylophaga sp. 41_12_T18. GTDB lineage: Bacteria > Pseudomonadota > Gammaproteobacteria > Nitrosococcales > Methylophagaceae > 41-12-T18. The sequence continues at coordinate 8,026 of MAAI01000043.1, read as the reverse complement.
TTCTATGCATTAGGTATGGGCGAACCACAGGTTATATCTGCGACACAAGGTCGTGGTATTGCTGAATTAATGGATAAACTGAAAGTTGAATTGCCAGCTGTTATTCCTTTTGAAAGTGAAGATGAAGACGAGCCTGACGATGATACGATTCGTTTAGCCGTATTAGGCAGACCGAATGTTGGTAAGTCGACCCTGATCAACCGTATTATGGGTGAAGAGCGGGTTGTGGCCTTTGATGAGCCGGGAACTACGCGCGATAGTATTCATATTCCCTTTGAAAAAGACGATACAAAATATATCTTGATCGATACTGCTGGCATTCGTAGACGCTCTAAAGTCTCTGAAATGCTAGAGAAGTTCAGCATAGTTAAAACCCTACAAGCACTAGAAGATGCCAATGTGGTGTTACTGGTGATTGATGCACATCAAGGTATTGTTGAACAAGATCTTCATTTAGCAGGACTGATTATTGACAGTGGTCGAGCTGTAGTTATAGCTGTTAATAAATGGGACGGGCTAGAACAATCAGAGCGTGAATGGGTTACTTCAAATATTGAACGCAGACTGCCTTTTCTCAACTTTGCTAATACCCACTTTATCTCTGCACTTCATGGCAGTGGTGTAGGTTTGTTATTTAAATCAGTCAAGCAAGCTTATGCTTCGGCTATGAGCAAAATTCCAACACCTCGCCTAACACGAGTGTTAGAAGATGCGGTTGCTGAGCATCAACCACCATTAGTTCATGGTCGCAGAATAAAGTTTCGTTATGCACATTTAGGTGGCAAAAATCCACCACGAATTATCATTCATGGTAATCAAACAGATTCGACTCCAAATAGTTATCGTCGTTATTTGGAAAATACATTCCGTGATGTATTAAAACTGCATGGCACGCCAATCAGGATTGAATTTAAACAGGGCGATAATCCATTTAAAGGCCGTAAGAAAAAGCCGGAAGAGAAAAAGTACAAAGCTCAATCTCAGCAAGAACGAAGAAAGTAAACTAAAACTAGAGTATGCCGTGGTCATCGCCCATTAGATCTTCAAGACTATTCAGGTGACCACGGATCTTCTCACGACTAGCTAGCTTTTCACGAGCCGCTAACGGCAAATCGGTAAATAAAATGACTTTTTTATCGATCAATGTATTCACTAAATCCTCCAATACTCGTATTAATGCGACATCTGAAGAAGAAAGAATAGAACGTGCATCTTCACTATTTTCAGAGAGTGTTAAAAAGTCTAGTAATTCAGGTGCCTCAATTGATATCGACTCTTGAGCATCGTCTTGAATAGAATCAAAAACAGCAATAATGTTTCCTTGCTGATCTCGTTGAATATAGGCCATTGTATCGTTTTCCTATCTGTTAAATTTGTTACATCATACTCAAATTATGATGGGTGGGTTTACAGTAAACAAAAAAACTGTGAAACTCGTCGTCTTTATTATCTATGGGTTAGGCTAGCATCAGATGGACACCGAGCAAGTAACCGAGCTAAATAATCAAACCCAATGGAATGCAGAAGGCGGGCATGAAACACTGGATGACCCTTTATTAGGCTGTTTGACTATCTTAGCTAAGATTCTCAATAAACCCCACAGCCCTGAAGCATTGATCGCAGGCTTACCATTAGTTGATAATAAGCTCACTCCAACGTTATTTTCTCGTGCAGCTGAAAGGGCCGGCCTAACTTCTAAAGTAGTTAAACGGCCATTACGGAAAATTTCAAACTTAGTACTGCCGGCAGTACTATTACTTGAAAATAGTACGACCTGTATTGTTTTGGAGTTTAAGAGTAAAACTGCACGCGTTATTTTCCCTGAGTCTGGAGAGGGCGAAAGTGAGGTTTCTCTACAAGAGTTAGCGGATCAATATAGTGGTTATGCTATTTTCATTAAATCAGTACACCATTTTGATCAACGAACTGAGCATAGTGCCATTCCAAAAACGCAACATTGGTTTTGGGGAACGATTCTTAAATTCTGGCCTATTTACGGTGAAGTGTTTTTAGCTTCGATTTTAGTCAATTCATTTGCCCTGGCTTCTCCGCTATTTATTATGAATGTCTATGATCGGGTGGTACCCAATCATGCCATTGAAACCTTATGGGTGTTAGCCATTGGAGTGGCGACGGTCTTTGTTTTTGATTTGTTGCTCCGAACACTTCGAGGCTATTTTATCGACGTGGCTGGCAAGAAAGCAGATGTGATCTTATCGGCCACCATTTTTGAAAAAGTACTTAATATTAAAATGGCAGCACGTTCGAACTCAGTGGGCTCTTTTGCTAATAGCATGCAAGAGTTTGAATCATTCCGTGAGTTTTTCACATCCGCCACCATAGCAACCTTAATTGATTTACCGTTTGCCTTTTTGTTCATTTTTGTTATCTGGACTATCTCTGGTGAATTAGCGTATGTACCTTTAGCGGTGATCCCGTTAGCGATTATATTCAGCTTGATTATTCAAATTCCGTTAAGCAAAACAGTTAAAAACCTATTCCGTCATTCTGGACAAAAGAGTGCGACGTTAATTGAAACCTTAACGGGACTTGAAACGATTAAAAGTATTGGTGCTGAAACGCCGATTCAGCGCAAGTGGGAGCAAACGATAGGTTCGATGGCTAAATACGGTCAACGTGCTAGATTATTATCTTCCTCAGCGGTTAATTTCACTGCATTTTTACAACAAATGGCCTCGGTTAGTGTCGTGGTATTTGGTGTGTACATGATTGCCGAAGGTGATATTACTATGGGCGCCTTAATAGCCAGCACCATCTTGACGGGTAGAGCATTAGCCCCACTGGGACAAGTGGCAGGGATTTTAACGCGTTACCATCAATCTAAAGCCGCATTACAATCTCTTAATAGCATGATGAACTTGCCGGTTGAACGGCCGTCAGGTCGCGAATTTCTACATCGCCCTGATTTCAAAGGTGGCATTGAATTTAAAAAAGTATCATTCCGATACCCGGATCAACCGCTAGACGCCTTATCTGACGTTTCTTTTACTGTTAAACCTGGTGAAAAGATCGCATTTATAGGTCGAATTGGCTCAGGTAAAAGCTCGATCGAAAAGCTTATTCTTGGCCTGTATGAGCCTAGTGAAGGTGCGATATTGTTAGATGGCACAGATATTAGGCAAGTAGATCCCGTCGATTTACGTCGAAATGTAGGTTATGCGCCACAAGATGTCGTATTGTTCTTTGGGAGTATTCGCGACAATATTGCTCTTGGCGCACCATTTGCTGATGATAATGCCGTGTTAAAAGCTGCCGAAATAACCGGTGTATCTGAGTTTGTTAACCGCCATCCATCTGGGTTTGATATGCCTGTGGGTGAGCGTGGCGAGGGTTTGTCCGGTGGCCAGCGACAAAGTGTTGCTGTAGCACGTGCCTTATTATTAGACCCGCCTGTTTTAGTGTTAGATGAACCTACCAATGCTATGGATAATAGTACTGAGGAAAGCTTTAAAACAAAGTTGGCCGGAATGTTGGACGGTAAAACCTTATTGATCGTGACTCATAAAGCTTCATTACTTAGCTTGGTTGACCGAATTATAGTCTTGGATCAAGGCCGTTTGGTTGCTGATGGTCCACGTGAGCAAGTTTTATCAGCCCTTAAAAAGGGCCATATTAAAGTGTCGAAAGGATAGTCTCATGGCTTGGTTAAAACGTACTCATCCCGATGACGCGGAATTTATGTCTGAAGTGAGCGCTGCAACGTTGGAGTCTATTCACCGAGGCGGACATTCTTTATTGTTGCTGACCTTGGCATTTTTTATTGCTGCCGGTTGGTGGGCTTATGAAACGACACTAGATGAAGTGACTCGTGGTGATGGCAAAGTAGTGCCTTCGAGTAAAATCCAAGTTATTCAAAACTTAGAAGGCGGGATTTTATCTGAAGTGCTTATTACTGAAGGTCAGATTGTAGAAAAAGGCCAAGTATTATTAAAAATTGATGATACTCGTTTTGCCTCATCTTTCAGAGAAACCCAGTTAAAGTATTTAGAATTATTAGCCAGAACAGCAAGATTACAAGCAGAAAGCGAAGGCTCAGCTTTAATCATTCCTGACGATGTGTCACGTGACAGTCCTGACTTAGCTAATAATGAACGGGCTTTGTATCAATCACGTCAGTTAGAGTTAAAGTCCGCAATAAGTGTACTCAAACAGCAAGAACAACAACGTCGACAAGAGCTAGTGGAACGACAAGCTCGTCAAAAGCAATTAGAACGTAGTTCTGAATTAAGTAATAAAGAATTACAAATGTCTGAGCCACTAGTGACTGCAGGTGTTATGTCAGAAGTTGAGCTGTTGCGATTAAAGCGTACGGTCAATGAGTTAGATGGTGATATGGAAGCAAATCGCTTAGCCATTCCACGTATTCGTTCTACATTAAGTGAGGTTAGACACAAAATAAATGAACAAAAAGTTCGTTTTAAAACTGAAGCCGCGCTTCAACTTAGTGAGAATCGAGCGGAATTAGCGAGAACAAAGGAAACAATTTTTTCATTAGAAGATCGAGTGACACGAACCCAAGTTCGTTCACCAGTGAAAGGAACCATTAAGCTACTTAAAATTAATACCGTTGGCGGGATTATTCAACCGGGTATGGATTTGATTGAAATTGTACCCGTGGAAGATAACTTGTTAATAGAGGCGCGGATTCGACCGGCAGATATTGCATTTTTACGACCAGGACAAGAGGCAATGATAAAGCTGACAGCATATGATTTTTCTATCTATGGTGGACTTCCAGCAAAACTAGAGCGAATTAGTGCTGATACGATTACCGATGATAAAGATGAGAGCTTTTATCTGATTTATTTACGCACTGATAAGAACTTTATTGACAGTAGTAAAGGGTCACTTAATATTATTCCAGGGATGACAGCAACAGTAGATATTTTAACTGGTAAGAAATCCGTGTTAGATTATTTGCTGAAGCCTATTTTAAAAGCAAAAAATGAAGCATTGCGAGAGAGATAATAAATGGAGTCATCTATATGACTGATGTAACGTTGGAAAAGACAACGTTATTTGTTGCTATTGCAGATAAGCAGGCACGGAAAAAGATTGTTGAAGCATTATCTTCTTATTATTTATGTGCGGAGTTTGATGAGTTAAGTTCACTATTAGAGGCGGTGGGTGAAGCAAAGCCAGCACTGATAATTTGCCACCAGAGCCTAGTTGTAGAAACACAATCTTTAGTTTTGTCAGACATCAAAGCTAAAAGTCCGGATAGTAAGGTCTTAATCACCGGGCCTAGTCGACCGATTGAAATTCAAATAGTTGCTTTAAAACACGGTGCACGAGGCTACTTTGATCAGACACTGCCATTAACTAAATTACACGAAGCTTTGAAAATAATTTTTTATGGTGAAGTGTGGGTAGAGCGTCACGTGATTTCAGGTTTAATTGATGAAATTGCTGAAGTCCCCGTTATTAGTGATGAGCAGCGTGCAGGGTTAGAGTCTTTATCACCGAAAGAATTAGAGGTGTCAGAGCAGGTCAGTTATGGCGCGACTAATAAAATGATAGCCAAAACGATGAACATCACCGAGCGTACGGTAAAAGCACATTTAACAACCACCTTCCAAAAAATGGGGATTCCAGATAGACTCTCCTTAGCAATATTTTTTCGTGATCTACGATAAAGTACTTGTTTTTTTATGTTGATATGTTTAAATACATGAGCTTATATGATAATTGTTATGTTCATTCAAGATTGCGTTGCTAACTAAGTATTAGAAAATATTTATACGCATAGGGTCAAAAGTTAAGGATAGAAAAAGATGAAATTGAAACCATTAGTTATATTGATTCCACTTGCATTCGGGGTGATAGCCACTGGCCATGCTGATACATTGCAAGATGCTGTTAATGAACCATTAAAACCAATCCTGATGTTTTAGCGGCAGCCAATGAACGTAACGCTGTTTCAGAAGAAATTAATCAAGCGCGCGCCGGCTATTTTCCAACCGTTGATTTAGCGATTGGAACAGGCTGGGAAGAGTCAGATAATCCAACGACTCGAACTGCCGGAACACATAAAAAATCAAGTTATAATCGTGATGAAGCAAGCTTAAATCTACGACAAATGCTTTTCGACGGTATGGCTACTAAAAATGAAGTTCGTAGACATACAGCTCGAACAGATTCACGTGCATATAGTGTCACTAGCGCTGCAGAAAATACGGCACTTGAAGCGGTTGATACCTATTTGGATGTTGTTCGACGCCAAAAGCTAGTTGATTTAGCTAGCACCAATTTAGAAGCGCATGAGCGCACTCATGATCAAATTAAATTACGTAGTGATCGTGGTGTTGGTCGTAAAGCTGACCTAGATCAAAGTCAAGGTCGTGTTGCATTAGCTCAAGCAAACCTTGTTGCAGAGCAAAGTAACTTACGTGATGCAGAAACAAATTACTTACGGGTAGTGGGTATCACAGCAAATGCTTTATCAGATCCGCAATCTCCACAAAGTTTATTACCTTCGACAGTTGATGATGCCATTGATCAAGCAATTAACAATCATCCTACGTTGAAATCTGCTCAAGCAGATGTTGAATCAGCGAATGCTCAACATGATACTGCGCACTCGCCTTTCTTACCTCGAGTTGACTTTGAGTTAGGTACTACAGCAAATAATAATGTTGATGGTATTTCTGGACATAATAACGATACGACAGCAATGTTTCGCTTACGTTATAACTTGTTGAACGGTGGTAAAGATAAAGCGAGACGTCAAGAAACAGCTCATTTAATTAATCAAGCTGCTGAGATTCGTAATAATACACGTCGCCAAGTAGAGCAAAGCGTGCGCCTATCTTGGAATGCACTCCAAACTGTAAATAATCAAATCGGTTATTTTAAGCAACATGTTGACTCAAGTGAGCGTTCTCGCGATGCTTACCAACAACAATTTAGTTTGGGTCAACGAACTTTACTTGATTTACTTGATTCAGAAAATGAAGTTTTTGTGTCACGTACTTCTTATGTAAATGCGCAGTATGATCAACTATTTGCTATGTACCGTATCTTGAATAGCATGGGTGCATTGCTTGAGGGGGTTGATGTTGCCTTGCCAGAAGCCAGTGCGACAGTGACTGCCAGTAACTAAGCTCACAGCAACTATAAAATTAAGCCACGGTTCTTGACCGTGGCTTTTTAGTATCTCCAGTTTATGTTTTAACTAATGCTGTCACGATTTTTCTGGTTTTAGTCTTGTCGTGATATCATAGCGCTGCCCAATTGGTGGCCATAATTTAGAAGAATTCATGAGTAAACAATCATCTTTTAGTTACGAAGAACTCCTGCAATGTGGACAAGGCGAAATGTTCGGTCCTGGCAATGCTCAATTACCGACTCCAAATATGTTGATGATGGATCGCATTACTCATATTTCTAATGAGGGCGGTAAATATGGCAAGGGTGAAATTATTGCTGAGTTGGATATTACATCAGACTTGTGGTTCTTTGACTGTCATTTCCCTGGCGATCCTGTGATGCCTGGTTGTTTAGGACTGGATGCTATGTGGCAGTTAGTTGGCTTTTTCTTAGCATGGGATGGCAATCCTGGTCGCGGTCGAGCTTTAGGGTCGGGCGAAGTGAAATTCTCAGGTCAGGTTCTTCCAACAGCAAAAAAAGTGACTTATAAGCTTGATCTTAAGCGTGTTATTGCTCGTAAATTAGTATTAGCAATTGCAGATGGAACTGTTTCAGTTGATGGTCGTGAGATTTATGTTGCAAAAGATCTACGCGTTGGTTTGTTTACATCTACGGATGATTTTTAGGATACGATGATGAAACGTGTTGTAGTTACTGGTTTAGGTATTACCTCTTGTCTAGGTTTAGATGCTGATTCTGTTACAGAATCTTTAAGAGAAGGCCGTTCAGGCATTAAATTCAAGCAAGAATATGCAGACATGGGCTTTAGAAGTCATGTTGCAGGTTCAGTTGATATTGATTTCAAAGAACATATTGATCGTAAAGTATTACGGTTTATGGGCGATGCAGCAGCATA
>MAAI01000061.1 GCA_002163115.1 Methylophaga sp. 41_12_T18 | reverse complement strand
TTTAGAAGGTAAAGTTGCCTTAGTAACGGGTGCAACACGAGGAATTGGTCGTGCAATTGCTTTAAGTCTAGGTGAGCAGGGTGCCATAGTAGTGGGTACGGCAACATCAGAATCAGGTGCTGCAACAATTTCTAACTTTTTAGCTGAGGCTAATATCAAAGGTCGAGGTGTTGTCTTGAATGTGACTGATGCTGAAGCGATTGATGGTACAGTTACTAGTATAGAAGAAGAGTTTGGTGCTCCTAGCATTCTGGTTAATAATGCCGGTATTACCCGTGATAATTTATTGATCCGTATGAAAGATGATGAGTGGAACGACATCATTAATACTAACCTGACGCCAATTTACAAACTAAGCAAGCGTTGCCTACGAGCAATGACTAAAGCACGCTGGGGCAGAATCGTTACTATTACATCAGTAGTGGGCCTAATGGGTAATGCTGGTCAAACCAACTATGCCGCTGCTAAAGCAGGCGTTATTGGTTTTAGTAAATCACTTGCACGCGAAGTGGGTGCTCGTGGAATCACCGTCAATTCAGTTGCACCGGGCTTTATCAATACCGATATGACCAGCTCTCTAGCTGATGCACATAAAACAGCATTATTAGAACAGGTTCCCGTTAAACGATTAGGTGAACCAGAAGAAATCGCTGCCGCAGTTACTTTCCTTGCTGGAGAAAACGCGGGTTACATTAGTGGTGAAACGCTGAATGTAAATGGCGGCATGTATATGAATTAATTAGCTAATTATGTAAAATATTAGCTTTTAGTAGTCGAGAGAATAGCGCCAAAGATGATTTGGCTTGTCTCTAATGTGCATGCACTATAAAATGCCTGCACATTTTGTGTACTCAACCATCAAAGGAAACATAAGTTATGAGTGATATTGAAGCTCGCGTAAAAGAAATTGTTGTAGAACAATTGGGTGTAAATGCTGACGAAGTTACAACTGATGCGTCATTTATCGACGATTTAGGTGCAGACTCTCTAGATACAGTTGAACTTGTTATGGCTTTAGAAGAATCATTTGAATGTGAAATTCCAGATGAAGAAGCTGAGAAAATCACTACAGTTAAAGAAGCTGTTAAATATATTAATTCAGTACAGTCTTAATATTAAAAAACGATTTATAATAGCCGTCTAGTATGCAGCCATACTAGACGGCTATGTTGTTTTAAGTACTACCAAATTCGAAGGGGACGTTGGATGTCTAAGCGAAGAGTTGTGATAACCGGACTGGGTGCAGTGACACCGGTTGGTCTATCTGTAAAAGAAACTTGGGAAAATATTCTCGCGGGTAAAAGTGGTGTGGGTCCACTGTCACAGTTTGATGTATCAGACTTCTCTGTTCGTTTTGGTGCTAGCATCAAAAACTTTGATATCACCACCATCATCCCTCGCAAAGATGCTAAAAAAATGGATACCTTTATTCATTATGGTATTGCCGCAGCTAAAGAAGCGATTGAAGATTCCGGCATTGAGATAACGGATGACAATGCGGAACGCATAGGTGTCGCTATTGGCGCTGGTATCGGTGGTTTACCGGGTATTGAAGCTGGTTATGATTCGTACTTGAAAGGTGGCCCACGGAAGATTTCACCGTTCTTCGTACCTAGCAATATCATCAATATGATCGCTGGTAATTTGTCGATTATGTACGGTATGAAAGGTCCAAATATAGCTATTGCAACTGCATGTTCTAGTGGTACTCATAATATCGGTTCTGCTGGCCGGATGATTCAATATGGTGAAGCAGATGTGATGATTGCCGGTGGTGCTGAAATGTCGACATCGAAAACAGGCCTAGGTGGTTTTGCTGCTGCCCGTGCGTTATCGACACGAAATGATGATCCTGAAGCTGCAAGTCGGCCATGGGACAAAGATCGTGATGGTTTTGTACTGGGTGATGGTGCTGGTATTGTCGTCTTAGAAGAGTATGAGCACGCTGTCAAACGTGGCGCAACGATTTATGCTGAGCTAGCTGGTTCAGGCATGAGTTCAGATGCTTATCACATGACCATGCCATCTAAAGGCGGTGAAGGTGCAGCGCGTTGTATGAAAAATGCAATGGCAGATGCTGATTTAGCAACAGATCAAATTGATTACATCAATGCCCACGGTACTTCGACACCAGCAGGTGACTCAGCTGAAACACAAGCGATCAAACGTGCATTAGGTGCCGATGCTGAAACAACGGCGATTAGTTCTACGAAATCAATGATAGGTCACCTACTAGGTGCCGCCGGTGGTGTTGAAGCAGTATTCAGTGCCTTAGCTATTCGTGATCAAGTTGCTCCGCCAACGATCAACCTAGATAATCCAGATCCAGAATGTGATCTAGATTATGTGCCACATACTGCACGTCAAATGAAGATCGATGTGGCTATGTCAAATTCATTTGGTTTCGGTGGTACAAACGGAACCTTGATTTTCAAGAAATTAAGTTAGACCGAGAGTGAAATGACTCTGGTCAATGGACAACCGGAAAGCACTATAAAAATAGTAGACCGTGGCCTGCAATATGGTGACGGTCTGTTTGAAACTATTGCCTTTCGTAATGGCCAAGCAGAATTTCTTCAGCAACATTTACAACGTTTAGAAAATGATTGTCAGCGTCTATCTATTCCATATCAACAAATAGCTGAGCAATTACAAACAGAGCTTGCTCTGGTTTGTTCTGAGTTAACGGCTGACACTGTCATTAAAATCATCCTTACTCGTGGTCAAGGTGGTCGAGGCTATCGAAGTGATGGCTGTAAGGTGCCTACACGCATCATCTCTACTCACCCTTTTCCAGTGTATCCAGCAACTCATCAACAAGGCATTAAAGCTAGAATATGCCAACAAGCCATTTCAATAAACAGTGCTACCGCAGGGATCAAACACCTTAACCGTTTAGATCAGGTGCTGGCACGTGCTGAATGGAATGATGATGACATTGCTGAAGGTATCATGTTTAACGATCTGGAACAGTTGATTGATGGCACGATGACTAATGTATTCATTGTTAAACAGCAACAACTACTCACTCCTAAACTTACATTATCTGGCGTTGCAGGAATCATGCGGCAGCAAGTGATTAATTGTGCAGAACGAGCCGGCCATGCAGTGATTTATGCTGATTTAACTCTGAATGATTTACTGGCAGCTGACGAAGTATTTGTCACTAACAGCATTATTAATATTTGGCCGATAACTACGATAGGCACTAGTTGTTACCAACATGGCCCCATCACCAAACAATTACAAAATTTATTAAAAAAGCTAACCTTATAGATGAAAAAAACTTTATTACTCAGCATGTTAACCGTTGTTGTTATCGTTGTTTCTACTTCTGGTTTTCTGTGGTTGGAATACGAAAAATTCACTACAACACCACTTAATATCGGTGATGAGGGGTACGCTTACACCGTGGTAGCGGGGACTAATCTAGGTAAGATAAGTAAAGACTTTTCACAGCAAAAACTAACTGAGTTGCCACCTTTTTATCTAGATTTCTTTGGCCGACTGAATGGACGTTCTCACCTTATTAAAACAGGCGAGTACCTAATCAAGCCAGGTACGACTTTACCGCAAGTATTAGAGCAGTTTATTACTGGCAAAGTTGTTCAGCATTCAATTGCGATCATCGAAGGAATGACTGCCCAGCAACTGCTACAAGCTGTGCATGATCATCCTGCAATAACGACAACAATTGCCAAGCCTGATAGCAAGACGATAATGACTGAATTAGGTCAACAGGGTCTCTATGCAGAAGGTTGGTTTTATCCGGAAACATATTATTTTCCTTCAGGCACTACTGATGTCGAGTTCTTACGACGTGCCTATCAGCATATGGTCGATGCTTTAGACGCCGCCTGGCAGAATAAAGCTGCAAACCTACCTTATGCAACTGCCTATGAAGCCTTGATCATGGCTTCTATCATCGAGAAAGAAACTGGTATTGCCGAAGAGCGGGCTCAAATTGCCGGTGTCTTTGTCCGACGATTACAGAAAGGCATGCGCTTGCAAACAGATCCTACTGTTATATATGGCATTGGTGAAAAATACGATGGTAATATCAGACGTAAGGACTTGAGAACCGATACTCCCTATAATACCTACACTCGCTCTGGTTTACCGCCTACACCTATCGCCTTAGCGAGTATTGAGTCCATCGAAGCAGCACTACATCCTGCTGATGGTAAAAGTTTATATTTCGTAGCGACTGGTAAAGAGGGTCGCCACTATTTTTCTTCTACGCTTAGGGAACATAATAATGCCGTTAGGCGTTATCAGTTAAAAAGATAATGATCGGAAAATTTATCAGTATTGAAGGGATCGAAGGTGCAGGAAAGTCGACTCAGTTAGCTTTTATTGAGCGCTATCTTAGCCAAGCCGGGATCAATGTTGTAGTAACACGCGAACCCGGTGGCACTCAACTAGGTGAACAAGTACGTGAATTGCTACTTGCGCCAAGAGAAGGTGGTATGGCCGTTGATACCGAGTTATTATTGATGTCGGCAGCACGTGCAGAGCATCTTGACCAAGTAATTAAACCGGCCCTTGAGCGCGGTGATTGGGTATTATCAGATCGCTTTGTTGATGCGACCTTCGCTTATCAAGGTGGAGGAAGGGGTATTGCTACAGATAGAATTGAGCAGATTTCGGCATGGACGTTAAATGGTTTACAGACCGATACTACATTTCTATTTGACCTACCTGTTGAAGTAGGCCAGCAACGGGTCATTAGTCGCAAAGGTGATATTGATCGGTTTGAGCAGGAAAAAACAGTTTTCTTCCAAAAAATAAGAGACTGTTATTTACAGCGTGCCGAGCAAGAACCTAATAGAGTAAAAGTGATTGATGCGAATAAAAGCATTGAAGAGATTGAGCTGCAATTGACTGCGATTTTGAAGTCGCTGATTTCAGCCTAATGGCAATGTTATATCCATGGCAGCAGAGCTCATGGCAACAGTTTGCCAGTTTAAAGCAGCAACAACGTATTCCTCATGCCATCTTGTTGACGGGTGTTAATGGCTTAGGAAAAAATACATTTAGCCAACAAATAACAAAAAGTATTTTGTGTTTGTCTCCGCGAGAATCACAACTGGCTTGTGGCCAATGTCATAGCTGCCATGTTTTTGATGCCGGCAGCCACCCCGATCACATTGAAATAAAGCCAGAAGAAACCGGCAAACAGATAAAAATAGAACAAATACGTCAGTTAATAGAAAAGCAGCAATTAACACCGACGGTTTCTAAATGGAAAACAGTCGTTATTTCACCCGCATACAGCATGAATGTTAATGCCAATAACAGCTTGTTAAAATTACTTGAAGAGCCTCAGCCAAATACCTTATTTGTCTTGATAACCTCAAAACCAGAACAAACACCGATCACTGTTAAAAGTCGTTGCCAAACATTTCATCTGCCGGCCCCACCATTTAGTGAGGCACTTGCTTGGCTAGTTGCTAACAGTGCTTATAACGCTGATGAAACCACAACAAACATATTGAAGTTGGCTAAAGGTGCACCGCTAGCAGCCATTGAAATGTTGGATCAACAGGGTGCGGAATCTTACCAACAAATTGAGCAAGATTTTAATACAATGTTAACTGCTTATATTTCTCCAATTGAACTAGCTGCTAATTGGCAAAAATATAACCTAAGTCAGCTGATGAATCAGTTACAATATTCACTACAAGATCGTATAGTTAACAATCAATTAGCAATCGATAAATCTCCTAGTTTAGAGCATCAAAATAAACGCTATTGGCAAATTATGGATTGCATCGTTGATACAACAAAGCTACTATCGTCTCCAAATAACATTAACAAGACCTTGTTAATAGAAGACTTTATAGTTTCAGTTATGCGATTATCTGACAATGCTCAGTAATAACAAAAATAATAGAATGCGAGACATAACACTATGGCGATGAACCCGAGAAAAGGTATTTTGTCAGTTAAAATCACTGACCAAAACATGTTATATCATGCGTTTATGCCATTTTTAAAAAATGGTGGTTTGTTTATTCCCACTAATAAAATGTATAAATTAGGTGAAGAAGTATTTATTTTATTAACTTTGATGGATGAACCTGAAAAAATCCCTGTTGCAGGCACTATTGCTTGGGTTACCCCTAAAGGTGCACAAGGCAATCAAGCTGCTGGTATCGGCGTTCACTTTAGTGAAATGGATGGTGCTGGTTTAGTCGTAAAATAGAAAATCATCTTGTCGACAAGTTAAAGTCCGACAAAGCCACTCATACAATGTAAAGCTAACCAAAAGACCGTAACGCCATGTTTATTGATTCACATTGCCATTTAAATTTATTGGCAGAAGAAGAGGGCGGTTTAGATGCCGTCATCGAACAAGCCCAAGCAAACCAAGTCGATCATATTCTGTGTATTTCTATTGATAAAGCCAGCTGTCATGACGTGCTTGCTGTAGTTGATAGTTACCCAAACATCACCGCAAGTGTCGGTATTCACCCCAATGTTGACCAAGAAGAAAACTTTACCGTTGATGAGCTAACTCAGTTAGCCTCACGTGATAAGGTCATTGCAATTGGTGAAACAGGCCTCGACTATTTCCGTAGTGAAGGTGATTTAGAGTGGCAGCGAGATCGTTTTCGTGTTCATATCGAGGCGGCAAAACAGCTAACTAAACCGTTAATTATTCATACCCGTGAAGCTCGTGACGACACGATGGATATCTTAGAGCAAGAAAACGCTGAACAAGCCGGCGGAATAATTCATTGTTTCACCGAAAATTGGGAAACAGCACAACGCGCATTAGATATCGGTTTCTATATATCCTTATCTGGAATCGTCACCTTCAAAAATGCCAAAGAGCTGCAAGAAGTGGCTAAAAAACTGCCACTCGATCGTATTCTGATTGAGACAGATGCACCCTACTTAGCGCCTGTTCCTCACCGCGGTAAAACGAATAAACCGGCCTATGTGAAACACGTGGCTGAGTTTCTAGCTGAACTACGTGGCGACACGGTAGAAAATATCGCTCAAACGACATCGGCTAACTTCCGAACTTTATTCCCAACGGCAATCTAAAATGAAACAACTACACAACAAACTACAACGATTCATCACCATCATGGTTATCAGTTTTAGTCTTGTTAGTTGCTCATCAGAAACAGCCATTCCACTATCACCATTAAGCGAAGATGCTGTTATTCTCGCTTTTGGCGATAGCCTGACATTTGGTACCGGTGCCGATAATAGTAATACTCAAAGCTATCCAGCGGTGTTGGAACAGTTGATTGGTCGAACAGTGGTTAACTCAGGCATTCCAGGCGAGCGCTCAGCAGAAGGCCTTATCCGTTTAGCTGAAGAGTTAGATGAATACCAACCTAACTTGGTTATTTTATGCCATGGTGGCAACGATCTTATCCAACGGTTAAGCAAGCAGAAGCTCAAACAAAACTTAGAGAAAATGGTTAGTTTGATTCAAGCAAGTGGCGCTGAAGTGGTATTAATGGCCGTACCAACCTTGAAACTGTCGCTACAAGTACCACCTCTGTATAGCGAAGTGGCACAAAGCTTTAACCTGCCTGTTGATTTAGAGACATTTCGAGATGTCGAAAGCTCGCCGAGTTTAAAGTCTGATCCAATTCACCCAAATAGCACAGGCTATAAACAAATTGCCGTTGCCGTGCAACAATTATTGCTCAGCTCAGGTGCTATTTAATACCGAAGCTGGCTCAAGTTGATCCATGTCAATTACTTATTTTTTCAATAATTATATTATTTGCCCATTTCTATTTTATGGAATTAACTTGGGGTAATTATGAAAAAAAGAAATGTCTTAGCCATTTTAGTCGCCGGTACATTAGCTAACCTGACGTTCAACTTGCAAGCTGCAGAAAAGTCAGCAGCTTATAAGCAAGGTAAAAAAATCTACAAATCCCAGTGTGCTGCTTGCCATCAAAAAAAGGGCCAGGGCATACCAGGGGTATTTCCTCCATTAGCGGGATCAGATTATTTACTTGCTGATAAAGAAAGAGCTATTAAGGTGCCATCACAGGAAAAGTCACTGTTAACGGCCAAGACTATAATTCAAGCATGCCTACATTTGGTCATTTAACTGATGATAAGTTAGCTGCAGTGATGACATATGTAATGACTGCTTGGGGCAACGAAGGCGAAGTTGTTAGCGCTGATGAAGTCGCTAAATTTCGCTAGACACTATCAAGTTTATAACGTGTCGTAATAGCATCCTTGTTTGAGGATGCTATTACTTGCTAGCGGATAAATTAAGCGTATAGTTGAAAGTATCACCACCAAGTGGAGATACCATGATGCGCATTCTCAAAAGACACCGTTCTTTTCTTAGTTTTGCTGCACTTGCAGTTATTTCAACCTCAATTCTTGCTGCTCCGCCTTTTATTCGAGGGCAAATAGCTGTCTATGGTTCACCACATCAACTTGGTGATTTAGAAGTGACCAAGTTTTTGCCGAATGCAGGTATTAGCATTGTGACTATTGAGTCAGGGAAAGAGTGGGGACAGATACAAAAACTACGTAAGCAAGGTTTGAAGGCGGGCTTAAATTATCTAGCTCGTGCATCTCAAACACCCAACGATGGCTATTATCAATATCAATGGCATTTCCCGGCTGTGCAATCTGAACAAGCGTGGGACATTACTACCGGCACAGGAGTTAAAGTTGCGGTCTTAGATACCGGCATCGTTTACGGAGGTGTTGATGGCGTTAACATCTGTACTACCGGTGCTGCCGACATTGTTAATGGTGATGGTAATCCTACTGACGGTAGTTCACTGAGTCATGGTACTCATGTCTCTGGCACTATTTCGCAAATCACCAGCTTTGATCAAACTGTTCCAGCATTTGGCTCAGCCGGCTTATCGCCTGGCGCATGCGTAATGCCTGTAAAAGTGCTTAGTGATAGTGGCAGTGGTTCATTTGCAGATATAGCTGACGGTATTGTCCATGCCGTTAATAATGGCGCCGATGTAATCAATATGAGTCTGGGTGTAAATGCGCGCTATGGATTAACCAGTGATGCCATTATGGATCCTGCACTCGACTTGGCTTATCAGCAAGGGGTAACAGTCGTTGCAGCAGCAGGTAATGATGGTTACCGTAATAATGTCAGTTACCCAGCTATATATCCTACAGTTATAGCTGTTGGTGCCACTGATTATCGAAATAAATTGACTCGATATTCAAATAAAGGCACGGGCTTAGATGTCGTGGCTCCTGGTGGAGATACCAACCGAGATGACAATACCGATGGCAATGTCGACGGGGTTTTACAGGAAACGAGCTACCAAGGAAACTGGGGACAATACTTATTACAAGGTACCTCTATGGCATCGCCACATGTTGCTGCGATTGCTGCATTGTTAATATCAAATGGTACAACGGGGCCAGATGATGTTTTCACAGCACTGTCTAATACAGCTTTAGATCTAGGCAATAGTGGCTATGATTCAACTTATGGCTATGGACTGGTTCAAGCTTATGCCGCGTTGAATTATGGCGGTAATATTAACCCTGGGCCTCCAACTGCAGCGACAGACCCAACACCGAGTGATAATGTGACTGATGTGAGTATCGATACCGAGTTAAGTTGGCTGTCTGACACTGATGCTGATAGTCATCATGTTTACTTTGGTACAACAAGTTTGGCGTTGGTAAGTGAGCAAACAGGGACTAGCTATAACCCAGGGTTATTGAACCCTGACACTGTTTATCAATGGCAAATTGTTGAAGTGAATGAGTATGGTAATACTCCAGGAGCTATTTGGACCTTCACTACAACGACTTCAAGCCAATGTGTGGATGCGGATGATGATGGCTACTGTGTTAGTGATGGAGATTGTGATGACAATAATTCACATGTTTATCCAGGGCATAGAGACAGTAAAGGTCGCTGGGGCCGTGATGGTGTAGACAATGATTGTAACGGTATCATTGATGGCTAAAAAATGATTATAATCAGCTTATAAAAAAGCCGGAGAAATCCGGCTTTTTTATAACTACTTAAGGAAAAGGATAACCATGGATAAGGTTAAATATAGTCTGCAATTTATCACACTTTTTATCGGTATTTTAATGCCATTGCTTTTACTCACTGGCTACGTCTACCACCTAGGTTATGTACAAGCTTTTGGTTTAGATGCATCGCTGGTTTCTAAAGACTTATCTGAGATGCTTGTGGAGTCTTGGTATCTTGTCGCACTAGCTGTTATTTATTTGCTTCCCAAATTTTGGATACCTTTTGCTTTTGGTGCATTTTTTATGGGGATGTTTCTTTGTGCATTGTGTTTTGCTATTTGGCAAAGAAATAAGGGTAAAACATGGATGTTACTTGAAGATAGCACGGAAGATAATCAAGGAAAAACAATTAAAGGTCTGACCTTGTGGCAGTGGAAAATTTTAGGAACGGTTATTAATGATGTTTTATCATGGGCTATGCTGCCTGTATTAATAGTTTTATGTTTTGCTGTTGTTTCAGTGTTTCCTTATCAAGTTGGTCGAGATGATGCTCTTAAACAAATCCAAGATCACCATCAATACAGCTGTGCAGAAATAGAAAAACTAAATAACATTACTCTATGTAGCCAATTGATAGACACGACTGATAATAACAACATTATCAGCCAAGGCATTATGGTGACAGCCAACGATAAACGTATCGCTATTTACAGCAATAACAAAGTTGAAGTGTTTCCATTCTTACCTCAATACAAACTCAGCAAAACTTCAAAACAACCACTTGTTGAAACTGAGCAAAAAGACTAACTTTTCATAACAAATAATCTGACAGGCAGTGATACCATAGCAGCCTGAAACTCTTGTTACTCAGCACACTGCGTTATGCCAGGAAATTGTTATGAAGTTCATCCACACCTCAGATTGGCATATAGGCCGTTTATTTCAAAATATCTCATTACTTGAAGATCAGCTGTTTGTATTGCAGCAACTTAAACATTACCTCAGCGAACATAAGGTCGATGCCTTAGTGGTAGCAGGTGATATCTATGATCGTTCAGTGCCTCCGGCTGATGCAGTGGCAGCACTGAATTTGTTTTTGGATGAGGTGTTAACCGAACTTAATATCCCCGTTATTATGATTTCAGGTAATCATGACAGTGCCAAACGCTTAGGTTTTGCTGCTAAACACATGCAGCAATCAGGTTTACATATCTTAAGTGATATTGCCGATGTGATTCAGCCGGTGATCATTGATACAAAGTCTGGGCCAGTACACTTTTATGGGATTCCATATCATGACCCTGTGACGGTACGAGAGTGTTTTGAGTGCGAAGCTAAAACTTACGATGATGCTCATACCTATCTTGTTAATCTGATTAAAGCTGAACAACAAGCAGATATACCTGCGGTATTAATCAGTCACTGCTTTATTGATGGTGCGAGTGAATCTGAATCAGAACGACCTTTATCAATTGGTGGAGCAGACAGAGTATCTTTCCAACCACTGACTAGCTTTGATTACGTGGCGCTTGGCCACTTGCACGCACCACAATATAAAGGTGAAGAACATATTCGTTATTCTGGTTCATTGTTGAAATATTCATTTTCAGAATATAAGCAGAAAAAAGGCGTCACCTTAGTCGAGATGAATGAATCCGGTCTTGTTTTACAACAACATCTGCCATTACAAGCCAAGCATGATTTACGAATATTAGAAGGTGAGTTGGAAGCATTACTCCAACAGGCTGAAACCGATCAGAATAGTGATGATTACTTATTAGTAAGGTTGACCGATACTCACGATATTTTAGATCCTATGGGGCAGTTACGAGCTGTATATCCAAATGTATTACAACTTGAACGTAGTCAGTTCAATATCGATGTTGATAATCGGTTAATCAGTGATGTCAGCTTAAAACGTAGCGAACAACAAGTGTTTTCAGACTTTTTCCAACAAGTCGCAGGCCAAGAACTATCAGAGCAACAGCACGAGTTGTTATTAGCAGCAATCAATGAAGCCAAGCAAGCGCTAGCAGGACAATAATGAAACTTCAGCAATTAGACATTCAAGCGTTTGGCCCATTCGCAACAAAAGAAACCATCGACTTTTCTCGACTAGGTGACAATGCCTTATTCTTAATTGATGGCCCAACAGGGGCGGGCAAGTCTTCAATTTTGCATGCTATTTGTTTTGCACTTTATGGCGAAACAACGGATACAGATCGAAAAGCATTAGGCTTACGTTGTGATCATGCACCAACAGAATTACTCACTGAGCTGACTTTACGGTTTAGTATTCGTGATGTGCACTATCAAATTCATCGGGTGCCAGCACAAATGCGGCCTGCAAAGCGTGGCGGTGGCGAGACTGAGCAAAAAGCATCGGCTCATTTATGTCGGATTTTAGATGATGGCGAACAACAAACCATTGTGGCTAAAAAAGTTAAGGAAGCTGAACAACATATTAAGCAGATAGTTGGCTTAACAGCAGAGCAGTTTTTACAGGTGATGGTGCTGCCACAAGGCAAGTTCCGTCAATTATTAATTGCCAAGTCAGATGAACGTCAGCAAATTTTATCGACCTTATTTCAAACCGAAATTTATAAAGAAATTGAACAGAACTTAAAAAACAAAGCGGCAGAGATAGAAAAGAAACATCAAGCCTATGAAGCTCGCAAACAAGATGCGTTGGCCGATGTTCAAGTTGATGATGAACAACAACTGACTGCAACAATAACAACGACTTCACAACAGTTGGCAGAAAAGTTAATTATCAAACAATCTGCTGCGAAACAGTTGCAACAAGTGCAAACTGAGTTTAGCTCTGCTGACTTATTGGTAAAAAGCTTTCAAACGTTACAACAAAAAACAACACAGCTAGCGAGTTATATTAAGCAGAAGCACAACATAGATATGCAAAAGCAACGCTATGTTAATGGTGAACAGGCAGTAAAGATTAAACCGCAATGGCAGTCGGTAGTAACTGTGAGCGACGAGTTAAAACAAAAAACAACGGCTCATCAACAAACAGTGATTCAGCTTGAACAGAATGCTCAACAACTGACACAGTCTGCACAGGCATTAAAACAAGCTCAACAAGACTACCTACAACGAGACTCACTGGTTGAACAACAACAATTACTGACACAGTATCAACACCAATTAGCTGAGTTTGAGTCGCTACAACAACGACATATTTCCACACAATCTGCTTACCAAACTGGCCTCGAGCAAAAAACTGGCCTGACTACTAAGCAAACAAGTTTAAATGCAACACTGCTACAACTTGCTGAAAGAACTGATGAAATTAATCGTGTTATTGCTACCAAGTCAGCACTCGTTGAGCAACGGGCTGCCAGCCAGCAGTGTTTGGATTTAGCCAAGCAACGCCAACAGATCCAAACACAGTTAACACAACAGTTAGCAAATGAAACTAGGCAACAGCAGCAGCTTCAGCAAGCACAGCAACACTATAAACAAGCCGAATACAAAGCGAACGAAGTTGAGATGCACTGGTTTGCCAACCAAGCAGCTGTGTTAGCGGCGAAGCTTACACCGCAACAAGCTTGTGCTGTTTGCGGCAGCTTAGAACACCCTCAACCGGCACAGTTTGTTGATAATGAACATAAAGAGTTAAGTCAGCAACGGGTCGATCAGGCGCGTAAAGTTCAAGCGGATTGCCAGCAACAGATGTCGGCAGCCGAAACACAGCTGCATGCCTTATCGCATCAAACTACAGAGTTACAGCAACAAGTCATTAACTTAACGGAGAAACTAGCTGCTAATGACGATAAGTCATTAATTGAGCTAGAAGCAGAGCTGCATGACTTAGCTAAAAAAATAGCTGATATCGACCAGCAGCAACGGCAGTTGATTCAACTGAACCAACAAAAAGTGCAGCAACAAAATGAACTAAATATCATTGCCACTCAGCTACACAATGTTGATGTTCAATTGCCGATGTTAAATTCTGCGTTTGAGCAAGCAAAAAATCAATTACAGACAGCGGTAAACTCAGTACCTGAAAATTATCAAAACAGACAAGTAATAACTAATGAACAAGAGTCTATATTGATAAGTATCAATTCATTAGAGACTAAACTTAAAGTAACTACCGATAACAATATTGCCTGCTTAACTCAGCAATCATCACTGCAAGCTAGCCTTGCCCAGCTTAATTTAGACAGCCAACAATTAGGCGAAAAAGAAAGCGTATTAACATCCAGCTGGCAACAAGCATTGCTGGAAAGTGGCTTTGTTAATCAAGCAAACTTTGAACAGGCCTTGCTGACTGAGAATGAAATGATTGTTTTGAGTAAACAAATAGCGAGCTATGACAACACAGTGACCAGCTTACAAACAGAAATAAGCTTGTTGCAACAGCAGCTGACAGACAAAGTACAACCTGATCTGATTCAACTGCAATCACAAGTTGATAATGAAACGGCGCAGTTTAAACTCGCTGATGAAGCGTGGCTGCAGACGCAGCAACAGCTCAATCTTTTAGAAAAGACTCAGCTTAAACTCAAGCAAATTGAGCAAGAACAAGAAGCCATCAAACAAGAATATGAAGTGGTCGGCACCTTAGCTAAAGCAGCTACAGGCCGAGGTAATGTTCGAGTGAGTCTTGAGCGGTTTGTATTAGGAAACATCTTAGATTCGGTGTTAAGCATTGCCAGCCAACGTCTATATATTATGAGTAAAGGTCAATATCGCTTAATCAGGCAAAATGAACAGGTGCAAAAGCGAAATACTACGGCAGGTCTCGATCTGGCGATTGATGATGCTCATACCGGTAAAACAAGACCTGTTGCTACTTTATCTGGTGGCGAATCATTCCTAGCATCACTGGCGCTGGCCTTAGGTTTATCTGATGTGGTACAAGAACGTTCGGGTGGTATTCAGCTTGATACTTTATTTATAGATGAAGGTTTTGGCAGTCTCGATCAAGAGTCACTGCAACTGGCAATCAATACCTTAGTCGACTTGCAATCTACTGGCCGAAGTATCGGCATCATTTCTCATGTATCAGAATTGAAAGAGCAAATGGCTCAGCGTATTGAAGTTACCGGTTCGGTCAGTGGCAGTAGTATTCGAACTTTAGCTAATTAGCTTGGTGATGATTTGATATAGCGAAGACTTAAACAGTCATTAGCAATTCAAGTTCAGCCTTTTTATCACTGGTTAACGGCTTTAATGGTAAGCGAGCATCACCGGCATCAATATCTCTTATCGCTAAGCCAGCTTTAGCTGTCGAAGCTAAACCTTCTTTAACAATGAACTGCAATAACGGTAATTGGTTTGAGAAAAGAGTTTCAGCTTGTTGTTGTTCATCAGTACTAACGGCATTAAACAACTGTTTGGGAAGCTCACCAATCAAACTTGGCGCAACCGTACACCAGCCAGTAGCACCGGCATTAAGTGCATCTAAAGCAATATAGTTGCAGCCATTAAAGAAGGGCACAGTGCCTTTAGATTGCTGCTGAATAGTATGCATTCTTTGAATATCACCGCTACTTTCCTTGATCATTTCAGCATGTTCTATGTTTTCAATCATCGACAACATAAATGCTGGCGACATATCAACGCCACATGTTGCAGGGTTGTTATAAATCATTATCGGAATATCAATGGCATCAGAAATTGCTTGGTAATGATCAAAGATCTCATCTTCGGTCAGTTTGTAATATGAAAACGGTGAAACCATGATGGCATTAGCACCATGTTTATTGGCATAAACAGCACGTTCAACCGCTTTTTTGGTCGTTAACTCAGAGATACCGATAATCACTGGCACTCGATCTGCCACATGATTGATTGTCTGTCTGGCAACCAGCTGCCATTCGTCATCATTAAGATAAGCACATTCACCCGCACTACCTAAGCCTGCAATCGCATTCGCACCCGAGCTAATTAAATCATCAATTACCTCGAACATAACGTCCACGTTTACTTGATCATTTTTTCTGAAAAATGGCGTAATGCTATACGCGATAATTCCTGAAAACTCTTTGTTCGACATTACGCTTCCTCACGAATAGCTAGTTGACCTAAATTTTGCAGCAATGGTGCATTTTCACATGCTAAATATTTAGCAGATTTATCTTCATCAAGATTGACATGGTGATGCCACGCCCAACTTGGAATGTAGATCGCATCGCCAGCTTGCCATTCTATTTTTATATCTTCAATCATTGAATAGCCGCGACCTTCCAAAATATAAGCGACTGTCTCATAACTATGTCGGTGACGGTTCGAACTATCACCCGGCATTAATCCACCAATGCTCATACTAATTGAATGGCTAGGTAAATCAACAATATGTACAGGATGTTTTCTTTCTGATGAAAACTTTTCATTCACATCGCCTAACTCTACCTGTTTATGTGCCAGTTTATGCGGTAACAACGCTGTTAATTTTTCAGCGGTTTCACCAAAATCTGTAGAACTGTATTTCTTAGCCATTATTTTTTACCTTCCATGTCAGGTCTTTACTATGGAAAACATCATGGCAAATATTTATTTGTAAGTATAAGTTTATATTTGTATCATTTTGATATCTAAAACTTATCAATAGAGCTGGGGTTATCTGTGGAGCTAAGACATTTACGCTATTTCAAAGTGGTTGCCGAGCTACAGCACTTTCATCGAGCAGCTGACAAACTATGCATTACCCAGCCAGCATTAAGTAACCAAATCAAACAACTAGAGCAAGAACTCAATACCAACTTGTTTGATCGAGTGGGCCGTAGAGTAAAGCTGTCTGAAAGCGGTGAACTTGTTTTATCGACGGCAAAGCGAATTCTCAATGAAGTGGAACGATTAAAAGAAGCCGTCACCGATTTTGAAGGTGGTCTATCAGGCAGCCTGAAAATAGGGGTGTTACAGTCAATCAATGCACTTTATTTACGTAATTTAGTGATCGAGTTTGATAAAACACATCCGAATATTTCATTACATGTAGAAGAGCTGACCAATCAGGAAATCGAGCAAAAGGTGTCTAATGGTGAAATAGATATTGGTATTGGTTTCATCTTGAAAAAAGAATATAAAAACATTCA
>MAAI01000065.1:16114-17370 GCA_002163115.1 Methylophaga sp. 41_12_T18 | reverse complement strand
GCAAAACAAGCTTTAATAAGCCATTGCTGTTGCGTCACGGGTTGGTCGTCAACAAGTGATTTTGGTGTAATATTTTGCTGCATCCGCCCCTCCTGTGAATTGATATATAGAACTGCAAAGTGTGAACTGGATCATATTTTATGGTGTGTTTACGAAAGTACCAAGTCTATCTTTTTGTTGACCTTGCTCATTTAACACTCAAACTCCCTTTAGCCCCCGTGGTTGTTGAACTTCTTGTTTTTAGATCATTTGGTTATATGTGGCCATTTTCGGATGGTCGGACCGAGTCAGACAAATTGAAAGAGAGAAAAGAGATTTTAAGAGCGGGTTAATTACTGGTGACAGGCTATGCTTTCCAGTAGTATACGCGCTCAAATTTTCATCGCTTTATAGGTTGAACAGCCATGCTCAAACTGTCCGGTGCTCCTGCACTATCTGCTTTTCGTTGTGAAAAGTTATTGGCTAACATTCAAACCACGCATCCAGAGGTAACCTCTGTTTATGCCGAATTTGTGCATTTTGCCGATGTTAAACAAGATTTAACGTCGCAAGAAATCACGGTGTTGGAGCAAATCTTACGTTACGGCCCCAAAGCACAGGCACAAACGCCACAGGGGCAAATGATAATAGTGGTGCCCCGCATGGGCACAATCAGTCCGTGGGCCTCTAAAGCCACCGACATTGCTAAAAACTGCGGCCTAACAAGCATCAAGCGTTTAGAGCGTGGTGTGGTTTATTGGGTTGCTGCAGAAAAAGAAGGCGGCGCAAGCGACATTAAAGGCATTCAGCTGCATTTATATGATCGCATGGTCGAAACCGTTTTAAGTGATTTTGACTCCGCACAAGCTTTGTTCGGCAGCGCGCAGCCAGCACCAATGGCACAAGTGGATATTTTAAGCGGTGGTCGCGCAGCCTTAGAAAAAGCCAATAAAGAATTAGGCTTGGCTTTAGCCGACGACGAAATAGATTACCTAATTGAAAACTACAAAATTTTAGGGCGTAACCCTAACGACATCGAATTAATGATGTTTGCACAGGCTAACTCTGAGCATTGCCGTCATAAAATATTTAACGCCAGCTGGGATATAGACGGCGAAGCGCAAGATAAATCATTATTTCAAATGATTAAAAATACTTATAAGTGTTACAGCGAAAATATTCTATCGGCTTATAAAGATAACGCTTCGGTCATTCGTGGCAGTGTGGCAGGGCGTTTTTTCCCTAACCCTGAAAACAAAGAATACGAATACCATCAA
>MAAI01000065.1:0-15666 GCA_002163115.1 Methylophaga sp. 41_12_T18 | reverse complement strand
GCCAACGATGGCTTCAAGATTCGGATTAACAAAACCACCTACTTTGGGTAAGTCTTGTGCCGCTGCCGGGTAATCGCAATAATCAGTAACAGCAATGATCTTATCGCCTAAGCCTAAGGCAAAAGCGGTTTCAGTAATGCTCGGGGCTAAAGTGATGATGCGTTGCGGTTCGCTTACCTGCTGTTGTTTGGCCTGCTGAGAATCAGGTTTTAAGGCAATAATCGCAAAAATAACGATGAATAACAGTAACGGCCAAAAACGGCGCATTTTATATTCCTAACGGTGCAAAAGTTTGCATTATAATGCCTGTTACCGATGAAACTTGAGATTTCTATGAAAGAGATACAATTAATTATGGCGCAAGCCGATCAATTATATTCAATGCAAGAAATTGATCACGCGCTAACCACCTTAGCAAACAAGCTGACGCAGGCTTTTGGCGATGACAATCCAGTGATGTTATGTGTGATGAATGGCTCGGTGATGACTACCGGCCATTTATTGCCTAAGTTGAACTTTCCGCTAGAGCTTGATTATATTCATGCGACTCGTTATGGCGAGAAGACCGTGGGCGGTGATCTGGTTTGGCAATCGCAACCAACCATAGACTTAACTGGCCGCACAGTGATTTTGCTTGAAGATATTTATGATCAAGGCGTGACTTTAATGGCATTGCGGAAATATTGTGAAGAGGCGGGCGCTAAAACCGTGGCCTGTTTAGCTTTAGTAGAAAAGTTACATGATAATAAAGTGGGCACTGTGCCGGAGTTTATCGGGATGACGGTACCTGACCGTTATGTATTTGGTTTTGGTATGGATTACAAAGGTTACTGGCGTAATGCTGCCGGTATTTACGCGGTGGCAGGCTCATGAGTTTATTAGCGATTATCGGTGGTACAGGTCTAACTAGCCTTGATGGTTTAACTATCAAGGAAAAACGAACGGTAGATACGCCTTTCGGCCAACCATCCAGTGAATTATTAGTAGGAGAGTTTCAGGGCCATCCGGTTATTTTTTTGCCGCGTCATGGTCAGCAACATGGTATTCCACCTCATAAGATAAATTATCGCGCCAATATTTGGGCTTTAAAAAATCAAGGCGTAGAGAATATTTTAGCGGTCGCTGCAGTCGGGGGGATTCGAGATGATATGGCGCCGGGAGTGATTGCCATACCTGATCAAATTATTGATTACACTTACGGCCGTGAACATAGCTTTTTTAGTGATGACTTTTCTTCGGATAAGCATATAGATTTTACTTATCCCTACGATGAAAACTTGCGACAACAGTTGATTTCTGCTGCTCAGCAACAAGCCATTGCATGTGTAAAGGATGGTACTTATGCTGCAGTGCAAGGACCGCGCTTAGAAACGGCTGCTGAAATTAGACGTCTAGCAAACGATGGTTGCAGCATGGTAGGTATGACCGGCATGCCTGAAGCTAGTTTGGCTAGAGAATTAGAACTGGCTTATGCAAGTTGTGCGGTCAGTGCTAATTGGGCTGCTGGCCTAAGTGATAGTGAAATTACTATGGCAGATATTGAGCAAACTGTGGCCAACGGTATGTCAAAAATTAAACAGTTGTTAACGCAGCTTATTCCGTCACTGTAGCCGAGGCTTCAGTTGGTAAGGTGTAGGTTGATAAAGGTTCAAAGGTATCAAGCACTGCCGCTGGAGTTTCTATAGGTGTTAGTTGTAATAACGCACCTAGTTTCGGGTGGTCAAAGAAATAGAGCTTCTTACTACGAATGCGGCGAGATTCTTTTAAGTTAGGATTGCGCGGTGCGCTGATATCGACACCTTCAGGTGAGGCGTCTGACCAACTATTGGTAACAGCACTATTTTCCATCAACCATAAATCTAGTTGGGCATGCAGGTAGGTCGATTTGTAGAGTCGGATATCACCAGCAATTAACTGATTATCAGATGAAATAGCGATAGCTTTAGCCTGACGTTTGGATAAAATCGGTTGCTGCCAAGCTTGATGATAGTGGACACGGTAATTAGCTGAGCGATTTAAACGTTGTGACGCACTGATTAAGCTTTCGTTAGTCGCTGGTTGGATAAGCGTATTGGCGATTCCCGTTGTTAGCGGTATATTGTCGGATAGCTTAGTTTGTGGCCATTGCTCGTCGGTCACGCTATTTAATTGTTCAAAGACAATCATTTCAACGTGATACCACTGTTCAGCATGAGCAAGCATGCTAAAAGCGAGCAAGTTAAGGGATACAAAGAGTTTTAATAAAAAAGACGGTGAGTGCATAGTGGTCGTCGTTATTTAAATGAAGCGCTATTGTCTTATGACCACAATAAAATGTCCAAGTTTTATCTTAGTAATCGTGTTTACTGATATTATCTGCTTACGAAATTATTTAATCAGCAAGGGGAAAAGAAATGGAAGGTTTTTCAGCGTTTGTCCTGTTTTTCTTGGCGTTAGCCATCATTATTGTGTTGATGGGGGTGAAGTCAGTACAACAGGGTCGTGAGTTTACCGTTGAGCGATTTGGGCGGTATACCAAAACATTACGTCCAGGCTTAAATTTAATCGTACCGGTGATTGATAGTATCGGCGCCAAAATTAACATGATGGAACAAGTGTTAGATGTTGAGTCGCAAGAAATTATCACCAAAGATAATGCGATGGTGCGGGTTGATGGCGTGGTGTTCTTCCAAATAGTTGATGCGGCTAAAGCGGCATATGAAGTGAACAACCTCAATCATGCCATTTTAAATCTCACGCAAACCAATATTCGTACTGTGATGGGCTCGATGGATTTAGATGAATTATTGTCGAAGCGTGATGAAATAAATACCCGCCTGCTCACCGTAATAGATGAAGCAACGACTCCGTGGGGCGTAAAAGTTACCCGTATTGAAATTAAAGATATTGCACCGCCGCCTAAGTTAGTTGAAACAATGGAAAGACAAATTACTGCCGAGCGGGAGAAGCGAGCGAATATTTTAGAAGCAGAAGGGTTTCGCCAAGCAGAGATCTTGAAAGCGGAAGGTGAGAAGCAAGCAGTGATGTTGGATGCTGAAGGTCGCCGTGAAGCTGCATTTCGTGATGCGGAAGCGCGAGAGCGTTTAGCTGAAGCTGAAGCGAGAGCGACGTTTGTAGTATCAGAGGCAATTGCGAAAGGTGATATTCAAGCGGTTAATTATTTTGTCGCCCAAAAATATGTGGAATCATTAAAAGATATCGCTTCTGCTGATAACAGCAAAGTAGTATTTATGCCATTAGAAGCTAGCAGTATTATTGGTTCATTAGGTGGGATTGCTGAATTAGCCAAAGATGCCTTTAAAAAAGGAGCGTAACTAATGGAGCTAGTATTAGATTTTTGGCACTGGTGGATCATCGCAGTTGCTTTAGTCATTATTGAAATTTTAGCGCCGACCTTTTTTGCTTTATGGATTGCGATTGCAGCATTTTTAACGGGGTTAGTGTTATTTATAATGCCTGATTTGCAATGGCAATATCAGGTGTTCTTATTTGCGATTTTATCGGTATTGAGCATTTTGGCTTGGCGTCGTTATTACACCAGTAATCCAATTGCTACGGATCAGCCAACACTAAATCGCCGAGGTGAGCAATATATAGGTCGAATTATTACTTTAAAAATACCGATTGAAGATGGAATTGGTAAGATTAAAGTTGATGATTCCACTTGGAAAATTGAAGGCGAAGATTGTCCTGTTGGTACCAAAGTAAAAATTGTTGGTGTTGACAATGTTGTCTTTAAAGTTGAGATTATTAACGAATAAATGGCCACCATTGTTGATTTAATCCGTCATGGAGAACCTATTGGCGGTCATATTTACCGCGGTCATTTAGATCATGCGTTAACGGATAAAGGCTGGCAACAGATGCGGTCTGCACTGGATGAACATAGTCCGTGGCAGCAGATTGTCACTTCATCGTTAAGTCGTTGTGCAGAGTTTGCTAGTGAAACTGCACTGCGACTTAACGTGCCTCTGCAACAGCAAGCTGATTTTATGGAGATCGGCTTTGGTCAGTGGGAAGGTAAGTCAGCCCAACAGTTAGAAGCAGACAGTAAAGCTGAGTTTTATGCCTTTTATGATGATCCGTTAAACAATACTCCCCCTGAAGGTGAACCGTTGTTAGCGTTTCAACAGCGGGTGTTAGCTGCTTGGCAGCAATTGTTAGATCAACATCATGAGCAACATGTATTAGTGGTAGGCCATGCCGGCATGATGCGAGTTATTCTGAGTCATGTTTTGCAGATGCCGATAGATGCTATGTATCGGCTCAATATTCCTCATGCAGCCATCAGTCGAATTTCGATTGCCAGTGATGGCGCAAGATCATATCCCCAATTAGTTTTTCATGCAGGCACGTTATGACCGCTTTTTTTAATACAGGCTTAACTCAGCAACAGTTTTTAGATCAATATTGGCAGAAAAAGCCGTTGTTGATTAGGCAAGCCTTTGCTGATTTTGAATCGCCTATTTCGGCCGATGATCTTGCTGGCTTGGCCTGCGAAGAAGATATTGAGTCACGCTTGATCGAAGAAAAAGGGCCGTCTGGACCTTGGCAGGTGACTACAGGACCGTTAACTGAAGAGGACTTCGCTCGTCTGCCTCCAAGTCACTGGACAATGTTGGTTCAAGATGTTGATAAACATTTACCTGAGTTACAAGAGTTAGTCGACCCATTTCGGTTTATTCCAGATTGGCGGCGTGATGACTTGATGGTCAGTTATGCACCTGAGCAGGGCAGTGTTGGTCCGCATACTGATGGTTATGATGTGTTTTTATTACAGGCTATGGGCACACGTCGCTGGCAAATTAGTAATGATGCTGTTGTTGAACAGCCGTTGATAGCAGGTTTAGATCTGCAGATACTGCAGCAGTTTGATGCTGATCAAACTTGGGACTTAGAGCCGGGCGATATGTTGTATTTGCCACCTCACTTTGCCCATCATGGTGTCGCCTTAAATGATTGCATGACCTTTTCATTTGGCTTCCGAGCACCGTCAAAAACAGATTTATTAGATGCGGTTATAAATACATTATTAGAACGTGAATTGGCACAACAACGGTTTAGTGATGCAAATTTAATAGTTGCTAAGCAGCAACATCAAATCAGTCAGCAAGCGGTGAGTGATGTTAAGCAGTTGTTACATGATGTCATCAATGATGCTGAACCGCTGATAGCTTCTGCATTAGGCCGCTTGGTAACCGATACAAAAAGTAGCTTGGTAGATTTAGCTGAGTTACAGCTGACAGAGACACTGACTGTAACGGAATTAGCAGCCATGTTTGAGCAAGGGCAAGTCTTGCAGAAAAACCTTTATTACCGCTTTGCTTGGCATGAACAGGAAAATAGCGGTGGCCAATTATTTTTTGCTGGCGAACAGTTTGAAGTAGAGAATATCGCCCATTTAAAGATTCTGGCCGAATATACCGAACTAAGCCAAACAGACTGGCAGAAAATCAGTCAAGATGAAGCATCAGTGACGATTTTAAGCCATTTGATTGCTGAAGGTGGCTGGTACTGGCAATTTGCTGAGTAATCAGCGCTTAGCCGTTCTGATAAAGATCGTTTTATGACATTTCGGACAAGGTGGAATACGGCTGGTTTTTTTGAAATGTAATAAAGTTTCACACTGCTGACAGGCGAGGGTGCCGATACTGGTGATTTCGCCAGTATGGTATTGCTGGGCATGTTTGGCTTGTTCAGCTAATTGCGCAAGTTCTAGCCGTGTTTTGTCGGCAACTTTGACAAATACATCGAGCAGGCGATCTTCGACCAATTTTAAATCAAAGCTAAACCAGCTAGAAATTTCTTTGCCGCTGGACTCGATATGTTCTGCCGCATCATGAATATCACGACGTAAATAACGAGCAACTTTATCTGCTTCTTCTTGACTGATCTCTTTTAATTCAATGGCTTGAAGCTTAGCTTTGTCGATATTTTTTTGTAAGGTAGGCAAGGCTTTTTTTTCTGCCGTATCAATAACCTGTTCGATACGCTCCATCATTTTATCGTAGGCAGCAATGAGTTTTTGCTCCAGATTTTGTTCAGACATCACATTACTCCTTTATCCATTAAGGTGTTTATTGTAAGTTAGCACACAATTAATATTTGGAGAAAGTAATGTCGTTGTCATCACGCTCTGTTTTTTTATTTGGATTTATCTGTTGCCTATCGATGTTATTGGTCGCGGGCTATTTTCAGTTTGTTGAGCAATTAGAGCCCTGTCCTTTGTGTATTTTGCAGAGAGTGAGCATTTTGGTGATAGGTTTATTTTTCTTATTAGCTGCTTTGCACAACCCTAAGACAATTGGCGCTCGTATTTATGGTTGTTTGATTGCCATCTTTGCTGTGGTTGGAGCGAGTATTTCTGCTTGGCATGTGCGCCTACAGAACTTACCAGAAGATCAAGTACCTAGTTGTGGCCCTGGCTTGAACTTTATGTTGGATAACTTTCCAATAGCCGATGCAATTAGCATGGTATTACGTGGCTCAGGTGAGTGTGCGGAAGTATTGTGGACACTTGCAGGCTTGAGTATTCCTGCTTGGACTTTAGTTGCTTTTACAGCTCTTTTTGTTTTAGCAATGAGCCAAGTTTTTAAGCAAAAACCAGCGGACTTTATTTAGACTTCATTTTACTAATGAAAGATCGGTGTAAGTCTAAGGTGATGAGCTGCTCCTGATATTGAAGTTTGACGTTTTGGTGACTGATTTCTTTGATAACGGCACCGTCAATTTCTTCTCCGACGATTAATTGTCGATTATTGATGATGGCAATTTTGTGCTGGGGACTAATTAAGGTCGAGTTAAGTATCCAACTGGGGGCAATAGAATCGACAACGACACTATCAGCCCTCACTCCACTAGCAGCTTTATAATGCGCAGGCATTGTGGGATCAATTAATGGCTCTGCAAGCGTTGTGTTAGCTATAGTGGCTAGGACTAAGCTTAATAGTAGTTGATTAACAGTATGCATGCTCTATAAACCTATCCAGTATTCATCAGTGCTAATCGTATGTACCCGTAAGCTAATTTCAGCGTCTGGGTAGTCTTTGACAGTGTAATCTAACTGATCCCAGAATAAACCCCAATCTGAGCTTTCAAGTGCCTGTAAATATTTGTGCAACTGTTGATAACTACCGCGTAAATTTAATTTAGTGGCGTGTTCGTAAAGCACAGTTTGAACTTCATCTTCTTCAGCGGTGTTTAAGGTAATGGTTGAGACGGGCTCATTCTCTAATGATACTAAACTGATGCCTTGTGTTTTTTCTAATAAACTTCGCAACAAGTTAGTGATTTGTGTTGGCGGAACAAGTTTATCCAGTTTTGCATTAAGCTGTTGTTGTGCGTCAGACAACGCAAGTTGAGCATCCTTTATCTGCTGATTAATTTTGATATTAGGATCGGCTTTACTGAGCTCTATTTGTGCTAATTGTATAGCGAGTATTGTTTCTTGTTGCTGTGTTTGGGTTGCTAGTGATTCAGTGTGTATTTGTTGCTGTTGTTCACTGTAGGAACTAAAAAAGAAGGCATCCCATGCAGAGTAGACAACGGCAATGAAAACAAAAACGAAAAGTAGTTTCTCTCGTAGTGTTAAGCCATCTAAATAATTGGAAAGTGCCGTTATCGTTTTATCCATATTTATGGTTGTGCTTGACTTTGTTTAGTGTGAAGTTTGAAGTCGAAATATTCGCTTTTATCTTGCTGTTGTAGCTGAAACACAGAGAACTGTTTGCCGTTAAACTGTTCAGATTTAGCTAAGCTATCAATATATTCGGGAACCAGTTCTGCGTTATAAGCACTGCCTTGAATAGCTATAAAGTTACCACTGTCTAATAGCGAGAAGCGAGTTAACCACATATTTTTAATATGTTGTTGGCTCAGCGCCTCTAACATTGATGAAAAACTGTATTGATTACTTTGTTTTTGAGTGTCAAGGTGGGCGAGTAGGGTTTGCTTAGCTAGTAGTTGTGCTCGAAACTGAGTGAGTTCAGCCAACAATAACGGGTTTTCTTGTCGACTATTAACTTTTAGTTGTAGTTCTGATAACTGCTGCTTTAGTGGCTGCAATTGTTCTGATTGCATGGCGATTGAGTCACTAAATGATGCTTGGTTATTACTTAAATAAATACTGATGGCCAGAAATAAAATAATTGGCAAAGTGGCAATTAAATAAAGTTGCTTGGCAGGTAACAAGATTTGTTTAGGTTTGAACTGTGCTTGATATAAATTAATTTGTTGCATAGTAAACCTAAGACCCTAACCTGAGTGCACCACCAATGGCTAATAGGCATTGTGGGCTAGGATGGTTAATTTTATCAATCTTATTATTGATTAAATCATCAATGTTAATTGTTTGGGTTTCGATGCCTGTACGTTGATGGATTAATTCAGCTAATTTTGTTGGAAACTCATTATTAGTCTGAATAAACAGTTGTTGAATGGGCGTTTGTCTACTGTGACTTTCATAGAAATCAAAGGTGCGCTGTAATTCGAGTGCTAACGAGTCGAGCACCACTAGACTAGCGTCATCGATTTCCTCATTCTCAAAAATATGAGCAAGAGTTTGTAAGCCAATACTAGAGGAGCGACTCAGGTACAGATCATCCTCTAAGTACAGGCTAATCCGTGCGTAATCTTCCCATATATTGAGTAATGCAACTGCTTCAGTCTGAGGTGCAGACTGAGTTAAGATATTTCGGGCCGCTTGTTCAGCTATATCGATGATGTTTAACTGATAATTTGCAGCATGGAGCGTATCGACGTAGCGTTGAATTACTGATTTTCTGGATGCAACAACTTGGACAGAGCGGGCGGCTGATGCCTGCTCACCCGGTACTGTGATTAGATCTATGACAGCATCATCAATATGAAAATCAATTAGGTCTTTAATGCGCCATCGAATAGCTGAGCTTTGTTCGTGACTTGGTACATCAGGGCTTTCCACTTGCAGCAATTGATATTCATCTGGCGATAAAACAAGGTTGCAATTGTGCGCCGCTAAATTGTGTTCTTTATCCAGCTGAGCTAGGAGAGTGGGCCACTCTGATGTCGTACAAGGATGAAACTGAGCATATTGTAGTGTTGGATGACTGTTAGCATGGGAAATAATTGCTAATGCAATTCCTTCGGAAGAGAAGTTTATTCCTGCAACGGTAGTATCATCTTTTTTTGTTTTCAGTGAAAACAATGCATCAGTCCTTAATTACTTGAAAAGAAGGGCTTGTTTACCTGTTGAAAATGTAAGCAAACCTAATCCTAAATCTAGCGTGCACGATATGTAATACGTCCTTTCGACAAATCATAAGGCGTCAGCTGAACGGTTACCTTATCACCTGTTAAAATTCGAATGTAATTTTTTCGCATTTTTCCTGAAATATGGGCAGTAACAACATGTCCATTTTCTAATTCAACGCGGAATGTAGTATTGGGCATTGTATCGATAACAGTGCCTTCAAACTCAATGTGTTCTTCTTTAGCCATAAAATAACAACTATTTTCCTAAGTAAAACAGCAATTTTGCCGCATATTGACCGATTATTCAAAGTTTTTTGATGTATCCAAGGGTGACCACTGTTGATTAACGTAACTTTCTATCGGTGAAAAGTGTTGTTTGTAATTCATTTTGTTACATTCTTTGATCCAATAGCCTAGATACAACCAAGACAGGCCTTGAGTTTGCACTAATTCAATTTGTTTTAAGATTGATAAAGTGCCGAGACTTCGCTTTTCTAATGTCGGATCAAAAAAGGTATAAAATGCAGAGGCTCCATTACTAATAAAATCAGTTACTGCGACAGCAATGAGCTTATTATTTTCGCGTAACTCTATAAAGCGAGTATCACTCCATTTACTGAGTAAAAATTTGCTATAACTTTCTTCGGTAGGATTATCCATACCACCACCGGAATGACGATGCATTAAATAGTCACAATAGAGTTGATAGTGTTCAGGGTTAAACTCGGCTGGTTTAATAGCAATAGAGACATCTTTATTACGATTAAGACAGCGTCGCTGACTTCTGTTTGCTTTGAATAACTTGGCGTTGATGCGTACCGGCAGACACTGATGGCAGTCTTGGCAATAAGGTCGATATGAAATATCACCACTACGCCTAAAACCGTGTTGAATTAAATGGCTATACAGCTGGTTTGTCATCTCCAGATTAGGATCTGGATATATATTGCGGGCATCTTGATCTTCAAGATAAGAGCAGGGGTGCGGATTATCTTGGTAAAACTGAATGGTATTGCTCATGGTATCTCGGGTAAATCATCATCTAATTGCCACCTGCTCAGTGTTTGTGGTTGTTGGCAGAGATTATTGAGGTGCTCGATAAAGTCATTACGATTGATTTGTTGGGCACCTAAACTCGCTAAATGATCAGAGTGTACCTGACAGTCTATCATTGGATAGCCTAAGCGTTGAAGTTGTTGGCATAGTGCCACTAATGCAACTTTAGAACTATCACGAACATGACTAAACATGGATTCACCAAAAAATGCCTTGCCAATAGCCACACCATATAAGCCACCGACTAGTTTATTATCTTGCCAACACTCGATACTGTGGGCATAACCGAGTTGATGAAGTTGAGTATAAGCACTGATCATTTGCGGGTGGATCCAACTACTGTTTTCAGGATCTAATTCCTGACTCGATCGTGGTTTTGAACAGGCAAGCATGACCTGTTCAAAGGCATTGTCGAGGGTGATCGTGAACTGATGGTTACGTAGTGTTTTTTTTAGGCTTTTTGATAGTTTGATGCTATCGGTGAATAACACCATTCTTGGATCTGGACTCCACCATAGAATGGGATCATTTTTATTGAACCAAGGAAAAATTCCATGACGATATGCACTGAGCAGTCGTTCTGTTGATAGATCTCCACCTGCAGCTAACAGACCATCATCAAATGCTTGCTCAACCGGAGGGAACTGATTGTCAGATGTTGTCTCTAACCAAGTTATTGACATGATTAATCATGTAATTGTGCATTGAGCTCTTTAGACCAATGGATAGCATCTAAATAGGCTCGGACTAATATTTCAACAGGAATAGGCGATTGTGAAACGGCTGCCCAGTCGCCATTTTCATAATTAAGCACATCTTGCAACGCGTGGCCAGTGGCTCCAGCACGATTAAGTAATGCTTGATTGAGTTCATCAGATAAAGGCAGGCGTTCTATAATTGAACTTAATGGCTTATCCATTAGGGCATCAAGTGTTGAAAACAAACCTGCAGCAAAATAGGTTTCAGCTTGGCCCTTGTAATATTTAGCCAGTAGCTCGGTCATTCTTGCCCGTGTCATTGCCACAATACGTAGCTCATTTGGCTTGTCATCGAGGCCTGACAGACTTAATAAGCTTGCCCATGTTTTAATTTTATTTTGGCCCAGCATAACAATCGCTTGTTTAATACTCTCAATTTCTTTCGGCAGGCCAAAGAACGCTGAGTTTATTAAACGTAGTAATTTATAACTGAGGGTGACATCTTGATTAATTGTTTCAGCAAGATCAGCAGGATCGACCTCTTGATCTTGTAGCTTAACTAACAACTCAAGTAATGTTTGTGAAGATGGCGATATCTTTTTATTCTTAGTTGCTGCTGCTTGGGTGTAAAACTGGCCTTGAACTAAGTCTAAGTGTTGCGCTTTACAGACGTTGTAACCGTTATGACTATTAACATTTGTTGCACATAATAAGTTATGACTATTACGCCATTCTGTAACAGCGTTCTCTTCAACAAGCTTAAGATCAATTAGCAGCATCTCACTACCGCTACTATTTTGTTGGCCGGCATGGGTAGCATAACTGAGTGTTGATTTATCTGTATTGGGTGCTTGTCCCTTAACATCAAGACGAAGTTTAAACGTAGATGACGGCTGTTGACTTAATGCTTCATGCCATGATTGTGGAACTGACAATAGTATGTTTTTTTGGTCACAAATCGTCGGTAACACAGTATTGATTTGTTCTAGAAATGTCGGTTTTTCACTGTCATCGGCAAGGGCTTGACCTGTTTTATCTAGAAAGGTGAGGTGGTATGCATCAACATCCATTTGCCCATTAACTGCAAAGATAGGTTGGCGATAAATAATGCCTGGATATGTTTTTAATAATTCAAATGGAGCGATGTCTTCCATAGTTTTACTCAGCCTACCTGTTAGGTGTTAGATCGATTCCCGACCTGAAAATGCATGTGATAGTGTACCACTATCGACGTATTCTAATTCTCCACCAAGTGGAATGCCATGAGCAAGTTGGCTAACAGGGATATTCCGTTGCTGGGCTAATTGACTAATGAAGTGGGCAGTTGCTTCACCTTCAACTGTCGGGTTAGTAGCGAGAATGACTTCTTGGATAGTTTTTTGATCAAATAAGTCAATCAATTGAGGAATACCTAACGCATCTGGTCCAATACCATCTAATGGCGAGAGGTGTCCAGATAAGACAAAGTATTGGCCTTTATAGTGTGTCGCCTGTTCAATTGCGAGTACATCACTTGGCATTTCGACGATGCAAAGCTGATCTTTACGACGTTGGTCATCACTGCAACGAAGACATAAGTCGGTTTCACTTAAAATACGGCAGCGATGACAATGTTTTACATGTTGCAAGGCTTCGCTAAGTGCAAGCGCTAAGCGCTCACCACCATCACGGTTACGTTCCAGCAAGTGAAATGTCATTCGTTGAGCTGATTTAGGCCCTACACCAGGTAAGCAGCGCAAAGCTTCAATCAAATGTTCAATTTTTGGTCCTAAACTAGCCATTTTAGATCAACAGCTGGCTTAGAATGGCATTTTCATGCCAGGTGGCATCATGCCTGACATACGATCTTGTGATGTTTTTTCAACTTGGCGGACAGCATCGTTTACTGCTGCTGCGATGAGGTCTTCAAGCATTTCTTTATCATCTTCAAATAAAGCATCTTCGATAGAAACACGCTTAACATCATGTTTACCGGTCATGATGATTTTTACCATGCCGCCACCAGATTGACCGGTGATTTCAACATTGGCGAGTTCTTGTTGTGCTTTTTCCATATTGGCCTGCATCTGCTGGGCCTGTTTCATTAGGTTTCCTAATCCACCTTTCATGGGAATTCCTCTTAATTATTCGATTGGTTTTATTGAGCTTTCGATAACTCTGGCATCAAAAGCTTTTTTAATAGCATCAACAGCTGGATCGTTATGTATCGATTCAGTTGCTTGTTGTTGTTTAACGCTTGCCTGTTCAGCACGCTCTGTGGCAAGAGTCTGTCTGTTATCAGTAGCGGCCGAACCTTGTTCAAAAGATAAAGACAGTTCATAGCCTAAATTTTTACTTAATGCAGCTTCCAGTCTTTCTTGTGCTTTAGAGGTAGCAAGATGAGCTAATTCAGGGGCTAAAGACAGGTATACCTGATGTCCTCTAGCACTTATAAAAGCACTATTATCGGCTAATTGGCGAGCAAGTGCAGCCAGTTTGAGCGATGCAATAATTTGTGTCCAATTGCTTTCGGAAAGTTCTTCCTCATTCGCTTGCGTAGATGGCAACTGTTCTGTTACTGCTGCTTTAGGCGTAACTACAGGAGAAATTGTGGGCTGTGGCTGTGGCTGTGGCTGTGGCTGTGGCTGTGGCTGTGGCTGTGGCGCGACAACTGCTGGTTTAATTGGTTCCGCTGTAGGCCTGATATTTCTAGGTTGTTGAGCAATATTGTCATCAGTATGAGCTGTTAGCTTTGGTTGAAAACTCAACATTCTCAACAAGGTCATTTCAAAGCCGCTTTTAGGATCCGCTGCAAAGGGCAGATCTCGTTTGCCATGTAGGGCGATTTGATACAGCAATTGAATCGTTTCAGGGCTGAATTGTTGTGCTAATGACGTTAGTTGTTCTAATTGGTCTTCATTATTATTTTCGAGGTCAGGCACCATTTGGATAGTGGCGATGCGTTGTAATAAAGATAATAAATCATTAAGAACAACGGCAAAGTCGCGACCTAGATCTGATAATTGTTGTGCTTGTTCAAGCAGACTTTTACCATCTTGGTTAACTAAGGCGGTAACAATGAGCTGTAATTGCTGTTGCTCAATGGTGCCCAACATTTGATGGACATGTTCGTTCGTTACGGAACCACCGCCAAAGGAGATGGCTTGATCTAATAAACTTAAGGCATCGCGCATGCTGCCGTCAGCTGCTCTGGCAATTGCTGGCAATGCATCAACATCAAAATCGATAGCTTCTTGTCGCAGAATGTGATTTAAATGGCCAGAGATTTGGGCTAAATCTAAGCGACGAAGATTAAACTGCAGGCAACGCGACAAAATTGTTACCGGTAGTTTTTGTGGATCAGTTGTGGCAAATAAAAACTTAACGTGAGGAGGGGGTTCTTCCAGTGTTTTGAGCAAAGCATTAAAACTACTGGTAGATAGCATATGCACTTCATCAATTAGATAGACTTTGTAGCGACCACGGCTGGGTGCATATTGGACGTTATCTAATAATTCACGGGTATCGTCAACTTTAGTTCGGGAAGCAGCATCGACTTCAATTAAGTCTACAAATCGTCCGGCATCGACTTCTTGGCAGCTTTGGCATTCACCACAAGGATTTGAGCTCACACCTTGTTCACAGTTTAGTGATTTAGCAAAAATTCGCGCTAGGGTTGTTTTACCTACGCCACGAGTTCCTGCAAACAAAAAGGCATGATGTAAACGATTTTGATCGAGGCCGTTTATTAATGCGCGTAAGACATGTTGCTGACCAACAACTTCAGTGAAGTTTTTAGGTCGCCATTTTCGTGCAAGAACCAAATAACTCATATGATTATGTGCTGCCTAGTTCCACGTTATAAGGGTGGCGAACCCGTACCAGCCAGATCTCGGCGCTCGAGTCCGAAGGCTCCGCTGCTCCCTTCCGGGCCTGACGGGCTAACCAACATATCGTCGCGAGGAGACCAGCACGGGCCACCATAGAAAGCGTAATTCTATGCGTTTTTAACTTTTTCTGCCATGACTAATTGGCGATAAAAGTTATTCTTTACTCGGTATATACCATTATGCATATGGGCTAAGGTGGACATTTATTTATGTGCCAATGACTTAGCTTCATTTTCAGTGTTTGGCGGAGAGCGAGGGATTCGAACCCTCGATAGGGATAAACCTATACACACTTTCCAGGCGTGCGCCTTCAGCCGCTCGGCCAGCTCTCCTAAGGGTGCGAAAGAGTACCTTAGATTGTCTCTTCTGGCAATGTTGTCTCTTCCACTGTTTCTACAGTTTCCACTGTTACCGCAGCTTCAACTGTTTCTACAACTTCAACCGTTTCTACAGCTTCAACTGTTTCTACAACTTCCACTGTTTCTACAACTTCAACCGTTTCTACAGCTTCAACTGTTTCTACAACTTCAACTGTTTCTACAACTTCAACCGTTTCTACAGCTTCAACCGTTTCTACAGCTTCAACCGTTTCTACAGCTTCTACTGTTTCTACAGCTTCTATTGTTTCTACAGCTTCAACCGTTTCTACAACTTCAACCGTTTCTACAACTTCAACCGTTTCTACAACTTCAACCGTTTCTACAGCTTCAACCGTTTCTACAGCTTCAACCGTTTCTACAGCTTCAACCGTTTCTACAGCTTCAACCGTTTCTACAGCTTCAACCGTTTCTACAGCTTCAACCGTTTCTACA
>MAAI01000056.1 GCA_002163115.1 Methylophaga sp. 41_12_T18 | reverse complement strand
AGCGGGAAGCCCCCCTCAAGATTAGATTTCCCAGAGCTTTAAGCTCCTGAAGGGCCGTTGAAGACTACAACGTTGATAGGTTGGGTGTGGAAGCGTGGTAACACGTGAAGCTAACCAATACTAATTGCCCGTGAGGCTTGACCATATAACCCCAAGTTTACTTGGGGTGCTGTATACATACCCTCTTTAGATTACTTCCCAGATATAGTCAGTTTATGCTGACGAACAAGTTATGCTTGGCGGCAATAGCGAGTTGGACCCACCTGATCCCATCCCGAACTCAGAAGTGAAACGATTTAGCGCCGATGGTAGTGTGGGAGTTCCCATGTGAGAGTAGGTCACTGCCAGGCTTTTATACTAGATACCCGAACCTCAATGAGGTTCGGGTATTTTTTTGCCTGACGTTTATAAAGAGACTAGTTACACGTAATATACATCTCTTGATTAAAGAAAAATAAGGATGAGATATGTTCAAAAGGAAAAGCGATCGTGAGCTAGAGTCAATGTCAGATGCAGACTTAGCCAATCTTTCTTTAACTGAATTACAAAGAATTAGAAATAAGCGGTGGGCGTGGCAAAAAAGTGAATTAACACAAAGAGCAGATAATGAATTAAAACGTAGGGACCCACGAAAAGACTGGAAATGTGAACGGTGTGAAAACTCAAATTTTCATGAAAAAAGAGTTAGGATGACAGGATCATTCACAGCAAGTCTTTTTGGTGTTGAGACAGAAACATTTCATGTTGTTATATGTAGTTACTGTGGAAACTCTGAATTATATAATATAATGACGCCGGCTCATGAAAAAGGAATTGGTTTTTTTGGTAATTAAGTTGATCTGTCAAATACCCAGTTATTTTGCAATAACCGGGTATTTAGATATATCACTAAGAGTGAGCTAGTTAGTGAGACTGTCTAACCATTCATCGTCTGAACCTTCGTTCATGCCTTCAAACAAGTAGGTCGATAGGTAGCGTTCCCCAGTATCAGGAAGCATCGCTAAAATAACTGAACCGGCCTCTGCTTTCTCAGCGACTTTCAATGCTGCAGCTAATGTTGCACCTGAAGAAAGTCCTACAAAAATACCTTCTTCTTGTGCTAACCGTAAAGCAAGCTCTTTACTTTCTTCATCTGTGACCGGATAAAGCTCGTCATATATTTCTTGGTTAAGTACATCTGGAATAAAGTCAGGCACCCAGCCTTGAATTTTGTGTGGTGCCCAGTCTGAACCACTCAACATTGCAGCTGCTGCAGGCTCTGTGGCAACAATTTTTGTTTCAGGCCTAGCTAATTTAATCAT
Organism: Methylophaga sp. 41_12_T18; assembly: GCA_002163115.1. Taxonomy (GTDB): domain Bacteria; phylum Pseudomonadota; class Gammaproteobacteria; order Nitrosococcales; family Methylophagaceae; genus 41-12-T18. Next base: position 16,805 of record MAAI01000056.1, on the reverse strand, counting down.
CTCGCCTGCACCTGTTAAAGTGCCACCAGTGCCCCAACCTGAAACCCAATAATCGAGTCTCTTTCCAGCAAAGTCACTGAGTATTTCCGGCCCAGTTGTATTGCGGTGGTAGGCAGGGTTAGCTGGGTTTTCAAACTGACTGGCTAAAAACCAACCATGTTGTTCAGCAAGTTGTTCTGCTTTTTTAACCATGCCCGTACCTTTTTCTGCAGCAGGAGTAAGTATCACTTTTGCTCCTAATGCACGCATGATCTTCCGGCGTTCAATTGAGAATGTTTCAACCATAGTTGCTACAAACGGGTAACCTTTTGCTGCACAGACCATTGCCAACGCAATACCCGTGTTACCAGAGGTTGCTTCAACAACTGTTTGTCCTGGTTTTAATAGGCCTTTCTGTTCAGCGTCAGTGATGACCGATAGTGCTAACCTATCTTTAACCGATGCCATAGGGTTGAAAGACTCAACTTTAACGTACATATCTACATGTTTAGGTGCAATATGATTGAGTTTTACAATTGGAGTATTGCCTATGGTGTCTAATATACTGTCGTAAATCATGTTGGTACCTTATTGTTTTGATGCATTGTTAATTTCAATTCAGTTTAGTAGTTTGTCAGCTGTATTTATATAGTGCTGACGACAGCCGCTTTTAAACAGGATCTTTAATTTAGTGAATTTTGTTAATCTTGGGCGCTGTAACAAACTCTCATTAGATTGAGTCGTTAATAATTGTAAGGTGCTGATACCACCTAGAGTCATGGCCCGTATCTCCCAGCCTAATCGTCCTGACATAAAAGTTCCTAATAAATAACCTTGGCTCATTATAAGTTGAGTACGCTGGTATAGACTACGAATTAATGGTGCGATCTGTTGGCTATCAGGACTTATTAAATCTTTATCACTAAGTCCCGCTGCTGTTAACTCATCTTGAGGGATATAGACACGATTTGATTCGGTGAAGTCTTGCTCAATATCTTGATAGAAGTTAATCAACTGTAGAGCAGTACAAACTGCGTCGGATTGTTCTAGTTGTTTTTGGCTAGGACTACCCTCTAAGTGTAGTAATAAACGGCCAACTGGATTTGCTGAACGGGTGCAGTAATCTAGAACTTCATTAAAATTAGCATAGCGATTCTTTACGACATCTTGTTTAAATGCTGATAATAAATCATCAAATAAATGGACTGGCAGATCATACGTTTGAATTACATCTGCTAATGCAATAAAAATAGGAGCATCACCTTGGTAATCTTGGTCACTAATTTGTCTTAATGCGAGGCTGTAATCATCAAGCTGGTGCAGACGTGTTTCTGCTGAAGCATCACCTTCATCGGCAAAGTCATCAGCAGTACGAGAGAAAGCATAGATTACGCTAATAGGTCGACGTAGACGCTTGGGCAGTAAGACTGATGCAACAGGAAAGTTTTCATAATGACTATTAGCAAGTTGCTGACAATAGTCATACGCTTGTTGTAACTGTAAGTTATCCGTTTTCACGTTGGTCCTGCACTTCTCGAACTTGTTTTTCTATTGGTTGTAACTCGGCTAGTTCAGTTTTAGCTCGAATACCCATTTCAACAAACTTACGGCCACTAGGCATTACCTGGCGTTCTAATGAGCCGACCGACTTATTATAGTGCTCAACACTGCTATTAAGGCTTTTACCTAGTTTATCTAAATGACTGCTAAAGGTGGCTAAACGTTTGTACAGTGTTTCACCTAGTTCACGTATTTCCAATGCATTTTCTGCTAAAGCTTGCTGTTTCCAACCATAAGAAACAGCTCGGAGTAGGGCAATAAAATTAGTGGGTGTCGCCAAGATAATGTTCTGGCTCATACTCTCTTCTAATAAGCTGTTATCGAGCTCTAAAGCGGCCGATAAGAATTGTTCTCCAGGAATAAACAGCACAACAAATTCAGGTGACTGACTAAATTCAGCCCAATAGTTTTTTGCTGACAACTCTCGAATACGACTACGGATAACTTGCACGTGACGTTTGAGCTCTAGGCTTCGAGTGACATCATCTTTTGCCTGCATTGCAGATAAATAAGCATCTAACGGTGTTTTTGCATCAACAATAATTTCACGGTTTTCTGGTAAACGTACAATCATGTCGGGACGAATAGCCCCTGTTTCTGTTTGGGTGTGAGTTTGCTCAAAAAAGTCACAGTGTGCCACCATGCCACTTAATTCGGCTAAGCGACGCAGCGTCATTTCTCCCCACTGGCCACGAACTTCTGGACGACGTAATGCTTGTACTAAGTTTTGGGTTTCTTGTTGTAAGTTTTGCTGGCTTAAGTTCATCTGATCAATAGTAGAGCGTAAGCTACCATAGGCTTCTTTACGTTCTTTCTCGATATGATGAATTTGTTTAGTGGTTTGTTGTAAAGCATCGTTAATTGGCTTAACTAACTGCTCGAACGATTTTTCTTTGCTAGTTAATTCAGCTTTGGCTTCACTTTGAAAACGTTTTAAGTTTTCTTCAGCTAATTTTAGAAAATTAGTATTATTTCGAGTCAGAGCTTCATTTGATAATTGATTGAATGTATTGGCTAACTCGGCATGTGTGCTATCTAAAATCTCATCAAGTTGAGCATGATTTTGACGTTCTAGTTTGAGCGTAAGTGCTAATTCGATATTTTGAGTCTGCAGTTGTTTTATCTTATTGGCTCGTAATAAAAATATTATTAATGCTCCCAGCACAAAGCTAACAAATAATAATATCAACAAGCCATCTAGTTGTTGGGCAAACTCAAGTAAGGTTTTAGTATTTAAAGCCATTGTAATATATCGCGCGGATGATCGATGATTACATCAGCTTGCCAGCTTTCAGGGTGATCATGAGGCGCTAAATACCCCCAACGAGCAGTCATGGTTCTCATATTGGTATTTTTACCAGCTTGAATATCACGTTCTGCATCTCCTATATATAGGCAGTCTTCAGGGGCATGATTGATCAGTTCACAGGCATGAAGCATCGGAGCAGGGTGTGGTTTGCTATGTGCAGTAGTATCGCCACTAACAACACAAGCGGCTCGATCAGCAAGAGCAAGTTTTTCAACTAAAGGGTCAGTTAAAAAGGCTGGCTTATTGGTGACAATTCCCCAACTAATATTATTAGCTTCAAGTTTGGCTAATACTGCTTCCATGCCATCAAATAAGCGAGTTTCACGAGCAATATTTTGTTGATACAAACTAATAAAACGTTGCTGTAATGCTTTATAACCATCATCTTCAGGACCAATATTAAAGCCGAGCTTTATTAATGCCACGCTACCATGGCTAGCTACCGGTCTAATAGCTTCATAGGTTAAAGTGGAGTGACCTTGTTCTTGTAACAAAGTATTCAATGCAAAGGCTAAGTCTGGTGCGGTATCGGCCAAAGTGCCATCAAGATCAAATAGAATAGCTGAAAAGGTTAGCATTTAATCCAACGGTCTCCGACAGTGCATCAGGTAATTGACGGCAACATCATCACCAAGTGAATATTTTTTTGTTAAAGGGCTGTAACTTAGGCCGGTGATATCGGCGACTTCAAGTCCCGCTTGTCGGCACCAAGCTGCCATTTCTGAAGGACGGATAAAGCGTTGATAATCATGCGTGCCCTTAGGCAACATTTTTAATAAGTATTCGGCACCTAACACTGCAAATAAATAGGCTTTAGGATGACGGTTTAAAGTTGAGAAAAACACATCGCCACCTGGCTTTACCAGTTGTGAACAAGACTTGATGATAGATACAGGATCAGGGACATGTTCTAACATTTCCATACAAGTCACAACATCAAACTGAGCAGCACTTTGTTCAGCTTTTTGTTCAACGGTAATGTGCTCATAGTTGACGGTTAACTCAGCTTCCATGGCATGTAGTCGGGCAATTTTTAGTGCTGTCTCGCCCATGTCGATGCCGGTTGCTTGGGCATCTGCTTTGGCTAAAGCTTCTGTTAATATGCCGCCACCACAGCCTACATCAATTGCTTGTTGGCCTTTTAACGGGCTGCGACTTTCAATATAACGGAGTCGTAACGGGTTAATTTCATGTAATGGTTTTGATTGGCCTTCTGTATCCCACCAACCTGAAGCGAGGGCATTAAATTTAGCGACTTCAGCGGGATCAACATTATCGTATGTCGTTGTCATTAATCTGCTTGCCTTATTTTTTCTGCCCACAATTGACTGTTATGAATAATTTGGGCTGGATTTAATGTTGTGAGTTGGCGATTATTTAATAAGTGTTTTCCATCTACCCATACATCAGTGACACTATCACGACCCGTTGCATAAACGAGTTGTGATACCACATCATAAATAGGCTGAGTTTCAACATTACTTAAATCAACGGCAATAAGATCAGCGGCTTTGCCGATTTCTAATGAGCCGGTGATATCGTCAATACCTAATGTCTTAGCACCATTGATGGTCGCCATTTCTAAAGCGGTATGAGCAGGAACAGCACTGGCATCTTGAGCAACAGCTTTAGCTAATAATGCCGTTTGTTTCATTTCTGCAAACATATCTAAATCATTATTAGAGGCTGCGCCATCAGTACCAATGGCCACATTTATACCTTGTGCATTTAACTGTGCTACCGGACAAAAGCCACTGGCTAATTTCAGGTTTGATTCAGGACAATGGGTGACGTTAACGCCTGATTCTGCACACCACTCGATCTCTTGTTCAGTAAGCTGGGTCATATGCACAGCGTTTAATCGTGGTGACAATAAACCTAAGTCTTTCAAGCGTTCTAGTGGTCGTATGCCAAACTGTTCAACACTTTGCGACACTTCGCCTGCTGTTTCATGAATATGCATATGAATCGGTATATCGAGTTCTTCAGCATTCATTATTAACGATGATAGTGGTTCATCAGAAACGGTATATGGAGCATGTGGTGCGTAGGCGGTGGTGATGCGTGGGTGCAGACGGTAATGATCATGCAGTTGCTGACCTTTATGGAAATAGTCGGCAACTGAGCTGGCCCAATTGGTTGGGAAATCAATCACGATCATGCCAATACAAGCTCGAATACCGCTTTGCTCGGCAACGCGTGCGGTAGCTTCGGGGAAGAAGTACATATCATTGAAACAAGTCGTGCCACCACGGAGCATTTCGGCAATGGCGAGTTCAGATCCGGCTTCTACAAAGGCATCACTGACAAATCGTTTTTCTGCAGGCCAAATATGCTCATTTAACCAAGTCATCAACGGCAGATCATCTGCTAAACCTCGAAACAACGACATAGGGCTATGAGTGTGGCTATTAATTAAACCGGGCATAACGCAGTGCTGTTCAAAATCATGGCTTAGAGCTGCATGATACTTTTCAGTTGCCTGTTGTTGGGGAATTAGGTCTACAATACGGCCATCATTGATCACCACACTATGGTGTTCTAATACTTGATTTGCTTGATCAACGGGCACAAGCCAGCGAGCGTTAATAATAAGATCGACATTTTCCATGACGTGATTATACCGTCATCTACAGGAGAACACATTGGATAAAAAATTAGATACTATTCAGCCTATTTTTTGGCGTGAAAATCAGCTGCAATTGTTGGATCAACGTGCTTTACCGCAACAAGAAGACTGGCTGAACTATGATGATGCTAATGAAGTGGCTGCTGCAATTACTGACATGGTGGTACGTGGGGCACCTGCAATTGGTGTAACAGCTGCTTATGGTGTGGTGTTAGCGGCTAGAAAAGCATGGCAACAATCTGCCGAGGCTTGGCAGCAGGCAATTGTTGATCCTATTAATGCACTCGCTAGTTCTCGACCGACGGCGGTAAATTTGTTCTGGGCTATCGAGCGAATGACTGCTTTGTATCAAACACTGCCTGCAAACGAATCACCAGAAGCGACATTATTGGCAGAAGCTAAAAAAATTCATCAAGAAGATATCGCTGCAAATCATGCAATGGGTCATTTAGGTTCAGCATTAATTGATGCTGACAGCACGGTATTAACCCACTGCAATGCCGGCGCTCTGGCAACCGGTGGTTTTGGAACTGCATTAGGCGTGATTCGCCAAGGATTTGCCGATGGAAAAGTGAAACATGTTTATGCTGATGAAACGCGTCCTTGGTTACAAGGTTCTCGGCTAACGGCTTGGGAATTACAAAAAGATAATATTCCGGTGACCATACAAGCGGAAGGCGCGGCAGCTTCATTGATGGCAACAGGTGAATTAGACTGGATTATTGTCGGTGCTGATCGGATCACGGCTAATGGTGATGTGGCCAATAAAGTCGGCACCTATATGTTGGCCATTTTGGCGAAATATCATGGCGTGAAAATGATGGTGGTTGCCCCAACATCAACCATTGATTGGCAATTACAAGACGGCAAAGATATTCCAATTGAACAACGAAGTGCTGAAGAAGTCACGACTATCCAAGGGCAACAAATTGCACCAGAAGGTGTAGCTGCATCTAATCCTGCATTTGATGTAACGCCAGCGAATTTAGTTGATGCCATTGTTACCGAAGCGGGTGTTATTCTATCGCCATCGTTAGAAGCAATGAAACAAATTGAACCTAAACAGTAATTGAGACCTATAAGGAGTCATTATGAGCAAAACAGCATTAGTAACAGGAAGTAACCGTGGCATTGGTTTGCAATTTTGTAGTCAGTTAAAACAACGTGGCTTTGATGTGATTGCAACTTGCCGAACAGCCAGCGCAGAACTGAAATCCTTAGATGTAGAAATTATCGAAGACGTTGAAGTCAGTGACCCAGTTAGCTTGCAAGCTTTGGCTGACAAACTGGCCGGTCGACAAATTGATTGGTTGATTAATAATGCCGGCATTGCTGGAGGTTTAGGTTTAAGTGATATTGATGTCGCGGCAGTAGAAAGCTTTAAACGCCAGTATGAAGTGAATAGCTTAGGTCCATTACTAACGACACAAATTTTATCTGGCAACTTAGCTTCAGGGAGTAAAGTTGGTTTAGTGACTAGTCGAATGGGTTCAATGGCCGATAATGATTCCGGTGGTAGTTATGCTTACCGGATGTCTAAAGCCGCACTCAATGCAGCAGGTAAATCTTTATCTATCGATTTAAAGCCACAAGGTATTGCGGTGGGTATTTTACATCCAGGTTGGGTGCGTACTGATATGACCGGTCATGGTGGTTTGATTGATACCGATGAGTCGGTAGATGGCTTATTAAAACGTATGGATGAGTTGAACTTGGAAAACTCAGGTACGTTCTGGCATACCAATGGTGAAGTGCTACCTTGGTAAGTTACCCCAAGTTAACAGTGCAACAGCAGCAAGGCTTGCCGGCATTATTACAGCCGGCAATGCCGATGCCTGCTAAGTTTGAAGATAGTACCCATCAACTTTGGTCGTGCGAGACCTCGGCTGGGGAGATGGTGCTTAAAGTGTGTAATCATCAGAGTGTTGAAAAATCAACATTCTGGCTCGGCATGAACACGCTGTTTGGCATGCAGTTTCCATCATCTTTGGGCTCTATTGAAGCAATACATCAACTTCTTACTGAGCACGGCAGTTTTAAAGTCCCACCTTACATTGCATCCCAATCTTCAAGCTATGTTTTAACTGGGTTCCTGGTAGGGCAGGATGTAACTGAAAGTCATATTACTGGTGACTTGGTTAAGCGATTAGCTCAGCATTTAGCCCGTTTACACCAGCATTCATATACTAAGTGGGGAAGCATTCAACAGCCTAAATTAACGGCTGAACAATGGCCTCATCGATTACAACAAGCCTTATTAACGTTACTTGATGAGCAGTCGATTGATATTCCTGATGACATCATCAAACAAGCGATGTCACAGTTAGCTTTGATTAAGGTAGATGGTTTTGTGCCGATCATGGCTGACTTACGTTGGGATCAGTTGCGAATATTGGATACTGGCGACATGGCAGTGGTTGATCTAGATGCGTTTGTGATCGGACCGAGAGAGTTGGAACTGGTGTTGTTGGAATATTTATTAACAGCACAGCAAGCAGCAACCTTTAAAATCGCTTATCAACAACACTTATCATGGCCAGACTTATCGAATCAGCGTTTGAGTTATCGCTTATTACTCTTTTTGATGAATGTATTAGGGGAGACGGATCTGGATAAGTGGCTAAACCATCGAGTGATAGCTTAGAAAAAATGGGAACAGCCTTGCTACTGTTCCCATCTTGTTAATTCTTACAGTTTTGTGTGCAATCCACACTCACGATTAGAAAGTGCTTTAGTTGGGTCAAAGTATTTTTCAACATTCGGCAAGTCAAACTTTTCTAAATAAGCCTGCATATCAGCTTCTTTCAAGTTTAATACTGGCGCTACTTTAATAACACCATTTGGCCCTGTGCCAAATACTTCCATACCTTGTCTGAATTCCGTCTGTTCAGCACGTACTGCTGTAAACCACACATCAGGCGCTTGCTCTTTCATGGCACGAGAAAACGGCTCTAATTTGAACTGTTCTGTAAATTCAGCATGAGCTTCATCTTCAACGCTTGGAATACCACCTAAAGCAGCATCACGACGAGCAGCAGATACTTTTGGTGTATACACTTCGATGTTTAGGTTTAAGGTTTCAATCACGTTTTGAGCAACCTTATAGGTATCACGTGTATTGTAGCCAGAGTCGATCCAGATGATTGGCATATCAGGTTGAACTTGCGTCACCATATGTAGAATGACCGCTTCATAAGGACCAAAGTTAGTCGTTGTTAACGGCTTCTGTGCATTTTTTAATGCCCACTCAATGATTTGTTGTGGTTCAGCGTTTTGCAGTTCTTGATTTGCTTTTTCAATGTCAAACATCTTTATTTACCAGTAACTTAAATAGAATTGGAGCGCGCATGGTACGAGCTATATTAGAGAATTGCAATGAAATGAGTCACAGTTATTAAAGCTTAGTTTAAATGATGGATAGTATTTAGCAGGCCTCGCGACCTGCTAAACAATTTTACTTACAACAATGAAACCTTAAGCGTTCTCATTCACTACGATAACTTTACGATGTGGAAATGGAATTTCGATATTGTTTTCATCCAATGCTTTTTTGATTTGCTCTGGAACTGAGTATAAAACATCAAAATAATGCTCACCTTTACAGAAAGGTCTAACCAGAAAATCAACCGAGCTATCATTGAGTGTTTCTACTTCAACAAATGGTGCTGGCTCTTTTAAAATATTCGGATGGTTGGCTAGTACGGTATTAATTACCGCTCGTGCGGCATCAGTACTTTCTGCGTAAGCGATACCAAAGTGCATATCCACACCACGTACATCAAAGTGTGAATGATTGATGATTTGAGCACCCCAGATTTGACTGTTTGGAATAATGATTTGTTGATTATCAAATGTCTGGAGAATGGTCGTAAACATATCTATCTCGGTAACATTACCAAAGCGACCAGCAGCATCAATAAAGTCACCGACTTTATAAGGTCGGAAGATTAATAACATCACACCAGCTGCTAAATTAGACAAAGTGCCTTGCAAAGCGAGGCCAACAGCTAAACCTGCCGCACCTAATAAAGCAACGATAGAAGCTGTTTGCACACCAAAGCGGTTCAATACGGCGATGATGACAAAAGCCAAGATCACATAACGAACCATGCTGCCAAAAAAGCGGAACAGGGTATCGTCAAGATGAGCACTATTTTTACTCATGTTGATGATCAGTTTATTTACTTTGCCGGCAATCCAAAAACCGATAAGTAAAATAACGATGGCTAAGAGGATGTTGCCTGCCCATGATATTGCCGTTGGCAGGTATTGATTAAGGTTAATGCTATCTAAAGAATCCATTTTGATACTACCTTGTTGTGGAGGAGAGTTAATTGAGCTGAAAGAAAATAAATACTAACAAAGAAATTAGAGTCGTTTTTATTTAAATTTATTATTTATTAATGGTTTACATTAATATTGTCCGACTTGTTGTTTAAACCGCTTTTGCCAACTGATAAGGCCACTAATGGCTAATACGATGTACAGTGCAAACAATATAACCGTAGCGTAATAAGCTGTTTCGAAATATAGAACGACAGCAGCGGCATCAATAATGATCCAATAGATCCAGTTTTGTAATACTTTTCTGGCCATTAACCAGGTGTTCATCACTGAAAAAATAGTTACGCTGGCATCTAGGTATGGGCTTTGTGATAGCTGATTACTTTGTAAATAATAAGCAGTGATTAAACTCAGTACGGTGCCAATGACGATAAAGACAACTTGCTTTGACCATGACCAACTAGTGATATGAATATTGTCTTCACTTTGCTGGTGTTTACGCCAAATCATATAACCATAAACAGCCATCGCCATGTAATAGGCATTGAGTAAAGCCTGCATAGGCAGTTGCCCTTCCCAAAATAAGACTGTGTAAATAAGCGTATTGGCAAAGGCAAAAGGCCAGCACCATTGTGATTCTTTAGCTGCCAAAATAATGTAGCAAGCACCGAGTAGTGCAGCTGCCACTTCCCAAGGAGGCATGGCTAAACTTGCATTTATTAACTCTGTGATTAGTGACTCAGTCATTATTTATCAACAACGTCAGCACGATCAGTGCCTATCATTTTTAATACAAAGACTGACTCAGGCATCGCTGCAAATACCGCCTCAATTTCACTATCTAAACAATCCATCAGATCACGATACTCGCCAAACACTTGAGTACTTAAGCTATTACGTTTAACTATTAACTGTGGATTAGTCTCGAGTTTGTCGATAAAGGTCAGAATTGGCTCAACGTAGTTTTCATTAAGCGGGTAAAGACTAATGTCGATGGATACTCTCATTTAATTTATTCCTTGATATTAAACAAAAGGGCTCCGAAGAGCCCTTTAATTCCATACTGATTTAGTAGTCGTAGCTGAGGTTTACACCAACAACACGTGGGTCGCCTAGTTGCGTATATGTATTTTCACCTTGGCCATTATCAAAGAAGAAGCCACGAGTAGCGTACTCTTTATCAAATAAGTTTTTACCCCACAGTGATACTTTCCATTCACCTTGGCGGTAGTCAATACTTGAGTTCACAATTGCGTAAGAGTGAGATTTTGAATTATGACTATTTGAATAGTAAAACTCATCTTTTCCTTCAATATTTGCTCGGAATGTCCAATTTTTAGCGAAATCAACTTCACTACCGAGGCTAAATTGATAAGAGGGAGCATGAGCTTGACGGCGATCTTCAACGTTAGTGCTACCTGGCTCTGGATTGTCATATTCATCAAAGCTGGCATTAAGAAGACCTACGGCAGCAAATACACGCCATTGGTTATTGATAAACCAATTTACGTCTGCTTCTAGACCGTAGTTTTTTCCTTTTGCAGCATTAGCTTGAAAGTCAATAAATCTAGGGCCAATATCTATAGAGCTTTTCACTTGAGCATCTTCACGGAGGCTATAAAATAAAGCTAAATTTGTTAGTAATTTCCCATCAAGCCAAGATGATTTTATTCCTGTTTCAAGACTCCATAAATATTCAGTGTCAAATGTTCGTTGTTGAGGACTTATACGAGAATCAGAGTTTACACCGCCTGATTTATAACCTCTTGAGAGAGAGGTAAATAATAATTGGTCTTCATTCATTTGATAGTTTAAGCCTAATTTTCCACCAAATAAGTTTTCGCTTACTGAATCATTGAGCGTTCCTGATGATCTAAAGGTATGAGACTCGTAGGCATTATAGTCGGCACTAAAGTGTTCTATTCTTAAGCCCGAGATAAAAGTTAATTTATCTGTTAGAGAGGTATCTAATTGCGCGAAGATAGCAGTATTTTTTGTATCGTATTTACTATCCAGAAAGTCATCACCAAAGGCACCAAAAAGCCCGTCATAATCTAAGTTTTCTTCTTGTGATAAGTGATATACCCCTATAACCCAGTCTGTTGAGTTATTAAAAATGCGGCCATCTTCATTTGATAAAGCTCTAAATTCGAAGGAGTAATTTTCTCGTTCGCGGGCATACCTTTCAGTTCCAATGTATGTATATGAAAGTACTGCTGGTGGAACTACTTGTCCGGTATAACCCCAATCCGAGTCATAACCATAAGTTATATCAGACTTTGAATAAGTCATAGTAGATTGAAGTTGGACGGCATTACTTGCTCGCCAATCTGTTTTTAATGCGAAAGCATTTGTGTTCTGTTTATCTTGGCCTGGCTCATCTGAGAATGAATTTCGACTATTGTCAAAAGTAAAGGCATCGTATCCATTATCGATACTAAGGTGAAGGACATTTAAATCAATTTTTAAATCATCACTAGCGAACCAAGTTAATTGGCCACGAGCAGTAATTTCATCACGATTTTGGGTGCTGTCACTGTTTAGGAAGTCATTTTCCATATAGCCATCAGATTGATGACTGTGGATTGATGCTCGGCCCAATAATTTATTCTCAACTAGAGTACCGCCAACCGCAACACCTAGATTATGAGTATTGTATTCAGCAATACCTGTTTCAATATGAACTTCAAGTTCTTCCGAAGGTTGTTTGCTTTGCATATTAATAATACCTGCTAAGGCATTAGTACCGTACAGTGTACCTTGTGGACCACGTAGAATTTCGACTTGCTCAATATCAAACAATGTGGCTGCACCACCTGTTCGGCTAAAATCTATCCCATCAATAATAAGACCAACAGATGGGTTAAGCGGAGCTGAAAATTGGCTACGTTCGCCAATACCACGAATTTGGAAAAATTGGCCGCGTGAAGCACCACTAGAAATATTGACATTAGGTGCCAAATTTAATACGTCTTCTAGGTGCTGAGCTCCACGTGATTCGATGATTTCATCATCAATAGTGGTCAGGCTAACGGCTGTTTCTTGAGCTGTTGATGGTCTGAAATCAGCGCTAACAACCATTGCTGGTAAGTCTGCGGCTGTGGTTTCAGCAAAACTAGGTGTGTGAGCAATGACTGCTGCAATTGCAACAGAAAGAATTTTAAACTTCATTGGTATCCTTTTTAAAAAAAGGACAGGGGAGCATTCAACAACGTCCGTGTGAATTTATAGATGTCTCGGCCTGTCCCTACGCCAGTATTAACTGGATCAGGTTCATAGGGTCTATTCGTTACCGAATATCTCAGGCCTTAAATTGGCCACCCCTAGGCAAGTGTAATGATGGAAAGTTAGCTCAAGTAGATTGGCTGATCATTAGCGGGAAATGATACCGGAAACAGGAACTTTTTTCTAGAATGAACGGTGAAAAATATTAGCTAAATTATTGTTTCACGGTATGAAAGTGATGATTATTTTTTTGGACGAATACTGGCGTGGCACGCTGAACAAACACGTAACTTTCTGTTTAGTCGCTTGGTATTCACTCTACTACTTGTTTGGTCATAGCAGTTCGGACAAAAAAAGCCTTGTTCATTTTCAAATTGGTAACAGCCTGTTTTTTCATCGATAACGGGAGCGGTGCTTTTATTGGTTGATTGCTGGCGATTGGCGGGGGTAATTTCTATTTCAGCACTGAGTGACTTTATTTGTTCGGCGAGCTGAGCAACAAGCGGTTTCAGTTCGGCATGTGAATCTACATCTTGATGCGAGGCCAATTGTTGTAATAACGATTGCGAGTTTTTGATTGAATTAGTGATAGTCATGTTTATATCTAATAGTTGAATGCTGAGCGAGTATTATATCGCGGCCAATAAAAAAGGCACCCGAAGGTGCCTTTTCATCAGTACATAATGTGCTGATTATTTTTCTAACTGAGCTTTTACGTTTTCTAAGCCAGATTTGAAAATACCGCTGATAGCAGATTTACCAGCGTTATCATCTAACTCTGCTGGTGGGTGACCTTTACCGTGGTATGCACGGAAGAATTTAGCTTTCCATGTCACTTTACTACCACCGTCAACAGCAGCAACGCTTAACCAAGCTTTGTATTTGCTAACTGGAACCGCTGGAACTTCGTGCATTTCGCCATGATCATCAACTTCACCAACGGTGCTCATCGCAGTGATTGCATACATTAGGCTCATTTTTTCATCATCAAATTTCTTTAATGTTTCGTCGATAGTTGCGCCAGACTCTGTTGTTAAAACACGAGTTGCACCCGCTTCGTTGCCGCCTTGAGCAGTTGAAGATTTAATTGGTGGTAACCATGTGTGTAATTGGTCGAAGTCTTTAATTGCAGCCCAAACTTTTGCTGGCTCTGCATTAATAACGATCTCTTCTGTCACTTTAAGACGTGGAGCACCGTGAGAATAAGCTAATGCTGGTAACAACATTAGGAATAAGGCTAGTAATTTAACCAAGTGTTTCATGAACAATCCTTAACTATTAATTGTGAGAAAACCGATATCGGTGGCAGGAAATTAGCACTTTTAAACTCGCTTCACAATATGAAAAAGTCATATGTTTATAGCAGATTCGACTGTTTTCCTATCTAAATGAGTGGAGAATAGTTGAATGAAATCATAACTATAACTACGCATGTAGCGGCCCTTTCGGATGCCCATATGGGTAGTACTAGGTTTAAACAAGTGTTGGGCATCTAATGCCACTAATGGCGCATCTTTTTGAGCATCAAATGCCATGCTGCCGATAATGCCAATGCCGAGCTCTAATTCAACATAGGTTTTTATTACGTCGGCATCGGTGGCGGTGAAAATGACATTGGGTTGCAAATCTTGGTTAATAAACGCCTGATCTTGTTGTGCTCGACCAGTAAACCCCATCACGTAGGTCAAAATAGGATAATCAGCTATCGCCTCTAAACTGAGCGTTGTTTCTAATGTTAATGGATGATTAGGTGGCACAACGATAGAACGATTCCAATCATAGCAAGGCAAAATGGCCAGACTTTCAAACTGAGATAAACCTTCAGTAGCGATAGCGATATCAACTCGTCCGCTGGCGGCCATTTCAGCCACGTCGGTCGGTGTGCCTTGCACAATGTTTAAATGAACGTGTGGATATTTCAGTGAAAAGGCTTTGATCGCCGCCGGTAGCGCATAACGCGCTTGAGTATGGGTGGTCCCTATAGATAAGGTGCCAGTTTGCGAATTGTGATTATCAGCAGCGAGTTGTCGAATGTTATCGACATCGAGTAAAACGCGATCAGCCATTTCAACAACTGATTTACCGACAGGGGTTAAATTAGTTAATCGTTTGCCATGACGTTCAAAGATTTGTAAGCCTAGTTCCTGCTCCAATTGTTGCACTTGGCTGCTGATGCCGGGTTGTGATGCATGCAAAGCATTGGCTGCAGCAGAGATACTAAGATCACGGCGGACAATTTCACGTACATACTTAAGTTGTTGTAATTTCATATCTATATACGTTTCAGTTATAAGGTTAGTTAATAATATACATTGATAGAATATGACGGAATGGTAAACTTGTCAGCCTTTAATAATCGCTAGGCATTACATTCAATATGGAATGGGGACTTTTAACCGCAGGCTTATTTGTTGGCATCATGATCGGTATGACCGGTGTGGGCGGTGGCTCATTGATGACACCAATCCTGATTTTCGGTTTTGCGATTCAGCCAGCCGTAGCGGTAGGTACAGATTTATTATTCGCTGCCATCACTAAAGCGGGTGGTGTTTGGGCGTATTTAAAACATGGCGCGATTAACTGGACAGTTGTAAAACGTCTAGCAATGGGCAGTGTGCCGGCGACATTAGCGACCTTGTGGGTATTAAATAGTATCGGTGTTGATGAAGGTAATCATAGTGGTTTAATTACTTCAGCATTGGGTATTGCACTGATTCTTACATCAAGTGCTTTGCTACTAAAAGGCTTCATCGGCAGAATCTTACGGGCACGACAGGGCCATCCTGTTGTTAACGTGTTATTCCGTATGCGTGAAGACGAAAAACATAAAGTGATGATGACAACAATAACCGGTGCGTTTCTCGGTGTAATGGTCACCATGTCATCCGTCGGTGCCGGTGCATTAGGTGCGGTGATATTGTTGTTTTTATATCCACATATGAAAGGTGTGCAAATTGTCGCAACTGACATTGCTCATGCGGTACCACTTACAGCAATAGCAGGGCTTGGTCACTCAACAGTGGGAACAGTCGATTGGTCCTTGTTATCATATCTAGTAATGGGTTCATTACCGGGTATATACATAGGTAGTCATCTCGGTGTGAAAATTCCGGATCACATAATGCGACCATTATTGGCCGTGTTGTTATTACTTGTGGGGATAAAATGTCTACTGTAATCGAAACGTTGGATCTCACCTTATTTGGTTGTCCCTTACATTACATCAAAGCACGTGATGCTTTACGAGTAATGGAGGTTGACCAAGCATTGTTATTAATCGTAAACAAAGGCAAGGCCGTTGATGAAGTGCAAACAAGCCTGCGCAAAGATGGTCATGTTTGTAGTATTGAAGAAGAAGAGTCAGTGACGACAACGATAAGAGTCATAAAGAAAAATGACTGACATCAGTTAAATGTCAGTCAGAAAGTAAGGAATGTGGCCTACATGTGCAGGCTAACTAAACGAGAATTAATATGAATCAAAAAAAGTTAACTCATTTAAAACAGCTGGAAGCTGAAAGCATCCACATCATGCGTGAAGTGGCTGCTGAATTTGATAATCCAGTAATGTTGTATTCCGTGGGTAAAGATTCGGCTGTTATGTTGCATTTAGCGATGAAAGCCTTTGCCCCGGGTAAACCTCCATTTCCTTTATTACATGTGGACACCACATGGAAATTTAAGGAAATGATTCAATTCCGTGATCAACGTGTTAAAGATCTTGGTTTAGAGCTATTGGTGCACAGTAACCAAGAAGGTATTGATCAAGGTATTAATCCTTTTGATCATGCTCGTTATACCGACATCATGAAAACAGATG
>MAAI01000093.1:1288-2832 GCA_002163115.1 Methylophaga sp. 41_12_T18 | reverse complement strand
TTTGTCTGCCCCTGCTCCACCAAGGTACAACAAAAGCAATTCTGTATTTAGAAAATAAACTTGGGAAAAATGCTTTTAATTTTGAAAAGAATAGTCGGCTAGAATTGTTGTCTGCTCAAATGGCGGCAGCGATTGAGAATTCGGCAAACTATCAACGACTTTCTGAAAGTGAATATGAAAAAAGAGCTTTATTGAAAAGCTTGCCGATAGGTGTGGTTGTGCATGATGAAACAACCAAGATTACTTATGCGAACCCTCGGGCATACCACATGCTGAGGTCAAGATATAAAGATATTACCGGATTTAAACTAGAGTCTTTAGAGGGCATCATATTTAATGAAGCAGAAGAGGTTATCGATATATCTGAGCACCCCGTGAGTCGTGTATTGCAAACAGAAAAACCGTTAAATAATGTGATATATGGCTATAAATTGCCTAGAGATAATAAACCTCGTTGGTTCATGACCAGTACGTTTCCCCAATTTAAACATAAGGATATTAAAAGCGTCGTTACCTGTTACATTGATATTACCGAGCGGCGTGAGAATGAAGCCAAAATAAAGTACCTTGCTTATCATGATGTGTTAACGGATCTACCCAATCGTTCATATTTAGAAATTGCATTGGAAAAAATAATTTCTGAACCTGTTAACGTTGAAAGATGCAGTGCAATATTATTATTGGATATGGATCACTTCAAGGTAATCAATGATTCTCTTGGTCATTGGGTTGGCGATGAAATGTTAAAGCAAGTAGCTAGCCGCCTACGATTAAATATTGCAGAAGAGCATTTAGTGGCTCGATTGGGAGGGGATGAGTTTGTTGTCATGATCTCCCGTTTGTCGGGGGGCGAATCAAATATTCTAGAGCATATTAATGCTGTCGCCGTCTGTATCCAGCATTCATTCATGCATCCATTTTCTGTGGAAGGCCGACAGTTAAGTAGTACTGCCAGTATTGGAGTAGCGATAGCGCCAAAAGATGGCCAATCTGTTGATGAGTTACTCCGTCATGCTGATACCGCGTTATATCAGTCTAAAAAAGATGGTCGCAATACGATTAGCTATTTCCGAAGTGAACAGGAAACTGAATTACAACGTCGCTTAGAAATCGAAAATGAACTTAGAATAGGCATTGACGCAAACCAACTACGACTTCTTTATCAGCCTAAGGTGGATGTTCAGACAGGGAAAATTGTCGCTGCAGAAGCACTCGTACGTTGGCAGCATCCTGAAGAAGGTACTATATCACCGATAGAATTTATTCCCGTTGCGGAAGAGTCAGGTTTAATCATTGCTCTTGGTGAGTGGGTATTAAATGAAGCGTGTCGACAAACAAAAGTTTGGAGTGAGAAAATAACATTTAACAGTTTCCAACGTATTTCGGTTAATGTTAGTCCGTTTCAATTCAAGCACCCAGGGTTTCAAAATATTGTAGTGCGCGCTTTAAGTGAAACAGGTCTGAAGCCCGAACAATTGGATCTCGAAATTACAGAAGGCTTGTTATTGCAACATACTGAGCTAATGATTGAGAAATTAAATTTA
>MAAI01000093.1:0-1259 GCA_002163115.1 Methylophaga sp. 41_12_T18 | reverse complement strand
TGATGATTTTGGTACCGGCTACTCTTCCCTTGCTTATTTAAAGCGCTTGCCTGTTGATGTGTTAAAAATTGATCAAAGTTTCGTTAGAGATATGGACTCGGATGAAGATGACCGCGCAATTGTGCAAACAATCTTATCTATGGCTAAAAATTTACGTTTAAAAACCGTAGCTGAAGGAGTTGAAACAGCAGAGCAACTGGAAATTCTGAAAGATATGGGGGCAATGGAATATCAGGGGTACTATTTCAGTAAGCCTGTATCTGCTGCAGAATTTGAGGCCCTAATGTTAAAACAGTCGGCTGACTAAATCACTTGATTATATGATCACATAAATCGGTCGACTAACTTGATAGGCTAAATCGGTATGAAAATATTAATAACATTTCATACCGACGTTAATGGCCTTGCGCGAAACTAAATTCGAAAATCGTTTTACTTCTGTTTTGGGGCACCTAGAAAAGCATCAGGATTATCGATAGGGGTACTTTGGCGATCTAGGGTGCCAATATCCAATACCGGCGACGCATCGATATGCTGAGCATCCATCATTTGCGCAACGCGCTGCAGAGAAGAAATAATCATCGTCTGCTCCCATTGTTGCAGATCACCAAACTGTCTGGCGAAACTATCCTGTAGAGGGATAGGGGCTTCTTTAAGGGTTTCAGTTCCAGACTCTGTGAGAAACGCATGCACTTTGCGCTTATCCTCTTTTGAACGCTCACGGTATACCAGATCTTTCTTTTCTAATCTGTCCAAGATAGTGGTCACAGTTGCTTGGCTAAGGCTAATCTGGTTGGCTAGGGCACCAATGGTAGCGTCCCCCTGATCTCGAATGGTTTGAAGTAACAGAATTTG
This sequence comes from Methylophaga sp. 41_12_T18, assembly GCA_002163115.1. Taxonomy (GTDB): domain Bacteria; phylum Pseudomonadota; class Gammaproteobacteria; order Nitrosococcales; family Methylophagaceae; genus 41-12-T18. The sequence continues at coordinate 404 of MAAI01000093.1, read as the reverse complement.
AGGTGCTGTAAGACCCGTGGTTTTGGCGAGGTGCTTTGAGTGGAGATCTGTCGCTCTGATCACACGTCGGAGTGCAACTAATACTTCTTCAATGTTGTTCACAGCGTTTCTCTAGGTTAGTTATTAATGACAGCCAGTATATAGAAGTGTTTAGAGTGCTAAAAGAATTCAAAACTTTAGAGCCAGTTTAATCACTAATTCCCTTAGTTTATAGGCGATACCTGCAACTTTTCAGCCGCCCAGAAGCGCTTATCTAAGCCTTGTTGGGCTAGGGTGATTAAAAATTAAGCTGATAGCATATATTATTTAGAGTACAATGTTTCGTCCTCTAAATAAATAGTGCTGAGTTTTACACATTATTAGAGTGAAATGATGATCTTTAGCGGGAAATTAGAGGTTTATCG
>MAAI01000042.1 GCA_002163115.1 Methylophaga sp. 41_12_T18 | reverse complement strand
GGTCAACGAACAAAAACAAATGCAAGGACTCGTAAGGGTCCTCGCCGAATGGTTAAGTAAAGGGCTAATCGATGGCTAATTCAACAGCACGACAACGCAAACGTGTTAAAAAGACTGTGGTTGATGGTGTGGCACATGTGCATGCATCATTCAATAATACAATTATAACTATTACAGATCGACAAGGTAATGCTTTAGCTTGGGCGACGTCTGGTGGTTGTGGTTTCCGAGGTTCTCGTAAGAGTACACCTTTTGCTGCTCAAGTTGCTGCTGAAAAAGCTGGCGCTGTAGTGAAAGACTTCGGTATGAAAAATCTTGATGTCGAAATCAAGGGTCCTGGTCCAGGTCGTGAGTCAGCAGTACGAGCTTTGAACAATTTAGGGTTCAAAATCAATAATATTACTGATGTAACACCAATTCCACACAATGGCTGTCGTCCACCAAAACGACGCAGGGTCTAATTTAGGAGATATCACTATGGCAAAATATCGTGGCCCTAGTTGTAAGTTAAGTCGTAGAGAAGGTACTGACCTTTTCTTGAAAAGTAGAGGTAACCCTCTAGAAAGTAAATGTAAGTTAGATCAGAAGCCTGGTCAACATGGCGTACGCCGTGGACGTGAATCTGAATATGCAACACAATTACGTGCGAAACAAAGAATTCGTCGCACATATGGTGTTTTAGAAAAGCAATTCAGAAATTATTACAAGCTTGCTGATAAGAAACGTGGAGCTACAGGCTCTAACTTGTTGTTCTTATTAGAGCAACGTTTAGATAATGTTGTTTACCGTATGGGTTATGCATCTACTCGTGCTGAAGCAAGACAACTTGTTTCTCATAAAGCAATTATTGTTAATGGGACTGTTGCTAACGTAGCTTCTCACTTGGTTCAAGCTGGCGATAGCGTAGAAGTACGTGAAAAAGCGAAGAAGCAAGATCGAATCATTAATGCAATGTCTGTTGCTGAGCAACTGGGTTTACCAGAGTGGCTTGAAGTGAATTCAACTACGTTATCAGGTAGCTTTAAACGCATTCCTGAACGCGATGAGTTGGGATCAGATCTTGAAGAGAACTTGGTTGTTGAGCTCTACTCGAAATAGAATTTAAAATCCCTTCATTTAGGATTTACTTAGAGGAATTTGCATGACGACATATCGGAGTCAATTTCTTAAACCGCGGATAGTAGATATCCAGAAGTTTAGTGATACACGTACGCGTCTAGTTCTAGAGCCGCTTGAACGTGGGTTTGGACATACATTAGGTAACGCATTACGTCGTATATTGCTTTCTTCAATGGAAGGTGCGGCAGTAGTTGAAGTTCAGATTGATGGTGTTGTACACGAATATTCTGCAATTGATGGTGTTCAAGAAGATGTACTTGATATTCTTTTGAATATGAAAGGTATAGCCATCAAATTACATGATGTTGATGAGGCTGTTTTAACAATTAACAAAGAAGGTGTTGGCCCGTTGACTGCAGCGGATATTCAACTCCCTCACAATGTTGAAATTGTTAATCCATCTCATGTTATAGCTAATCTTACTGGTGGCAGTATGAACGCGACCCTTAAAGTGCTTAAAGGTCGAGGTTACTCACCTGCTAATACACGCGCTGTCAGTGAAGATGAAGACCGCGCTATTGGTCAACTTGTTATTGATGCTACATTTACACCGGTCAATATGGTTACTTATAGTGTTGAGAGTGCACGAGTAGAAAATCGTACTGATTTAGATAAGCTTATTATTGATGTCGATACTGATGGTACACTTGATGCTGAAGATGCAATTAAATTTGCAGCAACAATTTTAAGTGACCAGCTGACTTCATTCGTCGACTTCAAAGTTATCGAAGAAACAGTAGTAGAAGAAAAGGCGCCAGCTGTAGATCCTGCGTTGTTACAGGCTATTGATGATTTGGACCTAACCGTCCGCTCAGCAAATTGTCTAAAAGCAGAGAATATCTATTATGTAGGTGACCTGATTCAACGTAGTGAAATGGAATTACTTAAAACTCCAAATTTAGGTAAAAAGTCATTGACTGAAATTAAAGATGTATTGGCTTCAAAAGGCTTGTCACTAGGTATGCACCTTGACAGCTGGCCGCCTGCATCACTTGAACAGAAATAATAATACTGAAGTTAATTCAGCATAAAGAAATAGGGTAATTAAAATGCGTCATCGTAATTCTGGTCGTAAATTAAACCGCAACAGTAGCCACAGAAAAGCTATGTTTAAAAATATGGCTGTGTCTCTGATGGAACACGAAGTTATTCGTACAACTTTGCCAAAAGCAAAAGAGTTACGTGGTGTCGTTGAACCTCTTATCACTTTAGGGAAAGAAGATAGTGTTGCTAATCGTAGATTAGCTTACTCTCGCCTTGGCGATAGACAAGCAGTGACTAAATTGTTCTCTGACCTTGGTCCTCGTTCAGTATCTCGTCCTGGTGGCTACATTCGCATTCTCAAATGTGGTTTGCGTGCTGGCGATAAAGCTCCTATGGCTATTGTTGAATTAGTGGACCGTAAGTTAGAAGAAGTTGTAGCTGATTAATATTAGATAAAACTTCTATGTACGAATAAAAAAGCCGGCTTTATGCCGGCTTTTTTAGTTATATAAGCAGTAAAAATCTCTTCCTGCGGCTAGTGAAATAAAAATTTATATTAGTCATTGACAGTCATGAAAAGGGCTGTATAATTCTCGCTTCTTTGTTAGCAGGCTTGCTTGTTAACGATGTTATTTTCATCGGACAAGCAGTTAATTGTTGGTTGAAAATAAACAGAATTAAAGTTTGACAGTTTGGTGAGACGCTGTATAATTCTCGCTTCTTTGTTGCAACGAACACGCAGCAAACGCTCTTTAAAAATATGGTATCAAGTAATTTGTGTGGGTACTTACGTTGTTGGACTTTGCAAAAAGATCAGACGTTGGTATTCA